>NZ_CP109487.1:3726250-4402500 GCF_036227605.1 Streptomyces sp. NBC_01439 | reverse complement strand
AATGCCCCCGTAACTTCGGGAGAAGGGGGGCCATCACTGGTGATAGCACTTGCTGCTTGAGCTGGGGGTGGCCGCAGAGACCAGCGAGAAGCGACTGTTTACTAAAAACACAGGTCCGTGCGAAGCCGTAAGGCGATGTATACGGACTGACGCCTGCCCGGTGCTGGAACGTTAAGGGGACCGGTTAGTGACCTTTCGGGGTTGCGAAGCTGAGAACTTAAGCGCCAGTAAACGGCGGTGGTAACTATAACCATCCTAAGGTAGCGAAATTCCTTGTCGGGTAAGTTCCGACCTGCACGAATGGCGTAACGACTTCTCGACTGTCTCAACCATAGGCCCGGTGAAATTGCACTACGAGTAAAGATGCTCGTTTCGCGCAGCAGGACGGAAAGACCCCGGGACCTTTACTACAGTTTGATATTGGTGTTCGGTTCGGCTTGTGTAGGATAGGTGGGAGACTTTGAAGCAGCCACGCCAGTGGTTGTGGAGTCGCCGTTGAAATACCACTCTGGTCGTGCTGGATGTCTAACCTAGGTCCGTGATCCGGATCAGGGACAGTGTCTGATGGGTAGTTTAACTGGGGCGGTTGCCTCCCAAAGGGTAACGGAGGCGCCCAAAGGTTCCCTCAGCCTGGTTGGCAATCAGGTGTTGAGTGTAAGTGCACAAGGGAGCTTGACTGTGAGACCGACGGGTCGAGCAGGGACGAAAGTCGGGACTAGTGATCCGGCGGTGGCTTGTGGAAGCGCCGTCGCTCAACGGATAAAAGGTACCCCGGGGATAACAGGCTGATCTTCCCCAAGAGTCCATATCGACGGGATGGTTTGGCACCTCGATGTCGGCTCGTCGCATCCTGGGGCTGGAGTCGGTCCCAAGGGTTGGGCTGTTCGCCCATTAAAGCGGTACGCGAGCTGGGTTTAGAACGTCGTGAGACAGTTCGGTCCCTATCCGCTGTGCGCGTAGGAATATTGAGAAGGGCTGTCCCTAGTACGAGAGGACCGGGACGGACGAACCTCTGGTGTGCCAGTTGTCCTGCCAAGGGCATGGCTGGTTGGCTACGTTCGGGAGGGATAACCGCTGAAAGCATCTAAGCGGGAAGCCTGCTTCAAGATGAGTATTCCCACCTCCTTGAGAGGGTAAGGCTCCCAGTAGACGACTGGGTTGATAGGCCAGATGTGGAAGCCCGGTAACGGGTGAAGCTGACTGGTACTAATAGGCCGAGGGCTTGTCCTCAGTTGCTCGCGTCCACTGTGTTAGTTCTGAAATAACGAACAGCTGTGTCAACACCAGCATGTTCAAATTTCATAGTGTTTCGGTGGTCATAGCGTTAGGGAAACGCCCGGTTACATTCCGAACCCGGAAGCTAAGCCTTTCAGCGCCGATGGTACTGCAGGGGGGACCCTGTGGGAGAGTAGGACGCCGCCGAACAATTATTGCGGAAGCCCCGCACCAGCCCTTTATGGGTTCGGTGCGGGGCTTTTCTGCGTTCACCGGCCGGATCCGGCCCGATCGAGCCGGCCGTGTGCTTCCCGTCTGTCGTCCGAATGGCCGCAGCAGCCCGGTGACGCGTCGTCGGCGGCCCGGCGAGACGGGCCCTACGTCCCTTTAGTTCGTACTGTGGGGGTATGGGCTACGACCTCGTCATCTTCGACAACGACGGCGTGCTGGTGGACAGCGAGCCGCTCGCCAACAGCATCCTCGCCGGGTACCTGACCGAGCTGGGGCACCCGACCACCTACGAGGAGTCGGTCCGCGACTACATGGGGACCGCCGTGCACCGGGTGCACGACCTCGTCGTCGAGCGGACCGGGCAGCAGCTGCCGGCCGACTTCGACGAAACCCTGCACGCGCGGACCGTCGCCGCGTTCGAGCAGGAGCTGAAGCCCGTCCCCGGCGTGGAGGAGGTGCTGGGCGCGCTGACCGCGCAGGGGGTCGGCTACTGCCTGGCCTCCTCCGGAAGCCACGACCGGATCCGGGTCGGGCACCGGGTGGCCGGGCTCGACGGGTGGTTCGAGGAGGAGTGGATCTTCAGCGCGCAGGACGTCGGCCAGGGGAAGCCTGCTCCCGACCTGTACCTGCACGCGGCGCGGCAGATGGGCGTGGAGCCCTCCCGGTGCGTCGTCATCGAGGACAGTCCGCTCGGCGTCCAGGCCGCCGTCGCCGCGGGCATGGACGTGTACGGGTTCACCGCGATGGTGCCCGCCGACCGGCTCCCCGGAGCGACCGGACACTTCGGTGACATGAAGCAGCTCACCGGGCTGCTCGGGCTGGAGGCCGGACTCGGTATGTGATCTCTCTACCCACGGGTAGCCCGTGGCCCTACGCTGACCCGCCATGACGGATGATGTGCGGCTGCGGCGCGGCCGCGGCGCTCTGGGGTTCAGTTTCTTCGTGCAAGGCGTCGCCTTCGCGCTGCTCGTGACGCGGATCCCGGCCATCCAGGACCGGTACGGGATATCCGACGGCCTGCTGCCCGCTTTCCTCGCCGCCGTGCCGGTCCTCGCGGGGGCGTCGAGCGTGGCCACCGAGCACCTGGTGAAGCGGGTGCCGCCCAGCGTCGTACTGCGATGGGCGCAGCCGCTGGTGCTGCTGTCCCTGCTGGGTGTCGGCGCCGGCGGCCAGATGTGGCACGTGGCGGTGGCCCTGGGGGCGTTCGGGCTGTCGGTGGGTGCGCTGGACGCCTCGATGAACATGCTCGGGGTCAGCCTGCAGCGGGCGTACGGGCGGAGCATCATGCTCGGTTTCCACGCCGCGTACAGCCTCGGCGGGATCCTGGGGGCCTCGGCCGCGTGGGCGGGGGCACACTGGGAGCTGAACCTCTTCGTCAGCTACCTGCCGGCCGTGGTCGTGCTGTTGCCGATGGCGCTGCTGGGGAGCCGGCGCTACGTCGACGGGACGGCGGGCCGGGGGGCGACCGACGGGAAGGGAACGGGGGCCGGCGGGTTCAAGTTGCTGCTGCCGCTCTGCCTGGTGATGGCGTGCGCGTACATCGGGGACTCCACGGTGGCGAACTGGAGTGCCAAGTACCTCCAGGACGTGCTCGGGAGCTCGGAGCAGATGGCGACCGTCCCCTACAACGTGTACATGGTGACCACCCTCGTGGGGCGGGCCGTCGGGGACCTGGGCGTGCGGCGCTTCGGGGCGGCGGCCGTGGTGCGGGCCGGGACGCTGGTGGCGGCCGCCGGGTTCGCCGTGGTGGCGGCGGCGCCGGGGGCGTGGGTGGGGATGCTCGGCTTCACGCTGCTGGGGATCGGGCTGTGCGTGATCGTGCCGCAGACCTTCGCCGCGGCGGGACGCTTGTTCCCGGGGGCGTCCGACACGGCCGTCGCGCGGCTCAACATCTTCAACTACGTAGGCTTCCTGATCGGGTCTCCGCTCGTCGGGGCGGTCGGCGACGCCTGGAGCTACCGGGGCGCGATGTTGGTGCCGATGGCGCTGGTCCTGGTGACGCTCTTCCAAGCCCGCTCATTCGGTTCCGAGGGCGCCCGATACGGTGTGCGGCATGAGCGGCGAGCCGGTGACCGGGCTGTTGATGTGGGACGAGGCGGTAACGAGGTATGACTTCGGACCGAGCCATCCGATGGACCCGGTGCGCCTGGCGCTGACCATGGGCCTGGTCCGCGCCTTCGGGCTGGACCGGGAGATGGAGGTACGGGCGGCGCCCGCGGCCGGGGACTCGACGCTGCGGCTCGTCCATCGGGAGGACTATGTCGCGGCGGTGCGCGAGGTGTCCGCAGACCCGGGGGTCGCGGACGGTTCGTACGGGCTGGGGACCCTGGACGATCCGGCCTTCCACGGGATGCACGAGGCGTCCGCGCTGATCGCCGGGCAGTCCGTGGCGGGTGCGGAGGCGCTCTGGCACGGTGAGGCCGAGCACGCCGTGAACTTCGCCGGCGGGCTGCACCACGCGATGCCGGGCGGGGCGGCCGGCTTCTGCGTCTACAACGACGCTTCGCTCGCGGTGGCGCGGTTGCTGGAGCTGGGGGCCGAGCGGGTCGCCTATGTGGACGTGGACGTGCACCACGGGGACGGCGTGCAGGCGGCCTTCTGGGACGACCCGCGGGTGCTGACCATCTCGATGCACGAGCACCCGCGGACGCTGTTCCCGCAGACCGGCTGGCCCGAGGAGACCGGCGGCCCGGGGGCGGAGGGCTCGGCGGTGAACATCGCGCTGCCCGCGGGGACCGGGGACGCGGGCTGGCTGCGGGCCTTCCACGCGGTCGTGCCGGAGCTGCTGGCGGACTTCCGGCCGCAGGTGCTGGTGACCCAGCACGGGGCCGATACGCACTTCGAGGACCCCCTCGCCCACCTGGCGGTCTCGCTGGACGCCCAGCGGGCCGTCCAGGAGGCCTGTCACCGGCTCGCGCACGAGCACGCGGGCGGGCGGTGGCTGGCGCTGGGCGGGGGCGGGTACGCGGTGGTGGACGTCGTCCCGCGGTCGTGGACGCATCTGGTGGGGATCGCCGCGCACCGGCCGGTGGATCCCGAGACGGCGGTGCCCGCCTCGTGGCGGGACGAGGTGTACGCACGGACGCGACAGTTGGCGCCGGCCCGGATGACGGACGGGCGGACCCCGTCGTGGCCGGATTGGGACGCGGGCTACGACCCGGCGGACCGGACGGACCAGGCCGTTCTGGCGACGCGCAGGGCGGTGTTCCCGCTGCGCGGCATGCTGACCTGAGCGCGCGGTGCCGGCCTGCCGCATCGTTACGCCAACTGTGGGGCTGTTGGGTGGAATTGATGACCCGCCAGAGGGGTTGGGGCAGCATCGGAGGGTGTTGAGCACCGGCGCGCTGCGTGCGCATCTGCTGGCCGCCCGGTTGGCCGGGCCCGTCGCCACGTCGCGGGAGGAGAGCCTGCGCAGTTACCGGCTGTTCGCGGCGCGGGATCCGCGGGTGATGCTGGGGCTGGATCCGGAGGGGGCGTGGGGCGAGGGTGATCTGCTGAGGCTGATGGCGGACAAGTGCGGGGTCTCGGCGGATCCGGCGCACGTCAGCGGGCCGGACGTGATCGATCCGGAGCGGACGGTGGCCGCACTGGAGGCGTTCGCGGGACGGCTGTGCGAGGCGGCGAGGGCGCGGTCGCCGGTGCTGTTCGGGACGGGCCATCCACACCGACTCCTGGGTTTCTACGCCGGTTTGGCGGAGGCGCTGTCGGCGGCGGGATGTGTTGTCCTCACCCCGGCGCAGGGGGTGAGTGTCGACATGGCGACGCGGTTCGGCGTACGCACGCACAGCATCGAATACGTACGGGGGGTCGCACTGGTGCGGGAACCCGGCGTGCGGGTGCCGGGGAGTGCGACCGGCGTGCACACCCATTCGCCGCTGCCGGTTCGGGTGGCGCTGGGGGCCCTCGCGGAGGCCGGCGGGCCGCTGCCGGAGCTGGTGGTGGGGGACCACGGGTGGGTCTGCGGTGCAGGTCAGCTCGGTGTGGAGGCCATCGGGTTGGCGGATACGGATGATCCCGCGCTGTTCGTCGGGGAGGCCGAGGGGCGGGTCTCGGTGGCCGTTCCACTTGATGACGCGGTGCGAGCGGACTACTACCGACCGCTCGCGCGGTACGTGCTCGGCCGCGCGAGTCTGACGGGACGGCAGGAGTGGCCGTAGCTCCTCTTCCCCACTCGTATCACGCGCCCCTACTCTGGGGAGTGAGCGTGCGACGACGAGGAGTAACCGGAGGGGAAGCCGGTGCCCGTCATGCGCGGAAGGTCAAGGTGTGTCATGGCTGCTGGCGAGAGGCCTCTCAGTGAGGTTCAGTTCCTGACCGTGGCGGAGGTCGCCTCGGTGATGCGAGTGTCGAAGATGACCGTGTACCGGCTGGTGCACAACGGTCATCTGCCCGCAATCCGGGTGGGCCGGTCCTTCCGGGTCCCCGAGAACGCGGTCCACGAGTACCTCCGAGAGTCCTACGTGGGGGTGGAGTCGGCCTGAGACTGAGGCTCGGGACGCCCCTGGCTACGACGCGGAAGCGCTCGGATTACAAGCTCAGAGCTCGGGCGGGTAGGCTAGGCCGACGTAGGTCGTGTGGGCCCAGACGCCCCGCACCAGTGAAGAGAAGTGAGCGAGGGTAGTCGTGGGCTCTGTTATCAAGAAGCGGCGCAAGCGGATGGCTAAGAAGAAGCACCGCAAGCTGCTCAAGCGCACCCGCGTCCAGCGCCGTAACAAGAAGTAAACGGCAGCTGTACGTGTTCTCCGCAGCCCCTCCACCATTCTTGGTGGAGGGGCTGCGGTGCAGCCGGGGGACTTCTCGAGGGAGGCGCTGAGCTCGTGGGGAAGGTCGTACTCGTCACCGGGGCTGCCCGGCAGTTGGGCGGCCGCTTCGTGCGCCGGATCCAGCGCGATCCGGACGTCGAGCGGGTGATCGCGGTGGACGCCGTGACGCCGCCGCACCGGCTCGGATCGGCGGAGTTCGTCCGTACGGACATCAGACAGTCGGCGATCGCCAGAGTGCTGGCCGAGCACGCCGTGGACACGGTGGTCCATCTGGCGGTCACCGGAGGAAGCGCGGGAACGGGCGGTGCGCACAGCACCGTCAAGGAAACCAACGTCATCGGCACCATGCAGCTCCTCGGAGCCTGCCAGAAGTCGCCGACGGTACGACGGCTCGTGGTGAAGTCCAGCACCAGCGTGTACGGCGGAACCCCCCGGGACCCGGCCGTGTTCACCGAGACCACGGAGCCGAAGTCCCTGCCGGCGGGCGGCTTCGCCAAGGACGCCGCCGAGGTCGAGGGGTACGTACGGGGCTTCGCGCGCAGGCGGCCGGACGTCGCCGTGTGCGTCCTGCGGTTCGCGAACATCTTGGGGCCCTTCGCGGACTCGGCGCTCGCCGAGTACTTTTCGATCCCGGTGATGCCGACCGTGCTGGGGTACGACCCGCGGCTGCAGTTCGTGCACGAGGACGACGTCCTCGAAGTGCTGCGGCTGGCCGCGGGGGAGCCCAGGCGCGGGACCTTGAACAGCGGGACGTTCAACATCGCGGGTGACGGCGTGCTGCTGCTGTCGCAGTGCTCGCGGCGGCTCGGGCGGCCCACGCTGCCGCTGCTGTTGCCCGCGTTGAACTGGGTGGGCGCCGCGCTGCGGGCGGTCGGGGCCAGTGACTTCTCGCCCGAGCAGATAAGGCTGCTCACCCATGGCCGGGTCGTGGAGACCGCGCAGATGCGCGAGGTCCTCGGCTTCGAGCCGCTCTACACGACCGCGGAGACCTTCGCGGACTTCGCGCGGAGCCGGGGGACCGGGCTGCTGCCGCCGGAGCGGGTCGGACGGGTCGTGGATCGGGTGGCGGCCATGCTGGATGCAGACGGGCTCAAGGACGACGCCTACGCGGTTGAAGGAGCGAAGCGATAGTGGCGGACGCCAAGGTCATTCCGTTCGACGAGGACCGGCCGCGGCGGCGGATCCCCCGCCGTGTGCGGGCGGTGCCCGCTGCCGAGCCGGTGGTGGAGCCCCCGGCGGCTCCCGAGCCGGCGCCGGCCGCGGTGCCCGGCGACAGCTGGGACCGGCGGATCGCCGGCGGGCTGGCGTTCCTGCGGCGGCGGGTCACCGGCGACTACGAGGTCGACGACTTCGGCTACGACAAGGAGCTGACGGACCAGGTCCTGATGTCCTTGATGCGGCCGCTGTACGACAAGTACTTCCGCGTCGAGGTCAAGGGCATCGAGAACATCCCGGCGGAGGGCGGCGCGCTGATCGTGGCGAACCACTCCGGGACGCTGCCGCTGGACGGGCTGATGCTGCAGGTCGCCGTGCACGACCACCACCCGGCGGAGCGGCACCTGCGGCTGTTGGCGGCGGACCTGGTGTTCATGCTGCCGGTGGTCAACGAGCTGGCCCGCAAGGCGGGGCACACCCTGGCGTGCGCGGAGGACGCGCAGCGGCTGCTGGAGGCCGGAGAGCTGGTCGGTGTGATGCCGGAGGGCTTCAAGGGGATAGGGAAACCGTTCGGGGACCGGTACAAGTTGCAGCGGTTCGGGCGCGGCGGTTTCGTGTCGACGGCGCTGCGGGCGGGGACGCCGATCGTGCCGTGCTCGATCGTGGGGGCGGAGGAGATCTATCCCATGGTCGGCAACGCGAAGACGCTGGCACGGCTGCTGGGGGTCCCGTACTTCCCGATCACGCCGACCTTCCCGTGGCTGGGGCCGCTGGGCGCGGTGCCGTTGCCGACGAAGTGGACGATCCAGTTCGGGGAGCCGATCCCGACGGACGGGTACGCCGCGGAGGCGGCGGAGGACCCGATGTTGATGTTCAACCTGACGGACCAGGTGCGGGAGCAGATCCAGCACACGCTCTACAAGCTGCTGGTCCAGCGGCGGTCCGTGTTCTTCTGACGCGCTGTCGGCGGAAGGCCGAACGGCGGCAGGGTCGAAGGACCGGTGGCGCAGGGGAAAGGGCGGGGCTGCCTCGGCAGCCCCGCCCTTCCTGTTACTCGGCGTCCTCCGCGCCCAAGCCCAGGCCCGGGAGGAGCCCCGGGAGCAGGGGCGGGATGGTGATGTCCGGCTTCGGGGTCTCCGACGTGCCCGAGGGGGGCGGGGCCGACTGTCCCGCGGGCGGGTTGAGCAGGTCGCCCGTGCCGCCCAGGAGGCCGCCGGCGGGCGGCCGGGAGCTGCCCGAGGGGGACGGCGCCGCGGGGCTGCCGGACGGCGTGCTGCCGGCCGCCGGGGCGGACGGATGGGTGCCGCTCGGGGTGCCCGGCTTGGCGGACGAGCCGGGGGTGCCCCCGGTGCTGCGGGTCTTCTCCGGTGCCTTGGGGAGCAGGCTCTGCAGCGGCGCCACGTCTTGGTCTATGGCCTGGAAGACCGACTCCACTTCACCGCCCACGTCCGTGAGCTGTGCCGGGAGCTTTTCGCGGAGCTTGCCCCACGCGTCGCGGTGGGAGCGGGAGAACGACGACAGCTTCTGGATCGGGCCGAGCGAGCCGTCCCGTTCGTACGCGGCCTGGAGGAGGCGGTGGCCTTCCTCCGCGTCGTGCTTCACGCCCGCCAGGGCGCGGCGGATCGCGCCCAGGGACTCGTGGTCCAGGTCGCCCAGCCGGCCCCGCTCCATCAGCCGACGGGCTTCCGACAGGCGGTTCGAGGCCTGGTCGAGATAGAGCTCGCCCCGGTCCGAGTCGTCGTCGGCCATCCCCAGCTTCAGGTCCTCCATGCCCCGCTTCACGGGGTAGAGGTGGTCACCGGGCAGGGCGTCGGTACTGGCAGCGGCCACTCCGCTGAAGGCTCCCGCGGCCACACCCACGGTGAGGCCGCCCGCTGCGATGCCCTTGGACCAGCGGGAGCGTGGCCGCAATTTCCGGAGCGGGGTCGCCCGGTGGGCGCCGCGGCCGGTCCGCTGTTCGGGCACCTGAGGGTCCGAGGCGGCACCGCCCCCGGCCCTCTCCTCCAGCACCATGGCCTCCATGGCTGCAATGAGCTGGGCTCGTTGCACCACTTTGACCTCGGGGTCCAGCACTGGGCGCGGCATTCTTTCGCCGAGCACGCTCGCCAGGTCCAACAGCCGGTCGTGGTCGGCAGGTTCGGCAGGTGCCTCGGACTGCTCGGCCGCCGAGTCCGGATCTGGAAGGTCGGATGGGGTCCGATCCTCCAGGGCCTGGGCGAAGGCGTTCGCCCGCCGGTGCGGGGTCACGTTCGCGATCACTGGCGGCACCTCCTCTCGTCATGACGATCGACTCCCCAAGGTGTCCGGAAGGTTGCCTTCCTTGAGCGCATCCACACTTTCGAGTGAGCGGCTTCGGGCGAGGCGTGTCCACAGGGAGCCTGCATTCCGCACAACGAGCGTCGCGGCACTTGGGTTACGGACGAAGGATGATCTGACCACAGCGTCATCGAGGGGTCACCGAATGTGAGGTTGTCTGGGGTCGGAGGGTCAGCGGGCGTCTTCGGGGAGGAGGCGTGCCAGGGTGCGCACCGCCCGGTACTGGAGCGTCTTGATGGCGCCCTCGTTCTTCCCCATCACCCGGGCCGTCTCGGCGACCGAGAGGCCCTGCAGGAAGCGCAGGGTCACGCACTCCTGCTGCTGCGGATTGAGCTTGCGCACGGCCTCCAGCAGGGCCGCGTTGGAGAGGGATTCGAGGACGGAGTCCTCGGGGCTGCGCTCGACCTCGTTCGCGTCGAGCATCTCGCCGGTGGTGACCTCCAGCCGGAACCGGCTGGACTTGAAGTGGTCCGCCACCAGGTTGCGGGCGATCGTCACGAGCCAGGCGCCGAAGTCGCGGCCCTGCCAGGTGAAGGTGGAGATCCGGCGCAGGGCGCGCAGGAACGTCTCGCTGGTGAGGTCCTCCGCGGTCGCCTTGCCGCCGACGCGGTAGTAGATGTACCGGTAGACCGTGTCGTTGTACTGGTCGTAGAGGCGACCGAAGGCCTCGGCCTCACCCGCCTGGGCGCGTTCGACCAGGTCCATCATGCGGGCCTGGTCGCTGTCCGCCGTGGGGCGGCGGTGGGTGGTCTGGGTGCCGGCGCCGGAGGCGTTCGAACTGCCGGCGGCGCGACCTCGTCTGCCCACCGTCGCGCCGCCGTCGGTCAGGGCATAGCAAGGACCGGCCGGGCCGAGGCCGGCAGGGACCGCGGCGGCGAAGGCGGGGGCGGCGTACGCGGTGGGGACGAAGCCGCGCAGGTGGTCGAGGACCGTTGCGCGCAGCTGAGCCAGGCCCGAGGCGTCAACCCCGACAGATGGGTACACGGGACTCCCAGAGGCAGAGCTTCCATCACGTGCAGTGCGGAACCGTTCACCCGTCGTGGCGACAGATGGCCGGTGGCATGCGTTTGAGGAGAATAACGCTTCGTACAGGCAGCACTACACCCAGTTGCTCAAATCACCGGTTCCGACACTTCTGTTGCGTGTCGAGGGCATATTCGGTCGCAGTTGGTGATCGATTCTTGATCGCTTGGATGCGCGGAATGGACGCTTCCAAGTGGTCCCGCGACCGAGTCGGGCATGCCGGAGTGCCGTGCCGGGGGCGCGGGTAGAGGGGTGCGAAGCTCCGGAGCGGAGTCGAGGCCCGGGCGGGCCCGGGGCTCTTGGGCCCCGGGCCTGGTGTTGTTACTTGCGGCGGCGGTGCAGCGCGATGGCCGCGGCCGCGCCGCCCGCGATCGCGCCGACGCCGGCGGCTGCCGGGACGCCGACCTTCACGGCCTTGCGGCCGGTCCGATAGTCGCGCAGTCGCCAGTCGTTGGTGCGGGCATGCTTGCGCAGTTTTGTGTCGGGATTGATCGCGTACGGATGTCCGACCAGTGACAGCATCGGGATGTCGTTGTGTGAATCGCTGTAGGCGGCGCAGCGTTCGAGGTCGAGCCCCTCGGCGGCGGCCAGGGCGCGGACCGCCTCCGCCTTCGCGGGGCCGTGCAGCGGCTCGCCGACCAGGCGGCCGGTGTAGATCCCGTCGACGGACTCGGCGACGGTGCCCAGGGCCCCGGTCAGGCCGAGGCGGCGGGCGATGATCGTGGCCGTCTCCACGGGGGCGGCGGTGACCAGCCACACCTTCTGGCCGGCGTCGAGGTGGGCCTGCGCCAGGGCGCGGGTGCCCGGCCAGATCCGCTCGGCCATGTATTCGTCGTAGATCTCCTCGCCGATCGCCATCAGCTCGGAGACCTTGTGGCCCTTGACGATGGACAGCGCGCTGTCGCGGGCGTCCTGCATGTGCTCGGGATCCTCGACCCCGGCGAGCCGGAACCAGGCCTGCTGCCAGGCGAAGCGGGCGAGCTCGCGGCGCCGGAAGAACTCGCGCTTGTAGAGGCCGCGGCCGAAGTGGAAGATCGCGGCGCCCTGCATGACGGTGTTGTCGAGGTCGAAGAAGGCGGCGGCGAGATCGTCGCCGGCGACCGGGAAGACGGGTTCGTCCGGGGTCTGCTCCGGGCCCTCTTCGGCGAGGGCTTCCGGTTCCGTTTCCGGTTCCGTTCCGGGTTCGGTGAACGCTGGGGCCTCGGCCAGAGCGGTCTTGCGGGCGGCCTCGGCCGAGGCCTCGCCCGCCAGCACGCTGCGTGCAGTGGCGGAGCGTCGACGAGGGGGGAGCCATCCGAGAGCGGCCATGACGCGAGCATAGCCACTGTGTTCGGGAGTTCCCGAACCGATGGGATGCCGAGGTGTGAACTCTTCGAGGCGCTGCTGTTACGCGAGGGCGCGGGAGAATGGGTGGCATGAGCCCTTTGTTGCGCCGCAAAGAAAAGAAGAGTCCCGGGGAGCGGACGGTGACGCTCATCGGGAAGCCGGGGTGTCACCTGTGCGACGAGGCGGAGGAGGTGGTGGCGAAGGTGTGCGCCGAGACGGGTGCGCAGTGGGAGAAGAAGGACATCTCGCAGGACGAGGAGCTCTACCGGCTGCACTGGGAGCAGATTCCGGTCGTGCTCGTGGACGGCGAGCAGCACACCTTCTGGAGGGTGAACCCCGACCGGCTCCGGCGGGCGTTGGGGGCCTGACCTTCTTCCCGGTTACCATCATGGGCGATTTATGGGGTCTCGGGGGCGTATCTGTGAGGAGTGTGCACGGTTTTGCCCCCTTTCGGATTTGAACGGGTTCGACGTGCCGATGGTTCCGGCTTTACGTGCCGGAGTCGCGTGACCCCGGTCACTTTGGACGGACAAACCGGACACAATCTTTGTGCACGCGTTCACAAAGGCATAGCCTGCTGTCGACGGGGCGGTCCTGGGACAAGTGGCCGCCTGCAGCCCCGCTCATCCCGCAGGAGCATCGTGGCAACTGGCCGAACTCACCGACCGGCGACCCGCAGCCGAGGTATTCCCGAGGCCACTGTCGCCCGGCTTCCGCTGTACTTGCGTGCCCTCACCGCGCTCTCCGAGCGATCGGTGCCCACGGTGTCCTCCGAGGAGCTCGCGGCCGCCGCCGGAGTCAATTCCGCGAAACTGCGCAAGGACTTCTCGTACCTCGGTTCCTACGGGACCCGCGGCGTCGGCTACGACGTCGAGTACCTCGTCTACCAGATCTCCCGCGAGCTCGGCCTGACCCAGGACTGGCCGGTCGTCATCGTCGGCATCGGTAACCTCGGCGCCGCCCTCGCCAACTACGGCGGCTTCTCCGCGCGCGGCTTCCGCGTCGCGGCCCTCATCGACGCCGACCCGGCGATGGCCGGCAAGCCGGTCGCCGGCATGGCCGTGCAGCACACCGATGATCTGGAGAAGATCATCTCGGAGAACGGCGTCTCGATCGGCGTGATCGCGACCCCCGCGGGCGCGGCGCAGCAGGTCAGCGAGCGGCTGATCGCGGCGGGCGTGACCTCCATCCTGAACTTCGCGCCCACCGTGCTGTCCGTGCCCGAGGGCGTGGACGTGCGCAAGGTCGACCTCTCCATCGAGCTCCAGATCCTCGCCTTCCATGAGCAGCGCAAGGCCGGTGAGGAAGCGGCCGCCGCTGCCGCCGGCAGCTCCTCCGTGGGCGGCGCCGCACCTGCCGCGGCCGTGGTGCCGCCGGCCGGGCGGACCGCCGCCGAGCAGCGCAAGGGCGGGCCCGAGGGCGACGTGCCGGCGGTGATGCCGGCATGAGCCTGCTCGTCGTAGGGCTGAGCCACCGCAGCGCACCCGTGAGCGTGCTGGAGCGGGCCTCGCTGTCCGTGGACGCCAAGGTGAAGCTGCTGCACGACACCCTCGCCGCCGAACCGGCGACCGAGGCGACCGTGCTGGCCACCTGCAACCGGATCGAGCTGTACGCGGACGTGGACAAGTTCCACGCCGGCGTCGCCGAGCTGTCCACCCTGCTCGCGCAGCACAGCGGGGTCGGGCTGGAGGAGCTCACCCCGTACCTGTACGTGCACTACGAGGACCGGGCGGTGCACCACCTGTTCTCGGTGGCGTGCGGACTGGACTCGATGGTCGTGGGCGAGGGACAGATCCTCGGCCAGATCAAGGACGCGCTGGCGCTGGGGCAGGAGCTCCACACCGCCGGGCGGCTGATCAACGACCTGTTCCAGCAGGCGCTGCGGGTCGGCAAGCGGGCGCACTCCGAGACCGGGATCGACCGGGCCGGGCAGTCGCTGGTGACCTTCGGTCTGGAGCAGCTCGCCGTGAACGTGCCGGTGGGCGAGTGGGCCGCAGGCAAGCGGGCGCTGGTCATCGGCGCCGGGTCGATGTCCTCGCTGGCCGCGGCGACGCTGGCGCGGGTCGGGGTCGCCGAGATCGTCGTGGCGAACCGGACCGCCGACCGGGCGGAACGGCTCGCGGAGATTCTGGTTGCCTCGGGCACCGGGGTCGCGGCGGTGGCCGTGCCGATGGCTCGGGTGGCCGATGAGCTGACACGAGTCGACGTGGTCGTGTCCTGCACCGGCGCCACCGGGCTCGTGCTGACCGCCGACGACGTTCTCGCCGCCGTCTCCTGGGGCTCCGCCCCGGACCCCGCGCCCCAAACTTCCCCGGCTACCGCTGGGAAGGGCCCCCTGGCGGGGCTGGATGCGGCGCCGGCGGGGCCGGGGTTGGCGGGGCAGGACGCCGAGGTGCTGGCACGGCTGGTTGCCGCGGCCCGGGCCGGAGGCCGGATCGCCGATGCCGGAGCCGTGCGGGCCATGCCCGGGAACGCCGAGGCCGACGGGTGCCCCGTCGGCCCGGACGGCCGCTCCGCGCTGACCGGGGTCGACGCCAACTCCCTCGAACTGCACGGGACCTGGGCCGACCAGGGCGAGGCCGCCGCACAGCGACAGCCCCGCAGGAGCACCCGTACGCAGTCCCACGCCACCGACGTCCGGCTCGCGCTGCTCGACCTGGCCATGCCCAGGGACATCGACGCGGCCGTGCACCGGATCCCGGGCGTCCGGCTCGTGGACATCGAATCCCTCGCCGAGGCGTCCGCCGACGCCCCGATGGCGACCGACGTCGACGCCGTACGCGGGATCGTCGCCCAGGAGGTCGCCGCCTTCGGCGCGGCACAGCGGGCCGCCCACATCACGCCCACCGTCGTCGCCCTGCGCGCCATGGCGGCCGAGGTCGTGGCCATGGAAGTGGCCCGCCTCGACGGACGGCTCCCCGACCTCGACGAACGGCAGCGTGCCGAGGTAACCCAGACCGTGCGCCGCGTCGTGGACAAGCTCCTCCACGCGCCGACCGTGCGCGTCAAGCAGCTCGCCAGCGAGCCCGGCGGCGCCGGGTACGCCGACGCACTGCGCGAACTCTTCGACCTCGACCCTCAGACGGTTGCTTCCGTCAGCCGGGCGGACGCGGCCGATCCGATGAACGACGACGACCCAGGACGGGCATCATGAACACACGTCCCGACCAGCCGCTGCGGCTCGGTACGCGGCGGAGCAAGCTGGCCATGTCCCAGTCGGGGCACGTCGCCGACGCGGTACGG
This sequence comes from Streptomyces sp. NBC_01439, assembly GCF_036227605.1. Classification (GTDB taxonomy): domain Bacteria; phylum Actinomycetota; class Actinomycetes; order Streptomycetales; family Streptomycetaceae; genus Streptomyces. Next base: position 4,387,228 of record NZ_CP109487.1, on the reverse strand, counting down.
GCCGTCACCGGCCGGGCCGTCGAGCTCGTGGAGATCACGACCTACGGCGACGTCTCGCGCGAGCACCTCTCGCAGATCGGCGGGACGGGCGTCTTCGTCACGGCCCTGCGCGACGCGCTGCTGCGCGGCGAGGTCGACTTCGCCGTGCACTCGCTGAAGGACCTGCCGACCGCGCAGCCCGACGACCTCGTGATCGCGGCCATGCCGCGCCGCGAGGACCCGCGGGACGCGCTCGTCGCCCGGGACGGTCTGACCTTCGAGCAGCTGCCCGAAGGTGCCCGCATAGGTACCGGCTCGACCCGGCGCACCGCCCAGCTCAACCACCTGGCGCTGGCGCTCGGCAAGCGGATCGAGACGGTGCCCATCCGCGGCAACGTCGACACCCGGATCGGCTTCGTCCACGACGGCGAGCTCGACGCCGTCGTCCTGGCCGCCGCCGGTCTGAACCGGATCGGCCGCGGCGGGGAAGCGACCGACCTGCTGTCCGTCGACAGCGTCCTGCCGGCTCCCGGCCAGGGCGCCCTGGCCGTGGAGTGCCTCGCGTCCGACACGGACCTCATCGCCGCGCTCGGTCAACTCGACGACCCGCACACCCGGGCCGCCGTGACCGCCGAGCGTTCCCTGCTCGCCACCCTGGAGGCAGGCTGCAGCGCACCCGTGGGCGCGTTCGCCGACCTGTTGGCCGACGGGGAGATTGTCAATGAAATGCGCCTGCGCGGCGTCGTCGGAACCCTCGACGGCACGACGCTGGTGCAGCTGTCCACCACCGGTCCCGTGCCCCAGTCGTACGACGAGGCCATGGCGCTCGGCCGCGAACTCGCGGACGAGATGCTGGCCAAGGGCGCGGCCGGTCTGATGGGGGAGCGATCGCTTTGAACCCCTCAATTCCGACCACCTCCGCCTATCCGGCCGTCGCCGCCCACGGACGCGTCACCTTCCTCGGTGCCGGCCCGGGCGACCCGGGTCTGCTGACGCTGCGCGCCGTCGAGGCGCTCGCCGCCGCGGACGTACTGATCGCGGAGCCCGAGGTGCTCGAGGTCGTGCGGACTCATGCGCGGGCGAACGTCGACACGCCGCAGCTGACGATTGCTGATGAAGTGTCAGCAGCCGCCGGGGTCCCGGTGATCCGGGACGCGGCCAATCTTGTCATGGAGGCCGCACGCTCCGGCAGGCGGGTCGTGCGTGCCGTCACGGGCGACCCCGGGCTCGACGGCAACGCCGCCGAGGAGATGCTCGTCTGCGCCACCGCCGGCATCCCCTTCGAGGTGGTGCCGGGTGTTGCGACCGCGGTGGGCGTGCCCGCGTACGCCGGTGTCCCGCTGCGCGACAAGCAGGGCGCGGACGTGCGGTTCGTCGACGCGAAGACCGCCTCGGCGCGCTGCTGGAGCGAGGTGGGCGCGAGCGACGGCATCCTCGTCGTGTCCGCGACGCTGGAGACCGTCCCGGCGGCCGCCGCCGAGCTGGTGAGCGCCGGGCGCAAGCCCGACACCCCGCTGACCGTGACCGTCGCCGGTACCACCACGCGGCAGCGGACCTGGTGCGCGACGCTGGGCACCATCGCCCAGGTGTTCAAGCAGGGCAAGGTGCTCCCCTCGCCCGAGGGCGCCCGCCCCGTCATAGCCGTGGTCGGTGAGCACAGCGCCGCCACGCGGCGCGAGGACCTGTCCTGGTTCGAGTCGAAGCCGCTGTTCGGCTGGCGGGTCCTCGTACCGCGCACCAAGGAGCAGGCCGCTTCGCTCTCCGACCAGCTGCGTTCGTACGGCGCGGTGCCCCACGAGGTGCCGACCATCGCCGTGGAACCCCCGCGCACCCCGCAGCAGATGGAGCGCGCGGTGAAGGGCCTGGTGACGGGCCGCTACGAGTGGATCGCCTTCACCTCGGTCAACGCCGTGAAGGCCGTCCGCGAGAAGTTCGAGGAGTACGGTCTCGACGCGCGCGCCTTCGCGGGCATCAAGGTCGCCGCGGTGGGCGAGCAGACCGCCGCAGCCCTCGTCGAGTTCGGCGTGAAGCCGGACCTGGTGCCCAGCGGTGAGCAGTCCGCGGCCGGACTGCTGGAGGACTGGCCGCCGTACGACCCGGTCTTCGACCCGATCGACCGGGTGTTCCTGCCGCGCGCCGACATCGCGACCGAGACGCTGGTCGCCGGGCTGATCGAGCTCGGGTGGGAGGTCGACGACGTCACCGCCTACCGGACGGTCCGCGCGTCGCCGCCGCCGGCGGACACGCGCGAGGCGATCAAGGGCGGCGGCTTCGACGCCGTTCTCTTCACGTCCTCGTCCACGGTCCGCAACCTGGTCGGGATCGCCGGGAAGCCGCACAACGTGACCGTCATCGCCTGTATCGGGCCGGCGACGGCCAAGACGGCGGAGGAGCACGGGCTGCGCGTGGACGTACTGTCCCCGGAGCCGTCGGTGTCGAAGCTGGCGGAGGCCCTCGCCGAGTACGGTGCGGCGCGCCGCGAGGCGGCCAAGGAGGCCGGCGAGACGGTGTTCCGGCCGAGCGAGCGACGGCCGGGGGCGCGGCGGCGTCGTACGACGTGAGCGGATTAAGGGCCGGACACGGTCTGGAGAACGGACGGAGGGGCCCGGGTGCGATCGCACCCGGGCCCCTCCGTCCGTTCCGGCCCGGGCGGAATCCGGTTGTCGGCCCTCCCCCGTCCCGGCGAGGATCACCGCCGGGACGGGGGAGGACTCATGACGGAGCTGGACGCCCGGCTGGCGGATGCCGTGGCGGCGGGGGACGCGGAGACGGTCCGCGCCCTGCTGGGGGAGGGCGCGGACCCGGACGCGCCGGGCGGGGACGGGCTGCCGGTGCTGTGCGCGGCGGTCGCGGCGTACGCGTCCGCGGCGGCGGGGGCACTGGTCGAGGGCGGCGCGGACCCGGACCGGGTCCTGCCGGACGGGACGACCCCGCTGCTGCGGGCCGTCGAGGGAGGTTCCCCGGCGGTGTGGGAGGCGGTACGCGGCCCCGCGCCGGTGCGGGAACCCGAGCGGCTGCTCGCCGCTGCCCGGCGGTGGTACGAGGCCGGCGCGGAGGCGGAACTGCGGCGGCTGGCGGGGGCGGACGGACCGGCACGGACCGGGATCGTGCGGGACGGGGAGTCCGACCGGATCCGGGAGATCACCCTCGGCGGGCGGACCGTACGGGACGGGCACGGCGCGATCATGACCGTCCTGGAACGGGATCTCCGGATCCTGCCGCCGGTCGGGGAACTGGTGGCCCGGGCCGTACGGCAGGCCGACGCGTGCGGGGACGAGGAGCACGTAGACCGGTCCGCGGCCCGCTGGACCCTCCTGTCGCGGCGGGGCGCCGGAACCTGGCGTGCGGTGGTGGACTTCCACCGGCACCCCTCACCCGCGTACCGGGCCTTCGTCGCCGACTTCCTGAGCCTGGGCGCGCCGATGGCCGGATCGCCCCCGCACCACCGCTGGTACGAGAAGGAGATCGCCGAACTGCTCCCCGGCTGGGCGGCGGTGGAACCGGACGGCGGGGTGCTGGCGGCGGTGCTCCGCCTGCTGAGCGAGGCGTGCCACCCGCGGGCGCGGGCGTTCGGCCTGCGGTACGCCGGACACCCGGACCCCGGGGTGCGCTGCCAGGTGGCGCGCATGTTCGAGGTGCCGGGGGACCCGGAGACGGCACGGGTGGTGCGCGGCCTCGGCCGGGACCCGGACGGCGAGGTGCGGTCGTGGGCGGCGGAGGTGCTCGACTGCGATGTGGCGGAGGACCGCGAGGTGCTGCTCGCCCTGCTCCGGGACGAGAGCTCGCTGGTGCGGGTGCGGGCCGCGTACTCCGTGAGGTCGGGACGCGACCGCTCGCCGGCCGTCACCGCGGCGCTGGTGGAGCTCCTCGACGCCGACGAGCAGGACGAACGGCTCATGGCCGCCTACGCGCTGGCCTGCCGGGACCACCCGGGCACGCCGGAGGCGTACGAGAAGGTGGGCCCGCTGGGCCCGGAGCTCGCCGGAGACCACCGGGTCGACGGGCTGTGGCGGTGGAGGTACCGCAACCGTCCCGTCGGGTGAACGCGAGGTCCGGGGCGTCGGACCGGGGGGTCCGGACGCGGATCCGGCCGGCGGGCGACCGGTCCGTCAGGCGGACCGTCGGGCGGTCCGTCAGGTGGGGTTCGCGCTGCGGAACGCGCGGCGGTAGCTGTCGGGCGGGACGCCGACGACCCGCTTGAACTGGCGGCGCAGCGTCGTCGCCGTACCCATGCCGGTGGCGACGGCGACCGCCTCGATCGTCTCGTCGGTGGCCTCCAGCAGCTCCTGTGCGCGCCGTACGCGCTGGGTCAGCAGCCATTGCAGCGGGGTCTGGCCGGTGACCGCCCGGAACTGCCGTCCCAGGTGGCGCGGGCTCGTACTGACCCGGCGCGCCATGTCGGTGACGGTCAGCGGCCGGTCGAGGCGTTGCTGGGCCCAGGCGAGCAGTCCGGCGAGCTGGTGGTCGCCGCCCGTGACCTGCACCGGGGTGGCCACGAACTGGGCCTGGCCGCCCGGCCGGTGCGGCGCCATGACGAGGCGGCGGGCGACGGCGTTGGCGACGGCGGCGCCGTGGTCGAGGTGGATCAGGTGCAGGCACAGGTCCACGGCGGCGGCCTTGCCCGCGGCCGTGAGCACGCTGCCGTTGTCCGTGTAGAGCACGTCCGCGTCGACCTCGGCCAGCGGATGGCGTGCGCCCAGCTCAGCGGCGTGCGCCCAGTGGGTGGTGGCCCGCCGCCCGTCGAGCAGGCCCGCGGCGCCGAGCACGAAGGCCCCGGTGCACAGCGAGGCGACCCGGGCACCCGCCGCGTGGGCGGCGCGCACGGCGTCGACCAGTTCGGGCGGCGGCGGCTCGTCCACGTCGGCGCAGGCGGGCACGATCACGGTGTCGGCCCGGACCAGGCGCTCCAGGCCGTGGTCGGGCTCGACGGTGAACGGGCCGACGCGCACCGGGCCGGGGCCGCAGAGCAGTACGTCGTACCAGCCCTGCGGGGCGTCGGGCGGGGGATTGCCGAAGATCTCGTGTGCCACCGCCAGCTCGAAGTGCAGCAGGTGACCGGCGGCCGCCAGGGCGACAGTGGGCATGTCCGAAAGTGTATGGGTGATGTCGTTCCGGACCATCACGTTCGGGCCCGGCCCGCGCCGAGACTGAGTGCATCGAGCCGCACAGGGCACACGGGACGGGGAGAGCGATGAGCACGGTGGGTACGGCGGGAACGGCCGGCGAGACGCGTACGGCGGGGCCGGTGGTGGTGTACGGGGCGACCGGGCACACCGGTCGTTTCATCGTCGCCGAGCTGCGCAGGCGCGGCATCGCCACCGTCGTCTCCGGCCGCGACGGAGCCCGGCTGGAGGAGCTGGCGGCCGAGGACGCGGACCTGCTGGTCCGCCCGGCCGCCGTGGACGACCCGGCTTCCCTGGACCGCGCCCTCGCCGGAGCCGCGGCCGTCGTCAACGCCGCCGGACCGTTCGCGGTGACGGGCGGCCCCGTCGTCGAGGCGGCCCTGCGCGCGGGGATCCCCTACGTCGACGTCGCGGCGGAGATCGAGGCGAACGCGGCGATGTTCGCCGACCACACGGAAGCGGCCCGCACGGCGGAGGTCCCCGTGGTGCCGGCCATGGCCTTCTACGGGGGCCTGGGCGACCTGCTGGTCGGCGCGGCGATGGGCGAGTGGACCGCGGCGGACGAAGTGCACGTCGCCTACGGGCTGAGCAGCTGGCAGCCCACGGCGGGCACCAGGAAGGCCGGCGAGGTGTCCCACGAGCGCCGCGGGGGCCGCCGAGTGAGGTTCACGGACGGCGCCCTGCAGTACCACGACGACCAGCTGTCGCAGCGGGACTGGGTCTTCCCGGAGCCGCTCGGCCGGCGGACGGTGATCGCGGAGTTCACCATGGCCGACGTCGTCACCGTGCCCAGCCACGTGGCCGTGCCCGAGGTGCGCACGTACATGGCGGTGGAGGCAGCGCGGGACCTGGCCGGAGCGGACACGCCGGCGCCGGAGGCGGTCGACGACCTCGGACGGTCGGACCAGACCTTCGTCGTCGACGTCCTGGTCCGCGCGGGCGGCGTCGAACGCCGTGCCACCGCCCACGGCCAGGACATCTACGCGGTCACCGCGCCCCTGGCGGTGGAGGCCGTCGAGCGCATCCTGGCGGGGCGCACCCGGACGACGGGCGTGGCCTCGGCCGCGGCGATGTTCGACGCACCGGACTTCCTGCGGGCGCTGGCGCCGTACCTGACGGTCGAGGTCCCGCAGTGACCGACGGCCGGCCGGGAGCCGGGCGGGGCCCGGGAGCGGGGAGTCCGGGCCCTACCCTTGTCCGGACTGCTGTCGATGCTCGAAGAGGCGACTGAAGATGAGCGCGTACGGATCCTTCCCCGGTTCGCGGCCCCGCCGGCTGCGCACCACCCCGGCGATGCGACGGATGGTCGCGGAGAACCGGCTGCACCCCTCGGACCTGATCCTCCCGGCGTTCGTCCGGGAGGGCATCAGCGAGCCCCTGGCGATCTCCGCGATGCCGGGCGTCGTGCAGCACACCCGGGACACGCTGCGGAAGGCCGCCGTCGAGGCGGTCGAGGCGGGGGTCTCCGGGATCATGCTGTTCGGTGTCCCGGCCGACGAGAACAAGGACGCGCTGGGCACGGCGGGCACCGAGCCGGACGGGATCCTCCAAGTCGCGATCCGCGATGTGAAGGCCGAGGTCGGGGACGACCTGGTGATCATGTCGGACCTGTGCCTGGACGAGTACACCGACCACGGCCACTGCGGCGTGCTGGACGAGCACGGGCGGGTCGACAACGACGCGACGCTGGAACGCTACGCCGAGATGGCGCAGGTCCAGGCCGACGCGGGCGTCCACGTGGTCGGGCCGAGCGGGATGATGGACGGACAGGTCGGCGTCATCCGGGACGCGCTGGACGAGACCGGGCACGAGGACGTCTCGATCCTCGCCTACACGGCGAAGTACTCCTCCGCCTTCTACGGTCCCTTCCGCGAGGCCGTCGCCTCCTCGCTGCAGGGCGACCGCAAGACGTACCAGCAGGACCCGGCGAACGCCCGGGAGTCCCTGCGGGAGCTCGCCCTCGACCTGGAGGAGGGCGCGGACATGGTGATGGTCAAGCCGGCCGGCCCCTACCTCGACATCCTGCACCGGGTCGCGCAGGCGGTGGACGTTCCGGTGGCGGCGTACCAGATCAGCGGCGAGTACGCGATGGTCGAGGCGGCGGCGGAGAAGGGCTGGATCGAGCGCGACCGCGCCATCCTGGAGACCCTGCTGGGCATTAAGCGGGCGGGTGCCGACACGATCCTCACCTACTGGGCGACCGAGGTCGCGGGCTGGCTGCGAGAGACCCGCTGACGGTCCGGTCCGCACCTACGGCCAGTCGACGAGGCCGTGGAAGACGATGAAGTCGAAGACGACGGCGGCCGGAGCGGTCACCGCGCACCACACCCTGGCGGCGGCGTAGCGCCGCTGCCAGGGCAGCCCCCACGCGGCGACCAGCACGACCAGCACCAGCAGCAGGCCGAACCCGAAGACGGGGAAGGCGACGTCGTACGAGGCGTCGAACCGGTCGCTCGCCGCATCGCCGCAGGAGTCGCAGGCCATCGGGGACAGCCCGACGAAGAAGAACGCGACGGCGGCCGCCGGCAGCGTCAGCAGGGTGGAGACGAGCGGCGCGACGAACGCGCGGGGGTGGCGGGCGGCGGTGTCCGGAGTCAGGGGCATGGCTTCAGTGAACTCCGCCGGATGATCGCGAACATGAGTGCGCGTACTCATGTGCGCGGCCCGGAGGACTGCCAATTTCGTAGGTGTACGTGCGCACTCGGCACGTCGGTATCAAGGGGGGCGACATCCAAGGGGGCGATCTGTCGATCGACCGGGCGTCCTGGGAGGCGGCGGTCCGGCACCTCTACGAGGACGCGTTCACGTTCAGCGCCACCGGTCCGCGCGAGCACGAGGACTGGCGGACCGACGTGCTCGCCGTCATGGAACGCGCCGTCCCCGACCCGCGTGGCTGGGTCGGGCTCGACGACACCGCGGACGAGCGCACGACGGAAGTGCCCGCCTTTCCCTTCCGCCCGCCCCACGGGGCCGATCCCCGGCGTCGGCTCACCCCGGCCGACGTCGGGGAACGGTTGCACGAGATCGACCGTGCGAGCGCCGAGAACCTCCTCCTCGCACTCACCGACGGCGGCTGCACCCTCCGGAACCTCGAACGGTTCACCGAGGGCTTCGACGAGCTGCAGGACACGGTCCGCACCGTCCTCGCCCGCTACGGGCACACGTTCGCGTGCTACACCAACGTCACCGTCGGTGCGGGCCGGAACGGCACGCTGGACTTCGGGGCGTCCCACTGGGGCTATGCCCCGATGACCTTCTACTGGGAGGACGCCGGCCTGGTCATCGTCTCCGACACCGAGGTCGGGCTGTTCTGGACCTTCGACTGCTGAGGTCGTTCAACGCGGTCAGCCGGCCCCCGCAGTGCTCGGCCGTCCCCGCTCGCGCCGGAACGGGCGCGGGCGCACCCTGGAGGGAAGGGTGACCCCCTGGAGGTGATGCACCATGGCCACGCTCGTCGGGTGGCATGTGGAGCTCGAATTCACCGAGGAGGGCCACCGCACCAGTGCGGCGGCCCTGGTCAGGCTCGGGGACGGCTCCGAGATCAAGGCGCGAGGCTATGCCTTGCGTCACCCCTCCGACCCGGAGCAGTTGAGGGTCGGGGAAGAGATCGCGGGCGCTCGCGCGCTCATGGATCTCGCTTCGCAGATGCTGCAGAAGGCCCACTCGGAGATCGACGAGGCAACGGGCCGTACTTCCTACCCGCTCAACCGCTGAGCTGAGCGGCAGGTTCACAGGCCCGCTGAGGGGCTCCGAACAGGGGCCCCTCAGCGGGTCCTGCTGCGGAACAGAACCGCCGCCAGGGCCATGGCCGCGGCCGTGATGCCCGCGCACCAGGTCAGGGCCACCCAGGGCGCACTGCCCGCGGGCTGCGCCAGGAGCAGTGCGCGCAGGGATTCGATCACCGGGGTCAGCGGCTGGTGGTCGGCGAAGCCGTGGAGCCAGCCGGGCATGGTCCCGATGGGGACGAAGGCGCTGGACGGGTACGGCAGGAACATCATCAGGAAGGTGAAACCGCCCGCCGCCTCGGGGGACTTGGCGAGCAGCCCGAGTGCGGCGGCCAGCCACGAGATCGCCGTGATGTACGTCAACAGCAGGCCGGCCGCGGCGAGGACGGCGGCCGGGCCCGCCTGGGGTCGGAAGCCGATCGCGACGGCGACGGCGAGGACCAGGGTGGTGGAGATCAGGTTGCGCACCACCGAGGCCGCCACGTGCCCGGCGAGGATCGGGATGCCGCCGACATCGAGGGAGCGGAAGCGGTCGACGACGCCGTCCCTCATGTCCTCGGAAACGCTGACGGCGGTGGAGGCCGCCCCGAAGCCGGCACAGAGCAGCATGGCGCCGGGCACCACGTACGTGACGTACGCCGTGCCGGTGTCGATGGCCCCGCCGAAGAAGTAGACGAAGATCAGCATCAGCATGACGGGCAGCATCAGGGCGGCGATCAGCGCGTCGGGCCGCCGGCTGCTGATGCGGAGGCTGCGGCCGGCCAGGGTGAAGGCGTTCACGGGTACGGCGGTCATCGGTCGGCTCCCGTCAGGGCGAGGAAGACGTCGTCGAGGGTGGCGCTGCGCAGGGCGAAGCGGTCGATGTCGGTGCGGTCCGGGTCGAGTTCGTCGAGCAGGGTCCGGACGTGGGCGGCGGTGCCGTCGGTGGCCAGGCCGAGCGTGAGCTCTTCCGGGGCGCGGTGCACCGCGCGCGGGGCCAGCGCCTCGTAGGCGGCCCGGGTGGCGAACGTGAGGTCCAGCCGGTGGCCCGCGACACGGGACTTGAGCTCGGCGGGGGTGCCCTCGGCGGCGATCCGTCCGTCGGCCAGCACGGCGACGCGGTCGGCGAGCTGGTCCGCTTCCTCCAGGTACTGGGTGGTGAGCAGCACGGTCGTACCGTCGGCGCGCAGTTCCCGTACGAGCTCCCACAGGTCCTGGCGGCTGCGCGGGTCGAGCCCGGTGGTCGGCTCGTCGAGGAAGATCACCTCGGGCCGGGAGACCAGGCTCGCGGCGAGGTCGAGGCGGCGGCGCATGCCGCCGGAGTACGTCTTCGCGGTGCGGGCGGCCGCCTCGGTGAGGCCGAACCGGGTGAGGAGCTCGTCGGCGCGGGTGCGGGCGGCGCGCGGGGAGAGCCCGGCCAGGCGGCCCATCATGCGCAGGGTCTCGGTGCCGGTCTGGAGTTCGTCAACGGCGGCGAACTGGCCTGTGAGGGCGATGAGTTCGCGCACCCGGGAGCGTGCGGTCACGGTGTCGTGCCCGGCGACGCGCACGGTGCCGGAGTCCGCGGCGGTGAGGGTGGCGAGGATCCGGACGGTGGTGGTCTTGCCGGCTCCGTTGGGGCCGAGGAGGGCGAGGACGCTGCCGCGCGGGACGGACAGGTCGATGCCGTCCAGGACGCGGAGGTCGCCGTAGGACTTGGTGAGGCCGGCGGCGTGGATGCCGAATTCGCCGGAGGCGTGCGTGGTCATGAGGGACGGTGCTCCCTTCCAAGCTTCTGCGTATGCCTTACGCTCTTCTGTGTAAGTAATACACAGAACTAGGATGGGGGCAATCGAGAAGTGGGCGGTCATGGCGGACGAGGACGACGAGGACAGCGGGACCGGGCTCCCGGCCAGCCTGGAGATGGCCTGGGGCCTGCGCGAACGCCCCGGCAAGGGGCCGCGCCCCACGCTCACCCTGCCGAAGATCGTGGAGGCGGCCGTGACGCTGGCCGCGGGTGAGGGGACGGACGCCGTCTCCATGGGCCGGGTGGCCAAGGAGCTGGGCGTCTCGACGATGTCCCTCTACCGGTACGTCGCAGCCAAGGAGGAGCTGTACGTCCTCATGTCGGACGCGGGGGTCGGCACCCCGCCGCCGTTGCCGCCAGAGGCGGCCGGGTGGGGCTGGCGCGAGCTGCTGACGAACTGGGCGTACGCGCAGCGGGCCGTGCTCATGGCCAACTCCTGGATCCTGCGCATCCCGATCACGGCCCCGCCCGCGACCCCGAACCAGCTGGCCTGGATGGACCGGGGGCTCGCAGCGATGGCCGGTACGGGCCTGAAGGAGGGCGAGAAGCTCTCCACGATCATCCTGATCGGCGGCCTGGTGCGGAACGAGGCCACCATGGCCGCGGACATGATCGACGCCATCGTGAAGTCGGGCACGGCCCCGGAGCAGGCCCTGGCCCAGTACGTCCGCACCCTGCGGCTGCTCGCCGGCCCCGACAGCCACCCGGCGGTGACGCGACTGCTGGACTCCGACGCGTTCACCGGATCCGGCGAGCCGGACTACCAGTTCCGCTTCGGCCTGGACCGCATCCTGGACGGCCTCGCCCCGCTGGTCGCCGAGCGGGCGGGGTGACCGCCGCCGGCATTGCCGCTACCGGCTGACCCAGCCGGTCAGCTGCGCCCAGCTCGCCGGGGCGAGATCCAGGACGGGGCCGTCCTGGACCTTCGAGTCCCTGACGTGGACCGTGTCGGTGCAGGTGGCAACCTCGACGCACTGACCGCCGTCGCTGCCGCTGTACGAGGACTTGCGCCAGGCCACGGCAACTTCCAGGCACTGGCCGCCTTCGCTGCCGCTGTAGCTGGACTTGAACCACTTCAGTGCGGTCGTGGCACGCATGTCTCTCCTAGCAGGCGGTCCAACAGGCCCCGCGTCTGCTCGGTGTTGAGGGCCTGAGTCCGCAGCATTGCATACCTGCGCGCCATGATGCTGACCTCATTGGGGTCCGAGATCAGATGGCTGCCGCGTTGGGTCTCGGTGTAGCCGAGGTGCTGGTGGGCCTGGGTCTCCACGATGGTGAACGGACCGTCGAGAGCGGCGTGCGAGGTCCCACCCAGCGGCATCACCTGGAGGCTCACGTCCGGTAGGTCGGCGCAGGCGCGGAGGTGGCGCAGCTGCTCCGCGTACACCTCGTCCCCGCCGAGGCGGTCGCGGAGCACGGCCTCCCAGATCACGAAGCTCAGGGTCGGTGGCGAGGCGCGGTGCAGGATTTCCTGGCGTGCGATGCGCCGGGCGGTCAGCGCCTCGATCTCCGCCTCGGGGTGGGCCGGGACGCGGCACCTGAAGACGGCCCGGGCGTAGCTCTCGGTCTGGAGAAGACCCGGCACCACCTGGTTGTCGAACCAGGAAAGCGCGATCGCACGCGCCTCATGGTCCATGTACTCCTCGGCCCACGGCGGGGTCGCGTCGACGGCCGGCATCTCGTTCGCCGCCACGGTCAGTAGACCCGGCAGGCCCAGGTGGAAGTCCATCAGCTCCGCGACGTTCGGCATCAGCGCGCGCCGGCCCTGCTCGATGGACGCGATGGTCTCCGCATCGAGCCGGACCAGCTCTCCGAGCTGCTTCTGGGTCAGGTTCTTGGCGATGCGGGCGGCGGCCACCATCGCGCCGACCATCTTCATGGTCGTCGCGTTCGGCCGTACTCGTTTCCTCGGTGGCATGACAGCGAACTCCCCACCCGCGCACGCGGAATACCCCGTGCCGACCCGTACTCATGAAGGAGTACGGGTTGGCGCTCAGCCACACGCTAGTCACGCAACGCGACGATCGTCCCGTGAATCCAACTATTCAGGCGGCGCTCGTGCGCGAGCGGCTCTACCTGCGCTCACCTCGAACGGTCGCGGCTGCACGCCAGTTCACACGTGACACCTTGCAGGCGTGGGTGGTCACCGAACGCCACGACGAAATGTTGCTCTGCGTGAGCGAGCTGGCCACCAACGCCCTGCGCCACGGCGTCCCGCCCGGCCGCGGCTACCTGCTGCGGCTGTACGGCTTCGAGGACGCGACCGTCCGCATCGAGGTGCACGACGGCGGGCCCGGAGCGACGCGGCTCCGCGACCGGCCGCACGGTCAGGGCCTCACCCTCGTCACTGCGCTCGCCGACGAGTGGGGAGTGCTGGCGCGGACCCCCGGAAAGGTCGTCTGGTGCGAGTTCCGAATCGGGCGCCCGTGACATCTTCCCAGAATGCGCTTTCCTGAAATTCTTAGGTGGGAATGAATTCCACCCTCAAGAGATTCGTTTCTCCGGGAATGATAGCGCATGGGGGGTAATCGAAATTCCGACACGGCGGCGTGGCGCGCCCGAATTCTAGGTATTCGGTGCGTACTATTCCCTTGTTCGGATCGCGGCCCCCGTGTGTAGGCCCGCCGTATCGGGCTGATTGCGTAGGGGTTCGCGTCATCTCCACTCCAGAAAGAAGGCCGCCGTGGCCCTCCCCCTCCCCAACGACGTGACGGCGTTCCAGGACAACTGGCGCTTCTGTAACCACTGTTGCTCCATGTGGTGGAACGGTCGCTCCGACAACGGAGCTTGCCCCTCCGGCAACTCCCCGGACGGGCAGCACCACGGCCCGGGAAGCTGGAACTTCTACCAGCCGGCCAACCCCAGTGAGCACATTTGATCCGACCGGATCAAGGTGTGGAATTCTCGTGGGCGCGACCCGGGCGGATTCTGGTTGCCTGTTTGACCAATTCTCGGGGTGATGTTGATATCGCCTCGCGCTCCGGTCTGAGAATGCTGCGCGGACTGTAATCGAGCAAATGCCCCCCGACTGCCGAAATCAGTCGGGGGGCATTCGCGTTCACGGTACTTCCGTCCGCCGCGGATGACGTGGCAGACGGAAGGAGGCGGTGCACAGGGGGCGGGGAACATGCCCTGTGCACCCGAAAAACGTCAGACGGGCTGCTCCGTCACCGTCGAAGTGATCACCGAGAAGGTGCCGCCCTGGGGGTCCGCGAGGACGGCCATCCGGCCCGCCACCATGTCGAAGGCCGGGGCCATGACGCTGCCGCCGGCCCGTACGACGGCGGCCTGGATCTCGTCGACGCTGTCCACGTGGAAGTACGGCATCCAGTGCGGCGGCACCCCGGCGGGCAACTTGGCGAGGTCCATCATTCCGCCGACCGCGCGGTCGCCGACCTTGAACTCGGTGTACTCCCCGGCGCCCGGCATCTCGGACCGAGTCGTGGTGACGGGCAGGACGGCGGTGTAGAAGGCGGCCGCGGCGGGGACGTCGGGGGTGTTCAGCTCGTTCCAGATGAGCGCGCCGTGTTCGTTGACGATGCCCGCGCCGTCGAAGGTGCCGGCCTGCCACAGGCCGACGACGGCGCCGGTGGGGTCGGCGATCACGGCCATCCGGCCGAGGTCCATGACGTCCATCGGGCCCATCATGACCGTGCCGTGGGAGTCGGTGACCGACTTGAGGGTGGAGTCGAGGGAGTCGGTGGCCAGGTACGTGGTCCACGCGGTCGGCGGCATCGGGTCCGGGACGGTGCCGTCCGGGTTCATCGCCTTCATGATGCCGGCGACCGGCTGCCCCTTGAGGGTGCAGACGGAGTATCCGCCCTGCTCGGCCGGGCCGACCTCGCCCTGCCAGCCGAACACGTCGCAGTAGAAGTCGAGGGCGGCCTGCTGGTCGGGGACCATCAGGTCGATCCAGCAGGGAGTGCCGGGCTTGTAGGGGCCGTTCATGTCGGGCACGGAGGCCTCCGGGGATCTGTGGCGCCTATGGGGGATGGACGGGCCATCCCCTACCCGGCCGCTACACCCCGAACCGGGCCGAACGGGTGATATCCACCGGCCGTGGTGTGTGAGGCCGTCCCGTTAAGGTCTTGCCGAGGGGCCCCCTGGGCCGCAGTCGGCGCCCAGAGGCCAGAGGCCGGCTGAGGGTGGAGGCCGGGCGGGCGGGTCACCGGATGCCGAAGAACCGTGTCCACCAGGTGGGCCGGGCCGCGAAGTCCTCCAGCGCGCTGGGGCCCTCGTAGTCGCTCTCCAGCAGTTCCTCGGGGACACTCACGTAGCCGAGGTCGGCCAGCGCCCGCTCCACGGTGGCGAGGTCGCCGAGGTCCAGCGCCCCTTCTTCTTGGGCATCGTCCGTGCCGAGGAAGGCCCCCGGATTGTCGGCGCAGACCTCTGCGAGGGAGCCGAACTTGCTCACGCAGACCACGATCCGCGTCCCGCAGACCGTCGCGTCCGCGGGCACGTGGACACGCCCGTACTCGCTGGAGTCCTGGGTGTCCCGCTCGGACTCGCACGAGGTACCGAAGTCTGCTTCGAGCCGACGCACCAGCCCGCCGAACTTGACGCCGGTCGTCGCGCGGTCGTAGTGCAGCGGCCATTCCAGCCGCTCCGGGTCATCGAGTTCGCGCAGCAGGGCCAGCAGTTCTATCGGCCCGGTGAACTCCCCGCTCACTCGCCGGGTTCCAGGTCGCGCAGCTCGTGGCGGATGCGCGAGGCCTCGTCGAGGAGTTCGCGGGCCGTCTCGGCGTTCGCGGCTTCGGCCGCCCGGGCTTCGAGGTCATTCACGCGGTGGTCGAGCTCGGGATCGCGCGCGAGGGCGTACTCGCCCCACCAGCGGGCCATGAACGCGGGAACGGGCCCGATGTCGTACGCGTCGGCGATCTGCTGTCGCCAGGCGGCGTCGAAACCCGGCAGGAGTGCCGGGGTGCGGGCGGCGATGGCGGCGCGCAGGGCCTTCGGCGTGTACTCAGGCATCGGCGGCACTGAACCGCCGCGTGCAGGCGTCGCGGTGGGCATTTCCGGTTTCTCCTCGGATCGGACGCCGCCCACCCTAGCCGTCGGGCTCGGGCCCGCTCCGGGGAACGCGACGGCTTCCGGCGCGTCCCGCGCGGGCGGCCCCGCCACCCGTGCGGGTGACGGGGCCGAGTCGGCGGCCGAGCGGGTCAGGGGGTGGTGCGGCGGCGGCGACCGGTGCCCGCGACCAGGGCGGCGCCCATGGCGAGGGCCACGCCCGCGCCGTTCAGGGCCCAGCTGGTGGCCGGGTCTGCGCCGGTGGCGGCGAGGGCGGGGGCGCCGGTGGCGCTCCCGCTGGTGGGGACGGTGCTGATCGGCGTGGTCCCGGTGCCGCCGTTCGGCACGGGCCCGTTGCCACCGGGCGCACCGCCTCCCGAGGCTTCGCCGCCGGGAGTCGCCCCTCCGGGCGCGCTGCCTCCGGGTGTCCCGTCCCCGGGGATGCCTCCGCCGGGGGTGCCGGGTGTCTCCCCGCCAGGGGTACCGCCTCCGGGGGTGTTGCTTCCCGGGGCTTCGCCGCCGGGCGTGCCGCCGCCGGAGGTCCCGCCGCCCGGGGTTTCCCCGCCCGGGGCGGGGGCCGGTTCCAGGAGGGTGGTCAGGCGGCGGGGCGAGCGGGAGTCGGCCCACGGCGGGGGTGTTTCCGCGTCGACCTGGGACGTGCCCCAGGCGAAGAAGGAGACCGATCCGGTCGGGGCGTCGGCGGAGAAGCGGACGCGGACCGGGACGTCGAAGGCCGCGCCCGCGCCGATCGGGCCGCGCACGAGACCGCCCGCGAAGAAGTAGCCGTCCTCGTCCGAGACGATCTCGACGGACTGCCAGGCAGCCGCCGGCTGTCCGTCCACGCCGGGCCGCAGGACCTCGACCGTGATCTGCGAGACCTGCATCGGGACGAAGTCGGGCCGGGCCAGAATCAGACCCAGGTCGAAGGCGGCCAGCTCGGCCCTTCCGGCGTTGTCCACCCGGACGGAGAGTTCCGTCCAGTCGCCGCCCGCCCGCACCGATTCCGGGACCCCGCTCACCGCCAGGGCGGGACCTTCGACCCGTACCGGGTCCTCGTCACCGCCGGGTGCGCCCGTGATCCTCGTTGCGTACAAGGACGTGGGGGAGCTGCCGGTGGCGGTCCCGACCCGGCCCCTGCCGTCCGCCGTCAGGTCGAACGGTACGACGGGGGTGTCCGCGGCGAAGCTGATCCGGACGTCGATGGTCCGGATCTGGCCGGCGGGGACCGCGGCGGCGCTGCCGAGGGCGTAGCCCAGTGTGGGGGCCGCGCTCTGGACCGGCACGGCGGCCGTCCACGGCCCGCCCGCGGTGCGGTGCTCGATGCTGATGTGGGCCGGCCCGAACTGTCCGGCGGCCTGCGAGACGCCCAGCAACGGGGTGTACTCGTCCACGGTGAGGTGGCCCGAGTTGTCGACGGTCACGGTGAGCGGGGTCCAGCTTCCGTCGGCCTTGAATCCGGCCGCCGGGATGCCCTGGACCGTGACCTCGGGCCCCATCAAGATCCGGTCGGACCCGCTGTCCTCACCCTCGTCGAGGGCCTCCGGCGGGGACGCCTGCGCCTGCGCCGGCGTCTGGGCCTGGGCCTGCACCTGCGCCTCCGGTGCGGGCGGGACAACAAGTGTGTCGGGCACCGCCGGTGCGGCCACGGCCCGTACGGCGGGCTGCTGCGCGGCGGCGTCCTCGGCCGGGGTCTTCTCCTCCGGCTGCTCCTGGGCTTCTTCCTTCGCCGGTGCCTGCGCCCCGTCCGACGGCCCGGCGGTGTCCACGGGTACCGCGTCCGGCGCGGTCACCGCCGGATGATCATCGGCCACCGCGGGTGCGGCCATCAGGAGTGTCTGGCCGGCCACCGCGGCTGCTGCCACGACGGCCATGCGCTTGAACTGCATGCTCTTTACCTCCCCGAGCTCCGGACATGTCCGGAGCCGCCCCAAACCCCTTGGGAGGCGCCAAGGTTAGTGAGGCGGGAGGAGCTTGCAGAGGGCTACAGGATTGCGAAGTATGTGCGGTCCGCCGAGACGGGCCGTACGACCCGTACGGCCCGAATCGGGCCGTACGGGTGAACGCGTGCCGTGCCCCAGACCTCAGGCGGTGGTGCGGCGGCGGCGACCGGTGCCCGCGACCAGGGCGGCGCCCATGGCGAGGGCGACACCCGCGCCGCCGAGGGCCCAGGTGGTGGCCGGGTCGCTGCCGGTGGCGGCGAGCTCGCCACCGGTGGTGGTGCCGGTGTTTCCGGTGGTGCCCGTGCCGCTGCTGGTGTCGGTGATCGGCTTGGCGCCGCCGTTCGGCTTCGGCTGGTTGCCGTTGCCGCCCGTGTCCGTGGAGGCGGCGACGATGTCCGTCAGGCGGACCTTGGAACGCGAGTCCGCCCACGGCTTCGGGCTGCCCAGGCCGACGTTGGACGAGCCCCAGGAGAAGATGCTGACGGGGCCGAGCGGCGCGTCGGCGGTGAAACGGATCCGGACCTGGACGTCGAAGCTCTTGCCGGCCGGGACCGGGCCACCCGCGAGGTCGATGCCGAAGAAGACGCCCTCCTCCTCGGCCCAGATCTCGGCCGCGTGCCAGCCGACCTTGCCGTCCTTGTCCTTGCTCAGGACCTCGGCCTTGATCTGGGAGGGCTTCATCTTGACCCAGTCGGGACGGGCCAGGACCATGCCGACGTCGAAGCCCTTCAGGGCCTCCTTCCCGCCGTTGTCCACGTGGACGGACAGGTTCGTCCAGTCGCCGCCCGCCTTGATGGTCTCCGGCACGCCGTTCACCGTCAGCGCGGGGCCCTCGACGAAGGGGTTCTCGCGATCGTCGACCGCACCGGTGATCGTGGTGTTGTACCAGGAGGTGGGCGAGTGGTTGACGTGGTTCCCGACGCGGCTCTTGCCGGCCGAGGTCAGGTCGAAGGGCACCACCGGGGTGTCCGCGGCGAAGGCGATCCGCACGTCGACCGTGTAGGAAGTGCCCTTGGCGAGGGACGGGTTGGTCCCGAAGCTGTACTGCAGGCTGGAGCCGAGCGCCTCACCCTGGGCCAGCTTGGCAGGCTGCCAGGTGCCGCCTGCGGCCTTCCACTCGACCTTGACCTGGGAGGGCTTGAACTCGGCGCCGTACCCGTCGACGGAAATGCTGGGCGTGTAGTTCGGCACGGCGACGTGGCCGCCGTTGTCGACCGTCACCTGCAGCGGGGTCCAGCCGCCGTCGGCCTTGAAACCGTTCTTCGGGATGCCCGCCACCGTGACCTCGGGACCCATGAGGATCCCGTCGGACTCGGCGCCCTGCGTGTCCTCGTCGCTCTTGGCGTCCTTCGCCGCCTTGTCGGCGGCGGGCGCCGGCGCCGGCTTCGGTGCGGGCGCCTGCGCGTCCGGGACGGCCGGAGCAGGGACGGCCGGAGCGGGTACGACCGGAGCCGGGGCCTTGACGTCCGGCACGGCCGGGGCCGGCGTACCGGCGTCGGCGGCGTCGTCCTTCGGTGCCACGTCCGGGACGATGACGGCCGGCTGGTCAGCGGCCATCGCGGGCGTCGCGGTCAGGATGGTCGGGCCGGCCACGGCCACCGCGGCCACGGCGGCCATTCGCTTGATGCTCTTCACGAAATTCCCCCCCCATTAAGTTTTGAACACGATCAGATTAGTGGGGTTGACGGGATCGTGGGAGGCCTCGGAGATCACGAAATGCGTACGACCCCAGCAGTAGCTGCCGGGGCCGTACACATTTGGTGCGGGTTGTGCGGTTGTGCGGTTGTGCGGTCGTGCCGATCGAGCGATGTCAGAGCTTCTCGGGGGTCCGGATGCCGAGGAGGGACATCCCCTTCGTCAGCGTGCGGGCCGTCAGCTCGCACAGGAACAGCCGGTTCTCCACCTGCTCCGGGGTGTCGGCCTTGAGCACCGGGCACTCCGCGTAGAACGTCGTGAACAGCGACGACAACTGGTAGAGGTACGCCGCCACCTTGTGCGGGGCGTGGTCCGCGGCCGCCTCGGCGATCAGCTCGCCGAACTGGTCCAGGTGCAGGCCCAGCGCGCGCTCGGCCGAGGCCAGCTCCAGCTCCGGGTGCGCGCCCGGCTTGCGCTCGCCCGCATTGCGCAGGATCGACTTGATCCGCGCGTACGCGTACTGCAGGTACACCGAGGTGTCGCCGTTCAGCGAGACCATCTGGTCCAGGTCGAACTTGTAGTCGCGCGAGGCCGAGGTCGACAGGTCGGCGTACTTCACCGCGCCGATGCCGACGAACTGGCCGTTCTCGACGATCTCCGCCTCGGTCAGGCCCACCTTCTCGGCCTTCTCGCGCACGACGGCCGTCGCCCGCTCTACGGCCTCGTCCAGCAGGTCCACCAGCCGGACCGTCTCGCCCTCACGGGTCTTGAACGGCTTGCCGTCCTTGCCGAGCACCGTGCCGAAGGCCAGCTGCACGGCCTTGACCCCGTCGTTCAGCCAACCCGCCCGGCGCGCCGTCTCGAAGACCATCTTGAAGTGCAGCGACTGCCGCGCGTCGACCACGTAGATCAGCTCGGTCGCGCCCAGCTTGCCCACCCGGTCGCGGATCGCCGACAGGTCGGTCGCCGCGTAGCCGAAACCGCCGTCCGACTTCCGCACGATCAGCGGGGTCGGGTTGCCGTCCGGGCCCTTGACGTCGTCGAAGAAGACGCAGAGCGCGCCGTTCGAACGGACCGCGACGCCCGAATCCTCCAGCAGCTCGCACGTCTCGACCAGCATGTCGTTGTAGCCCGACTCGCCGACCACGTCCGGGTCCTGGATGTCCATGTCCAGCTTGTTGAAGACGGAGTAGAAGTAGATCTTCGACTCGTCCACGAACCGCTGCCACAGCTCCAGCGTCTGCGGCTCACCCGCCTGGAGGTCCACCACCCGGGCCCGCGCCCGCGTCTTGAACTCCTCGTCGGAGTCGAACAGCGCGCGCGAGGCCTTGTAGAGCCGGTTCAGGTTGGACATGGCCTCCTCGCCGGAGGCCTGCTCGTCGGCGTCCGCGCCGCCCTTGTGGTCCAGCTCGTGCGGGTGCTCCAGCAGGTACTGGATGAGCATGCCGAACTGGGTGCCCCAGTCGCCGATGTGGTGGCGACGGACCACCTTCTCGCCCGTGAACTCCAGGATCTCCACCATCGCCGCACCGATCACGGCGGACCGCAGGTGCCCGACGTGCATCTCCTTCGCCACGTTCGGCTGCGCGTAGTCGATCACCGTGGTGCCCGGGTTCGCCGCGAACGGGACGCCCAGACGGTCGTCGCCGGCCCGCGCGGCCAGCGTCTCGATGATCGCCCGGTCGGTGATGGTGATGTTGAGGAAACCGGGGCCGGAGACCTCGATCTCCTGGATCAGGTCACCGGTCTGGATGCCCCCGACCACGGTCGCCGCCAGCTCGCGCGGATTGGCCTTCGCCTTCTTCGCGAGCGCCAGGATGCCGTTGGCCTGGAAGTCGGCCCGGTCGCTTCGTCGCAGCAGCGGGTCCGCGCCACCGGCCTCCGGCAGGGCGGAGGCAAGGGCGTCCGCGACGCGCTGATTGACGGAAGAAGCGAGGGAAGGGACCGAGGCCATGAGCTGCCGTTCCTGTGAGGTCGTGCCGGTGAGTGCACTTGGTTGTTCCGACAAGAGCCGAGTATCCCACGCGGGGGCAAACCGTTTCCCGGTGAAAAAGCAACCTCGGAGCGACCCCTTCCGTCTGGGAGAATGGCTGAAGCCAGCATTCGAGATAGAAGGACGTGTCGTGGCTCAGAGCAGCACCGAGACCGACTGGGTCTCCCGTTTCGCGGACGAGGTCATCGCCGAGGCGGAGCGCCGAGCACCCGGCAAACCTGTCGTCGTCGCGTCCGGACTCTCCCCCTCCGGCCCCATCCACCTGGGCAACCTCCGCGAGGTCATGACCCCGCACCTGGTCGCGGACGAGATCCGCCGCCGGGGCATCGAGGTCCGCCACCTCATCTCGTGGGACGACTACGACCGGTACCGCAAGGTGCC
Source organism: Streptomyces sp. NBC_01439 (assembly GCF_036227605.1). Lineage (GTDB taxonomy): Bacteria > Actinomycetota > Actinomycetes > Streptomycetales > Streptomycetaceae > Streptomyces. The sequence goes on along the minus strand of NZ_CP109487.1, from coordinate 4,365,680 downwards.
CGCCGGCGTGCCCGGCATCGACGAGTCGTGGGCCCAGCACATCGGGCGCCCCCTGACCTCCGTGCCCGCCCCGGCCGGATCCGCGTACCCGAACTGGGCCGAGCACTTCAAGGCCGCCTTCATCGAGGCCATGGCCGAAATGGGCGTCGAGTACGACCCGATCAGCCAGACCGAGCAGTACACCAGCGGCGTCTACCGCGAGCAGGTGCTGTTCGCGATGAAGCACCGCGGCGACATCGACGCCGTCCTCGACCAGTACCGCACCAAGCAGAAGCCGGGCGGCAAGAAGCCCCAGCAGAAGCAGGTCGACGAGGCCGAGCTGGAAGCCGCCGAGGGCTCCGGCGCCGCCGCCGAGGACGACGGCAGCACCGGCGAGGGCGGCTACTTCCCGTACAAGCCCTACTGCGGCCAGTGCGGCAAGGACTTCACCAAGGTCACCTCGTACGACGACGAGACCACCGAGATGACCTACGTCTGCACCGAAGACGAGTTCACCGAGACGGTCAAGCTCAGCGAGTTCAACCGCGGCAAGCTGGTCTGGAAGGTCGACTGGCCCATGCGCTGGGCCTACGAGGGCGTCATCTTCGAGCCCTCCGGCGTCGACCACTCCTCACCCGGCTCGTCCTTCCAGGTCGGCGGCCAGATCGTGCACATCTTCGGCGGCGAACAGCCGATTGGACCGATGTACGCGTTCGTCGGCATCAGCGGCATGGCCAAGATGTCCTCCAGCAAGGGCGGGGTCCCCACCCCGGCCGACGCGCTCAAGATCATGGAGCCGCAGCTGCTGCGCTGGCTCTACGCCCGCCGCCGCCCCAACCAGTCCTTCAAGATCGCCTTCGACCAGGAGATCCAGCGGCTCTACGACGAGTGGGACAAGCTGGAGGCCAAGGTCGCCGACGGCTCCGTACTGCCCGCCGACGCCGCCGCGCACACCCGCGCCGTGCGCACCGCCGCCGCCGAGCTGCCGCGCACCCCGCGCCCGCTCCCGTACCGGACGCTCGCCTCCGTCGCCGACATCACCGCCGGCCACGACGAGCAGACCCTGCGCATCCTGACCGACCTCGACCCGACGCAGCCGCTCACCTCCCTCGACGAGGTACGGCCGCGCCTGGACCGCGCCGAGAACTGGATCACCACCCAGGTCCCGGCCGACCAGCGCACCCTCGTACGCGAGGACGCCGACACCGAGCTCCTGTCGTCCCTCGACGACGAGGGCCGCGAGTCGCTCCGGCTCCTCCTGGAAGGCCTTGACTCGCACTGGTCCCTCGACGGGCTGACCACCCTCGTCTACGGCGTCCCGAAGGTCATGGCCGGCCTCGAACCCGACGCCAAGCCCACGCCGGAACTCAAGGTCGCGCAGCGCACCTTCTTCGCCCTGCTCTACCGGCTCCTCGTGACCCGGGAGACCGGACCGCGACTGCCCACCCTGCTCCTGGCAGTGGGCGCCGACCGCGTGCGCAAACTGCTCGCCGTCTGAGCCGACCCACCCGGCACGCGAAAGGGCCCGCACCCCTCGGGGTGCGGGCCCTTCCGCCGTCCACGGCCGTCACGTCACGCGATGTGCTCCGCCTCGCGGTCCTTGTGATGGCGCTGCTTGAACGCCGGGATCATGCGGCGCAGCAGCGAACCGCTGCGCGGGTGCGTCACGCCGTAACCGTCCGACAGGTGTATGTCGAGCGCCTCGGCCGACGGGTAGTCCTGCTTCTCGTCGACCAGCGCACAGAACACCTTGTACGCCGCCTCGGCGAACTCGGCCTCGTCAGGAGTCTCGGGACCCTCGGCCGGAACCTCCTGCTGGCGCTGAGCCGGGATGGAAGGATCCTGCTGCGCGGACACGGACTGCTCCTCGTCCGGGCCCATCGGGGGCAGCACCGGGGTCGGCTCCAAGCCCTCCACGTACTGGGGGTTGTAACCGCCCTCGTACGCCGCCTGCGGCGCCAGCGGCGCGGCGAACCACGCGCTGTTGTGCGCCGCCGGCATCGCCGTCGGGTCCACCGCGAACGCCGGCGGGACGTGCTGGGCAACACCGGGAACACCCGGAACACCCGGAACACCGGGCGCGCCGGCCGGATCCTGCACCTGCTGGGCGACCTGCTGGCCCTGCTGCGCCAGCTCGGGCGCGGCCGCCAGCGCCGGAGCCTGCGGAGCTTGCTGGACCTGCTGCGCCTGCTGCTCCACCGGCGGCAGCACCGCCGGCTCGATGCCCGTCGCCGCCAGCGCCTCCGGAGTCGTCTCCGCGAGCGGCACACCGATCTTGGCCAGCTTCAGCGGCATCAGCGCCTCCACCGGAGCCTTCCGCCGCCACGAACGCCCGTACCGCGCCTGCAGCCGGGCCTGGTAGATCAACCGGTCCTGCTCCATACCGACCGCCTGCTCGTAGGAGCGCAGCTCCCACAGCTTCATCCGGCGCCACAGCTTGAACGTCGGCACCGGCGACAGCAGCCACCGCGTGATGCGCACACCCTCCATGTGCCGGTCCGCAGTGATGTCCGCGATCCGGCCCACGGCGTGCCGGGCGGCCTCCACCGTCACCACGAACAACATCGGGATCACCGCGTGCATCCCGACACCGAGCGGATCCGGCCACGAGGCCGCACCGTTGAAGGCGATCGTCGCCGCCGTCAGCAGCCACGCCGTCTGACGCAGCAAGGGGAAGGGGATCCGGAGCCACGTCAGCAGCAGGTCCAGCGCGAGCAGCACACAGATGCCCGCGTCGATACCTATCGGGAACACCAGCGAGAAGCTGCCGAACCCCTTCTGCAGGGCGAGGGCACGCACCGCGGAGTACGAGCCCGCGAACCCGATCCCCGCGATGACCACGGCTCCCGCGACCACCACGCCTATGAGGATCCGGTGCGTACGAGTCAGTTGCATCGCGGCCACCCGCGATCCCCTCCCCTTGTCGAGCACGTACCGAGCGGAGCGTGCCGATGCTCAGTACTGGGTACTTACCGCGCCTTTACCAAGCTGCGGCACGCACAGCGTACGGGTGACCGGATGTCAGTGCCCCAGGAGGCCCCGCCCCGCGCCCGTTCCTACTGGGGCTGCGGGGACTGCGGCTGCTCCGCCGGCGCCTTGTTCGCCGCGCCCACCGAGGTCACGGCCTCCTTGGCGGCCGTGATCGCGTCCTGGAGCAGCTTCGCGTGGTCCGGCGCAGCCGCCCCCTCCAACCCCGCACCGTTGTAATCGAGGGTGACCACCACGTTCTGGGTGCGCGCCACGACCGTCGTGTTGAAGTGGTCGTTGCCGTCCTTCTTCACCTTGTAGATGACCGACGTCCCCTGGTCACCGATCTCGGCCACCGCCTCCGCCTTCGGGTCCTGCGCGCCCTCGGCGGTCTTCGCGGCCTCCAACTCCTTGTTGTACTGCTCCTCGGCGCGCTTGTTGGCATCGCCGAGGGTGGCCTGCGAGTCGTAGCGGAAGAAGGACAGCGAGAGCCAGCGGTACTGCGAGCCCTTCAGACCGTCCTCGTCCAGACCGTTCCAGGAGCAGCTCGTACGGGTGGCCACGTCGTTCGACTTGGGCGCCGTCCCGTTCTTGTCCTTCGCCTCCGGGACGAGCGTGTCTATCGTCGGCGTCTGGAGCGCCTTGCACGGGTCCGGGAGCGTGGCGAAGGCCGCCTTCTCCAGGGTCTTGGAGGACTTCGGGTTCGGCTTGGCGGACGAGGACGAACCGGACTTCTTGTCGCCGTTCGAGCTCGTGTCCTTGCCCGAGTCGGACGAACACCCGGCGACGGTGAGGATCACCGGGACGGCTGCGCAGGCGAGGACGCGGGTGAGGCGCGAGGCTGATCGGTGCATGGTTCCTTCAGTACGTTTGTCGGTTGTTCTTCGGACGCGGGACCCGGGCAACGGTAGCCCGACCGGGTACCCGCCTGCTGTGCGCGCCGTCACGCGGGAGCCCGGCGCACACCGCTCATTCGCTGAAACGCTCGGCCAGGGCCTGCGCCAACTGCCGTGCCTTGTCCTGGGTTTCGGTACTCGGCGGGACCGTGCCGGGCAGCGCGGGCTGCACGCTGTACTCGATGGTGACGATGACGTTCGAGGTACGGAACACAATGCGCACGGTGCGGGATTGCGCGGCGCTGGCCCCGGCCGGACTGAGCTTGTCCTCCAGGAAGGCGTCGTTGCCGGGGCCCTCCAAGACGCGCGATCCGAGCTCGACCGGCGCCGACGGGCTCGCGGCGGGGGACGCCGGCGCTCCGGAGGCGGGCGCTCCGGGGGCGGGCGCTCCGGGGGCGGGCGCTCCGGGGGCGGGCGCTCCGGGGGTCGGCGCGCCCTGGGTCGGGGCCGCCGGGGTGGGGCTCGCGGTCGGGCCGGGGAAGGGCAGTTTCGCGTCGGTGAGCCGGCGGACGTAGACCTGCTTGGCCTTGTCGTCGTCGCTGGTGGTGGTCCGGTCGTACGAGACCACGCGCTCGAAGCCGACCGACAGCAGCCGCGTCTCCTCGGGGCTCTGCCCGGTCCAGCGGCAGCCGACGTGCCGGTCGCCGTCGTACGAGGCGTCCGCGACACCGGCGTACATCTGGTCGCGCTGCTCGGGGGTGAGGCTGTCCCCGGCCGGGAGCATGCCCTTGAGCTTCTTGCTGTCGGCGCCGGCCTTGCAGGGCGAGGGCAGACTGCGGTACTTGCCTGGTTGGGCGGGTGCGGCGGCGGTGCCGCCGGCCTTCGAGTCGCTGGTGCTTCCGCCGCTGCTGCCGCTGGTGCACCCGGTCAGACCGGCCGCCCCGGCGGCGAGCGCGGTGAGCATCGCGATGCCCGGCAGGACTCGCCCCCGTACCGCCTTGCGCTGCACGTCCACTGGCTCCCTTCGACCGGCGGGCCCCCCGACGGTCAGGAAAATGCGTTGCCGCGACTTGGGCGCGGCTGGACACAATGTCTATCGCACACGCTGGTGCTGGCGCCGGTCCCCTGTCGTATTTGGGATCAAGAGCGAGGCTTTTGCGCATTCTTACTTTTCTGTGATTTTCAGGGGATTGATTCCTTATGTCGTATGTAGAGGTACCCGGGGCGAAGATCCCGATCCGGATGTGGACCGACCCGGCGTCGGTCGAGGACAGCGCGATGCAGCAGCTGCACAACGTCGCCACCCTCCCCTGGATCAAGGGTCTGGCCGTCATGCCGGACGTCCACTACGGCAAGGGGGCCACCGTCGGCTCGGTGATCGCCATGAAGGACGCGGTCTGCCCGGCGGCGGTGGGCGTGGACATCGGCTGCGGCATGTCGGCGGTGAAGACGTCCCTGACGGCGAACGACCTGCCGGGGGACCTGTCGGGACTGCGGTCGAAGATCGAGCGGGCGATCCCGGTGGGCACGGGGATGCACAAGGAGGCCGTGGACCCGGCGCGGCTGTACGGGTTCTCGGTGGAGGGGTACGAGGGGCTCTGGGAGCGCTTCGACTCCATCACGGATGCGGTGAAGTTCCGGCGGGACCGGGCCATGCGGCAAACCGGAACGCTCGGGTCCGGGAATCATTTCGTTGAACTTTCAACTGATGCGTCCGGGGCGGTTTGGCTCATGCTGCACTCCGGATCACGGAACATTGGGAACGAGCTGGCGGACTTTCACATCAATGTGGCCCGCGGCCTTGCGCACAACCAGAACCTGGTCGACCGGGACCTCGCGGTCTTCCTCGCGGCCACGCCCGAGATGGCGGCGTACCGAAACGACCTCTTCTGGGCGCAGGAGTATGCGAAGTACAACCGCGCCGCGATGATGAGCCTCTTCAAGGAGGTCATCCGCAAGGAGTTCCGGAAGGCGAAGGTCTCCTTCGACCGCGAGATCAGCTGCCACCACAACTACGTGGCGGAGGAGCGGTACGACGGCATGGACCTGCTGGTCACGCGCAAGGGCGCGATCCGGGCCGGCAGCGGTGACTACGGGATCATCCCGGGCTCCATGGGGACGGGCTCGTACATCGTGAAGGGGCTCGGCAACGAGAAGTCCTTCAACTCGGCCTCGCACGGCGCGGGCCGGAAGATGAGCCGGACGGCGGCGAAGAAGCGGTTCTCGGCGCGGGACCTGGCGGAGCAGACCAAGGGCGTCGAGTGCCGCAAGGACTCGGGCGTCGTGGACGAGATCCCGGGCGCGTACAAGTCGATCGAGGCGGTCATCGACCAGCAGACGGACCTCGTGCGGGTCGTGGCCAAGCTCAAGGCGCTGATCTGCGTCAAGGGCTGAGCCGGCGGTTTGCCGAAACAGCGGAAGGCCCGGAACCCTGTGGGGTTCCGGGCCTTAGCGTGTCAGGCGGGTCAGCGCGCGGGCCACGGGCCGCAGCCCGTGCGGAGGCGTGTGAGGCGCTGCCTGCAGGCAGATTCGCTGCGGCCCAGTTCGACGGCCACGGCAGCGGCGTCACCGATGTCGAGCAGCTTGAGGTCCTCTGCCACAGCCCAGCGGCGGCGTGGGGTCATCCTGGGCATGTCCGCAGGTCGGGTCCACGCGCCCAGGGAGCCTGCTGCGGCCTTCTTGCGCTCCAGGGCGAGGCAGCCGTCGTAGTACAGATGTGAGGCCAGCTCAACGGCTGCTTCGTTGGTGTAGAGGATGTTGTAGACGCCATCTCGTGCATTGCGCTTGATGGTGCGCTCTGCTCCGGTGATCTTCTTGGCGTAGTGGCAGAGGTATGCACCGATCGCCGTGCTGGCGGTCGTGAGCGAGACGAAGGGGAAGCCCTTCCCCGTGTACCCGACTGAACCGTCTGCGTCGATCACGCCGCGGATGTAGTCGCGGCGGGAGAAGTCGACGCGGGGCGGTGCGATGGTCTTGGACTTGCGCCCGTACGGAATCCCCAGCTCGTTGATGATGGTGCGCGCTTCCAGGGCACTGCAGGCCCAGACGGCGGTGTGTGATGCGGAGGCGAAGTTCGTGGCCCGCGTGCGCTCGGTGACGGAGCTGTTGTACGGAGTGAGGCGCTGGAACTCGTGCAGCAGGTCGATGTCGCGGACGTTGAGCTCCACGGTGAGGCGCCCACGTTGTCGGCTCTGCTGAGACAAGTGTCCGTCGGCCTGGAGGAAGCCGAACATGTAGGCGTAGCGGGGGTCGGTGAGGTCCATGAAGCGCGCGGCGGCGGTAGGGTCCTGTTCAGCCATGAGGAAGCCTTTCTTCCTTGTTGGTGAGGCCCTCGGCCGGGAGTGCCATCCCGGGCGGGGGCTGTTCGTGTTGCGGCTGAACTTAGGTGCGGATTCCTGGCCGGTCTGGCCGATTTCCCGAGGGCCACTCGAACGTGTGATGGAATTTCACATTGCGCCGCACGCACTCGGATGTGGTGCGTCAACTTCCGTTTGTGGCGGGAGGGTTGACCCGCATCTTGGTCTAGACCAGGGTGTGCGGCATGTGGAGATCCCGCGTGCTAATCGCCGCGCTCGCGTCGTTGTCGCTCGTCCTCGGGGCCGTCGGGTCCGCCCAGGCGAAGGTGGGGCTGCCGCCTGTCGTGTCGCACGTGCCGACCCGGGAGAAGGTCGTCTTCATCACCATCGACGACGGCTGGAACCACGATCCGGCCGCGGCCCGGATCCTGCTCGACAAGCGGGTGCCCGCCTCGTTGTTCCTGCTGCCGGGGGCGACCTCGTACGACACCGGGTACTTCACCCGGCTCGCGGAGGAGGGGCGGGCCACCGTCGAGAACCACACCGTCAACCACCCGGACCTCACCACGCTCGACGCGGCCGGCAAGGACGCCGAGGTGTGCGGGGCGGGGGAGCGGCTCCAGGCGACCTTCGGGCGGACGCCGAAGCTGCTGCGGCCGCCCTACGGGGCGGTGAACGACGACGTGCGGCTCGCGGCCAAGGCGTGCGGGGTGAAGGCGTTGATCACCTGGACGCACGATTTCACCACCTGGGGCGGGACCCCGCCCGCGCCGCGGCTGCAGGCCGGGGACATCGTGCTGCTGCACTTCACGCCGACGCTGGCGGCGGACCTCCAGCGGGCCCTGGACGCGGCGAGGGCCGCCGGGCTGAAGCCGGCGGCCCTCGTGCCGCACCTGAAGGCGGCGGGAGTGCTCTAGAGCTCGCGGTGGACCTTGGTGTTCGAGGCCTGGGCGCGGGGGCGGACCACCAGGAGGTCGATGTTGACGTGGCTGGGGCGGGTCACGGCCCAGGTGATGGTGTCGGCCACGTCGTCGGCGGACAGGGGTTCCGCGACGCCCGCGTAGACCTTCTCGGCCTTCTCCGTGTCGCCGCGGAAGCGGGTCTTCGCGAACTCCTCGGTCTTGACCATGCCCGGGGCGATCTCGATGACGCGTACGGGCTGTCCGACGATCTCCAGGCGCAGGGTCTCGGCGAGGACGCGGGCGCCGTTCTTGGCGGCGACGTAGCCGGCCCCGCCCTCGTACGTGGAGTGGCCGGCGGTGGAGGAGAGGACCACGACCGTGCCGTCGCCGGAGGCGGTCAGGGCGGGGAGCAGGGCCTGGGTGACGTGGAGCGTGCCGATGACGTTGACCTCGTACATCGTGCGCCAGTCGGCGGGGTCGCCGGTGGCGACGGGCTCGGCTCCGATGGCGCCGCCGGCGTTGTTGACGAGGACGTCACAGCGGTCGAGGGAGGCGGCGAAGGCGTCGACGGCGGTGCGGTCGGTGACGTCGAGGGCGTGCGCGGTGGCCTGGTGGCCGGCCTCGGTGAGCTCGGCGGCGAGGGCCTCGATGCGGTCCTTGCGGCGGGCGGTGAGGACGACGTGGTAGCCGGCTGCGGCGAGCTGGCGGGCGGTGGCCGCGCCGATGCCGCTGCTCGCGCCGGTGACTACGGCGGTTCGGGTGGCGGCCGTGCTCATGTGCGGGCTCCTCGGTCGTTCGTAGGTCGTTCGTACGGGCGATTACCCGCCAGCATAGGCGCGGCTCAGGGGCCGCGCGGGGCGTGCATGATCCGGCCCGGCCCCGGTGTGTGCGGACGCTCCGGAGGTGACCACGGCAGTTGGGGGTGGGCACGCCCTCGTTCGTGTGATGGTCCGACCGGTCGGGGGCGGCGGTGGTTAGCCTCCGCGCGAGGAGGTGGTGTCGGTGCGCCGTGGTGCCGTACGAAGTGTGGTGGTGGCGGGTTTGCTGGCGCTCGGCGCGGGTGTCCCCGGGTCGGCCCAGGCGTCGGTGTCGGCGTGGGACGGGCCGGAAGCCGATGTGGCCTATCACGGCCGGGTGGCCCTGTCGGGGGCGCGGCTGAGGATCTGGATGGTCCCGGAGAACGACGGGCCCGCCGCGCTGCCGAACGCGACGGTGCGGGTGCGGTTGTCGGCGGAGCTCGCGGACCGGCAGGAGCTGGCGGAGGGCTGTGCCCGGGCGGGTCTGCGCGAGGTGGTGTGCGAGACGGGGTCGTTGCCGCTGCACGGGCAGGGGCGCCACATCGGGTTGCTGTTGGGGCTGCGGGATCGGGCGCCGGAGGTGGCGGTGCGGGTCGACACGTGGTGGAACGGCGGTGCGACGGACCGGAACCGCGCGAACAACGAGCACGTGGTGCTGGCGCTGGACACGGGCGACGCCTACGCGTTCTAGCGCTGTGACCGGCCGGGTCCACCGGGTTGCGACGCCCGGTACGGCACCGCGGGTCGGCCGGTCCCGTCCGCCCCCGGCCCGCCCGGGCACGGCTCAGGCCGTGCCGAACTCCACGAGGGCCTCGTCGACGATCCGTTCCAGGCGGGCGTGGTGGGCGCCGCGCCAGTAGACGCGTTCGCACTCGGTGCACTGCGCGAACACGTCGTAGGAGCGGTGCGTGCCGTGTTCCAGGCGGTCGCCGACGCTCTCCTTGTCCGCCTCGTGGAGCGGGCCGTTGCAGGCGGTGCAGCGGGTCCACGGCGCGAGGGCGGGTGCGAACCGGCCCAGCACGTCGCGCAGTTGCTCGTCGGGGTTGTCGCTGTAGACGTACGCGCCGGCGAACAGTTCGCGGCGGCGCAGCAGTCCGCGGTCGCGGGAGAGCAGTACGCGCCGTTCGGCTGCGGAGCGGGTGGCGAGGGCGGGGTCGCCGATGTCCTCGTTCTCGTAGGCGGCGTCGACGCCGAGCAGGCGCAGGCGGCGGGCGAGGGTGCCGAGGTGGACGTCGAGGAGGAAGCGGAGCGGGGCGCCGGGGACCTGTTGGGGTCGCTCGACGCCGTACACCTCGACGTTCTGGCCGTCCCGGGGCACGTAGGAGACGGGTACCTCGTGGCCGTCTACGAGGAGGCGGCCGACCTCGGTGAGCGGGACGCCGGCCGATTCGACGACGTGGCCGAGGCTGGAGGCGCCGTCGGTCGCGGTCGGTACGCGTTCGGCGCGCCGGCTGGGCGGGGCGAAGAGGCGCAGTTCGGGGGCGAGGGTGAGCTGAATGCCGGGTCCGTTCACCCGTTCAGCATGCCAGTTCCGTGCCAGCGGCCGCGGCCGAATTATGACGTCGCGGTGGCGTGGTCGTAGGTGTTGCGGTGGGTGCTGACCTCGTCGAAGTGGTTCTCGGCCCAGAGCTTCACGGAGGACAGGAGGCAGCCGAGGCTGCTGCCGAGGTCGGTGAGGCGGTAGTCGACGCGGGCGGGGACGGTGGGGGTGACGGTGCGGGTGACGAGGCCGTCGCGTTCGAGGGAGCGGAGGGTCTGGGTGAGCATCTTCTGGCTGACCCCGGGGATCTTGCGGCCGAGGTCGCTGTAGCGCATGGAGCGGTCTTCGGCTTGGCCGAGGGCGCTGACGATGAGGCCGACCCACTTGTCGCTGATGCGGGCCAGGAGCTGGCTGGTGGGGCATTCCTTGAGGAAGGCGTCGTAGGCGGAGCGGGCTTCCTCGCGGCGGTCCGCGGCGGTGCTGGTGGCCATGGGTGCCCCACTTCCGGGTCGGGTACGCACCTTGGAGTGCGTACTTACGAAAAGAGAGTACCTCTCCCTAGGTTAGTGCTCATCGAGAACGCGAGAACGCGAGAGCACGCGAACGAGCGAAGCAGCGAACGAGCGAAGCAGCGAACGGGAGAGATGAAGATGAGCGAGCAGACGATGCTGGCGGCCGTGGTCAGCGAGTTCGGCGGCCCGGAGCGGGTCGAACTGGCCGAGGTCCCGGTACCCCGCCCGGAGGCCGGCCAGCTCCGCGTCAAGGTCGCCGCCGCCGGGCTCAACCCGGTGGACGGCGCGGTCGTCGCAGGGATCTTCGGCGGCGCCGGACAGCGGCTCGGCCTCGGCTGGGACGTGTCCGGGGAGATCGACGAGGTCGGCGCCGGGGTGACCGGCTGGAGCGCCGGTGACCGGGTCGTGGGCCTGCACTACGGGCCGGTGAAGCCGCTGGGCACGCACGCGCAGTACGTGGTGCTCGACGCCACCGCCGTCGCGTCCGCCCCGACCGCCGTGGACGCGGTGACCGCGGCCGGGCTTCCGCTCGCCGGTCTCACCGCGGCCCGCGCCGTGGACCTGCTGGGGCTCGCCCCCGGTTCCTCGGTGCTGATCACCGGAGCCGCGGGCGTCGTCGGCGGCCTGGCCGTCCAGCTCGCCGCCCGGGCCGGTCTGGCGGTGACGGCCCTGGCGGGCGCCGACGACGAGGAGCTCGTACGGTCCCTGGGCGCGACCGGGTTCGTCCCGCGCGGCGAGGCTCCGGCCGGGCCCGTGGACGGGGTCCTGGACGCGGCGGTGCTGGGCGCGGCCGCGCTGGACTCCGTACGTGACGGCGGGGTCTACGTGGGCCTGATCCCGAACCACGCCCCGGCCGCGGAGCGCGGTGTCCGGGTCGTGGAGCAGGAGGTCGCGGCGGACGGGGCGCACCTGGCCCGTCTGGTGGCCCTGGTCGACGCGGGCGCGCTGACCCTCCGGGTCGCGGACACCTTCCCGCTCGGCGAGGCCGCCGAGGCCCACGCCCACCTCGGGGCGTCCGGGGTCCGCGGCCGCATCATCCTGACGGCGTGAGGCCGTCCTGCGGACGGCCCACCCGGTAGCGCCAGTCGCAGCTCGGGTGGGGCACGCCGGGCGGGTACTCGAAGTCGACGTCGCCCAGGTACTCGAAACCGGCCCGCCGGCACACCGCGTTGGACGCCGGGTGGTCGGTGCCGGGGAAGGCGTGGACGCTGTTGCGGGAGCCGTGGGCCCTGACGTACGCCAGGAGTTCCGTGAGCGCTGCCACGGCCAGACCGTGGCCCTGGAACTCGGGCAGGACGCCCCAGCCGGCCTCGTAGACCGGCTCGCCCCGCCACTCCCGCTCCCAGAAGCCGACGGATCCGACGCTCTCGGGGCGTCCGACACTTCCGGTGCGTCCGCCGCTTCCGGTGCGTCCGTTGTCGCCGGGGCCCGCTCCGGCCGGGGTCCACACGACGCGGAACATCCGGCCGGCGGCCGGCTCCCGCGCGCTCAGGGCCTCGTAGCGGCGCTGGCGGTCGACGAGCTTCGCGGCCGGCTCGGGGCCGCCCAGGAACCGGGTCATGGCCGGCTCGTTCTTGCGCTCCAGCAGCCAGAAGTCGCCGGCGGACCAGGGCTCCAGCCGTACGTGGGTCTCCATCGGGCCACCCTACGGAGGCGGGCGCGGCCGGCCCACGGGTTTCGGCCTCCAGGGCGTGGCGCGGTCGCGAACGCGTCGATTTTCAGGCCGTGTTCGGGGTTCATCCGGACCGTGGGGGTCCGGGCGGCGCGGCTCCGGCACCGCTCAGCCACCCCGTCCCGGCGTCCGCCGGGCTGACCTGCACCGACCGCCTTTCCAGTGAGGTGGCGGTGCGCCGGAATGATGGATTCACGCATCGGGAATTGGCCACTGAATGATCACTTCCAATCGCCAACAGCCCTTTGCTTAAAGGGAATTGACCTTTTGTTTCCGGTGGGCGTGGCCTAGCCTGATCTCAGCCGACCGGGGGGAAGGGCTTCGGCTGCCCTGCCCTCTCACAGCATCAGTCACCACCCGACAAGGGGGAGTCACGAGTGCTCAGTAAGAGGATTTCGGCCGGATTCATCGCGATGGCGGCCGTGGCCGGCGTCATCGCCGCGGCGCCGTCCGCAGCGGCCGTGGACCGCACGTGTTACGACGGCAACTTCTGCATCTACAAGGACAGCAACTACAGCACCAACAACTCGATGTACCGGACGAAGTACGAGTCCGCCCGCTGGGACATCGACATGCCGGCCGTCTACGAGAACGACAGCTCCTGGTGGAACCGCCGCAGCCAGTCCTCCAAGACCTACGGCGGTCGTTGGATGTCGTGGGGCGTGGAGATCTGCCTCATCCCCGGCGGTTCCGTGAACTACTACTGGGACGCCAATGACGACGGAGCGAGCAACACCCTGAACGACGGCAACGGCTGCTGATCAACGCCTGAAGGCCGGGTCGCCCCGCGTCGCGGAGGCGGCCCGGCCGCACCTTCAAGAGGACACGGACACGGACATTGAATAAGCGCACCCGGGGCATGACGGCCATCGCGGTGACGGTGCTGCTGGGCGCCGCCTCCGCTGCCTGTTCGGAGGAAGCCCCGCAGGACCTGGAGACGGCCCGCAGGGCGCAGACGGCCCTCGACAGCGCCAACGCGGCGTTGGACCAGGAGCGCGACGCGGAGTTCAAACTGATCCGCAAGTGCATGAACGACAAGGGCTTCAAGGTCTTCCCGGCGGGCGGCTCCGGTACCAACAGCGGCAAGAAGCGGAGCGAGGACCTCTCCCCGTCGGCCGAGACCGCGCGCACCGTGGGTTACGGGGCGGACCCGCGCAGGTCGGACAACCAGAAGGCCCAGGAGGGCCCGGACGACTTCGACGCGCTGCCCGAGGACGTCAAGCGGGCCCACAGCATGGCCATGGACGGGTACGTCGACAAGCCCGAGGGCGGTGTGGAGTTCGACTTCGGCGGTGGCAAGGTCATGGTGCCGTCGAAGGGCTGTCGCGGTGAAACGCTCAAGGCCGTGTACGGGGACGTGAAGGAATACCTCCGGCTCAACTGGACGGTCTACAACAGCGTCAAGCAGAACAGCGCGCACATCCTCGCCGATGACGACGGATATCAGAAGTCGCTTTCCGAATGGGCCTCTTGCATGAAGTCCGGCGGCTATCCGGAAATAAAGACGCCGGAGAAGGCCAGGGAATCGGCGCTCTCGCATTACGCGAACATTCCCGGCGCTGACACCGCGGCGCTCGACAATGCCCAGCGTGCCGAGATCAAGCAGGCCACCACCGATGCCGAGTGCGCGACGAAGGTCGGTCTCAACACGAAGGCGCGGGAGGCCAAGAGCAAGGCCTCGGCGGCTTCGCTGGTGAAGCACGAAGCGGAGATCACGGCGTGGCTGGAACTGATCACGAAGGCCAAGGGCAAGGCCCAGGATCTACTGCGAGAGACGTCCTAATACTGTCATGAGCCTCGAACACCCCGATGAGACACAGGTGGAGACACAGGTGGCCCGGCCGTCCGGCGGGCGGGCGACGAGTGCGCGGCAGAGGTCCAGGCGGGGCCTGGTCGTCGCCGCCGTCGCCGTCGTGCTGTTCGGCAGTTCCGGTTCCGTCTGGTGGATCGCCTCCCAGGCCAGGACCCCGGAGCAGCGTGCCTCGAACGCCGCCGCGCCCCCGCCCTCCCAGATCACGGGGAAGGTTTCCGACCAGCAGCTTGTCGAGAAGATGGAACTGACCGGGAAGGTCGAGACGGCCTCCCGCACCACCATCACCGGCGTCCAGCCGCAGGGCACCAGTCGTGCGGTCGTCACGGCCCTGCCCGCGGCCGCGGGCAAGAGCCTCAAGGCCGGGGCGGTCGTCGCGGAGGTGTCGGGCCGCCCGGTCCTGCTGCTCCCGGGGCGCTTCCCCGCCTACCGGGACCTGAAGGCGGGCGACAAGGGGCCGGACGTGCAGCAACTGCAGCGCGCGCTGCAGCCGTTGTACGGGACGGCGGTGAACGGCACGTACGGCCCGGCCACCGTCGAGGCGGTGCGCAAGCTGTACGCGGCGGCCGGGTACGAGGCGCCCGCAGGGCAGGGGCAGAGCACCCCCGGGGGTGGCGGTTCCACCTCCGGTACGGCCCGCGGGGGCGGGGCGTCCCCGGGAGGCGGCACGGCTCCCCGGGGCGGCGCAGAGACCGACGGCGGCACCGGGGCGGCCCCCGGTGCGAGCGGTACGAACGGCACGAGCGGCGGCAACGGCACGAGCGCGCCGCCCGCCCGCGGTCCGGACGCGCCGCCCGCCGGGACCGGTCCGGCCAAGCCCGGCGAGCTGCTGCCGGCTGCGGAGGTCGCGTACGTCAGCGCCCTGCCGGCCGCGGTGGTGCAGGTCACCGCGGCGGTCGGCGACGCGGCGGACAAGCCGCTCGTCGTGCTCGGCAGCGGCGGCCGTCAGGTGCGGGCCGCCGTCAGCGCGGACCAGCGCACGCAGCTGCGCGATCTGCCGGCCGACGCGGTCATCCGCTTCGGCACCGGCCCGTACGAGGGCCGGGAGGGCACCCTGGGCTCCCTCACCAGCCCCTCGGACGGCAAGAGCGGCGACCAGCAGGGCAAGAGCGGGGGCCAGGACGGCGCGGCCACGGCGGGCACGGCGGGTACGGCGGGCACGGGAGCGGGTGCCGGCGGCAGCGGCGGTGGCGCGGGCGGCTCCGGCGGCCAGCACGAGGCGCTGTTCGTGCCCACCGGCGCGGAGGCCAAGGAGGGCTCGACCCAGCAGATCAGCGTCGAACTGCGGCGCAGCCCCAAGGGGGCGCTGACCGTTCCGGTGTCGGCCGTCTGGACCGACCTCGGCGGCTCGTCCACGGTCACCGTCGCCGAGGGCAGCAAGGAGCGGAACATTCCGGTCGAGGTGCTGTTCACCCACGAGGGCCTCAGTGCGGTTCGCGCGCTCGACGAGAACCTCGCCGTCGGCCAGACGCTCGTCCTCGTCCGCCGCGGAAACCCGGCGGGCGGCTCGGACGGCACCTCCGACGGCGCCTCCGGCGGTACCGATGGCTGAGGACGCTCCGCCGACCGGAGACGCTCCGCCCCCGGTCATCGAGATGACCGGCATCGCGAAGACGTATCCGGGGCCGCCTCCCGTGCACGCGCTGGCCGACGTCACGCTCGACATCCGGCCCGGCCGGCTCGCGGCCATCGTGGGCCCCTCGGGCTCCGGGAAGTCCACGCTGCTGAGCGTGCTCGGGCTGCTCGACGTCCCGACCCGCGGCCGGTACCTGCTCCAGGGCAACGACACCATCGCCCTGTCCGAACGGGCCCGCACCGCCTTGCGGGCCCAGACGCTCGGCTTCGTCTTCCAGGCGTTCCACCTGGTCCCGCACCTGACCTGCGTGCAGAACGTGGCCCTGCCACTGGTGCACCTGGGCGTGCCGCGCGCCCAGCGGCGGCCGCAGGCCGTACGGGCGCTGGAGTCCGTGGGGCTCGGGCACCGGCTCGACGTGAAGCCCACCACCCTCTCCGGCGGAGAACGCCAGCGGGTCGCGGTCGCGCGGGCCATCGTCCACCGGCCCGCGGTCGTCCTGTGCGACGAGCCGACCGGCAACCTGGACACCGCCAACTCGGCCCGCGTCATGGACCTGCTGACCGGACTGGTCGCGCAGGACCGGGCCGTGGTCGTGGTCACGCACGAACCCGATGTCGCGGCGAGGGCCGACCGCGTCTTCAAGGTGGTGGACGGCCGTGTTGCGTAGACGCGCCGAGGGCCGGCCGCCCGGGCACCCCCGTACGTCGGCGGCGGACCTGCTCGTCCAGGCGTTCCTCGCGCTGTTCGGCCGCCGGTTCCGCACGCTGCTCACCATGGTGGGCATCTCCGTGGGGTTGGCCGCCGCCCTCGCCACGCTCGGCATCACGGCCAGTGCGGCCGGCGCCGTCTCCGACCAGTTCGACGCCCTCAAGGCGACGCGGGTGACGGTCAAGTACCCGTCGGAGGCCGTGGCCGGGGTCCGGCCGCGGCCCGACGGCGCCGACACCCAGCGGGTGCGCGACCTCAACGGCGTCCGCAGCGCCGGTCTGGTCAGCAGGGCCGGCGAGCAGCCGGCGCTCTCGCGGCTGCCCGGCGGCAAGGAGAACGACCTGCCCGAGGGCACGGTCATGGCCGCGCAGCCCGAAGCGCTGCTCGCCATGTCGGCCGAGCTCACGCAGGGCCGCTGGTTCGACACGGGGCACGACGCCCGGCGCGAACGGGTGGCCCTGATCGACACGGCCGCCGCCTCCCGGTTGACCGTGGACGGCGGGGCCGGCAACTCCGTGATCCACGTGAACGGGGTGGCCTTCAGCGTGCTCGGCGTCTTCCGGGCCCCCACCGGCGACACGAACCTCACCGGTTCGGTGGTCATCCCCTACTGGGCCGCCCTGCAGGACCCGGCGGGGCTGGGCTTCGCCCCCGCCGAAATGATCATTCGTACGGATCTGGGGGCCGCCGACCAGATCGGCGACGAGGCCCCCTTCGCCCTGGCCCCGGGCGCCCCGGACAAGCTCGTCGCGCTGGTGCCGCCGGACCCCCGGTCGCTGCGCCAGGGGGTCGAGTCGCAGACCCGGGCCCTGTTCCTGGGCCTGGCCGCCGTCTCCCTCGGCGTGGGTGCGCTCGGTGTCAGCAACACCGCCTACGTGTCCGTGCTGGAGCGGCGTTCCGAGATCGGCCTGCGCCGGGCGCTCGGCGCCTCGCGGCGGGCGGTCGCCGGACAGTTCTGCATCGAGAGCGGTCTGGTCGGGCTGGCCGGCGGCGTGGTGGGCACGGTGCTCGGCATCCAGATCACCGCGGTGACCTGCCTGGCCAAGAACTGGCTGGTGGTCCTCGACCCCGCCCTCACCACCGCGGGACCGCTGGTCGGCCTGGTGGTGGGCCTGGCGGCAGGCCTCTACCCGGCCCTGGCGGCCGCCCGCATCCTGCCCGCCGAAACCCTGCGCGCGGGTGTCTGAGGGATGCCCGCGGTCGGACGCCTTCGACGGTCAGGGCCAGACCAGGCAGTACGGCTGGTGGCCGGCCTCGTGCAGGCGATGGCTGAAATCCTGCCACTCGTGCGGAGGGGACGGGGCAGCAGACCGGTGCGCCCTCTGGCACGATCTGGCCTGCGCCCATTCGCCGGTGCTCAGGAGAGCGTCGGCTCTGCGGGTGAGGCGCAAGCTGCCGGGGCCTGGTCGTAGGTGAAGGTGCCGGGCTCTGGGCGCCGGCTGTGGTCATCGAGGTTGCCCACCGTTCGCCGCTCCTGCTGGCATGTTGTGGCACGGCCTTCCGTCATCCACGCCATTCGAACAGGACGAGCGACGCGTCGTCCGAGGTGGTTTCGCCGCGTGCCCTCTTGAGGGTGTGGGACAGGTCCCGGGCCACCGCGCGGATCCCGTGGTCGGCCTGCTCCAGCTGGTTCACCCAGTCGATCAGCTGCTTCTCGCCGAACTGTTCCTGCCCGGTTTCGTGTTCTTCGATCAGGCCGTCGGTGAAGCAGAGGACGCGATCGCCAGGCTCCAGCGCCACCGCGCTGACCTGCGGCTGGGCCCCTCCGAAGCCGACGGGGAGGGTCGTGGGGCTGTCCAGGCGGCGTACGACGCGGTGTGCGCGGATCAGCATCGGTGCGGGATGCCCCGCGTTGACCCACTGGAGACGCCCCGTGTCCGTGTCCAGGCGCATCATCTGGGCGGTCACGAAGTGGTCCGGGTCGAACTGCTCCGCGACGGCCCGGTCCATGAAGAGGTAGATCTCGGACAGTTCGATGCTGATCCGGCGGGCGTGGCGGTACGCGCCGATGGCCACCGTGGCCATCGTGGCCGCGTCCAGGCCGTGCCCCATGGCATCGACCATGGCGAGGTGCAGGACGTCGCCGTTCAGGGCGTAGTCGAAGCTGTCCCCCGCCACGGCGTAGGCGGGCTCCAGAACTCCGGCGACCGCGACGTGCGGCATCACCATCGACAGCGGTGGCAACAGGGACCACTGGATCTCCGCAGCCACGCTCATCGGTTCACCGCGGCGGGTCCGGAAGAAGAGGTCTGTGTAGCCGTTCTTGGTCTGCAGCAGGTCGGCCGCCAGGCCCGCGATCCTGCACAGGAGGCGGCGGGTGTCGTCGTCGACCCCGTCCAGGGTGACCGCGAGCACCCCCACCTGGTCGCCGCCGTCCAGCAGGGGCAGGTGGACCCGTACGCCATCGGGCGTCAGGACTTCGACGGGGCGTGACTCCAGGAAGCACCGGCCGGCTTCGGACCGGTCGATGGGCAGCGGATCACCGGCGGCCACGCCGTCGGCGGGCAGGGGGACCAGCTGTTGCTGTCCGTAGTCCTGAAGCAGGATCTGCGGGTCACGTCCCCCCATCCGGGCCACCGTCTCGGCGACGAGCGGGCCGACCAGATGGGGTGGCAGCTCGTGCGCCCCGTCCAGGAGCACCCCGAGCAGTTCCTCCCCGAAGCTCTCCGAGCGGTCCGGATACGCGCGGCCTCCAGCGGTCATCCTGTTGCCTCCAACCAGGCGGCGGGCGGCGTCCGGCTGCGCGGGCGGCGTGGCTTCCAGGATGCTCCCCGGCGACCGGGCACGCCACACGGCTTCGATGCTCCGTCCTCAACGGCACTGCCGGGGCGCGCGCCGTCGCTGCCGCGCGCGCCCCGGCTCGCATCGGCTGATGATGGGAGTACGGCCGAACACGCGGAGCTGACCATGACGGGGTGGCGTGTCAGGGACTACACCCAGGACGATCTCGAATCGGTGCTCCGAGTCGACGCCGAGAGCGGCACGACCGAAGAGCCACCGCTCTTTCCGCTCTCGGACGCCGTGGCGGCCCTCCAGGCCCTCCATCCGGCGGTGGTGGCCACGGCGGACGACGTGGTGGTCGGTGCCGCGGTGAGCAGGGTGGACGGTGACCGGGCGTGGATCTTGCGCATCAGCATGGCGCCCGCCTGGAGGCACAAGGGGCTGGGCAGTGGCCTGATCACGGCCTTGGAGCACCGGCTGTTCGCCGGTGGCGTCCGAACGGTGCACGCGGTCCTGCCCGACGGCGAGACCGGTGCCGCCGCCCTGTACAACTGCGGCTTCGGCGCCCGTCCGGGCCTGGTCTTCTTCGAGAAGCGCGGGCGAGTGACCCCTCAGGCGGTCAGCACGCTCGCGTCGCTGGGAGCGGAGCTGCCGCCCGGGGGGCTGTGGCAGAAGGTCGCGGGCATGCAGCGGGAGAAGGAGCTCATCGAGCGGCGTCTGGTCCTGCCACTGGCCCATCCCGAAATGGCCGCCCAGCACGGCGTGGAGCTGCCGCGGGCCGTGATGCTGTTCGGGCCGCCCGGAACCGGCAAGAGCACGTTCGCGCACGCCATCGCCAGCCGCCTGCAATGGCCCTTCCTCGAACTGTTCCCCGCCCGGCTGGCCGCCGAGTACGGACTGGCGAGCGGGCTGAACCGGCGCTTCGACGAGATCGCCGGGCTCGACCACGTCCTGGTCTTCATCGACGAGGTCGAGGAGATCGCCGGGACCCGCAGCGGCGCGGACGCGACCGCGGTCGGCGTCGTCAACGAACTGCTCAAGGCGATCGTCCGGTTCCGGGGCCAGGACGGGCGGCTGCTCGTCTGCGCCACGAACGACGTGACCACGCTCGACTCCGCGTTCCTGCGGCACGGCCGTTTCGACTACGTACTGCCGATCGGCCCCCCGGACCACCGCGCCAGGACCGCGCTGTGGGAGAGCTACCTGGCCCGGGCGGGCGCGCGGGCCGACAGCGCGGCGCTGGCGGACGCCAGCGAGGGGTTCACCCCCGCCGACATCGCCCATGTGGCGCGCACCGTCTCCCAGGTCCAGTTCGAGCACACCTTCGACACCGGAACCCGGGCCCGCCCCACCACCGAGGACTACCTGCGCACGATCGGCGAAACCAGGCCCACGGTCAGCTCGGCCATGGCCCAGGAGTTCGCCCAGCAGACCGAGAAGTTCGCCCGCATCTAGGTGTGCCGTACGGATCAGGCCGGGCCCGTGGCCGTCTCCTCCTCTGCCTCCATGCGCCGGATTCCCTCGTGGGTGAGGGTGACCATCGCGGGGGTGTTGCCGGGGTCCCAGTCGACGGTGATCAGTCCTTCGCCCGCCAGGTAGGTGCAGGCGGCGGCCAGGTCCTGTTCCGGTACGTGGAGGTCGCGCCGCAGCTGTGCTCCGATGATGCCGAGGAGGCGGTTGCCCTCGACGGCTTCGTACAGGACCCGGAGCACCTGGTCGCGGTAGGTCTTGCGTTCGCGCAGTGTGGCCATGACCGCGTCCTTTCGTGTGTGGGGTGGCGTGGGCTCCGGGGCCGGTCGGGGTTCTCAGATCTCGTCGGAGTGCGCGCCGGTGCCGGCGGGGGTCCTGCTGGCGGCCAGCCACGAGCGGGCGGGGCCGGCGGGTGTCGCCGTGTCCACGGTGAGGTGGAGGCGGGTGTCGCCGTCGAGGGCGGGATAACTTCGCTGTTCCGCGCCTGCGAAACAGCGGCGGAGCGCCTCCGCGACCGCACGGGCGGCTTCCGGAGTGCGCGCGATGATCCGGACCTCGGCGTGCCCGAGCGAGGGCAGTGTCTGGGGCTCGATGTACTTCACGTAGGCGTGTTCCCTTTCTGAGTGGGTGAGAGGCCGGCGGAGCGGGGCGCCGAGGCGTCCCGCCCGCTGCCCCCGGTCGGAGGACGGTCTGTTCCTCACCGGTCGGCACCCGTGTGGTGGGCTCGACGACCGGTGTCGTCCGGCAGGCCCGGAGGCCTCGGCAGGGGGTCGCTGAAGCGGTAGGCCTCGATCCGTGCGTCGTGCTGGGCGTTCAGCAGGTGGATCCAGCGCATTCCGATGCCGATCATGAGGATGATTACCGTGATGAGGACGATGGTCTCCACGGAGCTCACCTCCAGCCGTTTCCCGGCAGCGGCAGGGCGCTTCGTTCCATCGGCTCCCCGAAGGGGGACATGCAGGCCCCGCCTTCGCCCTCCCAGGTGGCTTCCCGGCGGCGGGCGTCGCGGATGCCGCGCCCGATGACGGTCTCGTTGGCCATCAGGACGTCTGCGGCCAGGACGCTGCCCGGGATCGCGGCGGCGGCCATCAGCCGGGCCGCGGCCGCGGGCTCGGTCTCGGGCGGGATGACCAGGAGGTCCCAGCGGCCGACGGTGTAGGAGAGCAGGATCAGCTTGTCGGGGTCCTGTTCGGTGAACCAGCCCACGTGCAACAGGTGCCCGGCCACGGCAACCGTGCGCGGGACGACCGGCCAGCGGCTGGGGTTCACGCTGACGCGGGTGATGCGCCCCCAGGTCTCGTCCAGAGCGGCGGCGAGAGCGGGGAGCTCGGCTTCGAGGTCACGTGAGTACGGCCACCAGGCGCCGTCCAGCTGACCTGCGAGGGTGGTCTTCGGGGTGAGGGACAGGCGGGCCGGGCGCAGGACAACAGCCGGCTGCGCAGCGCGGTCGAGGGTCTTGGTCATGTCGCGGACCCGTCCCCGGACCGTTCGCGAACGGCCCGGTGCAGTGATCGCCGGAAACGACGTCCGCGTGGGAGCGGGTGTGCGAAATACTCCCGGTCCCTTCACCGTACTCCGGTTCGCGATCCAGGAAGCCGCTTCTGACCAGGTATTTTTCCGGCGCAGACGGAGAGCGCGGCGCAGTCGGTTCCCCGCGCCGCACCGTGCGGGTGGGCGGAGTACCGTGAAACGACGGAGACGTTCCACAGCTCAACAGCCTTTTCGACGCCGCTGCCGGCCATCGAACGGGGTGCCGCCGCACCACGAGACAGGCGGAATCACCATGGCCGCATCCGACAACCCCGACCCTTTGAAGCTCCTCCCGGACGCCATCCACCAAGCGGTCAAGCCGGGCGCCGCCCTGCTCCGGCTGGAAACCACACGGTCCCGCCAAGGGCTCCTGGACGGCGCCTGGTGGCCGCGCTCCAGGGACGTCACGATCGAGCTGCCCGCACTGATCACGGCACTGACCGCGCACCTCGGGCCCATCACGCGGGTCGGCCTGGACACCTCCGCCTGGCAGGACGTCCCGACCCGTCTGGTCATCGACGGCCAGGTCGTGCACCTCGACGCCGACCCCGTCGGCGACGACACGGTCCTCGTCACTCGCGGCCACAACGACCACTTCGCCCTACTGGTGGTCCCCCCGGACACCACCGCCGACGCCGCCCGCGAAGCGATGGCCCGCGCTGTCCGCGCCGACAACATCACGCAGGCCACTCAGATCCTCATCGCCACCACACCCGAACCTGAGGACGGCGCCGCCGAGGCGGCGGGCTGACCGGAGTCCCGAGTGGCCGAGCGGTGCGCCGGTCAGAGCCCCTCGTCGTGCAGGTCCTCTTCGCGCAACAGGTCGTCCTCGCGGCGGCGCGAGGTCTCCTTCGGGCCGGACTTCTGTCCCTTCTCGCGGGATGCCTTGCCCGGCTGGGGCTGCGCAGGGTCGCCGGGACGACGGTGTTCCTGCGCCTCGCGTCCCTTGCCCGGTTCCTGGCGCTTGTCCTGCCTACCGTCCATGACGGTGACTCCTCTTCATGCGTGGGGTACGGATTCCCCCTTCGTTCACGCTGACACGCGCCGCGACGGTCTGCATCATGTCGACCGCGAAGCGAGGCACACGGATGACGCCCCGCCCCTGTGTGTCAGCGTCGGAAGGCGGGCCACCCCTTTAAGGGCCGAGGCTTGACGGGTTCGCGACGAGTATCCGGTCCAGCAAGGTGCCGGAGGAATCGCAAGGTCAGACCGAAAGATCCGCCTGCTGCCAGGTCCGCTCAAGGTCGTCTTGGTGGTCGCCGCTGTGGCCGTGCTGCTGGGTGCATACCAATCGATCGATGAACGTCGCATCGGTTTCGGGCTGACCTGGCACTTCCAGCGCGCCGTCCTGCGCGGCGTGGTCCGGGCGGGAGATCGGTCGCCAGCCCCTCGTGCGTGCGCCCGCCGGCCATCCGCATGCGCCGCAGCAACGGCCCGATCGGTTCCACGCCGTCGCCCTCGTTCGTGGTCATCATCACCATCCCTCGACCGTTCGCAGAGCCCGGATCCCAGCGTGGCCATAAACCTGGCCGTGTTCCCGGAATGGCCATGCCTTCTGGCCCATCCGTCCAAACGCGTACGGCAGTTGACCCGCTGGAGAACCGGCGGGGCATCGTCCAGTTCATCGGGTCACCGTGCCCCGCGCTCGGGTGGACCAAGACGCCGAGACGGTGACGTTCTCCGGCGCCGGGCGTGAGTGGGCCTTCGCCGAACTCCTCGGCCTGGCCAAGGAGGCCGCCGGATCGGGTGAACACCACCCGGCGCCGTCCAGCAGCCGGTCAGCCTCGTCATGGTCCGCCCGATCGCGCTCGCCCTCGACGGGCGGGGCCCGCTGGTCCAGGCCCGCGCGGCCGGGAAGGCCTCTCAGAGGGCCGCCCGCGGCTGACGAAAGGCCAGGTCAGGGCCAGACCAGGCAGTACGGCTGGTGGCCGGCCTCGTGGAGGCGGTGGCTGAAATCCTGCCACTCGTGGAGCAGCTGGTAGACGTTGAAGGCGTCGCTCGGGCCGCCGCGGTCCGGGACCGTGGACCAGATGAAGGCCGCCGCGCCCACCGATTCCTCGCCGATCCCGCGCAGCGGGTCGACCACGGTCATCGGGAGCTTGACCACCGCGTAGTCGGGGTGGAGGACGACCAGCTCCAGCGGGGGCACCTTGTGGAGGGGTATGCCTTCGATGCCGGTCAGGACCATCGCGGCCACCGTTTCCGGCTTGATCTTGGTGAAGAGGCCGCCCATGCCGAGCTCGTCGCCGCCGAGCTCCTCCGGCCGCATCGTGACCGGGACCCGGGCCGCCGTGGCGCCGTCGGGGGCGCCGAAGTACTTGTACGTCACTCCCATGCCGCGGCCTTTGGGCAGGTCTTCGGGCGGGGTCGCAGGTCCGGGGGCGGCGTCGGCCGCCTCCATGCCGTGGCGGCGGTGCTTGCCCCGGCGGCGGGCCTCGCGGGCGCGCTGCGGATCGAGGCCGTCCGTACCCTCGCCCGGTCCACCACCGCGTTGCATATCTCCACCCGACTGGTCTTGCTCGCCCCGGCCCCGCGGCCCCCGCCACGCAGCCTGATCATCATGGCAGTGACCTCCCCCGCGGCGACGCGGTGAAACGCCCGCCCGCAAGTCTGTCGCGGCCTCTGAGACCATGGCTGGTGTGAGCTACCCGTACCCGTATGAAGCCCCAGTTTCGCAGACGCTCTTCGAGCGCGCCTCCCTCGTGACCCCCGGCGGCGTGAACTCCCCCGTGCGCGCCTTCCGCGCCGTGGGCGGTACGCCCCGGTTCATGGTGTCCGGGACCGGTCCGTACCTCACCGATGCCGACGGGCGTGAGTACGTCGACCTCGTGTGCTCGTGGGGGCCGATGATCCTCGGTCATTCGCACCCCGAGGTGATTGAGGCCGTCCAGGCGGCCGTCGCCCGCGGTACCTCCTTCGGTACGCCCGGTGAGGGAGAGGTGGCGCTCGCCGAGGAGATCGTCGCGCGCATCGAGCCCGTGGAGCAGGTCCGCCTGGTCTCCTCCGGGACGGAGGCGACCATGTCGGCGATCCGGCTGGCCCGTGGGTTCACCGGTCGCGCCAAGGTCGTGAAGTTCGCCGGCTGCTACCACGGTCACGTGGACGCTCTGCTGGCCGCCGCCGGTTCCGGTTTGGCGACTTTCGCGCTTCCGGACACCCCCGGTGTGACGGGTGCGCAGGCCGGCGACACGATCGTCCTGCCCTACAACGACCTCGAAGCGGTACGGGCGGCCTTCGCAGCGCACCCGGGCGAGATCGCCTGTGTGATCACTGAGGCCGCGCCCGGCAACATGGGCGTGGTGACCCCCGCCGAGGGCTTCAACCAGGGGCTCGCCGACCTGTGCCGGGAGAACGGCGCGCTCTACATCTCCGACGAGGTCATGACGGGCTTCCGCACGAGCCGCGCCGGCTGGTTCGGCGTCGACGGGGTCAAGCCCGACCTGATGACCTTCGGCAAGGTCATGGGCGGCGGCTTCCCCGCCGCGGCCTTCGGCGGCCGCGCCGACGTGATGGGCCACCTGGCCCCCGCCGGCCCCGTCTACCAGGCCGGTACGCTCTCCGGTAACCCGATCGCCACCGCCGCCGGTCTCGCGCAGCTGCGGCTGCTGGACGCGGCCGCGTACGAGAAGGTCGACGCGGTCTCGAAGGAGATCCAGGGCCTGGTCACCGGCGCGCTCGCCAAGGAGGGCGTGGCGCACCGGCTGCAGACCGCGTCCAACATGTTCTCCGTCTTCTTCACCGAGGACGAGGTGCGCAACTACGATGACGCCAAGAAGCAGGAGAGCTTCCGCTTCAACGGGTTCTTCCACTCGATGCTGGCGCAGGGCGTCTACCTGCCGCCGTCCGCCTTCGAGTCCTGGTTCGTCTCCACCGCCCACGACGAGAAGGCGATCGAGCGCATCGCGGCGGCGCTGCCGGCCGCCGCCCGAGCCGCCGCGGAGGCCACCGCATGAGCAACAGCGCCACGCCCGCCACGCCCGAGCTCACCGTCGTGCACCTGGTGCGCCACGGGGAGGTGCACAACCCCGAGGGCGTGCTCTACGGGCGCCGTGACGGCTACCACCTGTCCGAGCTGGGCCGGCAGATGGCGGACCGGGTCGCCGAGCACCTGAAGGGCCGGGACATCGCCTACGTGGTGTCCTCCCCGTTGGAGCGCGCGCAGGAGACGGCGGAGCCGATCGCCAAGGTCCACGGCCTGGACCTGGCGACCGACGCGCGGTTGCTGGAGGCGGAGAACGTCTTCGAGGGCAAGACCTTCGGTGTCGGTGACGGCGCGCTGCGCAAGCCCGGCAACTGGAAGCACCTGACGAACCCGTTCAAGCCGTCCTGGGGCGAGCCGTACGTCGAGCAGGTGGTCCGGATGATGAGCGCGCTGGAGGCGGCGCGCGACGCGGCCCGCGGTCGTGAGGCGGTGGCGGTCAGCCACCAGCTGCCGATCTGGATCGTGCGCAGCTTCGCGGAGAAGCGCCGGCTGTGGCACGACCCGCGGCGCCGGCAGTGCACGTTGGCCTCGATGACCTCCTTCACCTTCCAGGGCGACAAGCTGGTGTCGGTGGGCTACAGCGAGCCGGCCCGGGACCTGGTCCCGGCCCATCTGCTGGCCGGGGCCAAGCCGGTGAAGGGTGCGTCCAAGGCGTTCGGCGCCTGATCGGAGGCGCGGCTCCCTGATCGGGTCTTGATCGACCGACTGTTACGGGGCGTTACGTTTCTGCCCAACTAAAGAGGGGTCGCGCGGGAATCACCGTGTCAGCTCGCATATCTCATCTGATTGTCCGTTTATATGGGCTTCAGGTCGGTATGGGTGATCGACAGTGGGGACGGTGACATGCGCGACATCAGGGGAGTCAGTCGGAGGGGGTTGCTGGGACTGGGGCTCGGTGCGGCCGCCGCGGTGGGAACCGCGGGCTGCGGCGCACCGGACACGTCCGGTCCCGGCGCTCCCGGACCCGCCAGGAACCCGAAGAACCCGAAGCCCGGCGAGAAGCCGGCGGCCAGGCCCATCGGTGACGGCTCCACCGCCGACACCGGCCCGCAGCCGAACCAGCCGGACGCGCCCGTGCCGCTCCAGCCGGGCGAGACCCCGCCCCAGTTCGTCGTCTTCAGCTGGGACGGCGCGGGGGAGATCGGCAACGGTCTCTTCCCGCGCTTCCTCAAGCTCGCCAAGGACCACGGCGCGTCCATGACCTTCTTCCTCTCCGGCATCTATCTGCTGCCCGAGTCGAAGCGGCACCTCTACCGGCCGCCGAACAACCCCGTCGGGGCCTCGGACATCGGCTACCTCAAGGACGAGAACGTCCGCTCCACCCTCGGCTGCGTCCGTCAGGCCTGGCTCGACGGGCACGAGGTGGGCACCCACTTCAACGGCCACTTCTGCGCCGGCTCCGGCTCGGTCGGCAGGTGGACGCCGGACGACTGGCAGAGCGAGATCGACCAGGCCGTGTCGTTCGTCACCAACTGGCGCACGAACACCGGATTCACAGACCTCGAACCCCTGCCCTTCGACTACGGCAAGGAGCTGAAGGGCGCCCGCACCCCCTGCCTCCTCGGCCGGGACGCCCTGCTGCCGATGGCCCAGCGGCTGGGCTGGCGCTACGACTCCAGCTCTCCCGGCGGCCTCCAGGTCTGGCCGGTGCGCAGGTCCGGCGTCTGGGACCTGCCGCTGCAGTCCCTGCCGTTCCCCGGGCACTCCTTCGAGGTCCTCTCGATGGACTACAACATCTTGGCCAACCAGTCGAAGAGCACGACGAGGGGCGTGCCCGCCCACTACCCGGGGTGGCGCACCCAGGCCACGGCCACCTACCTGGGCGGCTTCCGGCGGGCCTACGAGACCAACCGAGCACCCCTGTTCATCGGCAACCACTTCGAGGAGTGGAACGGCGGCATCTACATGGACGCCGTCGAGGAGGCGCTCAAGGGTATGGCGGACAAAAGGGATGTACGGCTCGTATCGTTCCGGCAGTTCACCGACTGGCTGGAGGTCCAGGACCCCAAGGTGCTCGCCAGGCTCCGGGGCCTGGGCCCCGGCCAGCCACCGGCCGGCGGCTGGAGCGCGTACATGACCGCCGCCTGAACCATCGCCTGACCAGGGCATTGACTCCCGGCCGGGGGGTGCGGAAAATCCGCGAATTGCTCATGCGAAACTTTTCACATGAGCCTTAGCCGCGCCCCCCGACGCCGCTCACCCAGCGGCCGCACCCTCCTGCTGACCGCGGTGACCGTCGCCGGCGCCCTCACGCTCACGGCGTGCAGCGGTTCGGACAGCGGCAAGCCGACCGGTTCCGGCGGCAACTACGTCACGGGCGCGAGCGGCATCTCCACCTCCGCCAAGGGCGAGCGCACCGAGGCCCCCAAGCTCGACGGCGAGACCGTCGAGGGCAAGAGCCTCGACACGACGACCCTCAAGGGCAAGGTCGTCGTCCTCAATGTGTGGGGCTCCTGGTGCCCGCCGTGCCGTGGCGAGGCCCCGGCCTTCGCGAAGGTGTCCAAGGAGCTCGCGGACGCCGGCAAGGACGTCGTCTTCGTGGGCGTCAACGTCCGCGACAACAGCAAGCAGAACGCCGCCTCCTTCGAGGAGACCTTCGGGATCACCTACCCGAGCCTCTACGACCCGGACGGCAAGCTGCTGCTCCGCTTCCCCAAGGGCAGCCTCAACCCGAACGCCATCCCCTCCACGCTCGTCCTGGACCGGGAGGGCAAGATCGCGGCACGCACCCTGGCCCCCCTCGGCGAGGACAATCTGCGTTCGATGATCGACCCCGTCCTCGCGGAGCAGTGACCTCGTGGTCGAGTACGTCCTCGCCGCCGAGGCCACGGGTGTGAACGAGACGGTCCTGAACGGCGCACTGCTGCTGGCGATGCCGATCGCGCTCCTCGCGGGACTCGTCTCCTTCTTCTCGCCCTGCGTCCTGCCGCTGGTCCCCGGCTACCTCTCCTACGTGACCGGCGTCAGCGGCGCCGACCTCGCCGAGGCCCGCCGCGGGCGGATGCTGGCGGGTGCGCTGCTGTTCATCGCCGGCTTCACCGCCGTCTTCGTCTCCACCGGCGCGCTCTTCGGCTACTTCGGCCAGACCCTCCGGGAGAACACCGACATCATCTCCCGCGTCCTGGGCGGCGTGGTGATCCTCATGGGCCTCTTCTTCATGGGAGCGATCCCCGGCCTGACGATGCGGGAGTTCCGCTTCCACCGGAAGCCGACGGCGGGCCTGCTCGGCGCTCCGCTGCTCGGCGTGCTCTTCGGCGTCGGCTGGACCCCCTGCATGGGCCCGACCCTCGCCGCCGTCAGCACGCTCTCCCTCGATCAGGCGAGCGCCGGCCGCGGCGCCCTGCTGACGGTCGTCTACTGCCTGGGCCTCGGCGTGCCCTTCATCATCGCCGCGATCGCCTTCCGCAAGGCGCTCGGTGCATTCGGCTGGGTGAAGCAGCACTATGCATGGGTGATGCGCATCGGCGGAGGCATGCTGGTCCTCACCGGCCTGCTGCTCGTCACAGGTTTGTGGGACAGCATCGTCGGTGACATGCGGAGCTGGACCCAAGGCTTCACGGTGGGGATCTGAGGAACCGACGGACATGAGTACGACAGACAAAGCGCCCACCGAGGCATCGCCCGAGCCCGCACCGGCGGACCCCGCCGAGACCGCGGCCGGCTCCCAGCTCTCCACCGCACCCGTCGAGGACAGCGGTCCCGTCGGCATCGGCGTGATCGGCTGGGCCCGCTGGTTCTGGCGGCAGCTCACCTCCATGCGGGTGGCGCTGATCCTGCTCTTCCTGCTGTCCCTGGGCGCCATCCCCGGCTCCCTCGTCCCGCAGACCAACGTCGACGCGATGAAGGTCGCCGAATGGAAGCGGGACAACCCGTCCTACGTCGGCGTCGCGGAGGCGTTCCAGCTCTTCGACGTCTACAGCTCGGTGTGGTTCTCCGCGATCTACCTGCTGCTGTTCATCTCGCTGATCGGCTGCATCGTCCCGCGCGCCTGGCAGTTCGTCGGCCAGCTCCGCGGCCGCCCGCCGGCCGCCCCCAAGCGGCTCGACCGGCTGCCGGCCCACACCACCTGGCGCACCGACAGGACCCCCGACGAGGTCCTCTCGTACGCGAGGACGCTGCTCGGCGGGAAGCGCTTCCGCATCGAGGCGGGCAACGGCCACGTTGCCGCGGAGAAGGGCTACCTCCGCGAGGCCGGGAACCTGATCTTCCACGTCGCGCTGATCGTGATGCTGGTGGCCTTCGCCTGGGGCCAGTACTTCAAGTCCGAGGGCGGCAAGCTGGTCCTGCGCGGCACCGGCTTCTCGAACACGCTCACCCAGTACGACGACTTCAAGCCCGGCACGCTCTTCCACCCGGACGACCTGCCGCCGTTCAGCTTCACGCTGGACCGCTTCGACGCCACCTACGAGATGACCGGGCCGCAGCGGGGCACCCCGCGCGACTTCAAGGCGTACGTCACCCTCAGCGAGGGCGCCCACGGAACGCCGCAGAAGCGCGAGATCCAGGTCAACAAGCCCCTGGAGATCGAGGGGTCCAAGGTCTACCTGCTCGGCCACGGCTACGCGCCGATCCTCTCGGTGACCGACCCCACCGGGAAGGTGATCTTCAAGGACGCCGTCCCGGTGCTCCCGCAGGACGCCAACCTCACCTCCACCGGAGCCGTCAAGGTCACCGACGGATACAAGGACAAGGACGGCAAGAAGGAGCAGCTCGGCTTCAACGCGGTCTTCGTGCCGAGCTTCGCCGGCGAGGGCATGGGGACGATGTTCTCGCAGTTCCCCGCCCTCCTGAACCCGCAGCTGATGCTCAACGCCTGGCACGGCAGCCTCGGCGTGGACTCGGGTCTGCCGCAGAACGTCTACCGGCTCGACACCTCCAAGATGGAGATGTTCAAGGACGAGTCGGGCCAGCAGTTCAAGCAGAAGCTGGCGCCCGGCGACACGATGACCCTGCCGAACGGCGCGGGCACCGTGAAGTTCGAGGGCATCGAGCGCTGGGCCACCTTCTCCGTCACCCACCAGCCCGGCAGCGGCCTGGCCCTCGCGGGTGCGATCGCCGCCATCGCGGGCCTGGCCGGATCGCTGTTCATCCAGCGCCGCCGGATCTGGGTGCGCGCGGTGGCGGGCAAGGACGGCGTGACCGTCGTGGAGATGGCGGGCCTGGGCCGCAGCGAGTCCGCCAAGCTCCCGGAGGAGTTGGCGGACCTCGCCGCCACGCTGCACCAGCAGGCGCCCACGGCGTCTGATCCTGTTGAAGAAACCCTTGAAGGAGAGCGCGAATGACGCCGCTCGCAGCCGCAGCCAACGAGAGCCTGGCTGAGATCAGCAACTACCTGATCTATTCGTCGATGGCGGTCTACATGCTCGCCTTCTTCGCGCACATCGCCGAGTGGACCTTCGGCAGCCGCAGCAAGGTGGGGCGCACGGCCGCCGCGCTGACCGGCGCCGGCGCCGACGCGGCCGCGGCCCCGGCCGTGCAGGTGCGCGGCAAGGGCGGCGCCACCGCCGTACTGGATCGGCCCAAGGTCACCACCCGTTCCGCCGCCGGCACCCGCGACGTCCCGGACGGCCCCGGCGCCGCCGGCGGCACCGTGCAGGGCGACCT
The DNA here is from genome assembly GCF_036227605.1 of Streptomyces sp. NBC_01439. GTDB lineage: Bacteria > Actinomycetota > Actinomycetes > Streptomycetales > Streptomycetaceae > Streptomyces. The sequence continues at coordinate 4,333,838 of NZ_CP109487.1, read as the reverse complement.
GTACGGGCGGATCGCGGTTTCGCTGACCGCGCTCGCCTTCCTCGTGGAGGCGGCCGGGGTGGTCGCCCGCGCCCTGTCGGTGCAGCGTGCCCCCTGGGGCAACATGTACGAGTTCTCGATCACCTTCTCCACGGTGGCCGTCGGCGCGTACCTGGTGCTGCTCGCCCTGAAGAAGAACGTCCGCTGGCTCGGCCTGATCCTCGTCACCACGGTCCTGCTGGACCTCGGCATCGCCGTCACCTGGCTCTACACCGACAGCGACCAGCTGGTCCCGGCCCTGCACTCGTACTGGCTGTGGATCCACGTCTCCACCGCGATCTTCTGCGGCGCCGTCTTCTACATCGGCGCCGCGGGCGCGGTCCTCTACCTCTTCCGGGACTCCTACGAGAGCCAGCTGGAGGCCGGCCGCACACCGGGCAAGTTCCGCACCTCGGTGCTGGAGCGGCTGCCCTCGGCGGCCTCCCTCGACAAGTTCTCGTACCGCATCAACGCGGCCGTCTTCCCGCTGTGGACCTTCACGATCATCGCGGGCGCGATCTGGGCCGGCGACGCCTGGGGCCGCTACTGGGGCTGGGACCCCAAGGAGGTCTGGTCCTTCGTCACCTGGGTGGCCTACGCCTGCTACCTGCACGCCCGCGCCACCGCCGGCTGGAAGGGCCGCAAGGCCGCCTACCTGGCGCTCTTCGCCTTCGCCTGCTGGATCTGGAACTACTACGGCGTGAACATCCTGCTCAGCGGCAAGCACTCGTACGCGGGCGTCTGACCGGCGGGAGTGGGACGCTGGTGGCATGTCCCTCGTGAGTCATGCCACCAGCGAGCAGCGCGGCGAGGACCACTGGCTGCTCCGCTTCGAACTGCACCTGCCGCACGCCTACGCCGGCCTGTGGCCCGCCGTGACCACACCCGACGGGCTGCGCGGTTGGCTGGCGGCGGCGGACGTCCTGGAGCGCAGGCTCGGCGGGGCGGTCACGCTGCGCTGGCTGAACACCGGCACCGTGGCGGCCGGGCGGGTCACCGCCTGGGACGTGGAGCGGGTCGCCGAGTACACGGTCACCGAGCACGGGCGGATCCGCTTCCACCTGGAGCCGGTCGGGACCGATTCGACCGTGATCCGGTTCGTGAACGAGCGCGGCGGGACCGAGGACGAGCGCCTGGACTGCCTGGCGGGCTGGCACGAGCACTTCGAGCTGTTGGACGCGGCCCTGGCCGGCCGGCCGGCGGACTGGTCCACCTGGACGGACATCCGCTGGGCGACCCTCCGCGAGGCCTACGCCTCCCTCGCCCGGGCCTAGACCCTCACCACACCGGGCGCAGCGGCGGGAGCGGGCCCTCCCCGTGGAAGGTGCGCACGACCTCCCCGAGGCCCTCGCGCAGGGCGGTGAGGTCGGTGCCACGGCCCAGTTCGGCTTCCAGTTCGTGCAGGATCCGGCCCGCGACGGCGAGATGGTCACGGGCCGCCCGGGTCAGGACCACCAGCTTGCGGCGGCCGCCCCCGGGGTGCGGCTCCCGGCGGACGTAGCCGCGCTTCTCCAGGTCGTCCACGATCTGTCCGGCGGCCTGTTTGGTCACCCCGAGCCGCTCGGCGAGCTCGGTGGCGGTGGCGCCGTCGCCCTGGAGGGCCTGGAAGGCCATGCCGTGCACCGGCCGCAGGTCCGGATAGCCGGCCTCGGCGACGCGCCGGGTGAATTCGCCCAGCAGCGTCTGGAAGCCCAGGCCGAGCAGGAACAGCAGCTCGACGCCCTCGTTCTCGTCTCTCGTCACGCAAACATGGTGACACGGCTGGGTCAAGCTGCTTTACTCGCTAGAAGTAAAGCAGCTTTACTCGCATGCCACGAGAAGACGAGGACCCGCCTTGCACGTGATCAGCGCTTCCCCCGAGAATGTCACCGCCACCCCCAACGCCACCATGACCGGCTTCGCCGCCCCCAGCCGCGGCAGCTCCGAGCTCAGCAGCTGGCACGTGGCCATGCCCGCCGGCAGCACCGGCCCCGAGCACTCCGTCAGCCGCGAGCAGGTGTGGACCCTGACCGCCGGCTCCCTGGAGGTCACCTGCGCCGGCCGCATCGAGAAGGTGGCCGCCGGCCAGACCCTCGTCCTGCCCCCGGACGCACTGCGCCGCATCCACGCCGCCGAGGCCTTCGAGGCCCACGTCGTGATGCGCGCGGACGGCGTGGCCTCGGTCCCGGGGGAGGAGGGCACCCGCGTACTGCCGTGGGCCCGCTAGGCCGCCCACCTCGCGGACCCGGAGGGGAGGGCCTAGCCCTGGCCCTGGTCCTTGTCCTGGTCCTTGTCCTTCTTCTCCTGATCGTCGCGCAGCGACTTCAGGAACTCCGGGTTGTCGTCGGGCGCCACCCACTGCGCCCGGCGCGTCCGGTTCCCGCCCGCGGCCACCCGGTCCTTGCCCGCGAACAGCCACACGACCGGCCCCACGATGGAGAAGAGCAGGATGATGATCACCCAGACCACCTTGGGGAGGTGCTTGACCTCCGGCTCCGGAGTGTTCAGGCAGTCGATGAAGGCGTAGATGGTCAGCGCGAGGATCAGCAGGAACGGCAGATAGCGCAGCACGGTGTGGGACCGACTCCCAGGTCAGTGACGGGGGGCCCGCGTCAGGGCCCCGGTGACGCCTCCAGGGTAGTTGGTGACGGATACTGACCCCTATGGCTTACGACGATCTCCGCTCGCTGCTCCGGGCTCTGGAGCGAGAGGGCGACCTCAAGCGCATCAAGGCCGAAGTCGACCCGTACCTGGAGGTCGGGGAGATCGTCGACAGAGTGAACAAGGCGGGGGGTCCGGCGCTCCTCTTCGAGAACGTCAGGGGCTCGGCGATGCCGCTGGCCATGAACGTCTTCGGCACCGACCGCCGCCTTCTGAAGGCCCTCGGCCTCAAGTCGTACGGCGAGATCAGCGAGAAGATCGGCGGCCTGCTGAAGCCGGAGCTCCCGCAGGGCTTCATCGGCGTCCGCGAGGCCTTCGGCAAGCTCGGCTCGATGGTGCACGTGCCGCCGAAGAAGGTGAAGGGCGACTCCGCGCCCGTCCAGGAGGTCGTCCTCACCGGCGACGACGTGGACCTCGACCAGCTCCCGGCCCTCTTCACCTGGCCCAAGGACGGCGGCGACTTCTTCAACCTCGGCCTGACCCACACCAAGCACCCCGAGACCGGCGTGCGCAACCTCGGCCTCTACCGGCTCCAGCGCCACGACAAGCGCACCATCGGCATGCACTGGCAGATCCACAAGGACAGCCGCAACCACTACGCCGTCGCCGCGGCGAAGGGCGAGCGGCTGCCGGTCGCGATCGCCTTCGGCTGCCCGCCCGCGGTGACGTACGCGTCCACCGCGCCGCTGCCGGGCGACATCGACGAGTACCTCTTCGCCGGCTTCGTCGCGGGCAAGCGGATCGAGATGGTCGACTGCAAGACGGTCCCGCTCCAGGTCCCGGCCAACGCGGAGGTCGTGATCGAGGGCTGGCTGGAGCCCGGCGAGATGCTCCCGGAGGGTCCCTTCGGCGACCACACCGGCTTCTACACCCCGCAGGAGCCCTTCCCGGCCCTGAAGATCGACTGCGTGACGATGCGCAAGCGTCCGCTCATCCAGTCGATCGTCGTCGGCCGGCCGCCGACCGAGGACGGCCCCCTCGGCCGCGCGACGGAGCGGTTCTTCCTGCCCCTGCTCAAGATCATCGTGCCGGACATCGTGGACTACCACCTCCCGGAATCGGGCGGCTTCCACAACTGCGCGATCGTCTCGATCGACAAGAAGTACCCGAAGCACGCCCAGAAGGTCATGCACGCCATCTGGGGCGCGCACATGATGTCGCTGACCAAGCTGATCATCGTGGTCGACAAGGACTGCGACGTCCACGACCTGCACGAGGTTTCCTGGCGGGCGCTGGGCAACACCGACTACTCCCGCGACCTCACCGTCGTCGAGGGGCCGGTCGACCACCTGGACCACGCCTCGTACCAGCAGTTCTGGGGCGGCAAGGCGGGCATCGACGCCACCAAGAAGCTGCCCGAGGAGGGCTACACCCGCGACGGCGGCTGGCCCGACATGGTCGAGTCCGACCCGGACACCGCCGCCCTGGTGGACCGACGCTGGAAGGAGTACGGCCTGTGAGCCCCATCGTGGTCGGAGGTCCCGAGCTCTTCCTCGGCACCGGCGGCGTCTACGTGGCCCTGCTGCGCCCGGAGATTGACCCGGCTGACCCGGGCGTGCGGCAGGCCGCCGAGCAGGCGGGCGTCTCGCCCGAGGAGTTCGCCGGACCCGGCGACGTCTGGGCGCTGATGTACGAGGACGGCTCCGGCTACGGCGAGTTCGAGCTCCCCGGTGCCCGGGACGTCGAGGCGGACGGCTTCGCGGAGCAGCTCCAGGCCGCCTTGGCATCGGGTGAGCCGTTCGCGGTCGAGGCCGGGGACTTCCTGCGCATCGACGCCGGCCCGGCGGCCGACGCCTGGCGGCTGACCGTGCACGTCACCCCGCCCGAGGACAGCGACGGCGCCCCGCACACCCTCGACCTGGGCCCGCTCCCCGCCGCGGAACTGCTGGCCGACCTCGAAGACTTCCGGAGAGCCCTCGCATGATGACGACCGCCGACGAGGTGATCGGGCGGGACCCGGCGCCACAGCCGACCGGCAAGGTCAAGGCGTTCCTGAGACTCGTACTGATTGAGCACTCGGTCTTCGCGCTGCCCTTCGCCTACATCGCGGCGTTCACCGCCATGTTCCAGCTCGACCGGCGCGTCCACTGGGGCGTCCTGCTGCTCGTCACCATCTGCATGGTGGGGCTGCGGACCTTCGCGATGGCCGCCAACCGGATCATCGACCGCGAGATCGACGCCCGTAACCCGCGGACGGCCGGCCGTGAACTGGTCACCGGCGCGGTGTCGGTCCGCGCGGCCTGGACCGGGGCCGGGATCGCGCTCCTGGTCTTCCTCGGCTCGGCGGCGCTGCTGAACCCGCTGTGCCTGGCGCTCGCGCCGGTCGCCGTGATCCCGATGGTGGTCTATCCGTACGGCAAGCGGTTCACGAACTTCCCGCACGCCATCCTCGGGCTGGCCCAGGCGATGGGCCCGGTCGGGGCCTGGCTCGCGGTCACCGGCGAGTGGTCCTGGGACGCGGTCCTCCTGGGCCTGGCGGTGGGCGTGTGGATCGGCGGCTTCGACCTGATCTTCGCCTGCCAGGACGTGGCCGCCGACCGTGCGGAGGGCGTCAAGTCCGTCCCGGCCCGCTTCGGGGTCCCGGCCGCCCTCTGGGGCGCGCGCGCCGCGCACGTCGTGACCACGGCCCTGCTGGCCTGGTACGCGCTGGCGACCGACGCGGGCGTGCTGTTCTGGACCGGTCTGGCGGTCGTCGTCGCCGCCTTCCTCTACGAGCACACGATCGTCAAGCCGCACGACCTGTCCCGCCTGAACCGGGCCTTCTTCACGGTCAACGGCTTCATCGGCATCGCCCTGTTCGTGTGCGCCCTGGCCGATCTGGTGGTCCGCGGTCTGACCGTGTAGGTATCGTCCGGCCCACCATCACGTGCGTGAACAGGGAGGCCGGCATGCACGACCCGGACGCCGACGGCCCGCCCTCCCGGCTCAGCCGCTTCGAGGACATGTTCCCGGGGCACCGGACGGAGCTGGTTGAGGGCGCCGTCGTCAGCCCGTGAGGGCCGGCTGCCGGCGGGCCGGGCGGCGGTAGTACAGGGCGGTGACGACGCCCGCGACGAGGCCGATGAGGTGGGCGTACCAGGCGATGCCGGGGTCCGTGGGGAGGATGCCCAGGAGGGCCGTGCTGCCCCAAAGACCGCCGACGACCAGGCCCACCGCCGCGTTCAGCGGCTTGCGCTCGACGAAGCCGCGGACGACCACGTAGCCGAAGAGGCCGAAGACCAGGCCCGAGGCGCCGGCCCCGACGGTGTGCGGCGGGGCGATCAGCCAGCAACCGATCCCGACGGCGGCTATGTTCAGGGCGCTCACGGCCAGGAAGCGGCGGATGCCGCTGAGGGCGGCGATGAAGCCGAGGACGAGCAGCGGCAGGCTGTTGGACGCGACGTGGTCGAAGCCGAAGTGCAGGAAGGGGTGGGCGACGATGCCGACCAGCCGGTCGGGGTCGCGGGCGACGATCCCGTACTGGTCGAGGGCGTGGCCGGTGGCGTGGTCGACGGCCTCCAGGGCCCACAGCAGGGCCACCCAGCCCAGCATCAGCTTGGCCGCCGCCCCGGCCCGGTCGGCCTGCGTCCAGCTCTGTTCCACCGTCGTGCTCATCTTTGCCCCCTCGCCGCGTCCCGTCAGGGGAACGTCCCGACACCTTACTGAGTGCCCATCGGTGGTGGCCGGATAGTCTCGGAGGTATGACTGAGCGCAAGCGCACCCCGTGGGTGGTCGGGGTTTCCGGGGCGTCCGGGACGCCGTACGCGGCGGCGGTGCTCCGCGGGCTGCTGGCCGCGGGGGAGAGTGTCGACCTGGTGGTGAGCCGCGCCTCGCGCCTCACCCTGCTGGACGAGACGGGGATCGCCTTCCGTGACGCCCACTGGCGCGAGGACCTGGGGGAGTGGCTGGGGCGCGGAGCCGACGGGAAGCCGGGGACCTTCGCGCGGCCGGAACTGGACGACGTCCGGTACTGGGGTGCGGGGGACCTGGCGGCGGGCCCGAGTTCGGGCTCGTATCCGGTCAAGGGAATGCTCGTCGTCCCCGCGTCCACGGCCTGTGTGGCGGGGGTGGCGCTCGGACTGTCGAAGGACCTGCTCCAGCGCGTGGCGAGCGTGACGCTCAAGGAGCGGCGCCGGCTGGTGGTCGCGGTGCGGGAGACCCCGCTGAACGGGCAGACGCTGCGGCATCTGGTGGCGCTGGACGAGGCGGGCGCGATCGTGCTGCCCGCCTCTCCGGCGTTCTATGCGGGTGCGACGCACATCCAGGATCTGGTGGACTTCGTCGCGGGGCGGGTGCTGGACGCGGCAGGGGTGCCGCACCAGCTGTACCGCCGCTGGGAGGGGGAGCTGGGAGGCTCCCGTACTCCCCGGGAGGCAAGCGCCGGTGACTAGGCCTTCTTCTTGCGGCCGAGCGGCTTGCGGGCCTTGTCGACGCGGAGGGCGGCGGCGGGCTGGTGGGCACGGGATCGGTTGGCCAGCTCCTGGAGCTCCCGCATGTGTGCGTAGGCCATCTCGATCGTGAACACGGTGAACCACTCCAAAGATCGTCATTGATCAGCGATAAGATTTCACAGGGTGTTGACCCTGTGTGCCTTAGATTCTATACCTAGACTTGCAGGATCGCCGAATAATGGAAGGCTCCACGTAAATGGACACGGTGGACAGGCAGCTCATCCAGGCACTCCGGGAAAACGGTCGTGCCTCGTACGCGGAGCTGGGCCGTCTCGTGGGCCTCTCCGGCCCCAGCGTCACCGACCGCATCAACCGGCTGGAGACGGCCGGCGTCATCACCGGCTACCGCGCGACGGTGGACTCGCGTTCGCTCGGCCTCGGTGTCACGGCGCTGATCGGACTCTCCATGTCCGATGCCGCGGACCACGAGGACGTGGCCCGGCGGCTGCGCGACCTCGCGGAGATCGAGGACTGCTGGTTCATCGCGGGCGACGACTCCTTCATGCTGAAGGTGCGCGCCAACGACGTGGACGGCCTGGAGAAGATCATTCGCAGGCTCTCCGGTACCAAGGGCGTCTCGCGCACCCGGACCACCATCGTGCTCTCCACCAAGTGGGAGAACCGGGTCGGGGAACTTCCCGAGGAAGCCTGAGAGTACGGTTGACCAGGGTTCGCAGGACAGGCAGAGGCATCTAGAGGAGGCGACCGGCACATGGACGCTGGGCTCAAGCGTGAGCTGGAGGAGAAGGTCCGCTCCGGCGAGCGGCTGACCCGTGAGGACGGCATCGCCCTCTACGAGTCGGACGACCTGGCCTGGCTCGGTGGCCTCGCCCACGAGGTGCGCACGCGCAAGAACGGTGACGTCGTCCACTTCAACGTCAACCGGCACCTCAACATGACGAACGTGTGCACCGCCTCGTGCGCGTACTGCTCGTTCCAGCGCAAGCCGGGCGAGAAGGACGCGTACACGATGCGCATCGAGGAGGCCGTGCGCCTGGCCAAGGCCATGGAGAACGACAACCTCACCGAGCTGCACATCGTCAACGGTCTGCACCCGAACCTGCCGTGGCGCTACTACCCGCGCTCGCTCTCCGAGCTGAAGAAGGCGCTGCCGAACGTCTCGCTGAAGGCGTTCACAGCGACCGAGATCCACCACTTCGAGACGATCTCGGGGATGTCGGCCTCCGACATCCTCGACGAGCTGATCGAGGCCGGCCTGGAGTCGCTCACCGGTGGTGGCGCGGAGATCTTCGACTGGGAGGTCCGGCAGCACATCGTCGACCACCGCACCCACTGGGAGGACTGGTCGCGCATCCACCGGCTCGCGCACGAGAAGGGTCTCAAGACCCCCTCGACCATGCTGTACGGGCACATCGAGGAGCCGCGCCACCGCGTGGACCACGTGCTGCGGCTGCGCGAGCTCCAGGACGAGACCGGCGGCTTCCAGGTCTTCATCCCGCTGCGGTACCAGCACGACTTCGTGGACATGCAGGACGGCAAGGTGCGAAACAAGCTCCAGGCGCGCACGACGATGGCGACCGGCGCCGAGGCGCTGAAGACCTTCGCCGTCTCGCGACTGCTCTTCGACAACGTGCCGCACGTCAAGGTCTTCTGGGTGATGCACGGCGTGCAGACCGCCCAGCTCGCGCTGCAGCACGGCGCGGACGACATGGACGGCTCGGTCGTCGAGTACAAGATCACGCACGACGCGGACAACTACGGCACCCCCAACAAGCTGGGCCGTGACGATCTTCTGGACCTGATCCGGGAAGCGGGCTTCCGCCCGGTCGAGCGCAACACGCGCTACGAGATCATCCGCGAGTACCCCGGCCCGGACGCGAACCTGCGCGAGACCCCGCAGGCTATGCGCGTCTGACGCCTCGTCCGACCCGTACCAGGTGAGTGGAACCCCGGCCCGTGGGCCGGGGTTCGGCTTTTTCTGGACGAGCCGATCGAGTAATAGATAAACTTCCTCGATGGCCCTTACCTTCACCCTGGATCCGGTGGTCGACCCCTCCCTGCGCGAGGGGATCCTGACGCTGTGGGCCGACGTCTCCAACGCGGGGGGCGCCGTCGGCTTCGTGCCCCCGGTCACCCCCGACGACATCCGCCCCTCGCTCGACCGGCACCTCGCCGGCGTCGCCGACGGGAGCTGCCGCCTGCTGGTCGGGCACGACGGGGACGGGGCGGTCGCCGCGACCGCGTTCCTCGCCCTCAACGCGCACCGGCTCCAGCTCCACTGGCTGTGGGCCTACACGGTGATGGTCCATCCGCGGCACCAGGGCAAGGGGTGCGGGCGCGAGCTGATGGCCCGGACCGAAGCCGCGGCCCGCTCCATCGAGGGCATCGACGCGATCCGCCTCGGCTGCCGCGGCGGTCTCGGCCTGGAGCACTTCTACGCCTCCTGCGGCTACAAGGAGGTCGGCCGCGTCCCCGGCGCTGTCCGGGTGGCCCCGGGCGACGACCGCGACGACATCACGATGCTGCTGCCGCTGCACTGACGTGCGGCCGGGCCCGCCGTCGGGCCCGCCGCCGGACCCCGGAGGGCGGGGGGCGGGTTCCGGCGTGCTTCACTGGACGGGCACCAGCCGCCGCAGACCACGACGAGAGAGAAGGGGTCACCGTGTCCCTCAAGCCGAGCGCAACGATCCGCTACACCGCGATGCGCCTGGGCATCTTCGTCGGATGCCTCGTGGCCGTCGCGGGCCTCGTCCGGCTCGGCTGGGTGCCCGCAGGGCTCGGGGAGGCCAACGTCGCCTGGGTCGTGCTGCTCGCCATCGTGATCTCCGCCCCGCTCTCCTTCGTCCTCCTGCGCAAGCAGCGCGACGAGATGTCCACGCAGATCTCCGGGCGCGTCGCGGGTGCGAAGGAGCGGCTCGCCGCGAACCGCAGCCAGGAGGACCAGGCTGACGACGCGGCGCGCGTCACCTCATAACGCCGCAGTTGGCTTCATCACACATCGAACCGCCCCAGCACCGGGTATACCGCCCGTAACCGCTGGGGCGGTGGTGTTTTTCGGGTCGGCGCAAGAGGGCCTCGTGCGCCGTTGTCTCAAAGCACCCCTTTGAGATTCCCAAAGGGGGAGTGTTAGCGTGTTCAACATGTTGACCACAGTTGCGCACCCCATGATCACGAGCGTTCCGCTCGCGATGCGCCTGCACGTCGACCTCTGCCGCCGCGCGCCCGCGGCCCGTTGCTGTTGAGCTGAATCGATACAGCAGCCGTCCCGGCCGGCCCTTCTGGCTGCTGCCGCACCGCTTCACCGCAGTACTTCCCCCCCTGTCTTCGTGCGCCACCTCCGGAGAGTGTCCGTGTCCGCGACCCCCCAGGCCCCTGCCAAGGCCTCGTTCAAATTCCCCTTCTGGGCCCAGATCGTCGCCGGTCTCGCCCTCGGTGTCCTCTTCGGCTGGATAGCCCGCAGCTACGACGTCAGCTGGCTCGCCACCACGCTGGAGAAGACCGGCGACCTCTTCGTCCAGCTGCTGAAGCTGGCCATCGCCCCGCTCGTCTTCTTCGCGATCCTGGTGTCGATCACCAACCTGCGGAAGGTGAACAACGCGGCGCGCCTCGCCTCCCGCACCCTCCTCTGGTTCATGATCACCTCGCTGATTGCGGTCGGCATCGGCATCGCCATCGGCCTGCTGACCGACCCCGGTTCCGGCACCGGCCTCACCGCGGCCGACGGCAAAGACCCGAAGAAGACCGGCTCCTGGATCGACTTCCTCACCGGGATCGTGCCGACGGACATCGTCACGCCGTTCACCGAGCTGAAGGTCCTTCAGATCGTCTTCCTGGCCGTCGTCGCCGGTATCGCCGCCCTCCAGCTGGGCGGCAAGGCGAAGCCGGTCCTCGACCTCGCCGAGTCCGCCCTGGAACTGCTCCAGAAGGCCCTGTGGTGGGTCATCCGCCTCGCCCCGATCGGCACCGTCGGCCTCATCGGCACCGCGATCGCCACGTACGGCTGGGACCTGATCGGCAAGTACGCGACCTTCACCGCCGACATCTACATCGGCTGCGCCCTCGTGATGTTCGGCGTCTACCCGCTGCTCCTCGCCACGGTCGCCAAGGTCAGTCCGCTCCAGTTCTTCAAGGGCGCCTGGCCCGCCATCCAGCTGGCCTTCGTCTCCCGCTCCTCGGTCGGCACCATGCCGGTCACCCAGAAGGTCACCGAGCGCCTCGGCGTCCCGAAGGAATATGCCTCGTTCGCCGTCCCGTTCGGCGCCACCACCAAGATGGACGGCTGCGCCGCGATCTACCCGGCCCTCGCCGCCATCTTCATCGCGCAGATCTTCGACGTGCAGCTGGGCATCAAGGAGTACCTGCTCATCGTCTTCGTCTCGGTCATCGGCTCCGCCGCCACGGCCGGTCTGACGGGCGCCACCGTCATGCTGACGCTGACCCTGTCCACCCTGGGCTTGCCGCTCGCCGGCGTCGGCCTGCTGCTGGCCATCGACCCGATCCTGGACATGATGCGCACCGCCACCAACGTGGCCGGCCAGGCCCTGGTCCCGGTCATCGTCGCGGCCCGCGAGGGGATCCTGGACAAGGAGGCCTACGCCTCCGCCTCGGCCTCCCCGCTGGACGAGCCCGCCCCGGCCGCCGAGCCGGTCGCGGTCGCTGCCTGACCCGCACCGCACACGCACACCGCGCACGCACACCGCACACCGCCTGCCGCAGCCCCCGCCCCGACCGGGCGGGGGCTGCGGCGTTCCCGCGTTCCCGCGTTCCCGCGTTCCCGCGACGGCCAGCTCGGGGGCACTGTCAGCGGCGGATGGCAGCATCGGGAGCATGACCAAGACGGATGCGACACCGTTCGACTGGCGCCCGTTCCTGCTCCGTTGGAGCGGGGAGTGGGCGGATTCCCTGCCCGACGACGCCGGACTCAGCAAGGAGGACGAAGCCGCCCGGCAGGATCGGTGGCTGGGGTTCCCGCCCGCGTCCGAAGAGCGGATCGCGGCCCTGGAGGAGCGCCTCGGCCGACGGATGCCCCCGTCGTACCGGGAGTTCCTCGAAGTCAGCGACGGGTGGCGGCACGCCGGCGGGTTCGTCTGGCTGCTGGCGGGGACCGCGGACGTGCGTCGGCACGACAACGAGTCAGGGCTCGCGGACTTGTTCGAGGAGTACCTGGACGACGATGCCGGACCCGACGAGCGGCGGAACGCGGACATCTGGCGGCGCGGGCTCCAGCTCGACGTCGAGTCCGACATCACCCACGTCCTCCTGGACCCCGAGGACGTGGACGAGGACGGCGAGTGGGCCGTCTACACGTGGGCGAGCTGGCGGGGCGAGGCACCCGAGCGGCACGCGAACTTCGCCGAGTTCATGCGGGACATGTACCGGGAGTTCCACAGCCTGCACGCCCGTCCGGTCAACGGGGAGCCGGAGTTCGCCAACGACACGACGCGCGAGCTGGACGCCCTGATGGAGCAGGCCCGACTGGAGGCGCTGCGCGGCGAGTGGGAGCGCGCCGGGCGTCAGCTGGCCGAGGCGAAGGAGTACGGCCGACCGCGGGCCCGTGGACTGGGTGACCAGATGCGCCGCCTGCTGGGACAGAACTACATGGTGTACTTCGAGGACGTGGTGATCGACCCGCGGTACGCGCCCGAGCTGCTGCCGGTACTGGTCGCCGACCACGCGGCCCAGTCGTACAGGGACGACGCCACGCTGGAGTACCACCTGCGGGGAGCCGGCGACGACGTCCTGGCGCAGGCGCACGCGACGCTGGAGCAGGTGCGCGGCGGCACGTACCGGTACACGGCGGCCGGACCGTTCGGGGAAGCGGTCGAGCGGGCCCGGGAGCTGGCGCGGTGGGGCGACACCGACGGGGCGTGGCGGACGCTGCTGGACGCCCTGCCGGTGTGGCAGCCGCCGGGCCCCGACCTCCTGGCGCCGCTGGGGTGGGTGGCCGACCCCCTGCTCGGCGCCCTGCTGACCCCGGAGCGGGGCCGCGAGCTGCTGTCGACCCCCAGGGGCGGGCAGTCGGGTGCGGCGCCGAGCCCGAGCGCCGGCCTCGACCCGGACGGCCTGGCGTGGCTCGCGGACCTGGACCCCCACGGCAGCCTCACGTCCTACCGGTTCGTCCTGGTCGAAGGCGTGGAGCCGGAGGAACTTCCCGGACGCCTCGCGGACGGCGACGGGGCAGTCCTCGGCGCTCCCGTGACCAACGACGAAGCGCGCCTGCGGCAGATCAACGGACAGCGGGAGTTCTCGTCCTACGACGACGAGGCCCACGTCGCGGTCGGCCGGGCCGGTACCCGGTGGAGCTTCGCCTTCGACGGCAACCCTCCGTACTTCGACCCGCAGCGGTTCGTCTCCCCGGCTGCTGCCGCGGCCACCGGCGCGGACACGCGCGCGGTGGTCGTGTGGAACGGTCTGCGGGACTGGCGCGGGGACCCGTTCTTCCACCTGTCCGTGGCACAGGACGGAGCCGAGCAGTACGCGTTCACGTACACGGACGGCGAGGTCCACCGGACCGGGGAGATACCGGGGGCACTGGACCCGGACCGGTTCTTCGGCTCCCGGGAGGACCGCGCCCGGGCGGGACGGTCGCTGATGGAGGCCTTGGCCGGCGAGTTCGGTGTCCGACTGCCGCGCCACGCCCTGACGGTCGGACGGCTGCACACGTTCACCACCCGCTCGTGGCGGCGGCCGCCGGCGAACGGGGAGGGCTACGCCGTGATCAGCATCGGATGACATGCCGTGCGCCGACGGGCGCGGAGCTGCGACCGTCCTCCGGTCAGACCGTCTGCGCGCGCACGTAGGCGACCGTCGCCAGCAGGAACGGCAGGGCGAACCACCACCGGCCCATGGTCCGCCGGTACAGCGGGGTGATGGTGATCAGGAGTCCTACGAGGCACAGCACCAGGCAGCAGCCGGACAGGAAGCGGACGTCCTCGCGCAGCAGGCCGTCACCGGGCTCCGGCCGCAGCGTCAGCGCGGCGTAGCAGGTGAACACCGCGGGGACGTAGGAGAGGGCGAGCGGTATGCCGAGGACCCACTGCAAGCAGCCGCGGTCCTCGGGCAGGTCGATGGTCTCGCGCGGGAGCCTCATCCGGACCTCACCCGAGCGTCGAGCCGCGCAGGAACGCGGTCAGCCCGAGGAGGAGGGGCGGCGCGAACCACCACGGACCCATGGCCCGGCGCACGCTCGGTACGGCGGTGATGAGCAGGCCGAGCACGCTCAGGGACACGGAGACGAGGCACAGCGCGCCGACGTTCTCGTAGCCCTGGTCGTCCCAGTCGCCCCGGGGCCCGGCGAACAGGGCCCCGAACACGGCAGCACCGTTGAGCAGGTGGATGATCCCGAGCGGAACGCCCAGTACCCACCGCAGGCAGCCCTGGTCCTCGGGCAGGTCGATGCCCTCACGGGGGTACGTCATCGCATTGCGTCCTTCGCTTGGGCGAGGTTCCCGACGAACCGGTCACCGTAGCCCTGGGCCTTGGGGAGGTCCCAGTAGGGACCTCCGTTGTAGCGGGCGGCGATCTCCCGCATCTGGGCCTCCGTCATCTGATCGGCCGGCACGTCGGCGAGACCGCTCTCCGCCTTGATCTGGGCCAGGAAACCGGCCGCTATGAAGGCATTCTGCTTGGGGTCCTGGAGCGCCTCTTCCACCAGGGTCCGCTGGTGGTCGGTGAGGTTCGCCGGGTCGTAGCCGAGCACTTCGGCGCCGCGCCGGAGCTGGATGGCGATCGGCCCGTACGAGGTCTCGTCCAGCTTCCCGCCGAGCCGCCACGGAAGGTTCTCGGGGGCGACCGGGCTCAGCCCCCACGGGGCCGCGGCCTGTTCGCGGATCGTGCCGGTCACGTCGTCCAGCAGCCCGGGCTGGTAGCCGCCGATCTCCTGCCAGGCCACGCCCGCGACCAGCTCTTCCGGCAGCCCGGCGTTCTTGGCCGCCGCCCGCAGGACCTCCTTGTTCTGGGAGATCCAGTCGGCGTGCTGGCCGTCCGAGACCAGCGGGATCCAATAGTTGTCGGCGGCGTCCCCCGGCAGCCCGGCGACCCGCACCCGGATGTCGCGCAGCTGCGGGGAGATCGGGGTGTCCGGCCCCACGGGGCCGGTCATGTCCTTCTTCGGGCCGCTGCCCGGTAGACGGGTCAGGGGGTTGGTGCGGGCCTGCGCCGCCTCGCGGCGCATGTCTGCCATGGCCGCGTAGAGGTCGACCCCGCTCGCACCGCCCTTCAGCCGGAACTCGGGCAGCAGTTCGTACGCCTGCTTCAGCGCGTGGACGCAGGAGGCGCGCGCCTCCTGCTCGGTGGTCTTCGCCAGCTGGAAGTTGCCGCCCGCGTCGTCGTGGAGGCGGTTCGCCTCGTCACGGATGTCGTCCACGTCCATCGTGAGCTCGGCGAGACCGTCGAGGAACCCGGTCGTCGCCCGCATGTCCTCCCACTGGCACATCGGCTCCGCCTCCTGGGCCGTGCGGGTGATCGCGGTGCCCTTCGTGGCGATCAGGGCGGCGAGCTTGCGTTCGGAGCCCTTGCCGTTCGCGTAGTGGGACTTGGCGGTGGTCAGGGCCGCCGCGTACGCGTGCAGGGCGCTCGCGGCCTTGTCGTAGCCCTCGGCGATGTGCTGCACGAGCTGCCGCGCCTCGGACAGGCGCGCGGTGAAGGCGTGGCTGCCGTCGCTGTGCCACTCCGTACCGGTCTCGGCGCGCCGGGCGGGCTCCTCGACCTGAACGAGCAGATCGCGCAAGCGCTTGAACTCGGCGGCGTTGCGTTCCACCAGCGCCGGGTTGCACTCCTCCAGGAACTGGACGTCCTTGCGGTGGCTGAGCCCGCTCACTTGGCCTCCGGTTTCACGTACTGACCCGATTCGAGGAGGCCCGCGAGGAAGGACCGGGCGGTGCCGTCGTCCACCCGGGCGAAGTCGGTGCCGGTCGTCTTCAGACGGGTGGCCAGGGCGGCGAACAGGCCGATCGTGTCCTTGAACTGGTCGTCGGCGAACTGGGCGAAGCGCAGGACCTGCGCCGAGACGTCGGCGTGCGCGCGCGGGGCGCGGGCCATCGTGCCGGCGTCGCCGTCGGGCCGGCCCTCGTGGAGGAGGGCGGCGATCTCGATCAGCAGGTTGGCGTTGCCGTTGATGGAGGCGGCCCCGGCCACCAGGCTCCCGGCGGGGCTCCCCGGAACGCCGCCGTTCGCCGGCGCGTGGTTGAGGCGCATGACGGGTGACTGCTGTGCGAGGACGGCGGCCTTGTGTTCGGCCCATTCCGCGTCGAACGACATGTATCCCCTGAATAGTTGATAACTGGACATGGCCAGAATCAGCTGGTCATGTGCATGCTAATACGGGGATTTCCGCATACGGAACCTCGCGGTGCCGATATGGACCGGAGACGCGGTGGGCGATCGTCCGGTTCCGCCTCGCTGGTGGCTGGCCGCACCGTGGCCGCCGCCTTCCCCGCCCAACTCCCGTTCCGCTCGCACCTTCCGGCTGCTCGGGCCGGGTCGTGGGAGTCCGCGACGCGGCCCACGGGCGATGTGGGGACGACGGCCCCTGGACCGGGTCCCGGGAAACCGCGATCCGGAGTGCTTAGACGCATAAGGATCCAAAGGACCTGGGGAAAGAACCAACCGACCCAACCCCACCCCGGCAGCCGGGGAGCGTGTCGCTCGGTCGGGTGAATCGTGCCAACTGGGCTGGATTTCATACGGGTTGGCGGGCATATGCTCGCCTCGACCACCGCAGACATGAGACGGCCCCCGGCGGGACTCGCAATCCCGGCCGAGGGCCTGACCAACGAAGGAAGCTACCCACTTCCCCATGGCTCACCAGAACCCTAGCGCGCACGCGCGCTCCTCGTCCGCTGTTCCCTCCGCGATCCCCCGATCCGGTGTCATCCACGTCAACGCGCGGCACGCGAGTCACTACACCGTGGTCGGCAACCACCTCCTCCAGCACCGGGAGCTGTCGGCAACGGCGATCGGGGTCGCGGCGTACATCCAGTCGCTGCCGGAGGGGGCGCCGATCGGCATCAAGACGCTGACCGCACGGTTCCCGGAAGGGGAGATCCGGATCGGGTCCGCCCTGCGGGAGCTGGAGCGCCACGGATACCTGGAGCGGCGGCGCGAGCGGCTGGCGACCGGGCGGGTGGTGACCCGGACGTATTCGTACAACAAGCCGGGGAGTACCTGGGTCGAGCCGACCCCGCCCCCGGCACCTCAGCCACCCCTGGCTCCGCTGCCCCCGCCTCCGCTGCCGGCCGGGGAATCCGCGCCCGGGCCGGAAGTCGAGCCGACGCCCGGGTGCGGACCCGGGCCGGAAGCCGTGGCCCCGCCGCCCGGCCGGCCCGTGCACCCCGATGCGGTCGAACTGCTCGTCGGGCTGCGGCGCTACGACTCGCGGCTCCTGCTCTCCGAGCGCGACGTACGCCGGCTCGCGCCGGACGTGTCGACCTGGCTGGAGCGCGGGGTCACCCCCGCGGTGGTCGCGAGGGTGCTGTCCGCGGACCTCCCCGAAAGGATGCTGCGCCCCGCGTCCGTACTCGCGTACCGCCTCGCCGAGCTGCTCCCACCGCACCTACCCCCGGCCCCGGCGGCGCCGGCGGACCGGGTGGGTCGGGACGACAGACGGCCCGACCCGTTGCAGAACTGCAGCGGCTGCGACCGCGCCTTCCGCGCCCCCCACCCCGGCCGCTGCCGGGACTGCCCGCCGGAGGAGGACGCGGCGGCGTGAGCGGGTCCGCTCCCGCCGGCTTCCTCAGCCGGCGGTGCGGATCGAGCCGGTGGTCGGACCGCTGGGGTCGCCCACGAAGCAGGTGACCTCGCGGTCGCCGAGGAGCCAGCTGGCCGCCTGCGGGTAGTAGTAGTAGATCTCCAGCTTGTCCGAGACCTTGGGGCCGTTGCCCACGTACGAGGTGAGCGCGGTGCCGCTGCACTTCTCCTCGGCGGTCGCGGTGACCTTCTCCGTGCCGGGGTACGTTCCGGCGTCCAGGTTGAAGACGGCGTACGCCTCGCCCTTGTGCGGCTGGGTGCAGGGCACGATGCTCACCGAGCGGGCGGCCTGGGTGCCGTCCTCGTCGCCGTACTGGGCCAGATCGTCCTTCGTGTTGAAGCAGTCGCCCTTGCGGATCTCGGTCACGCCGGCGGAGGCCGGTCCCTTGGTGGCCGGTCCGGTGGTCGCCGGTCCGGTGGCGGCGGGGCCGGTGAACTGGCCGGTGGTGTCGCGCTTCAGCGGGGCGTCGTCGTCGCCCAGCGATCCGGTGAGGCCGAGGGCCACCACGATGATGATGAACACGAGGCTCAGGCTGTGAACGACGATCGCCGCGATGGCGAAGCCCTTGCCCTTCTCACCGCGGGACTTGATCTGGGAGAGGGCGACGATGCCGAGGATCAGCGGGACCAGCGGGATCCCGCAGACGAGCGCCATGACGAACGCGACGATGGCCAGCGCGTTGGTCTTCTGCTGCTGCTGCGGGTACCAGCCCTGCGGCCCGCCGGCGTTCGGCGGCTGTCCGGGCTGTCCCGGCTGTCCGGGCTGTCCCGGATATCCGTAAGATCCGGGCTGTCCGGGCTGTCCGTACGGACCGGGGGACGACGGGGGCTGCGGTGGTATGGACATGCGCGTGGAGCTCCTTGCTCAGAGGGTGGAACGCAACAACGGCCCGGCAGTCGCAACGCACCGACGCATGCCTGCCCGTGGTCTTTACGTCGCCCCTACGCTACCTTCCGCCGCCGACAGTCCGCGGACTGCCCTTCCCCGTGGTCCCGCCCTCCTGGCCGGCCCGTCGGGCGGCGGCCGCCGCCCGGTGATGGCCGGGGCGGGTCCCGTGGACGCGGTGGAAGGCCACGCTCAGGCCGAACGCACTGCGGTAGCCGACCTGGTGGGCGATCGACTCCACCGTGTCCTCGGTGCGTACCAGCAGGTCAGCCGCCAACACCAGGCGCCAGTGGGCCAGGTAGGCCATCGGCGGCCTGCCGACCAGCTCGCCGAAGCGGCGCGCGAACGTAGCCCGCGAGACCCCGGCCTCCTCGGCCAGGGCCGCCACCGTCCACGGCCGTTCGGGCCGTCCGTGCTGTTCCCGCAGGTGCGCAGGCCCAGCAGGACCCCTTCGCTGATCTCCGCGCCGTCGGCGGTCGTGCAGCGGTCGGGCCCGTGCACCACCCACAGCGCCGGCGTCCGCAGGTCCCCGTCGGCGGTGTCCGTGAGGGTGAACGGGCGCGATCCCGTCACGATGGCCACGTCGCCCTCGCCGAGCGCGACGGGCTCCTCGCCGCCGCCCGGAACGATCCAGCCCGTGCCGTGCAGCATGGTGGCCAGGGTGATCGGCGTCGGGTCGGCGATGCGGATCGACCACGGCGGGGCCAGGAGGTTGCGGCTGAACAGGGCGCCGTCGGAGCGCACTTCGTACAGCAGGCTCGCCAGCGCATCCATGAAGACCGAGCCTAGACGCTCGGACATGCAACTGAGCGGGACGACCATGTCGCGTCCGGGCGCCGCCGGATTGACTGGTCGCATGACGACGCCGAAGAACACGACGACGACCAACACGACGGCCGGCACGACGGCCGGCACGACGACCAAGCCGATCCTGGTCCTGGGCAGCACCGGCAAGACGGGGAGCCGGGTGGCCGCGCAGCTGCGGCAGCGCGGCCACCGGGTCCGGGGTGCCTCCCGCAAGGGGCCGGTCGCCTTCGACTGGACCGACGAGAACACCTGGGAGCGGACGCTGGAAGGGGTCGGCGCGGCCTACCTGGTCGACTCGCAGCTCCCCGACGCCGCCGAGTCGATGCGCGCCTTCGGCAAGCTGGCCGTGGCCTCCGGTATCGAGCGGCTGGTGCTGCTGTCCGCCCGCGACTGGGTGGTGCCGGAAGGCGAGGAGAAGCTCCCCTGTGAGCGCGCGGTTCGCGAGTCCGGCGCGCAGTGGACCATCCTCAAGCCGTCCTGGTTCTTCCAGAACTTCAGCGAGGACCCGTTCATCCGGGCGCAGGTCCAGGGCGGCGAGCTCGTGATGTCGGCCGGGGACGGCGTCGAGCCGTTCATCGACGCTGAGGACATCGCGGAGGTCGCCGTGGCCGCTCTCACCGAAGAGGGGCACGGCGGGCAGGCCTACGAGCTGTCCGGGCCGCGGCTACTGAGCCTGGACTCCGTGGCCGACGAGATCGCCCGGGCCACCGGCCGGGTCATTACCTACCGTCCGCTCCCGCCGGACGAGTTCGCCGCCCACGCCGTGGGACAGCACGTGCCGGAGGAGTTCGTCGGCCTGCTGAACCTGCTCTACGGCTGGATCGCGGAGGGTCGCTTCGCCACCCTCGCCGACGGCGTGCAGCGGGTGCTCGGCCGGGAACCCCGTGACTTCAACGACTACGTGCGGACTGCTGCCGCATCCGGGGTATGGGCCGGTGGCGGTGACGGTGTCAGTGACGGTGGCGGTGGCGTGGAGCGTCCGTGAAGAACGGCTCCAGGGGCTGGTCGGAGCGGGTTACTGCTACGTAAATTACCGGCGGTAACCTCGTGCCGAGCCAAGGAGTGCGCCGTGGGAGCCGAGCTGAGGCCGGTCCGGGCCGTAGAACCGGTCGAACCCGTCAAGACCATGATCGACGGGGTGGTCCGCGAGGTACGGGTGCCCGCGCTGGTGGGCCCTCCGGACCGGGGATCCCTCGGGGACATCCCCTTCCAGAACGCCTGGGAGGCCCCCGGGGAGGCGGTGCTCGCCCGCAAGGACCAGGACGGAGTCTGGCACGACGTCCCGGCCGAACAGTTCGCGGCCGAGGTGCTCGCCGTGGCCAAGGGACTGATCGCCGAAGGGCTCCGGGAGGGCGACCGGCTCGCCATCATGGCCCGTACGACCTACGAGTGGACCCTGCTCGACTTCGCCGGCTGGGCCGCCGGCCTGGTCACCGTACCGATCTACCCGACCTCCTCCGCCCTCCAGGCACGCTGGATCATCCACGACTCCGGTGCCGCGGCCTGCGCCGTCGAGGACACCGCGCAGGCCCGCCTGATCAGCGCCGAGCGCGGCAACCTGCCCTGGCTGACCCACCTGTGGGAATTCGACACCGGCGCGGTGGCCCGCCTGATCAAGGCCGGGGAACGCATCCCCGACGCGCTGGTCCACCACCGCCGGGCCGCCCGCACCCCGGACTCCGTCGCCACCCTCATCTACACCTCCGGCACCACCGGGCGGCCCAAGGGATGCGTGATCACCCACGGCAACTTCTTCGCCCAGGTGGACAATGCGGTGGAGCTGCTGCACCCCGTCTTCAAGTCCGTCAGCAAGGACCCCGCCTCCACCCTGCTGTTCCTGCCGCTCAGCCACGTCTTCGGGCGGATGGTGGCCGTCGGCTGCATGCGGGCCCGCGTCAAGCTCGGGCACGCGCCCAGCATCCGTACCGAGGACCTCCTCGCCGACCTCGCCGGCTTCCGGCCCACCTTCCTCCTGGCCATCCCCTACGTACTGGAGAAGGTCTACAACACCGCCCGGGCCACCGCCGAGAAGATGGGCCGGGCCTCCTCCTTCGACCGGGCCGCCCGCATCGCGCAGCGCTTCGCCGAGACCACCGAGGCCAGGGGCCCCAGGCTCGTGCTGCGCCTCGCCCGGTCCCTCTACGACCCGCTCGTCTACCGGCGCATCCGGGCGGCGCTCGGCGGCCGCGTCCGCTACGTCCTGAGCGGCGGCTCGCCCCTGGGCCGGCGGCTCGCCGCCTTCTACACCGGCGCCGGCATCGAGGTCTTCGAGGGCTACGGGCTGACGGAGACCACCGGCGCGAGCACCGTGACCCCGCCGCTGCGGCCCCGCCTCGGCACGGTCGGCTGGCCGCTGCCGGGCACGGCCGTACGGATCGCGGACGACGGGGAGGTGCTGCTGGGCGGCGGCCACGTCTTCGCCGGCTACTGGAACGCCGCGCAGGCGGCCCCGTACGGGGGCTGGCTCGCCACCGGCGACATCGGGGAGCTCGACGCCGACGGGTACCTCACCATCACCGGTCGCAAGAAGGACCTGATCATCACCTCCGGCGGCAAGAACGTGGCGCCGGCGCCGCTGGAGGACTGGCTGCGGGCCCACCCGCTGGTCGGCCAGTGCATGGTGGTCGGCGACAACCGGCCCTACATCACCGCCCTGATCACCCTGGAACCCGACGGTCTGCAGCACTGGCGCCAGATGCACAAGAAGCAGAACGTGCCGATGCGCGAGCTGGTGCGGGACGAGGAACTGCGGGCGGACCTCCAGCGGGCGGTGGACGAGGCGAACCGGCTGGTCTCGCGGGCCGAGTCGATCCGCCGCTTCGCCGTCCTGCCGGGCGATTTCACCGAGGCGCGCGGCCACCTGACCCCGTCGCTGAAACTCAGGCGGGGCGCGATCGCCCGGGACTACGCGGAGCAGGTCCAGGAGCTGTACCGGGGGCCGCGCGAAGCCTGACGGGCGGCCACCGAGGAGCAGGTCTATGGTGAACAGATGGGTCCGGGGGGCCGCCCGAGGAGGGCGCAGTGCACCGTTCCCGAGTCCGTAGGGCCATGGCCGCGGGCGTGGCCGCCGGTGCGATGCTCCTGGCCTCACTGGGGGCGGCCCCGGCCCCCACTCCTATCCCCGCGCCCGGGTCGAGCCCTGCGCCCACCGGGGGCGACGACCCCCTGGCCCGGTTCCACGCCCAGCGCGTCCGCTGGGGCGTCTGCCCGGAGAAGCCAGTGCCCGCCGAGATGCGGTGCGCCGTCGTGGAGGTCCCGCTCGACTACGCGGCCCCGCGCAAGGGCACGGTCAAGCTGGCCCTCGGCCGGCTCCCCGCCACCGACCCGGACCGACGCATCGGCTCGCTCCTGATCAACTTCGGCGGCCCCGGCGCCCCGGGCCTGGCCGGCCTCGCCATGGATCCCAAGGCGTTCGCCGACCTCGGCGAACGCTACGACCTGATCGGCTTCGACCCCCGCGGCGTCGGCCACAGCGACCCCGTTTCCTGCGGCGCCGGCGCCGGCGAAACCGTAGGAGACCCGCACGCCGACACCGCCACGGCGATGGCCGCCCTGCGGGACGAGGTCAAGCGCTGCGAGCGCAACTCCGGCCCGGTCCTCGCCCACATGGGAACCGTGGACGTCGCCCGCGACATGGACGTGATGCGCCGAGTCCTCGGGGACGAGAAGCTCAACTTCCTCGGCTTCTCCTACGGGAGCCGGCTCGGGGCCGTGTACGCGGCCCTGTTTCCCCGGGACACCGGCCGCATGGTCCTGGACGGCGTCGACACGCTCACCGAACCGCTGATGGAGCAGGCCCTGGTGTCGGCCCGCGGTCAGCAGCGGGCCCTGGACAACTTCCTGACCTGGTGCGCCCACCAGAGCGACTGCGTCTACGGGACGAACACCCGTACGGCCAAGGAGAAGGTGGCCGCCCTGGTGGAGCGGGCCGACACGGAGCCGCTGGTCGGCGACGACGGCACGGAGGTGGGCGGCCTGGTCACCGTCCTCGCGATAGGCCAGGCCCTGTACTCGACGAGCACGTGGCCCGCGCTGGCCAAGGCGCTGGCGCAGGCGGAGCGCGAGCACGACCCGGCCGGGCTGCTGGCGCTACTCGGCTTGGCGGCAGAGCCGACGGACCCCACGGACCCCACGGATCCCACCGACCCGACCGATCCACCCGAGGCCGGCGGATCCGACCCGGTGCCCGCCGACAACCTCGCCGCCGCCCTCGCCACCGTGAACTGCGCCGACGACCCGGACCGGTCGATCGAAAAGTTCAGCCCGGCCGCGTTGGAGAAGGAGCTCGACGAACGGGCGCAGGAGTTCTTCGAGGTCTCGAAGGTGTTCGGGGTGCCACAGCTGTTGTCCGTACTCACGTGCTACGGGCGGCCCGCCGGCACCGACTTCATCCGTAAGATCGACCACCCGGGAGCACCGCCGATGCTCCTGGTCGGCACCCGCGGCGACCCGGCGACGCCGTACGAGTGGACGGAGGAGACGGCCGAGCGGCTGGGCTCGGCGGTGATCGTGGACCACAAGGGCGAGGGCCACACCGGCTATTCCAGCTCGCGCTGCGTCCAGGAGTACGTCGACGACTTCCTCCTCCACGGCCGCCTCCCGTCCGGAACCCGCTCCTGCCCCGCCGAAGACTGACCCGCCGCGATCCGCTGCCACGACGGCTTTCAAGAGAGTGCTGCGGGAGGCGCGTTCGCTGTGTGCCCGACCTGCTCGTTCCCCGCCCTCCCGGCCCCTCGGGTCCTCCGGCGATCCACGCCTGGTCCACTGGACCCATGTGGGCGCGACGCCTGGGCGGGTACGTTGCCCCCATGGCTGACTTCTTGATCGTGATCACGACCGTGGACAATCAGGACGCTGCGCGGAAGCTGTCGCGCTCGGCGGTGGAGGCGAGCCTAGCCGCTTCCGGGCAGGTGACCGGGCCCATCGAAACGACGTACCGACACCTCGGCGAGGTCTCCGAGGGCACCGAGTATCAGGTGACGTTCCGTACAACCGGTGACCGGCGCGAGGCACTGGAGAAGCACCTGGTCGACAACCACCCCTACGACTCGCCTGAGGTCATCGCGTTCACGATCGACGCCGGCCGTGCCGAGTACCTTGACTGGATCACCCGAGCCACCCGCTAGCCCCTGGCACGCTCCAGCAGCGCGCCGACCGGGGCGAGGGACCGGTGCGGCTCCAACCGCTCGGCCATCAGACGGGCCCGCGCCATCGGTCCGATCGACGCCAGTCCCTCGGAGAGGTCGAACACCCGCGCCGTGATCGCGGTCGAGTGCTCGACCTCTCCCGCGTCCAGGTACGCCGATGCCAGCCACGACAGGTACCAAGGACACCGTCAGACCTGAAGGTCGGCCACCAAGCGCTCGGCGTCCTTCCGGGCCGGCGCCAGCAGCGGATCCTCCTCGTACGCGTGAGGCCCGACGATCTTCGACAGGAAGAACAGCGACATCAGCTTGCCGTCCCGGCTGTCCAAGTCCGCACGTCGCTCATGGCGGACGCGGTCCGCGAGCGCCGGGACGGCCAGCGCGTTACCCCACAGGGTGGCGGCGTCCAGGCCCCGGGGTGCCATGCCGCCGGGTAACCCCGGCGCATTGCTGCGCCGGGGTCCCCTCAGAACCGTGCGTGCACCTCGTCGATGCACACGGCTCAAGCAAGCCACGAGGGCGTTCAGGTGGTGCTGTTCCGAATACGAGCGGCGTGTCGCCGTGCGCATTCAGCGTGTACCAAGCGGGTTTGATCGCCTTGCGGCGTCATCCTCCCCGTGTGCCGAAGGTAATCGACAGAGATCGCCTTGCGGGCGATCACTTTCCACCAGCGTTCCCATTCCAACGGGGATTGCGGTGGCTGGTGGGGAGTCAGGACATTTTCCCCGCACAGCGGGCAGCGTCCCTCCTGCCGGTCGAGCAGGCGGAGGTTGTAGCTGTCGAGTGCGGGCTTGACCCTGCGACGACGCTTGACCCAGTACTCAGTCAGGGCGGGGTCGTCTGGTGACGCCGCGCCCTTGACCAGGGTGTGTCGGACGATCTGCGTCCAGGACGACTTGACCAGGAAGGTGCCGCTGTCGCGGTCACCGAAGACCCAGTGGTCGTTCCTGAACTTGTTGTACTTGCCGAAGTACCGTCCGGAGATCCAGTGCTTCGACTTCTTGGGGTGCTGGTAGCAGGCCCACTTGTAGGTCAGCTTCCACATGTGGATGTCGATGTCCTTGAAGACCTCGGCAGCCACCACCCCTCGGTAGTAGGCAGCCCAGCCCCGGATGATGGGGTTGAGTTTGACGATGACCGCCTTCTCGTTGGATCCGCGCAAGTCGCGCATCACTTCCGAGAGCCGTTCCCGATGCCGCTTGACGGCGGCCTTGCTCGGCTTAATCAGCAGCTTGCCCACCGGATAGCGGCGGATGTTGAAGCCCAGAAAGTCAAAGCCGTCTTCGAGGTGGACAACCCGCGTCTTCTCCTCGTTGAAGGCCAGGCCCCTCGGCTTCAGCCACTCGGCAAGCTGTGCCTTGACCTCGTGCACCTGCTGCTCGGTGAAGCAGCACACGACGAAGTCGTCTGCGTATCTGACCAGCACCGCAGAATCCGGGCGCGTCTTTCCCGTCGCCTTGTGGGACGGGGCAGTTGCGAGTCGGACTCCAGCCGCCTCCTCCAAGCCGTTCAGCGCGACGTTCAACAGCAGAGGACTGATCACACCCCCCTGCGGGGTGCCCTCCTTCGTCGGAGAGAACCCCATACCGGGCTCGAACACCCCGGCCCTCAACCATTGCCCGATCTGCCTCCGGCCCGGGAACATCCCAAGCGCGGAGAGCAACCGGTCATGGTCGATCCTGTCGAACGCCGCAGACAGGTCTGCATCCAGAATCCACACCCGCGTTGAGCCCTTGCGGAGCGTGGTGAAGAGCATCTCGATCGCGTCCTGGCAGCCTCGGCCCGGACGAAACCCGTAGGAACGGGATTCGAACCTGGCCTCCCACTCGGGCTCCAGGGCATTGCGTACCCGGCCCTGATGGCACCGGTCGACAATGACTGGAATTCCCAGTGGGCGCTGCTTTCCGTTGGCCTTGGGGATATACACCCGCTTCACAGGCAGGGGCTTCCAGGTGCCACGGCCTTGGTGCACCTGCACCGCGACCTTGGCCCGATCCTCGGAGGTCAGAGCAACCACCCCGTCCACCCCGGCCGTGACGCGGCCAGCATTACGCTGCGTCGCCTGCCGCACACTCAACAACGTGTTCGACCGACTCCGCAGCATCAACCTTTGCAGGTTCCGGACTCGCGCCCAGTCCTGCTCCTGAGTCGCCTTGAAGATCCTCTGCCGCAGTCGCTGTACTTTGAGCTCGCAGGCACGCCAATCCATCGCGTCCCAGTCGATCCCATCGTCCTCGGGTCCGTTCACCATAGGTGCCTAACTTGTCCCTCAGTTCCAGTGCCATGACACAAAATCATCAAAGGCTCACCTGTCCACGTCAGCCCGCTTTCACGTCCGGGCGCCAGGCCCGGTATCCGACCGGTTATCCACGGCAGCCGGCGGAGGACCGACTCTATTGCCGCAGTTTCCCGTCTCCTTTCGGCAGTCGGCATTCGCTTCTTGGACATCCTGTTCCCACCCGGGAGTTCAGCTCTCCTCGCGGTCGGCCTACCGCCGCTAGCCATCAGCGACGGACCCGGATGGGGTTTCCACGTTCCGCACACATGAGATGCGACCGGGTTCGGGTGCCCTCTGTACCCCGAGGTCAGCGGTACTCTCGCAACCGGCAAATGGTCACCGGTCGCCGCCTGCCGCTCCTCCACGGCATAGACCCTGCACCCCGGAATCACTTCCATCCATCCGAGGTTTCTGGGTAACGAGGCATCATCGAGGGTTCACTGGTGTTCACCCACCCGGCCTTCCCCTACTCCGCGCCGCGGATGGATCGAGGCACGGTTCGCATGTTCCCTGAGCTTCGAACCCCGGGATTACTCCCAGCGCACGTCAGGGCGGGGACGGGCATCGAGTACTAGCCCGAGATCACGGAGCAGGCATACGCCCACCCTCCTCTCCCGTGATCCGCTCATATTGTGCGACCTCGTGTCGCAACCAGTCCTCCCAGTCGATGATGGAGAACTCCGGCCCCATCACGTTGGCCCAGGTCAGATCGGCATGAGCGGGAACCCACCGCTCGATCCGCGTATCAGTGATGCCGGGAAAGACCTCGCCGAGTGTCTGCGTCACCTGCTCCTGGGTGATCGTCACCGTGTCCGGCGTCGCGATTCGCGGCGTCTGCTGTCCAGCGAGGGCGTCCAAAGAGGAGTTCAGGGCCGACCACCACGCATCGGGCAGGCCCGGGTCGTCGAGCACCAAGGCGCCCTTGGCCACAGACGGCGACGCAAGCAGCTCCAGCTCATCCGCACGCCACATCACCGGTTGCCCAGGCTCACGCCACGCCACACCCTGGTACCACTCGGGCATCGCGACCCCTTGCAGCACGGCAGCGGCCTCGGTTCCGTTCCAGCCCTGCGGGCCGATCCGCTCGAATCCCCGCCGCTCGATACGCACCCACGTACCCCGCTCCGTACGGCCTCCCAAGGAGCGGCGCTTGCGCACCAGGGTCTCCCGGTCCAACCGCGTGTGCAGCGCCTCCTCCACACGGGCCAGCACGTCGTCGGCCGGTTGACGGCGCAGGTCCACTCGGGTAGCGAAAGGCAGGGGAAAAGCCATCATGACCTCCTCGGCGAACGGATGACGGTAGCAGCAGCGGGCCCTTCCGCAGGACTCGCTCACCAACGCGCAGCGCAGCAACTCCTTCTCTTTCTGCGAGCGTTGCCGAGCCGCTGTCCGCGGGGCCCGTTGCCCCCGACCGGCCGGGTCCTGCCCGGTGGAGCCCCCCCCCCGCGTCGGCTCGCGCGTGCGTGGGTATGCGCCATTCGACGGACCGAGGGGGCGGGGCGTGGTGCGACGGGGTGTGCGGGTGGTGGGGCGGGGGGCCGCCGGGGTCGGGGTCGTGGTGACCCTTGCCCTCGCCGGGTGGTTGACGTGGCTGCTGCCCGGGCCACAGATGGCCGCCGTGCTCGGGTTCGGGCCCGTCGACGGGGTCGTCTCCATCCAGGAGTGCTACGAGGCGAGCGACGCCGAGGGCTATGCGACGGGTACCGACTGCACCGGCCGGTACACCCCCCGGCGGTCGGCCGGGCCGCCCCGCGACATCGTCCTGGACACGGCCGCCGACGACTACCGGCCCGGTACCCGGGTGGAGGTCAGGACGGCGCGGGGGCGGGCGTACGAACTGTCGGGCGGCGCCGTGTTCCGCTTCGGCAGCGTCATCGGCCTGCTGCTCGTGCCGTTCCTGGTCCTGGCGGCCTGGCTGTTCGCCTGCGCGCGCCAGGGCCGGGTGGCGGACGGCGAGGGCTACGTCTTCGTGGCCCTCGCCGGCCTGGTGATCGCCATCGTGCCGGCCGCCGTCGCCGGAATCCTGGTCGAGATCGGCATGCTGATCTTCTGACTAGTGCTGTGACTGGAAAGGTTCACCGGCTCACGACGCCCGGTACGGCACCTCGCCGCGTTGTCGGACCGCGCAAGTACGTCCAGTACGAGCCGCGGTCCTCCGCCTTGCGATGCACCGCACCGAACGCCGCGAACCGGCAAACCTTTCCGGCCACAGCACTAGTAGGGCTTGGTCAGGTTGGGGCTGGTGTTGCGTGTCCTAAGGGCTCGGTGAGTCGTTCAAGACGTGTGACGCCGGAGGAAATTGCAGCTGTACGTGGCGAGTTGGAGGACTTCGCGGCGGAGGTTTTCGAGCCGTTCGCGCGTAAGGATCAGCGTCGGTGGGGGCGGGTTTACCTGCGGGGCCTGCTCACGGACGGGCAGCGCAAGTCGGTCGAGCCGATGGCCGCCCGGCTGGGCGAGGACGGGAACCGTCAGGCCCTGGCCCACTTCATCACCACCAGCCCGTGGGACCCCGCGCATGTGCGGGCCCGGCTGGCCTGGAGCATGGAGAAGGCGATCCGGCCCACCGTGCTGATCTTCGATGACACCGGCTTCCTCAAGGACGGCAATGCCTCGGCGTGTGTCTCGCGGCAGTACACCGGCACTGCGGGCAAGGTCACCAACTGCCAGGTGGGCGTCTCCCTGCACCTGGCCTCGGACCACGCCTCGGTGGCGGTCAACTGGCGGCTGTTCCAGCCCGAGGCCTGGGACCCCGCCTCGCCGAAGGCGGACCCGGCCAAGGTCGCCCGCCGCACCGCCTGCGGCATTCCCGACGACACCGGGCATGTGGAGAAATGGCAGCTGGCCCTGGACATGCTGGATGAGACCCGCTCGTGGGGCATCGAGGTGCCGCTGGCCGTCGCGGACGCCGGATACGGAGACGCGGCGGCATTCCGGCACGGCCTGCAGGCCCGCGGCCTCAACTACATGGTGGGGATCTCCACCACCCTCTCGGCCCAGCCCGGCGAAGCCGTGCCGGTGACCGAGCCCTACTCCGGGAACGGACGGCCACCCGTGGCGAAGTACCCGGACAAGCCGCAGTCGGTGAAACAGCTGGTCATCGCGGCCGGCCGGAAGACGGCGAAGCCAGTGCAATGGCGTGAGGGCTCCCGGCCCGGCACCGGCCGCAGCGGCTTCAAGCGGATGTACTCGCGGTTCGTGGCCTTGCGGATCCGGCCTGCCGGTCGCGAGGTCCGCCACACGGTCGAGGGCCCGGAACTGCCCGCATGCTGGCTGCTGGCCGAGTGGCCGGCCGACCAGGGCGAACCCGTTCAGTTCTGGCTCTCCGACCTGCCCGCCGACACCCCGCTGACCACCCTGGTCCGCCTGGCCAAGCTCCGCTGGCGCATCGAGCACGACTACCGCGAGATGAAACAGGCCCTGGGACTTGCCCACTTCGAGGGACGCACCTGGAACGGATGGCACCACCACGTCACCCTCGTATCCGTCGCCCACGCCTTCTGCACCCTGCAACGACTGGCCAGAGCCCCAAAAGACATGGCGCCGGCCTGAGCCTCTACCAAGTCGTCCGCGAGCTACAAACCCTCCTCGCGACATGGACCGGCGCATGCCCCACCTGCCACCGCGGCATACCCACACCAACCCCAACCTGACCAAGCCCTACTAGGCCCGGGCGGCCGGGCGGTAGGTGCACACGTGCACGCCGGCCGGGCTGATCGCCGTGGAGACCAGTTCGAGCGTGCGCAGCCCGCCGTCGCTGGGGAAGATCGACTTGCCGCCGCCGAGCAGCACCGGCATGACCATCAGCCGGAGTTCGTCGACCAGGCCCTCGCCCAGCAGGGTGCGTACGAGGGTGGGGCTGCCCATGACCACCAGGTCGCCGCCCTCGGCCCCGCGCAGCTCCCGGATGTGGTCGACGGCCTTGTCGCCGGTGATGAGCGTGGTGTTGTTCCACGTGAGATCGGCCTCGCCCAGGGTCTGGGACACCACGTACTTCGGTACGGAGTTCATCCGGTCGGCGAACGGGTCGCCCGCCCGCTCCGGCCAGGCAGCGGCCATCGTCTGCCACGTACGGCGCCCGAACAGCAGGGCCTCGGCGTTCTCCATCGCCTCGGTGAAGGAGCCGCCGACCACCTCCGGGTCGAAGAACGGGTGCGACCAGCCGCCGTGGGCGAAGTCGCCGTCGTTGTCCTCGCCCTGACCGCCCGGAGCCTGTACGACGCCGTCCAGGCTGATGAACTCGGCGATGACGATGCGCATGGGTCTGTTCCTCTGCCTCGGGCCGGTGTGTACGCAAGGGAGACCGCCACGCTCCCCACAATTCATCGCACCCGGCCGAACCTTGTTGAGTGAGCTGGGTCACATCATCAACGAGAGGTGGTAGAAATGATCTGTCTTCGGGGTGATTCGGGCGGGGGTTCGGGGCGCCTGTCCATTCGGTCATGAGACCCGGGTGAAGCCGAGACGAATGGTGCGTCACATCTCGCGGAGCGACGGCGAGTCGGGGGCGAATACCTGATAGACAGTGGATATTCACGGCTCGACCAGCCATGTACGTT
The DNA here is from genome assembly GCF_036227605.1 of Streptomyces sp. NBC_01439. GTDB lineage: Bacteria > Actinomycetota > Actinomycetes > Streptomycetales > Streptomycetaceae > Streptomyces. The sequence continues at coordinate 4,302,372 of NZ_CP109487.1, read as the reverse complement.
CGACGGCTCCTTGGGGGGATCGCCGCACTGTGAAGCCGCTTCACCGCCACCTCGTCAACACCTCGCGCAAGGTCCTGTGCACGGCCGCGCTCGCGGCCAGCCTGACCACCGCCGCGGTCGTGACCAGTCCGTCGACCGCCGACGCGGGAGAGTCCGAGCCCACTCCGGACAGTCCGCAGGCCGCCGACCGCGGTGACGCCCGGCTGGATCTGCCCGACATCATCGCCGACCCGCCGCCCACCGGGGTGGGCGCTCCGGAAGGGGCCAGCGGGATACCCGCGACCGCCCTCGACGCCTATCACCGCGCCGAGCTGTCGGTGGCCGCCGCCCTCCCCGGCTGCAAGCTGCCCTGGCAGCTGCTCGCGGGCATCGGCCGGGTGGAGTCCGTCCACGCCTCGGGCTACGGGTTGAAGGCGGACGGCTACACCGAGAAGGCCATCCGCGGCCCCCGACTCGACGGCAACGGCTTCGCCGAGATCCGTGACACGGACAAGGGCGAATGGGACGCGGACGCGGTGTACGACCGTGCCGTCGGCCCGATGCAGTTCATTCCGTCCACCTGGGCCACCTGGGGTGCCGACGGCAACGGTGACTCCAAGCGGGACCCGAACAACATCTACGACGCGGCCCTGGGCGCGGGTCTCTACCTGTGCGCGGGTGACCGCGACCTGTCGAACGCGGCCAAGCTCGACGAGGCGATCCTCAGCTACAACAATTCCCGCGAGTACGTGAACACCGTGCTCGGGTACATGCGCCAGTACCAGGCCGGTGGCGCCGGCGAGGTGCCGAACCCGCCCGTCGGGGACTACCCGACGCAGCCGCCGGGCACCCTACCCACCCCGCGCGTGCCGGTCACGCCGTCGAACCCGGTCACGCCCACGCCCACGCCGACCCCCACCCCCAAGCCGACTCCCACCCCCACCCCGACGCCGGAGCAGCCGAAGCCGACCCCCACCCCGGAGCAGCCGAAGCCGGCCACCCCGCGCCTGGCGGAGCTGACGGTCCTCGGCGGCCCCGGGCTCACGGCCGAGGCCGGTGCGGCCTTCGCGGAGGTCCCGCGGGTCAAGGTGCTCCTCAGCGACGGCAAGCCCGCCGTCAACCAGGAGGTGGTCTTCGCGGTCGAAGGCGACACCACCGGTGGCACCCTCTTCGGGACGGCGGACTCCCTGGTGGTCAAGGCCGGCGCCGACGGCATCGCCGCCGCGCCCGGACTCAAGGCAGGCCCCAAGGCCGGCACCTTCACGCTGCGGGCCTCTGCCTACGACCCGCAGGGCAGGATCACCGTGAAGTTCGAGGGCAAGGTGACGGTGACGGTCGCGGACAAGCTGGCCCGTGCGGGTGACGCGAAGCCGCTGGAGGCCGTCGCCGGCAAGAGCTTCACCGGCGTGGAGGTCTTCGCCACCGCCGGCGGCAAGGCCGTCGCGGGTACGGAGGCCGTCGCCGACCTGGTCGTGAAGGACGCGGACGGCAAGTGGGTCCCGGTGGACCCGAAGACCGCGAAGGGCCCGTTCTTCAAGGACGAGACCGGGAAGCCGGTCTTCGGCCGGCTGCTGCCCAAGGCGGGCGCCGACGGCAAGATCGTCCTGCCGGAGCTGTTCACCACGGACGCGGCCCCGGGCACGTACTTCGTGCGCCTGACCACCAAGGAGAACGTGACCCTGGTCCTGGAGCTCAAGGTCACGGCTCCGGCGACGACCCCCGCCCCGACTCAGACCCCGGACCCGACCCCGGACCCGGTCCCGGTTCCCGCGAAGGGGCCGGCCCGCCCCTGAGGCCGTACGCCAGTGGCCCCCGGCACCGTGCGAACGGTGCCGGGGGCCACTGCGTCGCCCCTCCTGGCCGCTGGGCGGCCGGGGCGCAAAGGCAGGAGCCCTGCCGGATCTGCTCGCGCAGAGGGGACAGGGCTCCTTGGTTACTGCTTTTCCAACCCGCGAGAGTTGGCCCAGGCGACTAGGCCGGGGTGACGTTCTCCGCCTGCGGGCCCTTCGGACCCTGCGTGACGTCGAAGTTCACCGTCTGGTTCTCCTCGAGGGAGCGGAAGCCAGAGGCGTTGATCGCGGAGTAGTGGACGAAGACATCCGGGCCGCCGCCGTCCTGGGCGATGAAGCCGAAGCCCTTTTCAGCGTTGAACCACTTCACGGTTCCGGTAGCCATGAGCCCTCCTATGGGCCAAAGGGTCGCCCTGCTCCAGAACCTGCTAAGAAGTCTGAAAACTACAAAAGCCTGCGGGTCACATTCTCCGCAGGCCTCGTACTGCAAGGGAAACCAAACTGCAACTTGCGTCGAGCCTAGCACGCACCCTGCGGCCGAGACCAGAGGGAAAGATCACGTCACCCGGACGTTTGAGACCCGCCGCAAGGCTGACGCAGACCCGGCAGCTAGTCTCGCGATGTGGACGTCTATCGCAGCCGGCCCCGCGTCGGCCACATTCAGTTCCTGAACTGCCTGCCCCTCTACTGGGGGCTGGCCAGAACCGGCACTCTGCTGGACCTGGAGCTGACCAAGGACTCCCCCGAGAAACTCAGTGAGCGCCTCGTCCAGGGGGACCTGGACATCGCCCCGATCACCCTCGTGGAGTTCCTCCGCAACGCCGACCAGCTCGTCGCCTTCCCCGACATCGCCGTCGGTTGCGACGGTCCGGTGATGTCCTGCGTGATCGTCTCGCAGGTCCCCCTGGAGCAGCTCGACGGAGCCCGCGTCGCACTCGGCTCCACCTCCCGTACGTCCGTACGCCTCGCTCAGCTGCTGCTTTCCGAGCAGTACGGCGTACGCCCCGACTACTACACCTGCCCGCCCGACCTGAGCGTGATGATGCAGGAAGCGGACGCGGCCGTACTGATCGGGGACGCCGCGCTGCGGGCCTCCCTGCACGACGCGCCCCGCCTCGGGCTGACCGTGCACGACCTGGGGCACATGTGGAAGGAGTGGACCGGGCTGCCGTTCGTCTTCGCCGTCTGGGCCGCCCGGAAGGACTACCTCGCCCGCGAGCCCGCCGTCGTGCGGGAGGTCCACGAGGCCTTCCTCTCCTCCCGGGACGTCTCCCTGGAAGAGGTCACCAAGGTGGCCGAACAGGCGGCCCGCTGGGAGGCCTTCGACGCGGAGCTGCTGGAGCGGTACTTCACGACGCTCGACTTCCGCTTCGGTCCCGAACAGTTGGCCGGCGTACGTGAATTCGCGCGTCGTACGGGATCGACGACCGGGTATGCCGCGGATGTCGACGTGGAGCTGCTGAGCACGGTGGTCCAGGAGTGCTGACCGCGTTTACCCCGCGGTAGTCCAAAGGGTGGACGGGCGAATGTGAGGTTTACCGGGAATTCTCGCCCTTTTTGCATTTCTCGCCTTGGGGTGGAAATGCAAAAGGGTGACTGCGCTCCTTCCCCCGCCCCGCCCCGGCACCGCCTAGGCTGCTGCTCGGTCGGGCGGCACAAGGCGCCCGGGATCACGGGGAATTGGGGGACGCGATGCAGCCGCTCGAAGCCGGTGAGCCGCGGACCATCGGCGCCTACCGGCTGCTCGGCCGGCTCGGCGCGGGTGGCATGGGCCGCGTCTACCTGGGGCGCAGCGCGGGCGGCCGGACCGTCGCCGTCAAGATCGTGCACCCGCATTTCGCCACCGACGAGGAGTTCCGGGCCCGGTTCCGCCGCGAGGTTGAGGCGGCCCGCCGGGTGGGCGGCGAGTGGACCGCGCCGGTGCTGGACGCGGACCCCGGGGCCCCGGTTCCGTGGGTGGCCACCGGATACGTAGCGGGGCCCTCCCTGGACCGTGCGCTGGCCGCGCACGGCCCGCTTCCCGAGGCGTCGGTACGGGCCATCGGCGCGGGGCTGGCCCGCGCCCTGGTGGCCGTGCACGGCCTGGGCCTGGTCCACCGGGACGTGAAGCCGTCGAACGTGATGCTCACCCTCGACGGGCCGCGGCTCATCGACTTCGGGATCGCGCGGGCCACGGACGGCACCGCCTCGCTGACCTCCACCGGAGTGTCCGTCGGCTCGCCCGGCTACATGTCGCCCGAGCAGATCCTCGGCAAGGGGATCACCGGGGCGGCCGACGTGTTCTCGCTCGGCGCGGTCCTGGCCTTCGCGGCGACCGGGCAGCCGCCCTTCACCGGGGACAACTCGGCCACCCTCCTCTACAAGGTGGTCCACGAGCCGCCCTAGCTGAGCGCGATCCCGGTCGGGGAACTGCGCGGGCTGATCGAGGCCTGCCTGGCCAAGACGGCTGCAGAGCGGCCGGCTCCCGAGGCGGTCGCGGCGGCCCTCGGCGGGGCGTTGGGCGCCCCCGGCTGGCTGCCCGGGCCGCTGGTGGAGGAGGCCAGTCGGGCCGCCGTGGCCCTGTTGGACCTGGACGCCGATTCCGCCGATTCCGCCGAGGGCGGTGCGGGAGGGGGCGGGCCGGCCCCGGCCGGAGCCGGGGGCGCGGCCGCACCGGAGGCCGCTTCGGGCCCGGTCCCCTTCACCGCCGGGTCCTACACCCCCGTCGGTGCGGGCTTCGGGGCGCCGGACCCCTCCTACGGTGGCGCCGCCGGCCCGTACGCCCCGTACGCCCCGTACGCCCCGCCCGGCTCGCCCGGCGCCCGGCCCGGGACGGCCGGCCCCTACGGGACCGCGCCCACCGGCGGTTCCGGCCAGGCGGCTGGTCCCTACACGAGCACTCCCACGGGCGGCTCCGGCCCGGCGGCCGGCCCCTACGGTTCGCCGACCGAGACCGCCGGCAGCGGGCTGCCCGGGCAGCGGACCCCCTCCGACGGGCGGCAGGTCACCGTCAGGGCCGCCGGGCGCCGGTTCAGCTGCACCGTCGTACTGGCCGCGGCGGCCGTCCTCGCGGTGCTGTCCGGCGGGATCTACTTCCTGGACCTGCTGCCGGGCCAGGGTGGCGACCAGCGGGACCTGGCCGACGCCGGAGCGCACCCCTCCGTCTCGGCGTCCGCGCCGGCCCCGGCGGCCACGCCCTCCTCGGCCCCGACCGGGAGCGGGAGCGCCGCCCCCAAGGGGACCCGCACCGACGTTCCCAAGGAGCTCATCGGCACGTGGAAGGGCACCGTCACCACCGCGCACACGCGCCTGGCCACCGAGTTCGAGATCACCATCAAGGCCGGCAAGGTCGGTGACGTCGTCGCCCGCGACAAGTCGGTCGTCCCCGTCCTCGGCACCGATTGCAGCGGTGACTGGAGGCTCGCCGCGGCGACCGACCGGTCCCTCGTCCTGGACACCTCCGCCGGACCCAACCCTGCCCCCGGCATGTGTTCCAACGGCTCCGCCGACGAGCGCTTCACCCTCAACGAGAACGGAACACTGCACTACAAGTCGGCCGACGCCCCGGCCGGAAACCCCGAAGGCGATCTCACCCGAAGCCCCTGAATCCCGTCGCGACACCCTGGCGTAGGCTGGATCGGTCCGGACCTTGACACAGACACACCGCCGAAAGGTGACTCACCGGTGACCGACCAGGCCGTTCTCCAGTCTGTCCTCGACCGCGCCGCCGCGGGGGGCCGGATCACCAAGGAAGAGGCGCTCGACCTCTACCGCCATGCGCCGCTGCACGCGCTGGGCCAGGCGGCCGACGCCGTGCGCCGCCGCCGCTACGCCGGTACCGAGCACATCGCGACGTACATCATCGAGCGGAACATCAACTACACCAACGTGTGCGTCACAGCGTGCAAGTTCTGCGCCTTCTACGCGGCCCCCAAGGACGCGAAGAAGGGCTGGTCCCGTGACCTCGACGACATCCTGCGCCGCTGCGCGGAGACCGTCGAGCTCGGCGGCACCCAGATCATGTTCCAGGGCGGACACCACCCGGACTACGGCGTCGAGTACTACGAGCACCACTTCTCGGCCATCAAGCAGGCCTTCCCGCAGCTGGTCATCCACTCCCTCGGCGCGTCCGAGGTCGAGCACATGGCCCGCATCTCGGGCGTCTCGGCGGAGGAGGCCATCCAGCGCATCCACGCGGCCGGCCTCGACTCGTTCGCGGGCGCCGGCGCCGAGCTGCTGCCGGAGCGGCCGCGCACGGCGATCGCGCCGCTGAAGGAGTCCGGCGAGCGCTGGCTGGAGATCATGGAGATCGCCCACAAGCTGGGCGTGGAGTCCACCTCCACCATGCTGATGGGCACCGGCGAGACCAATGCCGAGCGCATCGAGCACATCGCGATGATCCGCGACACGCAGGACCGTACGGGCGGCTTCCGCGCCTTCATCCCGTACACCTACCAGCCCGAGAACAACCGCCTCAAGGGCCGCACCCAGGCGACGATCTTCGAGTACCTGCGCATGATCGCGATCGCGCGCCTCTTCCTCGACAACATCGCCCACATCCAGGGCTCCTGGCTGACCGTCGGCAAGGAAGCGGGCCAGCTCTCGCTGCACTACGGCGCCGACGACCTCGGGTCGATCATGCTGGAGGAGAACGTCGTCTCCTCGGCCGGTGCCAAGCACCGCTCCAACCGCCAGGAGATCATCGACCTGATCCGCAAGGCGGGCCGCACCCCGGCGCAGCGCGCGACGACCTACGAACACCTGCTCGTGCACGACGACCCGGCGAACGACCCGGTCGACGAGCGCGTGGTCTCGCACATCTCCTCCACCGCCATCGAGGGCGGAACGGCGCACCCCGAACTGAAGCTCATCTCCACGAACTGACGACGCCCGCCGACCGATGCTGACGCTGCACACCGCCGAACTCCTGGTACCCGGGCCGGGATCCGCGCCGCTGCCGGGCGGCGCGGTCCTCGTCGACGGCGACCGGATCGCCCGCACGGGACCGTACGAGGAGGTCGCCGCGGCCCACCCGCACGCCCGGACCCGCCGCTGGCCCGGGACGATCACCCCGGGGCTGGTGGTGCGCGGGGTGGACGAGCTGCTGGAGCGCACGTACTACCCGGACGACCCGTACGAGGTCGCCGAGCTCGGCGCCGACCCGATCCGGGGGGCGGCCGCGCTGGAGGCGCTGAAGATGACCGAGCCGCGGTGGGGCCACAGCGCCCGGCGCGGCACGCAGCGGTTGCTGGCCCGTGGAGTGGTGGCGGTCTGCGGCCGCTTCACGAGCCCGGCGGTGCGCACGGCGGTGTCCCGGTCCGGGCTTACGATCCTGCCGCCCACCGCCTACGAGGGGCTGCCCGCGCTGGACCCGTTCGCCGGGCGGGGCGCTGCGGCGGAGGCTTTCCACGGAATCCTGGAAGCGGGGGTTCCGGCGCGCTTCGCGGTCTTCGCGGTGGCGGACGAGGCCGAGTTGTTGGCGCAGGGTGCGACCACGTGCGTGGCCACGGTCATCGGCGGGCGGCTGCTCCACCGTCGTCGCTGAGCCCGCTCCGTCCGCCGCGGGCGGTGTCCTCGGCGCGCCGGGTGTCCTCCCGGGCGAGGGCGGCCAGCAGACAGGCCTGCAGGCGGCTGATGCCGCCCAGCTTGGCCCGTATGTTGACCACGTGGAACTTCACCGTGCTGACGGAGAGTTGGAGCTCGCCGGCCAGTTCCCGGTTGGAGGCGCCGGTGGCCAGGCAGAGGAACACCGCCGATTCCTGCTCGGTGAGCTGGGCGTCGGCGGGCCGGTCCCCGTCCGGGACGGAGCCGTCCGGTACGGAGCTGCTTGGCACGGAGCAGTCGGGTGCCTCCTCGTGCGGCGCCCGTTCCCCCGCGCCCGGCTCCTCGTAGGAGGGGAACCACGCCGGGACGCTGAAGCTGACGACGCGCACGTGTTTTCTCCTAGCCCCCGGCCGACATGCCCTGGTGGTCGGCTCTCGCCCTATAGGACGGACGGACCGGACAGGTAGGTTCCCTTCGCGTCGTACGGCCAGGCGTTGGACTTGCAGCCGAGGAGCCCCTTGATCTGCTGCATCATCGCGGGAGCGGGCTTTCCGGGGCCCGGGCAGCTCTCGTGACCGCGGCCGAGCTCGTGTCCGACCTCGTGGTTGACGATCAGTGCCCGGTACTCCTCGGGCGTGCCGTCGAACTGCGGCGAACCCTCGTTCCAGCGCTTGAGGTTGACCACGACGGTGTGCCCCGCCGTGCTGCAGTTGGTCTCGCCGATGAGCTCGGGCGTCTCCACGTTGCACAGGCGGTCGGTGGTCTTGGGCGTAGCGATCTTGATGGTGAAATCGACCGGCTGGCCCGCCCCGACGAGCTGGAAGCCGTACTTCGGGTCCTGGGTCCAGCCGCGCCGGTCCCCGAGGATCGCCTCGACCGAGCGGGCGGCCGACTCCGGGTCGACCCCGCTGCCCTCCTCGACCTCGACCCGCCAGCGGCGCGCGGCCCCCTTGCCCTGCGCCTTGCCGGCGGTGGTGGAAGCCTTGAAGGCACCCGGCTGGGTGGGTGTCGCGGCGTCGGTCGACGGCGTGGGCGAGGCCGGGGGAGACGCCGCGGGTGAGGTGGACGGCTCGGGGGCGGTGGACTTCTGGCCGCCCTGGGGGAGCGCGTTCGCGGAACCGTCGCCGGATTCCCCGGTCGTCGGGTCCGGTTTGGCCGCCGCCCGGCCCGCGGCGGCCTTCGCGTCGTCGTCCTGGGGCAGCAGCGTGTACGCGGTGGCCGAGACCACGGCCAGTGCCGCCGAGCCGAGGAGGACCGTGCGCCGCAGCCGCTTGCGCCGCTCGGCCCGGCGCTGGGCGCGCGGGCTGGTGCGGCTGGAGCGACCGGTGGAATGGCCTGGCGGCATCGTGAAGCTTCCTGTTCGCGGCGGCCACTACCGGATCGGCCACGATTCGGTCACCGATCCGGGGGGTGACCCTCACCGGGCCGCACCGTGTCAGTCAACGTGTCCGCCGGGGCGCGGCGTAACTGTCCTTCGGAACAGTTTCCGACACCTGTCCGATGGGAAGGGGGGCCGGGGGTGGCGGAGCCCGCGCGGCTCGCGGGGGGCGGGGCCTGAGAGGATGGGGCGCGTACCCGCCGATCCGCATCGCACACCGAGGGGCGAACGCCAGTGACAAGGGCTTCCCTGGACAAGCAGCCGCACGAAGTCGCCTCCATGTTCGACGGCATCGCGGCGAAATACGACCTCACCAACGACGTCATCTCGCTGGGCCAGGCCCGGCTGTGGCGCAAGGAGGTCGCCAAGGCGGTCGGCGCGCGCCCCGGGCACGTGGTCCTCGACCTGGCCGCCGGAACCGCCACCTCCTCGCTGCCCTTCGCCGCCACCGGCGCGTACGTCGTCCCCTGCGACTTCTCCCTGGGCATGCTCATGGAGGGCAAGAAGAAGCACTCCTGGCTGCCCCTGACCGCCGGTGACGCGACGAAGCTGCCGTTCAAGGACGACGTCTTCGACACCGTCACGATCTCCTTCGGGCTGCGCAACGTCCAGGACACCGACGCTGCGCTGCGCGAGCTGTACCGGGTGACGAAGCCCGGCGGGCAGGTCGTCATCTGCGAGTTCTCGCAGCCCACCTGGGCGCCGCTGCGCACGGTCTACACGGAGTACCTGATGCGGGCGCTGCCGCCGGTGGCCCGTACGGTGGTGTCCGACCCCGACCCGTACGTGTACCTCGCCGAGTCCATCCGCGCATGGCCCGACCAGCCGGCGCTGGCCGCCCTGCTGCAGAAGGCCGGTTGGTCCAAGGTCGCCTGGCGCAACCTCAGCGGCGGCATCGTCGCGCTGCACCGGGGCATCAAGGACTGACGGCCGTGCCAGACGTCGCGCCCACGGACTACGGACCCCTGCTGGAGCGGATCGCCGCCGACATCGCTCCGCTGATCGGCAGCGGTACTCCGGCCGAGTACATCCCGGCGCTCGCCGCCGTGGACCGGCGGCAGTTCGGGATGGCCATCGCCGACCTCGACGGCAACGTCTTCGGGGTGGGCGACTGGCGGGTCCCCTTCTCCGCCCAGTCCATCACCAAGGTCTTCGCGCTCGCCCTGGCCCTGGCGGAGGGCGGCGACAGCCTGTGGGAGCGGGTGGGCCGGGAGCCCTCCGGCAACCCGTTCAACTCGCTCGTCCAGCTGGAGTACGAAAACGGCATCCCGCGCAACCCGTTCATCAACGCGGGCGCCCTCGTGGTCACCGACCGGCTCCAGACCCTGACGGGCGACGCGAGCAGCGAGCTGCTGGAGTTTCTGCGGCAGGAGAGCCAGAACCCGGACATAGGGTTCGATGCCGACGTCGCGGCCTCCGAGCAGGAGCACGGCGACCGCAACGCGGCCGTCGCCCACTTCATGGCCTCGTACGGGAACATCGACAACCCGGTGCCCGCGCTGCTGGAGCACTACTTCTGGCAGTGCTCCATCGAGATGAGCTGCGCCGACCTGGCCCGCGCCGGACGCTTCCTGGCCCGGCACGGGCTCCGCGCGGACGGCACGCGGCTGCTGACGCGCAGCGAGGCCAAGCAGATCAACGCGGTGATGATGACCTGCGGGACGTACGACGCGGCGGGCGAGTTCGCCTACCGCGTCGGGCTGCCCGGCAAGAGCGGGGTGGGCGGCGGCATCGTCGCGGTCGTCCCGGGCCAGTGCACCCTCGCGGTGTGGAGCCCGGGCCTGGACGCCCGCGGCAACTCGGTGGCGGGCGTGGCCGCCCTCGACCGGTTCACGACCCTGACGGGGCTTTCGGTGTTCTAACGGCAGGCGCCGTCCCCCGGAGCGCATTCCATGGCGAACTGGAAGAAGAGGGCGACGAGGACGCAGAAGCCCAGGGACAGTGCGCCCATGGTGACGAACCGCCTTCGCGCCTCGGTGTGCCCGGCGACCTGTGCCACCGCGAAGCCGAGGACGGGCGCGAGCACGACCCCGCCGATGCACGCCCACAGCAGCACGAAGACGACACCCTCCCCCAGCGGGCCGCGGACCCCCGCGGACCAGATGTACGCCTGCGCCACGAACACCACCGGCACGGCCGTCCACCACAGGGAAAGGCCGGTGATCAGTCGCCTGACGGTGGTGGAGGGGCCGCCGGCCGGTTCGCGCAGCGGAGCGTTGCCGTCGTCGGACATCGGCTAGTGCACCCCGCTCTGCAGGTCCAGCACGTAACGGCGCCCCGGATTCCCCGCCGGCGTGGTGAACTCCTCGGCCAGGGTCATGCCCAGACGCTCCGCCACCGCCACCGAACGTGCGTTCCGGGCGTCGATCATCGCCACCACGTGCGGGACACCGGCCGCGCGGACCCGCTCCACCGTGGCGAGCGCGGCGGCGTACGCGTAGCCCCGGCCCCACGCGGAGCGGCCTAGCCGCCAGCCGATCTCGATCTCGCCGACCGGCCCCCACCCCTTCTCCCGGGGCCACGGCTGCGCGCCGGTGAAGCCGATCACCGCACCCTGTCCGTCCAGCAGGGTCCACAGGCAGTAGCCGAGCTGGGCGTCGTGCATGCGCTGGCGCGCGGTGATCTCCTCGTACGCGGACAGTTCCGCGGGACCTCCGAGGAACTCCATGACGTCGGGGTCGGCGAAGGCCGTGTGCCAGGCGTGCGCGTCCTCGTCGGTGGGCACGCGGAGCTGTACGGCCGGAAGCGGCCGGGTCGGCGAGGTGGTCATCGGAGGCACCCTTCGGATCGTGATCTCTCTTGCTGCATAGACTGCACATGTCCGGTGCCGCCTGGCACCCTTTATCGAGCCTTCGGGAGATCCCGCAGTGACCGAGCTCCTCTCCGAACACTCCGCGGACGTGATCGTCGTCGGGGCCGGGCCCGCCGGCTCGACCACCGCCTACTACCTCGCCAAGGCCGGATTGGACGTCCTGCTGCTGGAGAAGACGGCGTTCCCGCGCGAGAAGGTCTGCGGCGACGGACTGACCCCGCGCGCCACCAAGCAGCTGGTGGCGATGGGCATCGACATCTCCGAAGAGGCCGGCTGGCTGCGGAACAAGGGTCTTCGGATCATCGGCGGCGGGCAGCGGCTCCAGCTGGATTGGCCGGAACTCGCCTCCTACCCGGACTACGGACTCGTCCGCAAGCGTGACGACTTCGACGAGACCCTGGCCCGCCAGGCGCAGAAGGCCGGCGCCCGACTGTACGAGCGCTGCACGGTCGGCGAGCCGGTGCGCGACGCGCGCACCGGTCACATCACGGGCGTGCACGCGAAGCTGGGCGAGGAGAAGACCCCGGTCACCTTCCACGCCCCGCTGGTCGTCGCGGCCGACGGCAACTCCTCCCGGCTGTCTCTCGCGATGGGCCTGCATCGGCGCGAGGACCGCCCGATGGGCGTGGCCGTGCGGACGTACTTCACCTCGCCGCGGCACGACGACGACTACCTGGAGTCCTGGCTGGAGCTGTGGGACCGGCGCGGCGCGCAGGACCGGCTGCTGCCCGGCTACGGCTGGATCTTCGGCATGGGCGACGGCACCTCCAACGTCGGCCTCGGCATCCTCAATTCCTCCTCCGCCTTCAAGGAGCTGGACTGGCGCGAGGTCCTCAAGGCCTGGTGCGCCTCCATGCCGGAGGACTGGGGCTACACCCCCGAGAACATGACGCAGCCGATCCGCGGCGCGGCCCTGCCGATGGCCTTCAACCGGCAGCCGCACTACACCAAGGGCCTGCTGCTGGTCGGCGACGCGGGCGGCCTCGTCAACCCGTTCAACGGCGAGGGCATCGCGTACGCCATGGAGTCGGGCCAGATCGCGGCCGACGTCATCGTGCAGGCCCAGGCCCGTGCCACCCCGGCCCAGCGCGAACTGGCGCTGCACAACTACCCGAAGGTGCTCAAGGAGACCTACGGCGGCTACTACACCCTGGGCCGCGCCTTCGTGAAGCTGATCGGCAACCCGAAGGTCATGAAGATCGCCGCCCAGCGCGGTCTGACCCACCCGGTGCTGATGCGCTTCACCCTGAAGATGCTCGCCAACCTGACCGACCCGACGGGCGGCGACGCGATGGACCGCATCATCAACGGCCTCTCGAAGGTGGCCCCGAAGGCCTGAGCCGACCGGTCAGTCGCCCGTGTCCGGTCTATGTCTACGGCGCAATGACTCCTGCGCCGTAGACATGACTCCGCCCGCCGAGCGCGTGCTGCGCCGGCGGGTGGAGCCCTGTCTACCTGCGTACTAGATGGGGAGCGTCCAGCTCGGCCCGTGCGGCACGTCGAGCCAGACCCTTTGGGTGTCCGGCGTGATCGTCATTCCGAAGCCGGACAGGTGCGGTGAGCCGTAGCTCTGCCACGCCATGAGCGAGTCCTCGATCGCGGTCCACAGGTTGAGCGGTCCACGCTGGACAACGGTCCAGCCCTCCCCGTCGTCCGCCACGCGAGTCCGTGCCTGCGAACCTGTGGCTACGTCGAGCAGGACCTGCTCGACTCCTGCGCCGAGGCGCTCGGCCGAGGGCGCGGCGAGCTGTGCGACGAATCGACCGGTCCAGTCGTCGAGCAAAGTGGGGTCGATCCGGCTCGGGCGTTCACCGCCAGACAGCAGCTCGAACGGTCCGTGTGTCGGCCGATCGTGGGGGCGGGCGATCATGAACGAGGTGTATCCGGGAAGGAAGCGGCCTTCCGCGAAGCCGGCCGCCTCAGTCTTGAGGTGAACGAGGCCGTGTGCGACTCCCCACCCGGAGAGGGTGACGAGCAGGGTTCCCCCGGTCCTGATCTGCTGCAGAAGGCCGTAGGGGACGTGTCGCATCGAGCAGAACGCGATCACGATGTCGTACGGGGCTCGGTCGGGGTAGCCGCGCAGGCCGTCGGCCGTGATGAGCGTCGGGGCGTAGCCGGCCTCAGCGAGAGCCTTTCGAGCGCGCTCTGCCGCGGCGGCGTCGGTCTCGATCGCGGTCACGTTGTCCTCGCCGGCCACTTCGCAGACGTAGGCCGTCGAGAGACCCGTTCCGGCGCCGATGATCAGCACGCGCTTCCCCGGGGCGACGCCCGCCTGCTCGATCATCCAGAGAACGACGCCCGGCAGGGTCGAGGACGACGTCGGGCTACCTCCGGTCACGGGACCGGAGGCGTCCTCGGCGAGCACGCCGTCGATCTGGGTTACCCAGGTCTGATCCTGATAGGTGAGGCGCAGCCACTCGTCGGCGGGGGTGTCGTCGCGGCGGGTGGGCGTCCAGACCGTGACGCCCGGGGGACTGCTCGGCTTGTAGATCGCGGGGCCGAGGAACACCTCGCGGGGGACAGTCTCGGCCGCCCGTCGCACTTCGGGGTCGTGCAGTACGCCCTCGGCGACGAGCTGCTCGACGAGTCGAAGCCGCAGCGCGGCGGCGGTGTCACTGGTCATGCGGGGTGCCCTTCTGGAGGGTGTCGGCGAGTGCGCTCGCGATGGCACGGGTTGTCGGCTCGTCGACGAACGCCCACTGCCCGTTCGGGTTGCATTCGAGGAACCACCATCGACCGTCGGCGTCGAGGGCGAAGTCGAAAGCGCCGAAGCTGAGCCCGAACGCATGAAGGAACGTGCGGACAGCCTCGCGAACGGAACAGGGAACCGCGATCGGGGAGCAGGTGATGAGGCTTTGGTCCTGGCGCCAATCGAGGTGATCGCCGGCGGTGTCGATCCGGGCTGCGAACGCGTCATCTCCGATGGCGGCGAGACGAATGTCGGCGATCTTCGGGACGCAGGCTTGGAAGAGATGGGGGCACAGGGCGATCGAGTCGTCGAGCTCGTCCGCTTGGACGGTGCGCACCCAGACTGTTCGGTTCCGTCCGTCCTCGCCGGCGAGGTGCACGCGGTGAATGGGCTTGTAGATCACGGGTCCGTGGTCGGCCGCGAACTTCTGGGCATCTGCCGGCGTGTTTGTGATCAATGTGTCGGGGAGCGTGAAGCCGAGGCGGGCCGCGGTGGCGAGCTGTAGAGCCTTGTTCTCGGCGTCGCGGTTCCGCGAGGGGTGGTTGACGTACAAGGCCCCGGGAAGTGCGGTCAGCGCCCCCATGTAGCCGCGGCGCGATTGCTCAACCCCGAATCGCTGCTCGGGAGATGCCGTTGTCTGAGGGGCGGCGAAGGGGCTCGGGCGCCGCCAGTAGACAGACCGAACGCCCGACAGGTCCAGATGCCGAGTCGAGGTGGTGACATCCCCGGTGAAGGAACCCCGTTCGATCCGGACGCTCATGTTGGCCGTGTGCGCGAAGTCGGCGGCGGGGTCGAGCCGTACGGCCGGGATGCCCCGACCGTACAGCTCTTCCATCACCAGATCCGCCGTGACGTCACCGAGTGCGGTGATGACGAGAACCGGTGCGTCGGTCATGTCAGTCCGAGTCGCTGTCTTCGGTGAGGTCGGAGTCGGCGGGCGGGGGCGGATTCTTGCCCCCGCCGTCGGATGACGTCGCGGTGCTGTTGGCCGTGCTCGTCCCGGTGCCGTGGCCCCCGGCCATCTCGACACGCCTGCCGTCCGCGTCGAGATAGCGCGTCGTCTGAGTGTCCGGGTCGATCTCCGTTCGGGCGTACGGGACTTCGGTGATGCTGGGGTACAGCGCTAAGCGCTTGGTGCCCCAAGGCGCTACTGCGGTGGTCATAGGTTCTCCTGATCTCTGGTCATCGATCACATGCTCTGAGTTGCCATACGGTGCGCCCTCCTCGGCTCGGCGACAATGCCGCGGCGAGGCGGTGCCCCCATCGGGGAGGGGCGACGAGCCGCCCCTGGCGGGGGAGTTTTTGGTGCGACCCTGACCCGGATGGTCGCCATGGGCGCCGCTGTCGCGGTGAGGGGTGGAGCGGTGCCCGGACAGCGGGGGCGCGATTGACCGACGGTCCGGGCTTGGTTCACTCGGGGAGCTCTGGCCGGTACGGGTAGAGCATCTGTCGGTCGTAGCAGACGTCTTCGTCCGTGCAGACGATGGAGGAGAACCAAACATCGTCGACGTCATCGAGCTCGCGGGCGATATCGAGGTCCTCCACGCGCGCCGCGACGTCGCAGCAGTGGCATTTGACGACCGGGGCGCCCGGGGGAGGTTCGACACCCACGGGCAGTGATCCCCCGAGGCGCTGCCAGGTGGTCGGACTGCCGGTTCGCAGGTAGCAGGCGACGACGTCACTGCACGAGCGTCGCCTCGCGGTCTGCTCGCGGCCGTCAGCATCGAACCAAACGAACGTTCCGGTCTCGGTTTCGTCCTGCGGCACGAGCGCCGCGCAGATACCGCACCGCGCAAGCACGGCGGCCCTATCCACGGTGGACCACCGGGGCGTATGGCTGCACATACGGGCGCAGAAAGTAGGCGTGGCCGTCGATCGGCCGCAGGCGGTCGTGATGGTGGGAGGGGAGGGGGCGGCGCGCGTAGGCCGGGGGCGTGGGGGGCCTACGGTGCTCGGATAAGCGTCGGTGCGTGGCGCCGAGGGTCCGGCAGATGCCAGGCAGCGCCGACGCGAGGCCGCGCATGTGTCCCTCGATGGACTCGGGCGAACCGCCTTTCCTGCGGGCGGGAGGATGGGCGAGGAGGAGAAAGGCGGTGTGCCCGACCTTGGCGGGGTCGACCCAGAACCAAGCCGCGAGGGATGCCAGTAGGCCGGCGGTCGGGACGGGTGCGGTCGCGATCAGCATCGGATCACGCCGACCCACGTCGTGTTCTCGTCCGTCTTGAACTCCGCCCATACGGTCTTGCCGCACGAGCCGTGCGGCGTCACCCCCCATCCGTCCGCCAGGGAGGACACGATGAGCAGCCCGCGCCCGGTGGTGTCGTCGTCACTCGGCTGCGCGAGGCGGGGAGCCCCCGCCCCTGCGTCGTACACCTCGACACGCAGGCGCTCGTCATCGAGTGAGACCTCGACGAGGAAGCCGCAGTGTTCGCCGTGCCGTACCGCGTTGGCTGCAAGCTCGGAGAGGCAGAGCGCCGCGTCGTCGGAGCGGTCGGTAACCCTCCACTCCTCAAGCACGTCACCTAAGAACGAACGGGCCTCGGGTACCGCGCCGTCTGCTCGCGGAAACCGCTGCGTCGCCGATCTCAGCATGAGTTCAACCCCCTTGCCTGTGCCGTTGGTTCGAGCAACCAGGCAACCGCGAGGCGGACAGCGGGGCTACCGTCGTGGGGGGTGGCAAGGGGTGGCACTTGAGCAACCGCGCCTGTCGAAGGGGTAGGTACCAAGCATGACGTTGCCGAACACTGATCTAGCGAAGTGGCTGGGACGATCCGGCATGAGCAACAAGGAGTTGGCTCGCCAGATCAAAGTCGCAGCTCAGGTGTGGGGTGAGCCCCACATCCAGCCCGACGCAACGGCGGTCCGACGATGGCTGAACGGGCTTCGGCCGCGACCGCCCGTACCCGAGATCATCGCCGATGTCATCTCGGCGAAGGTTGGGTTCCGGGTCACGACGTACGATTTGGGCTTTCCTGAAGGCGGAACGGCCGACCGCTCACTCGCCTACAACTCCTCATTCGCCGTTACGGTTGAAGCCGTAGCCGATTTGGGGAGGGCCGACGTGGACCGTCGAAAGTTCCTGGCAGCGGCACCCTTTGCCGCCGTCGCCGCTGTGGGGCCGTCACGAGACTGGCTGTTGAACATGCTTGAGCAGCAGCCAGAGCCGGGCCGGCGCGTCCGCCTTGAAGACGTGTCCGCCGTCAAGAACATGTTCGGCGAGTTCCAGAAGATGGATGTACTGCAAGGCGGAGGCTCGGGACGTCTCATCCTGGCTCAGTACATGAACCAGCACGTCTACCCGCTGTTGCGCGAAACCCACTCCGAGGACGTCCGGCGGGCCTTGTGCGAGGCGGCGGCCGAGCAGACGTACCTGCTCGGCTGGATGAGCTACGACAGCGGAGAGCACGGGACCGCGCAGCGCTACTTGATCCAGTCGCTTCGGCTTGCCGAGGAATCCGGTAACGCAGCCCTCGGTGCACACGTCCTCGCCGGAATGGCGGATCAGACCACCCTGCTCGGCAACCCCACGGAAGGCCGGCGGCTCGCGCAGGCTGGTCGTGCCGGGCTCGGCAAGGACGTGTCGCCCGCGTGCATGGCTGATCTGTGGGCACTCGAGGCCCGGGCCCTCGCCAAGCTTGGCGAAGGTTCCGCCGCAATTCGAGCGGTGGCTGAATCCGAGGCGGCCTACAGCCGCGTACAGCTCAAGAACGAGCCGGAGTGGGCGGCGTTCATCGACCCTGCGTACCTGCACGGCGAGCACGCGAACACCTTCCGTGACCTCAAGGACGCAGCCGCCGCCGAGGAACACGCACAGCGGTCCATCGTCCACGCCCGCAAGCAGCGGCGGGCCCGCCGCGGTGCGATGTCGCAGGCCGCCCTTGCCGCCTCGCATCTCCAGCGGAATGACCTCGAAGCGGCGCACTCGGCGGGGCTTCGCACACTCTCCCTGTCGCGCCAGGTCAAGAGCTCTCGGTGTGTCGAGGCGGTGCAGGACTTGCAGCGCCGGATGCAGCCGTTCGGTACGCACCGCCTTGTCGCCGACTTCAACGAGCGCGCCCGGGAACTGGTCGCCGCAGCGTAGTGGGATGCCCCGCGGCGTCGATGATCAGGGGCAGGTCGGCGGCGAGGGCGTGACCGTGCCCGCTTCGGTGGGTGCGGGCACGTCCGTGTCCGGCTCCGGGCGGCCGTGGACGGTGCGGACGCACCGGGCCAGCAGGACCAGCCCGCACACCAGCAGCGCCACCGAGGCGGCCCAGCCGAGGCCCAGCGTGAGCGGGTGACCGGGCTTGTGCCAGGGGCGGGCGGTGGTCAACAGCCAGCCGCCCACCGCGAGCAGGCCGAGCCCGAGCGCCGCCGGGACCGCGGTGGGGTCGCCGGCGCCGTCGGACGCGTACGGCTTCGGGTTCACGGGACCACCAGCTCCAGGGGCGGGTCGGGGCGGCCCTGACGGTCAGGCGCGCGCCCCCCTATCTTCGCAGGGCCTCGGCCGGTTCGACACGGGCCGCCCGCCAGGCGGGATAGAGCCCGGCCAGCAGCCCGGTGACCAGGCCGGCGAGCGGGGCCGCGGCGACGGTGGCCGGATGGATCACCGGGGTCCAGTCCCGGGCCAGGGCGACGGCGACCACGGTCAACTCGCCCAGCGAGGTCCCGACCAGCCCGCCGAGGGCCCCCAGGGCCGCCGACTCGGTCAGGAACTGGGCCGAGACGTGGCGTCCCCGGGCGCCGAGCGCCCGGCGCAGCCCGATCTCGCCGGTCCGCTCCAGTACGGCGACCAGGGTGGTGTTGGCGATCCCGACCGCGCCGATGACCAGGCAGATCCCGGCGAGCAGCAGGAAGAGCGCGCTCAGGTCGGCGGTGACACCGGAGCGCAGCATCCGCGGATCGGGCGGCGGGACGGCCTTGAGGTACTCGGGGTGGTCGGGGCGCAGCGCGAGCGGGGCGAGGCCGGCGACCTGGCGGGCGGCGCCGAGTTCGGTGGAGATCAGCATGGTCGCGCCGCCGGGTGCGGGCGGCCCCCACATTTGCTCGGCGGTGGTGCGCGGGACGAGGACCGACATCAGGTGTTCGGGCCGGCGCCGGAGGTCCGCGACGATGCCCGCCACGATGAAGGGCTCCTGGCCGATGTAGAGGGCGGGCCGGGTGGCCAGGGTGGTGATGCCGAGGCGGGCGGCGAGTCCGCTGCCGATGACGACGACGCGCTCGTGGCCGCGCTCGGCGAAGTCGTCGTAGAGCCGGCCCTGCTGGAGGGTCGGTACGAGGGCGGCGACGGCGCCGGGGGAGGCCGCCACGACGGCTGCGCCGGTGGTCGGGTCGCCGGCGCCGGACGGCAGGGGGCCGACCGCGGTGTGCGAGTCGAGCCGCACCGTCCACAGCACTCCGGCGTGCTCGATGCCCGCGACGGCGCGCAGCCGCTGCTCGGCGTCGGCGGGGAAGGCGGTCCCTGCGAACTCGTCCTGCTGGGCGGCGACGTCCTCGATGCTGACCTCGGTGGCGGTCAGGACGTTGAACCTGGCGTCGATCTGCGAGGAGATGGTGGCGGTGAGGCCGAGTACGGCCACGAAGCTGCCCACGCCGAGGACGGTGCCGAGGGAGGTGAGCACGGCCCGGCCGGGGCGGCGCAGCATCCCGGCGACGGCCTCGGCAAGGGCGTCGCGCACGGACAGCCGGGTGGGTGCGACGGCGCTCAAGGATCCAGCCGCCCGTCGCGGATGGTGACGGTCCGCGCGCCGCGCCGGGCCACCTCGGGGTCGTGAGTGATGACGAGGACGGTCATCCCGGCTCCGTGCAGTTCGTCCAGCAGCCCGAGGACGGACGCGGCGTTCACGGAGTCGAGGTTGCCGGTCGGCTCGTCGCACAGGAGGAGCGAGGGACGCCCGACGAGGGCGCGGGCGATCGCCACCCGCTGGCGCTCGCCGCCGGACAGCCGGCCGGGCACGGCGCCGGCCCGGTGCCCGAGACCGACCTGGTCGAGGGCCTCGCGGGCCCGTACGAGGCGCCCGGCGCGCGGGATTCCGGTGTAGAGCATGGCGAGGGTGACGTTCTCCAGGGCGGACCGGTGGGGGAGGAGGTGGAAGGACTGGAAGACGAAGCCGATCCGGCGCCCGCGCAACGCGGTGCGCTCCCGGTCGGGGAGCGCGGCGGTGTCGATCCCGTCGAGCAGGTACCGGCCGCTGGTGGGGGAGTCGAGCAGCCCGGCGACGTTGAGGAAGGTGGACTTCCCTGACCCGGAGGGGCCGACGACGGTGATGAACTCGCCGCGCCGGACGGTCAGGTCGCAGGGGTGCAGGGCCTCGACGGGCGGCGGCCCGGGGTAGGTGAGGCCGACCCCGCGGAGCTCGATCACGGGGCTTTCGCCGCCGCCCGTGCCGCCCGTGTCGCCCGTGTCGCGTGTGCCGCCTGTGTCGCCCGTGTCGCCGGAGGGCGGCCGGGATTGACGGGACAGACGGAATTGACGGGACAGCAGCCTCATTTGGACTTCCCCCGGGTCTCACGGGGTGCGACCCCGATCACCACTTTGGTCCCGGCGGCGAGGGCGCCCGCCCGGGACGGGGTGACGGCCACGAAGCCGTCGCCGCGGGTGCCGGTCCGCACCTCGACGCGCCGCTGGGTGCCGTCGGCGGACACGGCGGTGACGACCGTACGTCCGTCCGCGCCCGCCGAAACGGCGGTGACCGGGACGACGAGCGCCTCGCCGTCGGTGGCGGCGGACTCGATGGTCAGCCGGACGTCCTGCCCGGCGAAGCCGGCGGGCAGCGGCTGGTCGGCGCGGACCAGCATCCGGTAGCCGAGGTCGCCGCCGCCCGTGCCGCCGTTCCCGCCGCTCCCGCCGCCCTTGGGGTTCTGGCCGGGGTCCTGCTGCGGCTGTGCTCCGGCGGGCTGCGCGGCGGACCGCTCGGTGGCGACGACCGCCACCGAGCCGCGGACATCGGTGCCGGAGAGCTCGGAGGAGATCACCACGGTCATCCCGGCACGCAGCAGCTGCCGCTTGTCGTCCTTGAGGTAGGCCTCGACGACGAGCTCCCCGCCGGAGAGCGTGAGCACCGTCCCGGACACGGGGGAGCCCGCGCGGGCGCCGACGGAGCTGACGCGGGCCGGGAAGGAGCCCAGGAACACGGTCTCGGCGGTGGGCAGCATCGGGCCGTCGGCGGCCTCGGCGGCCACCAGCGCGGCCCGGGCCTCGCCGAGGGCCTGCCGGGCCCGCGCGAGTTCCCTGCCGGAGCCGGAGCCGGAGCCGGAGCCGGAGCCGGAGCCGGAGCCGGTACCGGAGCCGGGACGCGGGCCGGGGCTCGCTGTCGCGCCGGGGCCCTCCGCGGCCCCGCCCTTGCTCGATCCGCCCTCCGCGGGCGCGCCCACGGAGCCGGTGGGTCCGCTCGCGTCCTCCACGGCCCACGTCGCGGACCGCACGGCCTCCCGCGCCGACTTCAGGGCCGCGCCCCCGTCGGCGACCGCGGGCAGCGGCTCGTACCCGATGGCCCGGTAGCGGGCGGCGAGCGCAGCCTTCGTACCGGCACCGAAGACGCCCTTCGCGTCGCCTCCGGTGCCGTGCCCGAGCTCGCGCAGCGCCTGCTGCAGCTGCGCGACGTCGTCGCCGCTGGCCCCGGGCTTGAGGTCGCGGTACATCGGCTGCGCGCCGTGCAGGGTGAACACCGGCCGCCCGGACACCTCGGCGATCAGCTGCCCCGCCGTGACCGGGTCCCCGGCCTTCAGCGGCAGTTTGGTCACCAGGGCCGCGCCCGTTCCTTCGCCGGAGCGCACCCCCTGCGGGGACACGGCGACGCTCTGGTCGGCGACCACCGTCCCGCGCATGACCACGGTCTGCGCGAGCACCCGCCGCTCGACGTCCGCGGTCAGGGCCCCCTGTGCGGGCGGGCCGGTCTCCGCGGCCACCTGTGCGGGGGACTTCACCAGCGTGGTCGCCAGCAGTCCGCCCACCGCCATCAGCGCGGCCCCGCCGACGACCGCGAGCACCACGCGCCGCCCGCGCGCGAGCCCGCCGCGGTCGTCCTCGGCGGTCGTCGGGGTCCCGGTGCGCTCCACGACCTGCTCCGGCTCGCTCATTCGTCCGGCCGGCACTTCTTCAATGCGTCGAGGTGGTCGCGCTTGAGCGAGATCCACTGTTCGGGAGTGCCCTTGCGCTCGTCGATCTGGGCGGTGACCGGGTCCGGGTCCGGGTACCAGGTGATGCCCTCGGCCCGCAGGCACGCGGACTCCTTCTGCGCGGCGGCGATCTGGGCGGGCTCGGCCGGCTGGGGCTTCGGCGGGGGCGGCAACATCGGTGCGCAGGTCTTGTGCGCCTCGTCGTTCCAGGGCTTCGACTTGTCCTCGCGCGGAGCGCCGTAGTCCGTATACACGATCGCCACGCCCTGCTCCTTCAAGCAGTCGTAGTACGCGATTTCCTCCCTGGTGGGAGGCGGGCTGTCGCTTGCCACAGGCTTTTTTTCGCCGCCACCGCATCCCGTCAGTGAAATGCACAGAAGAAGTAGAGGGGTCAAATATCTCGCGTGCACGACAGCTTCCCTTGCGGCGGTAGGAGTGGATTATGTGCATCCGTTTGACGGGTGGGGGAGGGCGCGCGCCAGATAGTAGAGAACCGTGGCTGCTTGCGACAAGTTACCTATCAGACAACAGAAGTGACTGTTCATCAGCTGAGAAGGAGCTTGAACCGGCAGGGGGTTCGATGTTGAATCCCCGCCGGGCGGAAAAGCGCCATCCCGGTCCGCCCCGAACAGCCCGACTTTCACCCGAAGAGTGAGGTAAGCGTGATGGACAACGCAATGCGGAAGCTGGCGGCCGGCTGCGTCGCCGCCGTTTCGGTCGGCGCCATTCTGCTGGGAACCGCGGGTCCGGCGGCCGCCTGGGCGCGCGACGGAAATCTGGAGAACCACGAGTTCGGACTTTTCTACTGGCAGAACCAGTCCGGTTGTGTCTTCGACCTGGCGACGAATGACGTGAACTTCAGCGACGACAAGTACCAGGGCTCCTGCTCGGCCAGCGGGAACTGGATCAACGACACCACCGAGTCCTACCGGAACCGGGACGCCTACGCCTGGAAGGTCGGCACCGACAAGGACCTGGGCGGCAACGTCGGAGAGATCCCGTCGAACTACGTGGGCAACGCCTCGGCCAACTTCAAGAACAAGATCAGCTCGGCCAAGTACACCCTCCACCCGTAGTCCGTAATCCGTAATCCGGAATCCAGCAGAAGGAGTTCCACGCGATGATCAATTCCCGGCGCCGCCGGCCCGCCGCCCCGGCCTCCGTCCTGCTGGCGGCCGTCCTCCTGGCCGGCTGCGCCGGGACCGGTGGCTCCGGGGGCGGTGAACCGGGCCTCGGTCCCGTCGAGGTGAACCCGGCGACGTCCGCGCTGTCCCTTCCGATGGACGCGTACACGGACACCGAGGCCGAACGGATCCGGATGGGCCAGGTCCAGCAGGCCCTGGTCTCCCGGTGCATGGCCCGGTACGGGTTCACCTACGAGGGCGTGCGATCGGCCGAGGCCCCCGGTGCCGGGCCCGAGGACCGGCACGCGTACCTCTTCGGCCTGGCCGATCCGGCGTACGCGGCGGCCCACGGGTACGACAAGTCCGCGGGGGAGGGGAGCCCGGCGAAGCCCGTTCCGCCGCAGCTGAGCGACAGTGCGTACGTCGTGATGAACGGCGAGCGGCCCGGAGCCCAGGGCGGCACGGCTCCCGACGCGAACACCGAGGAGGAGGCCGCGCTCGTGGACAGCGGCCTGACGGCGGCCGGGCAGAAGGTGCCGGCCGGCGGGTGCGGGCGCGAGGCGTTCCGCAAGCTGTACGCCCCGACCAAGAACAGCGTGGACCTGCTGTTCGCGTTCGGGCTGGCCTCGGAGGCGCACGACCGCTCCCGGCAGGACTCCCGGGTCGTCGACACCCTCAAGAAGTGGGCGTCATGCATGGACAAGTCGGGATACGCCGGGATCGAATCTCCGTACGAAGTCGTGGAGAAGCTCGGCCTGCAGGACGACGAGGGCGGTCCGAAGGCCGTGACGGCGGCCAAGGCCGATGTCGCGTGCAAGCGCGAGGTGAACCTCGTCGGCATCTGGGGCGCGGTCGAAAAGGCGTACCAGGAGCAGCTCGTCGAGGAGCACGCCGAGACGCTCGCGCTCTACAAGGAGCAGCGGGAGGCCCGCTTCAAGCTGGCCGCCTCGCTGGTCTGAGGAAGCAACCCCGCGACCCTGCGACCCTGCGCCCCGCGACCCCGGGGCTCCTGAGGGCGCGTCCGTCGTCCCTGGGGGCACGCCCAGCGGCCCGGGACGCACCAAGAACGGCCCGAGGGCCGGTACTCCACCCCCGAGCGGGGGAGTACCGGCCCTCGGCCGTGTCTGGTGCCTCGGTCTGAGCGGTGCTCAGAGGACGCGGACGGCGCCCGTCGGCCTGTCGTAGCTGAGGTTGCGCTCGACGATGCCGGTGCTGGGGTTCTGCGCGCCGACGAACTTGCCGCCGCCGACGTAGATGGCGACGTGGTAAGCGCTGCCCTTGGAGCCCCAGTACAGGATGTCGCCCGGCTGCAGGGCGTCCAGCGACACCGAGGTGCCGGCCGAGGACTGCGCCTGGGACATGCGCGGCAGGCTGATGCCGGCCTGGCGGTAGGCGGCCTGGACGAGACCGGAGCAGTCGAACGAGGACGGGCCGGTGCCGCCCATCACGTACGCCTTGCCGACCTGCGCACGGGCGAAGTTGACGATGGCCGCGGCGGAGCCGGTGGCCGGGGCGGAGACGGTGCCCGTGCCCTGCGGGGCGGCGGTGCTCTTCAGCGTCGTGCGCTCGGAGGAGCTGCGGCTGGAGCGCTCGGCCTCGGCCTTGCGGGCGGCCTCTTCCTTCGCCGTCTTCTCGGCCTTCTCGGCGGCGGCGTCGGCGTCGGCCTTCTTCTGGGCCTCTTCCTTGGCCTGCTTCGCCTCGGCGGCGGCGCCGGTACGGGCGCTCTCCTCCTGGGCGGTCAGTTCGCCCTCAACGGCGGCGAGGCGGGTGTTCTCGGCGGCCACGGTGATGGCGGAGGAGACGTCGGAGCCCAGGTCCAGGTTGAGGACCGGCATTTCGAGCGTCGTCTCGGCCACGGGCTCGGCGGACGGGGACGCGCTCGCGGTGCCGGCCATGGCCAGGGTGCTGAGGACGCCACCGGCAACTCCGGCGCGGACCGCGAGCTTCGAGGCGCTACGACGGGGCTTCCGGTGGCTGGGTATGTGAGCGGTGTGGGACATGAGGACAACCGCTATCAGGGTGTCCGGGTTCCCTTCAAGAAACGTGGGTTGCGCCACAGTTGCGCGAGAAAGGCGTGAACCGGGCGCGTCCGACTTCTTATTGACGCCGTAACGGGCGAATCGGACAGGCCTTCACAAGGCTGTGATCATGGGGTTTCGGTATTAAGTCCCAATTGATCCTTGATCTACCATCACTCCGCACAGATGGCCAAGCCCTCTTTCGGAGGGCTCGATTTGGTGTGGCGCAGGTCACAGCTGCGTCACGCCATGCGGACGCTGTGCCCCTCCCGTGACCTTCCTGTGAGCGTGCCGAGAGGTTCGTGAACGGATGCACGCACTCGCGCGGCTTCCCGCGCCGACGGGGGTGCGGGCATCGGCGCGCCCCTCGTGCGGTCCTCCACCCCTCGCCGGCGCTCCCGTCCGCCCCGCATCCACCCCCGCGCCTGCCCCGTGTCCACCTCCGTACGCATGGGCTCCCTCGACCGGGGGACGGCGATCCCTTTATCAGCCCCGCACCCCCCTTGCCAATTTGCCTGCACCGCGCATCGTTTGATAGGGCGACCCGCCTTCTACCTGCGGTAACGGGCCCGGATGTCACCTTTAGTGACCATGCGGATGCTTCGCGTATGAAGATCACCACTCATCGGGCTTCATGATCGTTCGTCAGGTGGTGGAGATCACAAACTCGGTGTTGCTACCCGTGTCGCAGATCACAGACGAGCAGGCATAAGATGCGCACCAGTCCGGCTTGTGAACTGCCTCACATGCGAGCGCTCGATCGGAAGCGCGATCTTCGCGAGGCGGTGCACGCCCCCAGCTACCGCTGGGCGGCGCCCCGGCCGGCAGCGGTCCAACGGTCAAGGACGACTGGAAGGAGCGAGGAGCGTGAATGCGTACGCACCCATCCTCGTGCTCGGCGCCCTCGGCGCAGGGTTTGCGATCTTCTCCGTGGTCATGGCCACGCTGATCGGTCCAAAACGGTACAACCGGGCAAAGCTTGAAGCCTACGAGTGCGGCATCGAGCCGACGCCGATGCCGGCCGGCGGTGGCCGCTTCCCGATCAAGTACTACCTGACGGCGATGCTCTTCATCGTCTTCGACATCGAGGTTGTCTTCCTCTACCCCTGGGCCGTCACCTTCGACTCCCTGGGGATCTTCGGGCTCGTCGAGATGCTGCTCTTCGTGCTCACCGTCTTCGTCGCCTACGCCTACGTGTGGCGCCGCGGCGGCCTGGAATGGGACTGAGGGGCTGAATTTTCCATGGGACTGGAAGAGAAGCTGCCGAGCGGCTTCCTGCTGACCACCGTCGAACAGGCCGCGGGATGGGTGCGCAAGTCGTCCGTCTTCCCGGCGACCTTCGGTCTGGCCTGCTGCGCCATCGAGATGATGACCACCGGAGCGGGCCGGTACGACCTGGCCCGCTTCGGCATGGAGGTCTTCCGCGGCTCCCCGCGCCAGGCCGATCTGATGATCGTGGCGGGGCGGGTCAGCCAGAAGATGGCGCCGGTGCTGCGGCAGGTGTACGACCAGATGCCCGCCCCCAAATGGGTCATCTCCATGGGGGTTTGTGCATCTTCAGGCGGAATGTTCAACAACTACGCGATCGTCCAGGGCGTCGACCACATCGTCCCGGTGGACATCTACCTGCCCGGCTGTCCGCCGCGCCCCGAGATGCTGATGGACGCGATCCTCAAGCTCCACCAGAAGATCCAGGGCGGAAAGCTCGGCGTGAACCGGGAAGAAGCGGCCCGTGAGGCGGAGGAGGCGGCCCTCAAGGCCCTCCCCACCATCGAGATGAAGGGGCTGCTCCGGTGAGCCAGACCCAAGAGCCGGAGAACGGCAGCAACGGAAGCAACGGCAGCAACGTCCCTGCGCCGCGCGACCAGGGCCCCGAGGTCATCGGCGTCCGCAAGGGAATGTTCGGTGCCGCGGGCGGCGGGGACACCAGCGGCTACGGCGGCCTCGTGCGGACCGTGGCCATGCCCGGCGCGACGAGCCGGCCGTACGGCTCCTACTTCGACGAGGTGGCCGACGAGCTCGAAGGCGCACTGGAGGAACAGGACCTCGTCCCCGGGAACGCCATCGAGAAAACGGTGGTCGACCGGGGCGAGCTCACCTTCCACATCGCCCGCGAGCACCTCGTCCGCGTCGCGCGCACCCTGCGCGACGACCCCGCCCTGCGCTTCGAGCTCTGCACCGGCGTCTCCGGCGTGCACTTCCCCGGGGACAAGGGCCGCGAGCTGCACGCCGTCTACCACCTGCGCTCGCTCACGCACGGCCGGATCCTGCGGCTGGAGGTGTCCGTCCCGGACGGCGACCCGCACGTCCCCTCGCTCGTCGCCGTCTACCCGACCAACGACTGGCACGAGCGCGAGACGTACGACTTCTTCGGCCTGGTCTTCGACGGGCACCCGGCCCTCACCCGGATCATGATGCCGGACGACTGGCAGGGCTTCCCGCAGCGCAAGGACTACCCGCTCGGCGGCATCCCCGTCGAGTACAAGGGCGCCCAGATCCCGGCTCCCGACCAGCGGAGGTCGTACAGCTGATGTCCCCCATCTCCAACGACGCAGAAAACCACGCGTCCTCCCGCGAAACGACCGAGGGCACCGTCTACACCGTCACCGGCGGTGACTGGGACGAGGTCGTCCAGTCCGCGGCCAAGGCCGACGACGAGCGGATCGTCGTCAACATGGGTCCGCAGCACCCCTCCACCCACGGAGTGCTGCGCCTGATCCTGGAGATCGACGGCGAGACGGTCACCGAGGCCCGCTGCGGCATCGGCTACCTGCACACCGGCATCGAGAAGAACCTCGAATTCCGGAACTGGACGCAGGGCACCACCTTCGTGACGCGCATGGACTACCTGACGCCGTTCTTCAACGAGACGGCGTACTGCCTCGGCGTCGAGAAGCTGCTCGGCATCACCGACCAGGTCCCGGACCGCGCCACCGTCATCCGCGTCCTGCTGATGGAGCTCAACCGGCTCTCCTCCCACCTGGTGTGCATCGCCACCGGCGGCATGGAGCTGGGCGCGACCACGATCATGATCTACGGCTTCCGCGACCGCGAGCTGATCCTCGACATCTTCGAGCTGATCACCGGACTGCGCATGAACCACGCGTTCGTCCGCCCCGGCGGCCTCGCCCAGGACCTGCCCCCGGGCGCCGTCGACCAGCTCCGCGAGTTCCTCAAGACCATGAAGAAGAACCTGCCGGAGTACGACAAGCTCGCCACCGGCAACCCCATCTTCAAGGCCCGCATGCAGGACGTCGGCTACCTCGACCTCACCGGCTGCATGGCGCTCGGCGCCACCGGCCCGATCCTGCGCTCCGCCGGCCTGCCGCACGACCTGCGCAAGTCGGACCCGTACTGCGGCTACGAGAACTACGAGTTCGACGTGCCGACCACCGAGAGCTGCGACTCCTACGGGCGGTTCCTGATCCGCCTGGAGGAGATGCGCCAGTCGCTGCGGATCGTCGAGCAGTGCCTGGAGCGTCTGGAGCCGGGCCCGGTGATGGTCGCCGACAAGAAGATCGCCTGGCCGGCGCAGCTCGCGATGGGCCCGGACGGCCTCGGCAACTCGCTCGACCACATCAGGAACATCATGGGCACCTCCATGGAGGCCCTCATCCACCACTTCAAGCTGGTGACCGAGGGCTTCCGGGTACCGCCCGGCCAGGCGTACGCGGCCGTCGAGTCACCCAAGGGCGAGCTCGGCGTGCACGTCGTCTCCGACGGCGGGACCCGCCCCTACCGGGTCCACTTCCGCGACCCGTCCTTCACCAACCTGCAGGCCATGGCCGCGATGTGCGAGGGCGGCCAGGTCGCCGACGTCATCGTCGCCGTCGCCTCCATCGACCCCGTGATGGGAGGCGTCGACCGATGACCGCCAGTCCTTCGAACCAAGGGGTCTCGCTGGGCATGCCCCAGCTGCCGGCCCCCGACTTTCCGGCGGAGGTACGCGAGCGCCTCGAAGCCGACGCCCGGGAAGTCATCGCCCGCTACCCCGACAGCCGCTCCGCGCTGCTGCCGCTGCTGCACCTGACCCAGTCCGAGGAGGGCTACGTCTCGCGCACCGGCATCCGCTTCTGCGCCGAGGTACTGGGCCTGACCACCGCCGAGGTCACGGCCGTGGCGACCTTCTACACGATGTACCGGCGCGGGCCCTCCGGCGACTACCAGGTCGGTGTCTGTACGAACACCCTGTGCGCGGTGATGGGCGGCGACGCCATCTTCGAGGAGCTCAAGGAGCACCTCGGGGTCGGCAACAACGGGACCACCCCCGACGGCAAGGTCACCCTCGAACACATCGAGTGCAACGCGGCCTGCGACTACGCCCCCGTGGTGATGGTCAACTGGGAGTTCTTCGACAACCAGACCCCCCAGTCCGCCAAGGCCATGGTCGACGACCTGCTGGCCGGCCGCGAGGTCTCGCCGACCCGGGGCGCGCCGCTGTGCACCTACAAGGAGACCGCCCGGATCCTGGCCGGCTTCCCGGACGAGCGCGAGGGCGCGGTCGAGGCGACCGGCGGCGCCGGCCCCGCCTCCCTGATCGGGCTGCGCATCGCCCGCGGCGAGTCCGCGCACACCCCGATCGTCCACCCGCGCGGCGAGGCCACCACTGAGGGAGGGGAGTGATGTCGGTGTCTTCCGAACTGAGCAACGGGGGCAACGGGGGCACCTCCCACCCCCAGGCCGGCGGCGGGACCAGCCCGGAGAAGCTCCTCGCCCCCGTGCTGTCCGCCTTCTGGGACGAGCCGCGGTCGTGGACGCTGGAGACCTACCGGCGCCACGAGGGGTACGAGGGCCTGCGCAAGGCGCTCGCGATGACCCCGGACGACCTCATCGCCTACGTGAAGGACTCGGGTCTGCGCGGACGCGGCGGCGCGGGCTTCCCCACCGGAATGAAGTGGCAGTTCATCCCGCAGGGCGACGGAAAGCCGCACTACCTCGTCGTGAACGCGGACGAGTCGGAGCCGGGAACCTGCAAGGACATCCCCCTCCTCTTCGCCAACCCGCACTCCCTCATCGAGGGAATGATCATCGCCTGCTACGCGATC
The DNA here is from genome assembly GCF_036227605.1 of Streptomyces sp. NBC_01439. Lineage (GTDB taxonomy): Bacteria > Actinomycetota > Actinomycetes > Streptomycetales > Streptomycetaceae > Streptomyces. Next base: position 4,271,917 of record NZ_CP109487.1, on the reverse strand, counting down.
CGCTCCGAGCACGCCTTCATCTACCTGCGCGGGGAGACGGTGCCCGTCCTGCGGCGTCTGCACGAGGCCGTGCGCGAGGCGTACGCGGCCGGCTACCTCGGCAAGGACATCGACGGCACCGGGCGCAACCTCGACATCACGGTGCACGCGGGCGCGGGCGCGTACATCTGCGGCGAGGAGACGGCGCTGCTCGACTCCCTCGAAGGCCGGCGCGGCCAGCCCCGGCTGCGTCCCCCCTTCCCCGCGGTCGAGGGGCTCTACGCGTGCCCCACTGTCGTCAACAACGTGGAGTCGATCGCCTCGGTTCCCGCGATCCTGAACAAGGGCAAGGACTGGTTCAAGTCGATGGGGACCGAGAAGTCCCCCGGCTTCACGCTGTACTCGCTCTCCGGGCACGTCGTCGGCCCCGGCCAGTACGAGGCCCCGCTCGGCATCACCCTGCGCCAGCTCCTCGACATGAGCGGCGGAATGCGCCCCGGGCACCGGCTGAAGTTCTGGACCCCGGGCGGCTCCTCCACCCCGATGTTCACCGACGAGCACCTCGACGTCCCGCTCGACTACGAGGGCGTGGGCGCCGCCGGCTCGATGCTCGGCACCAAGGCCCTGCAGTGCTTCGACGAGACGACCTGCGTGGTGCGGGCCGTGACCCGGTGGACCGAGTTCTACGCCCACGAATCCTGCGGCAAGTGCACCCCGTGCCGCGAGGGCACCTACTGGCTGGTCCAGCTGCTCCGCGACATCGAGGCCGGCCAGGGCGTCATGTCCGACCTCGACAAGCTGAACGACATCGCCGACAACATCAACGGCAAGTCCTTCTGCGCGCTCGGCGACGGCGCGGCCAGCCCGATCTTCTCCTCGCTCAAGTATTTCCGCGAGGAGTACGAGCAGCACATCACGGGCAAGGGCTGCCCCTTCGACCCCAGGAAGTCGACCCTCTGGGCCGACACGGAGGTGAACGCATGACCGTCACCACTCCAGCGGCCTCCGGGGGCGCAGCGGCGGTTCCACCGGAGAACACCGTCTCGCTGACCATCGACGGGGTCGAACTGTCCGTGCCCAAGGGCACCCTCGTCATCCGGGCCGCCGAGCAGCTCGGCATCGAGATCCCCCGGTTCTGCGACCACCCCCTCCTCTCCCCGGCCGGCGCCTGCCGCCAGTGCATCGTCGAGGTGGAGGGCCAGCGCAAGCCGATGGCCTCCTGCACCATCACCTGCACCGACGGCATGGTCGTCAAGACCCAGCTGACCTCCGAGGTCGCCGACAAGTCCCAGCGCGGGGTGATGGAGCTGCTGCTCATCAACCACCCGCTGGACTGCCCGGTCTGCGACAAGGGCGGCGAGTGCCCGCTGCAGAACCAGGCGATGTCGCACGGCAACGCCGAATCGCGGTTCGAGGGCAAGAAGCGCACCTACGAGAAGCCGGTCCCGATCTCCACCCAGGTGCTGCTGGACCGCGAGCGGTGCGTGCTGTGCGCGCGCTGCACCCGCTTCTCCAACGAGATCGCCGGCGACCCGATGATCGAGCTGCTGGAACGCGGCGCGCTCCAGCAGGTCGGCACCGGCGAGGGCGACCCCTTCGAGTCGTACTTCTCCGGCAACACCATCCAGATCTGCCCGGTCGGCGCCCTCACCTCGGCCGCCTACCGGTTCCGCTCCCGCCCCTTCGACCTCGTCTCCTCCCCGAGCGTGTGCGAGCACTGCGCGGGCGGCTGCGCGACCCGTACCGACCACCGGCGCGGCAAGGTGCTGCGCCGCCTCGCCGCCGAGGACCCCGAGGTCAACGAGGAGTGGATCTGCGACAAGGGCCGCTTCGGGTTCCGCTACGCGCAGCGCCCCGACCGGCTGACCACCCCGCTGGTGCGCAGCGCCGCCGGGGTGCTGGAGCCGGCGAGCTGGCCCGAGGCCCTGGAGGCCGCGGCCAACGGGCTCGCCGCCGCGCGCGGCCGGGCCGGGGTGCTGACCGGCGGCCGGCTCCCCGTCGAGGACGCCTACGCGTACGCCAAGTTCGCCCGGGTGGTGCTCGACACCAACGACATCGACTTCCGGGCCCGCGTGCACAGCGCGGAGGAGGCCGACTTCCTGGCCTCGGAGGTCGCCGGGTACGGCGTCGACCTCGGCGGGCAGTGGCTCTCGTACACCGCCCTGGAGGCCGCCCCGACGGTGCTGCTCGTCGGCATCGAGGCGGAGGAGGAGGCGCCCGGCGTCTTCCTGCGGCTGCGCAAGGTCCACCGCAAGCGGAAGCAGCGGACCTTCTCCGTCGCCCCCTTCGCCACCCGCGGCCTGGACAAGGCCGGCGGCACCCTGCTGGCCGCCGCCCCCGGCACCGAGCCCGAGTGGCTCGACGCGCTGGCCTCCCGGACGGGCCTGGAGACCGGGGGCGCCGAAGCCGCCGAGGCGCTGCGGCAGCCCGGCGCGGTCATCCTCGTCGGGGAGCGCCTCGCCGGGGTGCCGGGCGCGCTGACCGCCGCCGTACGGGCCGCCGGGGTCACCGGGGCCACCCTGGTGTGGATCCCGCGCCGGGCCGGTGAGCGGGCCGCCATCGAGGCGGGCGCGCTGCCGTCCCTGCTGCCGGGCGGGCGCCCCGCCACCGACCCGCGGGCCCGCGACGAGGTCGCAGGCGCCTGGGGCCTGGACGAGCTCCCGCACCGCTACGGCCGCGACACCGGCCAGATCGTCGAGGCCGCGGCGACCCGGGAGCTCTCGGCCCTGCTGATCGCGGGCGTCGAGGTCGCCGACCTGCCGGACCCGGCCCGCGCGCGGACCGCCCTCCAGGAGGCCTTCGTGGTCTCCCTGGAACTGCGGCCCAGCGAGGTCACCGACCACGCGGACGTGGTCCTCCCGGTCGCCGCGGTGGCCGAGAAGGCGGGCGCCTTCATCAACTGGGAGGGCCGGGTGAGGCCGTTCGAGGCCGCGCTCAAGCCCGACCAGATGACCCGCCGGCTCGCCCCGGCCGACGCCCGCGTGCTGCACATGCTGGCCGACGCCGCCGACCGGCCGATCGCCCTGCCCGACGTGCACGCCGTACGCCGGGAGATCGACCGGCTCGGCCCGTGGGCCGGGGAGCGGGCCGCCGGGCAGAGCGCGGACACCGTGCCGCTGCCCCGCCCGGGCAGCGGCGAGGCGGTCCTCGCGGGCCACCGGCTCCTCCTGGACCTGGGCCGGCTGCAGGAGGGCGACGACGCCCTGGCCGGCACCCGGCACGAGGCCAGCGCCCGGCTGTCGGCGGCCACGGCCGCCGAGACCGGCGTCAAGGACGGCGACGTCCTCGCGGTCACCGGCCCGGCCGGCTCCGTGGAACTCCCGCTCCGGATCACCGAGATGCCCGACCGCGTGGTCTGGCTCCCGCTGAACTCCACCGGCTCCGGCGTCCTCGCCGACGCCGGCGCCCGCCCGGGCACCCTCGTACGCATCGGCCCGGCGACCCCGGTCGGCGCAGGCGACACCACTGCGGAGGTGGGCGCGTGAACACCGTTCAACTCGCTGCCGAGGACCTGTCCCTGTTCGGCAAGGACGTCTGGTGGCTCGTCCTGCTGAAGGCGGTGTTCTGCTTCGCCTTCCTGATGGTGACGGTGCTCTTCTCCATCGTGTGGGAGCGCAAGGTCGTCGCCTGGATGCAGCTGCGCATCGGCCCCAACCGGCACGGCCCCTGGGGCATGCTCCAGTCGCTCGCCGACGGCGTGAAGCTGATGCTCAAGGAAGACCTGATCGTCAAGCGGGCCGACAAGGTCATCTACGTCCTGGCCCCGATCATCGCGGCGATCCCGGCCTTCATGGCCATCGCGGTGATCCCCTTCGGCCCCGCGGACGACCAGATCTCCATCTTCGGCCAGCGCACCACGATGCAGCTGACCGACCTGCCCATCGCGATGCTCTACATCCTCGCGGTGGCCTCGGTCGGCATCTACGGCATCGTGCTGGCGGGCTGGTCCTCCGGCTCCACCTACCCGCTCCTCGGCGGCCTGCGCTCCTGCGCGCAGATGATCTCCTACGAGATCGCGATGGGCGCGGCCTTCGCCTCGGTCTTCCTCTACTCCGGGTCGATGTCGACCTCGGCGATCGTCGAGGCCCAGGCGGACCGCTGGTTCATCGTCCTGCTGCCGGTGTCCTTCATCATCTACGTCATCACGATGGTCGGCGAGACGAACCGCGCCCCCTTCGACATGCCGGAGTCCGAGGGCGACCTGGTCGGCGGCTTCAACACCGAGTACTCGTCCATCAAGTTCGCGCTGTTCATGCTGGCCGAGTACGTCAACATGGTCACCGTCTCGGCGGTCTCGGTCACCCTCTTCCTGGGCGGCTGGCGGGCCCCGTACCCGATCAGCTCCTTCTGGGAGGGCGCGAACCACGGCTGGTGGCCGATGCTCTGGTTCGTCCTCAAGGTGCAGCTGCTGCTGTTCTTCTTCATCTGGCTGCGCGGCACGCTGCCCCGCGTGCGCTACGACCAGCTGATGAAGCTCGGCTGGAAGGTCCTGATCCCGGTCTCGGTGGTCTGGCTGATGCTGGTGGCCACCGTTCGGGCGCTGCGCAACGAGGCGTACGACTTCAGCGAGATCGTCCTGTACGTCGGCGGCGCCGTCGTGGCGATCCTGCTCCTCTCCTTCGTCGCGGACGTCTTCCGCGACAAGCGCGAGAAGAAGACGGCGGCCGCCGGGGCGGTGCACGACGCCGAACCCTTCGACCCGCTGGCGGGCGGATTCCCCGTACCGCCGAAGCCCGGCCAGCACCTGGCACCCGTACCGCGCAGGCGGTCCCGCACCGAGCGGGAGCTGATTGTCAGTGGCGGGACGAATACTGACAGTGACCGAGAGGAGGCTTGAGAGATGTCCGACGAGAAGTGGCAGAACCCGGTGGCGGGCTTCGGCGTGACCTTCAAGGCCATGTTCAAGAAGCGCCTCACCGAGCAGTACCCGGAGCAGGAGAAGACGACCGCACCGCGCTTCCACGGACGGCATCAGCTCAACCGGCACCCCGACGGTCTGGAGAAGTGCATCGGGTGCGAGCTGTGTGCCTGGGCCTGTCCCGCCGACGCGATCTACGTGGAGGGCGCGGACAACACCGAGGAGGAGCGCTACTCCCCGGGCGAGCGGTACGGCCGGGTCTACCAGATCAACTACGCCCGCTGCATCCTGTGCGGGCTGTGCGTGGAGGCGTGCCCGACGAGGGCGCTGACCATGACGAACGAGTTCGAACTGGCCGACTCCAGCCGCGAATCGCTCATCTACACCAAGGAGCAGCTGCTGGCCGGCCTGACCGAGGGCATGGTCGAGGCACCGCACTCGATCTTCCCCGGCACGGACGACACGGACTACTACCGGGGGCTGGTGACCGGGGCCGCCCCGGGCACCGTCCGGCAGGTCGCGGTCTCCAGGGGCGAAGTCGCCGGCGAAGTCGTTCCGGAGAACGGCCAGTCCACGGAGGTGGACGCATGAGCGCCATCGCCGCCGCCACCTCCATGACCTCCACGGGCGAGGCGATCCAGTTCTGGATCCTCGGCACGGTCGCCGTCATCGGCGCACTGGCCACGATCCTGATGAAGAAGGCCGTGCACAGCGCCCTCAGCCTGGCCGGGACGATGATCATCCTGGCCGTCTTCTACCTCGCCAACGGGGCGTACTTCCTGGGCGTCGTCCAGGTCATCGTCTACACCGGCGCGATCATGATGCTCTTCCTCTTCGTGGTCATGCTCGTCGGCGTCACCGCCGCCGACTCCCTGAAGGAGACCATCAAGGGGCAGCGCTGGCTGGCCGCCCTGTGCGGACTCGGCTTCGGCATCCTGCTGATCGCCGGCATCGCCAACGCCGGGCTCACCCACTTCAACGGCCTCGGTCGGGTGAACTCGGGCGGGCACATCGAGGGCCTGGCACAGCTGATCTTCACCAAGTACGTCTTCGCCTTCGAGATCACCGGCGCGCTGCTGATCACCGCGGCCGTCGGCGCGATGGTGCTCACCCACCGCGAGCGCACCGAACGGGCCGCCACCCAGCGCGAACTCGCCGAGAAGCGGGTCCGCGAGGGCGTCCAGCTCCCGCCGCTGCCCGCGCCCGGCGTCTACGCCCGGCACAACGCGGTGGACGTCGCCGGCCTGCTGCCGGACGGCACCCCGTCCGAGCTGACCGTCAACCGGACGTTGCGCGCCCGCGGTCAGATCCGGGACGTCTCCAGCCAGGCGATCGACGACCTCAAGGCACTGGAGCAGGCCTCCTCGGAGCGCCTCGGCCGTGAGGAGGCCTCGAAGTGAATCCCGTCAACTACCTGTACCTGGCGGCCCTGCTGTTCACGATCGGTGCCGTCGGGGTCCTGATCCGCAAGAACGCGATCGTGCTGTTCATGTGCGTCGAGCTGATGCTCAATGCCTGCAACCTCGCTTTCGTCGCGTTCTCCCGGATGCACGGCAACCTCGACGGCCAGATCATCGCGTTCTTCACGATGGTCGTCGCCGCCGCGGAGGTCGTGGTCGGCCTGGCGATCATCGTGTCGCTGTTCCGTACCCGCCACTCGGCCTCGGTCGACGACGCCAGCCTGATGAAGCTGTAAGGGGTCGCTGTGGAGAACCTGATTGCGCTGCTGATCGCGGCGCCCCTGCTCGGAGCGGTGGTGCTGCTCTGCGGCGGCCGACGCCTCGACAAGGTCGGTCACTGGATCGGCACCCTGCTCGCGGCCGTCTCCTTCGGGATCGGCGTCGTACTGTTCGCCGACATGCTGGGGCGCACGGCCGAGGACCGGACGCTGACCCAGAACCTGTACACCTGGATCCCCGTCGAGGGCTTCCAGGCGGACATGGCCTTCCAGCTGGACCAGTTGTCGATGACCTTCGTCCTGCTGATCTCCGGGGTGGGCACGCTCATCCACGTGTACTCGATCGGGTACATGGAGCACGACGAGCGCCGCCGCCGCTTCTTCGGCTACCTCAACCTGTTCGTCGCGGCGATGCTGCTGCTGGTCCTCGCCGACAACTACCTGCTGCTGTACTTCGGCTGGGAGGGCGTGGGCCTCGCCTCGTACCTCCTGATCGGCTTCTGGCAGCACAAGCCCAGTGCGGCCACCGCCGCGAAGAAGGCCTTCCTGGTCAACCGCGTCGGTGACATCGGCCTGTCGATCGCGATCATGCTGATGTTCACCACCTTCGGGACCTTCGCCTTCGGGCCGGTGTTCGCCTCGGCGGACAAGGCCTCCGAGGGCACGTTGACGGCGATCGGCCTGATGCTGCTGCTGGCCGCCTGCGGCAAGTCGGCCCAGGTCCCGCTGCAGTCCTGGCTCGGGGACGCGATGGAGGGCCCGACCCCGGTCTCGGCCCTGATCCACGCGGCCACCATGGTGACCGCGGGCGTGTACCTGATCGTCCGCTCGGCCGCGATCTTCAACGGGGCGCCGGACGCCCAGCTGGTGGTCACCGTCGTGGGCGCGGTCACGCTCCTCTTCGGTGCGATCGTCGGTTGCGCGAAGGACGACATCAAGAAGGCCCTGGCGGGCTCGACGATGTCGCAGATCGGCTACATGATCCTCGCCGCGGGCCTCGGCCCGATCGGCTACGTCTTCGCGATCATGCACCTGGTGACGCACGGCTTCTTCAAGGCGGGCCTCTTCCTCGGCGCGGGTTCCGTGATGCACGGGATGAACGACGAGGTCGACATGCGCAAGTACGGGGCCTTGAGGAAGTACATGCCGGTCACCTTCGTCACCTTCGGCCTCGGGTACCTGGCGATCATCGGCTTCCCGGGCCTGTCCGGCTTCTTCTCCAAGGACATGATCATCGAGGCGGCCTTCGCGAAGGGCGGCACCGAGGGCTGGATCCTCGGCGGCGTGACCCTGCTGGGCGCCGGCATCACCGCGTTCTACATGACCCGCGTCATGCTCCTCACCTTCTTCGGCGAGAAGCGCTGGCAGCCCGATGCGGACGGCAACCCGCCGCACCCGCACGAGTCACCGAAGTCCATGACCATCCCCATGGTCATCCTGGCCTTCGGTTCGGTCTTCGCAGGAGCCTTCTTCGAGATCGGCGAGCGCTTCCTGAAGTGGCTGGAGCCCGTCACGGGTTACTCGCACGGCAACCCACCGGTCAGCGCCATGACGGTCACCGCGGCCACCATGGTGATGCTCCTCGTCGGAGTCGGCATCGCCTGGGCGATGTACGGCAAGCGGCCCGTCCCGGTCGTCGCCCCGCGCGGCTCGTTCCTCACCCGGGCGGCCCGCAAGGACCTCTACCAGGACGACTTCAACCACGTCGTGCTGGTGCGCGGCGGGGAGCACCTGACCCGCTCGCTCGTCTACCTCGACCACAGCGTGGTCGACGGGGTGGTCAACGGGACGGCCGCCTCGGTCGGCGGGCTCTCGGGCCGCCTGCGCAAGCTGCAGAACGGCTACGCCCGCAGCTACGCGGTCTCGATGTTCGGGGGCACGGTGGTTCTGATCGCCGCGACCCTGCTGATGAGGGCGGTGTGAAATGAGTTTCCCGCTTCTGACGGTGACGGCCGCGGTCCCCGCGGTCGGCGCGATCCTGACGGCGGCCGTACCTGCCGCCCGAAGGACCGCCGCCAAGTGGCTCGCGCTGCTCTTCTCGCTGGCGACACTGGCCCTGGCCGTGCTCGTCGCGGTCCGCTTCGACCCGAGCGGTGACCGCTACCAACTCACCGAATCCCGGCCCTGGATCGCCGACTTCGGCGTCCGCTACGAGCTGGGCGTGGACGGGATCGGGGTGGTGCTCATCGGGCTCACCGCGCTCCTGATCCCCTTCGTGATCGCGGCCGGCTGGCACGACGCCGACCCCCTGGCTGCGTCCGACAGCGGCTCCGCCGCGGGCAAGTCCTCGCGCTGGCGGCCGACCCAGGGCTTCTTCGCCCTGATCCTGCTGGTCGAGGCGATGGTGATCATCTCCTTCGAGGCCACCGACGTCTTCCTCTTCTACATCTTCTTCGAAGCCATGCTCATCCCGATGTACTTCCTCATCGGCGGCTTCGGGGACCGGGCACACGGCGGCTCCGAGGAGAACGCCGCCGCGCAGCGCTCGTACGCGGCGGTCAAGTTCCTCCTCTACAACCTGGTCGGCGGCCTGATCATGCTGGCGGCAGTCATCGGCCTCTACGTGGTCGCCGGGAACTTCTCCCTCCAGGAGATCACCGCCGCCCGCGCCGCGGGCACGCTCGACATGTCGACCAACACCGAGCGGCTGCTGTTCCTCGGCTTCTTCTTCGCCTTCGCGATCAAGGCCCCGCTGTGGCCGCTGCACACCTGGCTGCCGAACGCGATGGGCGAGTCCACCGCCCCGGTCGCCGTACTGATCACCGCGGTCGTCGACAAGGTCGGCACCTTCGCGATGCTCCGCTTCTGCCTCGGGCTCTTCCCCGACGCCAGCAAGTGGGCCACGCCGGTGATTCTCGTCCTGGCCCTGATCAGCATCGTCTACGGCGCGCTGGTCGCGGTCGGCCAGCGGGACATCAAGCGGCTGGTCGCCTACGCCTCGATCTCACACTTCGGCTTCATCATCCTGGGCATCTTCGCGATGACCTCCCAGGGCCAGTCCGGCGCCACCCTCTACATGGTCAACCACGGCCTGTCGACGGCGGCGCTGATGCTGGTGGCCGGCTTCCTGATCTCGCGGCGCGGCTCGCGGCTCATCGCCGACTACGGCGGCGTCCAGAAGGTGGCGCCGGTCCTCGCCGGCACCTTCCTGATCGGCGGCCTCGCCACCCTCTCGCTGCCGGGCCTCGCGCCCTTCGTCAGTGAGTTCCTGGTCCTGGTCGGCACGTTCGCCCGGTACCCGGTCGTCGGCATCATCGCCACCACCGGCATCGTGCTCGCCGCGCTCTACACCCTGGTGCTCTACCAGCGCACGATGACCGGCCCCGTGAAGGAGGAGGTCCGCACCATGCCGGACCTGCACCTGCGGGAGGTCCTGGTGGTCGCCCCGCTGATCGCCCTGCTGATCGGGCTGGGCGTCTACCCGAAGGTGCTCACCGACATCGTCAACCCGGCGGTGGAGCACACCATGTCGGACGTGAAGCAGACGGACCCGCAGCCCGCGGTCGACGTCGAAGCGAAGAACGGGGAGGTGGCGAAGTGAGCGCGCTGACTTCCGCCCACAGCCTGTGGACACTGGCGGCCGAGGTACCGGCCGAGCGGATCCCGGCACCGACCATCGAGTACGCACAGCTCGCGCCCACGCTGATCGTGGTGGGCGCGGCGGTCCTCGGGATCCTCGTCGAGGCCTTCGTGCCCCGCAAGTCCCGCTACTACGTCCAGGTGTTCCTCGCCGTCGCGGCGCTGGCTTCGGCCTTCGCCGCGGTCGTCGGCCTCGCGGCCGGCGGGTACGCGTCGGGCAAGGCCCACATCGCCGCGATGGGTGCCATCGCCGTGGACGGCCCGGCGCTCTTCCTTCAGGGCACCATCCTGCTGGCCTCGGTCGTGGCGGTCTTCACCTTCGCCGAGCGGCGCCTGGACCCCGCGGCGCACGGCAACCGGGTGGATTCCTTCGCCGCCCAGGCGGCGTCCGTACCGGGCAGCGACAGCGAGAAGGCCGCCGTCAAGGCGGGCTTCACCACCACCGAGGTCTTCCCGCTGGCCCTGTTCGCGATCGCCGGCATGCTGATCTTCCCGGCGGCCAACGACCTGCTGACGCTGTTCATCGCCCTCGAGGTGTTCTCCCTCCCGCTGTACCTGCTCTGCGCCGTCGCCCGCCGCCAGCGGCTGATGTCGCAGGAGGCCGCGGTGAAGTACTTCCTCCTGGGTGCCTTCTCCTCCGCCTTCCTCCTCTTCGGCATCGCGCTGCTATACGGGTACGCGGGCTCGGTCTCGTACGCGGTGATCGCCGACGTGGTCGACGGCACGGTCGCGAAGATCGACCCGGCGCTGGCCTCCACCATGGGCAATGACGCACTGCTGCTGATCGGCGGCGCGCTGATCCTGATGGGCCTGCTCTTCAAGGTCGGCGCGGTCCCCTTCCACATGTGGACCCCGGACGTCTACCAGGGCGCCCCGACCCCGGTCACCGGTTTCATGGCGGCGGCGACCAAGGTGGCCGCCTTCGGCGCCCTCCTGCGCCTCCTCTACGTGGTCCTGCCGGGGCTGCGCTGGGACTGGCGTCCGGTGATGTGGGCGGTGGCCATCGTCACCATGCTCGCGGGCGCGGTGATCGCCGTGACCCAGACGGACGTCAAGCGGCTGCTCGCCTACTCCTCGATCGCGCACGCGGGCTTCATCCTGGCCGGTGTGATCGCCACCTCGGCGCAGGGCGTCCAGTCCGTCCTCTTCTACCTGGGTGCCTACTCCTTCGTGACGATCGGCGCCTTCGCGGTGGTCACGCTGGTGCGCGACGCGGGCGGCGAGGCCACGCACCTGTCCAAGTGGGCGGGGCTGGGACGGCGTTCGCCGCTGACGGCGGCCGTCTTCGCGGTGTTCCTGCTCGCCTTCGCGGGCATCCCGCTCACCTCCGGCTTCACGGGCAAGTTCGCCGTGTTCAGTGCGGCGGCGGAGAGCGGCGCCGGGGTGCTGGTCGTGATCGGTGTGATCTCGTCCGCGATCGCCGCGTTCTTCTACATCCGGGTGATCGTCCTGATGTTCTTCAGCGAGCCGAAGGCCGACGGTCCCACGGTGGCGGTCCCCTCGCCGCTGACGATGACCACCATCGCGGTGGGCGTCGCGGTCACCCTGGTCCTGGGCCTCGCCCCGCAGTACTTCCTGGACCTGGCGGGGCAGGCGAGCACCTTCGTCCGCTGACCGGTGCGGCCCGGACGGAGGGCCCGGCTCCCCTTGGGGGAGCCGGGCCCTTCGCCCGTTGTGCGGGGCTACTTCTTCGGACGGTGACGGGGCGTGATCGCGGTGAGGTCGACATCGATGGTGAACGGCACGGAGACCTTTAGACGGTCGTGGAAGATCCCCGTCGCGACGTAGGCGCCCGTGGCGGGATCCAACTCGTAGACATAGACCACGGCGCGTCCGTCCTTGAGCCTTCGCCAACTTGAACTCGCAGGTCAAAGGGCTGGTGTGATCGACTGTCGGGGTACTCGCGCTGGTCACGGGCGACTGTCTGAGCAGTAGATCGTCCGTCAGCGCGGTCGGCGCCTGAGCCGAAAGGCGGTCGACGGGATCATCTCGAACAGGAGATCATGTGTGGGTGTCGCCGATCGAAGCCGCAACCGATGACCTGCAGGACCTCGCTGTTCTCTGGAGTATTGGCGAGGCCCATGCTCACGATGTCGTCGAGGCTGCCTGCGCGGCACTCGTTGCCGGACTAGACAGCCCGGCACTGCGCATTCTGGCCGGATATACGCGTGCCGAGGCGGAGTACGACGTTCCCGACCTGCTTCCCGTCGTACTCGATGAGCTGAACCTTGTGTTCTACCCGCGCGGCAGCGAGGCCGGGCAGGAGGCTGCTGTGTGGGCGCTCGCGCACCAAATGCTGGCGGGCCGGCTGACGCCGCGAGAGCTTGCTTTGCGTATCCACCAGCGGTTCGGTCACCAGCTACCCCTGGCCGAGCGCCTTGCTGAGCTCGATGACGAGTACGACATCGTCGAGTACGGGGACAGGACGTTGGCCCAGCTCGATGCCGAGGTCACGGCCGAAGCTCACCGTCTGGCGCATGGTCGGGCTGGCCAGAACCGACTCTCGTAGCAATCGAGCCCCTGCGCAAGCGGTCGTCAGCAGAAGCAGGTAGCTGAATTATCCGGTTCTTGCTCGCCGTGGTTCGGCAGCCTTCTACGATCCGTTGCATGCTGGATCCCGAGCTGCTGGAACGGATCACCGCGCGGCGCGCGGAACTGGACGAACTCGAAGAACAGCTGGCCAAACAGCTTGCGGAAGTGCGGGCCGAGCGGGACGAACTCGCCGTCGCCGAACGCGTTCTTGAACGGATGACCGGGCAGCTCGCTGAGGAACGCGCCCCGGCCGCGCCCATGCCCGGGCAGGTGGCCGGACGAGCAGTGATGCTGATCCCGCACCGCGAGCCGGGCGTGGAGGAGGGCTCGCTTCCGTGGGACTACCAGCGCATCATCACCGCCGTGCGGCAGGCCGCCGGACCGGTCATGGCCCGCGAGGTCGGCGAGGTAGTGGGGGTGGACGTCAGCGTGAAGGCCAAGCTGGAACCGCTACGCAGCAGGCTGGTCAGACTCGTCGATCGCGGCTGGCTCCGCAAACTGCCCGACGGCCGGTTCACCACCCGCCTGTGACCAGCAATACCGCCTGTCTAGGACGGCCTCTTTGGGCCCCGGGGTAACGGGTTCTCTTGGCCCCGGGTGAGGAACGGATTGTTTTGGCCCCACCTGTCCGTTCCTGGTGGGAGTGAGCGGTTCCCCCGCTATCTGATCGGCGAAGTGATCGGGTCCCGGTCGTTCTGATTAATGGGATCCGGTCAGCGTCCTCAGTCGGTCGGTGTGCCGACATAGGTGTGAGTGCGGGTGTACGCGGTGAAGCCCATGGACTCGTACAGCCGCTTGGGGATGGGGTATGCGGCGTCGCCGCGCGAGTAGACGATGGCACGGTGGCCGCCGGCGTCGGCGAAGGCGTGCAGCACCGCGATGCAGGCGGCTCGGGCGAGACCGAGGCGGCGGTGATCGGGGTGGGTGCCGACGGGTTCGAACTCACCGATTCCGTTGGTCGGGTCGTACCAGCCTTGGCAGTAGGCGACGACTTCCCCGGTGGGCGAGGTCACGATGAGATCGTGCTCGGGCCGGTAGGGCCAGGTGTCCCTCATGCGGGCGTGTCGTTCGGTGGTGATTCGCGTCGATCCGAAGGCGCCGCGGTGTGCTGCCGCCCGGCCTGCCACATCGGCATGGTCGCGCTGGGGGCGGATCGAGTAGCCGTCCGGCAGGTGCGGGATGTCCGGCAGGTCGGCGAGGGGGCGGCCAAGGCACGCCATGAACGGGCCGCCGTCGGTCCGTGTGTATCCGCGCTGCTCCAGCGCCTTGATCAGGTGCGGTTCGGTCTCGGTGACGTCGATGCTCAGCGGGCCTGATGCCGTGTGTTCGGCCCAGGTGAGAACCTCGTGAGCCAGTTCCGGGTGCTCCGGGTCGACCTGGAGCATCAAGGTGTCGGGCAGTTCTAACCAGCCCCAGGCCAGCGTCTGGTCGCCCTGGGTCCAGACGGCTGTCGGGTACTGGTCGGCGCGGTCGAGGGCCAGGCACCAGTTCCAGGCGAGGTCGCCGATGTGGTGGTAGCCGGTTGCCGGAAAAGTTCGGGTGGCCAGGCTCTGCATGGCGCGCAGTGCTGCGGGTCCGGCGTGCTCATGTCGTTGCATGGCGCCATGCTGTCGAACTGGTTTTTGATCAAGCAACGGAGTATCGGGGTTGCGACCCGTGGGTCAGTCGCTCACATGGGCGGTTTGTGTCCCGTTCTTCCTGCTCAGTCCCGCCGGAACTGCACACTCGCATGCCCCGGGACTACTTTGCACGGTTCGAGGTCGGCCCCAGCAGAACTGACAAAAGCCAGCTCGAAGGCACCTCATCAATAATGGGCGTAACCAGGGTGCCCCCGGCGCCCGTTGGAATTGTGTGAAGAATACCAAGGAGCATGCCGAGGACACCTGCCCGCTTGTCTATCAGTGCCGTCTGCCGCTGTCCACGCGCACCGTCAGCCACCTCGCCGATCTGCTGCGGCGTCATCTGAAGGCGATTCGCTCCAGGTGGCGGATCCTGCCGCCTGGGAAGATCGCGGTGATCGTGCTGGCCGTACTGCGTCACGACCAGCGCCTGGCCGACATGGCCGGCGGCAACGACGTGTCCGAGTCCACCGTCCGCCGCTGGCGCGACGAGCTGATCGGACTGCTCGCCGCCCAAGCCCCGCGCCTGGACCGCGCCCTGAAGAAGGTCGCCAAGCAGGGCGGGGAACTGGTCCTGATCGACGGCACCCTCATCCGCACCAGGCGCCGTACCGGAAGAGCTGACCGGCGGAACTATTCCGGCAAGCACCGCAGCCATGGCCTGCACTTTCTCGCCCTGACCGACGAGAACGGGCGCCTGATCTGGATATCCGCCGCCCGGCCCGGCCGCACCCACGACAACACCGCCGCCCGCCACGACCACATCCTGGCCCACCTGCGCGCCGCCGGCCTCGGGGCGCTGGCCGACCTCGGCTTCCGCGGCCTGGACAACGACATCCTCGACCCCGTGATCGTCACTGGTTACGCCGCCAGCCGCACTCACAAGCTCACCCCGGGCCAGAAGGGAGCCAACCGCGTCCTCGCCGTCGGACGTGCACCGGTCGAGCACGGCTTCGCTCACCTAAAGAACTGGCGGATCCTCACCAAGCTCCGAACCGATCCCGCCCGCGCCACCCAGCTCCTGCGAGCTCTGCTCGTCTTGACGAACCTCGAAGTCAACCGCTGAGGTCAGTAGGCGTTCATGTACCAAAACGCGCCACCGAGGAAAATCGGCAGCGTGAAAGCTATCTGGAGCGTCCAGGGAACACCTGGTCCCTCGTCGTCAGGCTTGCCGGGGTTCTCCGCACGCCACGTCATGAAGGCACGCATCGCCTTCCAGTGGCCCACGACACCCAGGGCGATGCCCAGGATCCCCCCGCAGTAGACGGGAAGCAGCTCCTTCAGAGACCAGTCGTAGTTGGCGCTGAAGGCCACAGTCGCCAGGAACCCTGCCACCGGACCGCACGACACCCAGATCATCTGCCGCCGGTTGACCATCCCAGGGAACAACACGGCGAGATACAGAACCACACTGACCGCGGCGAACAGCCACCACAGCGGAGAGGACTTCTCCAGCACCAGAACCCTTTCATCTGCCTTCGCGATCGTGTCCCGAAGGCCCCCCACCTCGCCCGCAACGGCTATCTGTCCCACCGTTGCCGCAGCTCAAGGCCCATAGGACAACCCTAATAGCCCGCAGATGATGAAAATCAGGGGGGGACGATCTACTTCGCAGGCGGTGGCCCACAACCAGCGTGAGCATCCCGAGAGCCGGTCACACCAGCCCTTTGACCTGCGGCTTCAGGTTGGCGGAGGCTCCTTGTTCTCGACCCGCCAGAAGTGGACGATCCCGGCCCTGGCGTACTTCAACGGCTTGGTTTCGCGGTCACGTCCGACGGAGTCGGGGGAGACCACCTCGATGGCCAGCACCACTGCCTCGGCGGGGAACCGGGTTTGTTCCAGATCGTCTACGACATCTGTGCGTACGACCACCACGTCCGGCTCGGGCCGATTGCGTTTGTCGATGTCGATCGTGAACGCGCGAAAGATCTCGAAGTCGGCGGGGCCACCGACCGCAGCTGCCACTTGAACAAGTCGACGGCTCGCTCGTGGAAGATGCTCTGCGGACTCACGAAGATCAGGCTCCCGTCGATCAGCTCCGTGTGCGGAGGCAGATTCGGCAGCGTGTCCAGGTCGTCCGCGGTCCAGCCGCCCACGGGCGGGACGGGCCAGCGGGGTCCCGGCTCCCGCTCAGGCTGCGGCGCTGCGGGTTCGACGCTCATCAGTGCTCCCATGGGGCAGAGTCTCGCGAGTGCGATCAGCGTATCGCCCGGGATTCCCGGAGAAGCCGTCCTTACAGGCGAGTCATATGCCTACGGCGCTTGACAGCATCGACGGGCCCGGACTAGTAGGGCTTGGTCAGGTTGGGGCTGGTGTTGCGTGTCCTAAGGGCTCGGTGAGTCGTTCAAGACGTGTGACGCCGGAGGAAATTGCAGCTGTACGTGGCGAGTTGGAGGACTTCGCGGCGGAGGTTTTCGAGCCGTTCGCGCGTAAGGATCAGCGTCGGTGGGGGCGGGTTTACCTGCGGGGCCTGCTCACGGACGGGCAGCGCAAGTCGGTCGAGCCGATGGCCGCCCGGCTGGGCGAGGACGGGAACCGTCAGGCCCTGGCCCACTTCATCACCACCAGCCCGTGGGACCCCGCGCATGTGCGGGCCCGGCTGGCCTGGAGCATGGAGAAGGCGATCCGGCCCACCGTGCTGATCTTCGATGACACCGGCTTCCTCAAGGACGGCAATGCCTCGGCGTGTGTCTCGCGGCAGTACACCGGCACTGCGGGCAAGGTCACCAACTGCCAGGTGGGCGTCTCCCTGCACCTGGCCTCGGACCACGCCTCGGTGGCGGTCAACTGGCGGCTGTTCCAGCCCGAGGCCTGGGACCCCGCCTCGCCGAAGGCGGACCCGGCCAAGGTCGCCCGCCGCACCGCCTGCGGCATTCCCGACGACACCGGGCATGTGGAGAAATGGCAGCTGGCCCTGGACATGCTGGATGAGACCCGCTCGTGGGGCATCGAGGTGCCGCTGGCCGTCGCGGACGCCGGATACGGAGACGCGGCGGCATTCCGGCACGGCCTGCAGGCCCGCGGCCTCAACTACATGGTGGGGATCTCCACCACCCTCTCGGCCCAGCCCGGCGAAGCCGTGCCGGTGACCGAGCCCTACTCCGGGAACGGACGGCCACCCGTGGCGAAGTACCCGGACAAGCCGCAGTCGGTGAAACAGCTGGTCATCGCGGCCGGCCGGAAGACGGCGAAGCCAGTGCAATGGCGTGAGGGCTCCCGGCCCGGCACCGGCCGCAGCGGCTTCAAGCGGATGTACTCGCGGTTCGTGGCCTTGCGGATCCGGCCTGCCGGTCGCGAGGTCCGCCACACGGTCGAGGGCCCGGAACTGCCCGCATGCTGGCTGCTGGCCGAGTGGCCGGCCGACCAGGGCGAACCCGTTCAGTTCTGGCTCTCCGACCTGCCCGCCGACACCCCGCTGACCACCCTGGTCCGCCTGGCCAAGCTCCGCTGGCGCATCGAGCACGACTACCGCGAGATGAAACAGGCCCTGGGACTTGCCCACTTCGAGGGACGCACCTGGAACGGATGGCACCACCACGTCACCCTCGTATCCGTCGCCCACGCCTTCTGCACCCTGCAACGACTGGCCAGAGCCCCAAAAGACATGGCGCCGGCCTGAGCCTCTACCAAGTCGTCCGCGAGCTACAAACCCTCCTCGCGACATGGACCGGCGCATGCCCCACCTGCCACCGCGGCATACCCACACCAACCCCAACCTGACCAAGCCCTACTAGTGGCCGTGCGCGTGGGCGTCGGCCGGCTTGCCCGGGACGGGGGCCTTGAACGGGCAGGTCAGCGCCGGGTTCCAGTTGTGGAAGCGGCCCGCCGGGTTCTTCTTGTACGCCCACATGTGGAGGTCGTAGTGCTTGGGCATGCCCTTCCAGTGGCCCGGCATCGGGCCGTCGAAGGGCAGCCCGAACATGCTCGGCCGGTCGTCGGCGGTCTTCAGGTCCTGGTCCCGGTCGGTGGACATCCACTCCACGGTCTCCAGCCGGCGACGGCCGTTGCGGTCCTTGTCCCTGCTGTAGAGGAGCGCGGTCGGCCTGGCCGGGTCCTTCGAACCCCAGTTGGCCTGCTTGACGTAGTGGTAGTTCATGGCACCCACCCCGAACGGGTTGGTCATGCACTCCTGGCCGTGGGGGACGTACCCGTCCTTGAGGGCTTCCCGCTCGTCCGCGTACTTGGCCGTCGCCGCGATCGCCGTCGCCATGTCCCGCACGGCCTGCTCGTTCCGCGGATCGGGTGCGGGTCCCTCCACTCCGTGCGCCGGGACCACGGCGGTCAGACCCAGCGACACGGCGGCGGTGATCACGAGGGCGGTCTTGCGTACACGGACACGGGGGGACATGGGGACTCCTGCCGTCGACGGGCTTTCGTCCACCATCCCGGTGCCCCGCGGGCCCTGCACGCCGCGGACCCCCAAACGGGGGGCCGGCAACGCTGCCTGACACCGCGTGAGGGCCAGCAGGCTCGGCGGGGCGGCGAGAAGATCCGCCACCCCGCCGGCCGTGTGCGCCGTGGGCGCCCGACTAGCGGGCGCCCACGATGCGGCCGGTGACCTCGCCGAGGCCGACGCGCGTGCCGTCCGGGCCGGGGGCCCAGGCGGTGAGGGTGACGGTGTCCCCGTCCTCCAGGAAGGTGCGCTTGCCGTCGGTGAGCTCGATGGCGTCGCGGCCGTTCCAGGTGAGCTCCAGCAGCGAGCCGCGCTGGCCGACCTCGGGGCCGCTGACGGTGCCGGAGCCGAAGACGTCGCCGGTGCGCAGGGAGGCGCCGTTGACGGTCATGTGGGCGAGCTGCTGGGCGGCCGTCCAGTACATGGTGGCGAAGGGCGGCTGCGCCACTTCCTGCCCGTTGATGGAGACGGTGATGCGCAGGTCGAAGCCGCCGGGGCGGTCGAGGTCGGCGTCGTCCAGGTAGGGCTGGAGCGGGAAGTCCCGGGCGGGCGGGGCGACGCGTGCCGTGTCGAGGGCCTCCAGCGGGGTGACCCAGGCGGAGACGGACGTGGCGAAGGACTTGCCGAGGAACGGGCCGAGCGGCACGTACTCCCAGGCCTGGATGTCGCGCGCCGACCAGTCGTTGAGCAGGAACAGCCCGAAGACGTGCTCCTCGAAGTCGCCCAGCGCCACCGGGCGGCCCATCTCGGACGGGGTACCGACGACGAAGCCGACCTCGGCCTCGATGTCGAGCTTGACGGACGGGCCGAAGACGGGCGCCGGGTCGGTGGGCGCCTTGCGCTGGCCGCTCGGGCGCACGACGTCGGTGCCGGAGACCACGATCGTGCCGGAGCGGCCGTGGTAGCCGATGGGCAGGTGCTTCCAGTTGGGCGTCAGCGCGTCGCCGTCCGGGCGGAACATCTTCCCGACGTTGGTGGCGTGGTGCTCGCTCGCGTAGAAGTCGACGTAGTCGGCGACCTCGTACGGAAGGTGCAGGGTGACCTCGTCGAGCGGCACCAGGTGCGGCTCGACGGTGGGGCGGTGGCCGGGGTCGGTCACCCAGGCGGTCAGCGCGCGGCGCACGTCGCGCCACGCCGTGTGGCCGGCGGCGAGCAGCGGGTTGAGGGAGGTCCGTCCGAGCAGGTCGGCGAACGGGGAGCCGAGCGAGGTCGCGGCCGCCCCCGCGTCGAGGACGAATCCGCCGATGCGCACGCCGACCCGTCGCCGGTCGTCCGCGGCGGTCGAGAAGACGCCGTAGGGGAGGTTGTGCGGCCCGAACGGGTCGCCCTCGGGGACATCGAGGGGGCTCTGCTGGGGCATGGGGTACTGCCTCGCTTTCGACGCGGTCCGGGGGTGTCCCGGTAGACACGGTGCGGGACACGCTACTCAGGATCCCGCAGGAAAGCGCGGGTGCCCGGGCGGAGATGAAACACACCTCTGGACGACGCCTGTGGTCAGGTATCCACAGTTCCGGTCATATCTGATCTTTTGGTGCGTGAGGCCGATCGAGAGCCCTACGGTCGGGGTTGTGTACTTCCCTGCCCTGCCCCTGCCCCGCTCGACTCGGGAGCGCATCAAAGTGACGGATGGGACGTGGGGGAGGCCGGATTCCTGCTCTATTTGTAGGACTTGTCCAAAGGGGTCCGTATCCTAGGCGCCGTGACTTCCGCCCTTCCTCCGGCCCTTCCCTATGCCTTGATCGCCACAGACCTGGACGGGACTCTGCTGCAAGCCGGGGACACCGTCTCCGCCCGCTCGTACGAGGCGCTCGCGACGGCTTGCGCGGCCGGCGCCCAACACATCATCGTCACCGGACGCCCCGTCCCCCAGGTCCGACACGTCCTGGACCGGCTCGGCTACACGGGGCTCGCGGTGTGCGGGCAGGGCGCGCAGGTGTACGACGCGGCGCGCGGATGCCTGCTGCGCTCCGTGTCCATGGACCGGGAGCTGGCCGAGGTGGCCCTCGGCAAGATCGAGGCGGAGGTCGGCGAGGTCTACGCGGCGGTCAACCAGGAGGGCCTGGACGCGGAGATGCTGATAGGGCCGGGCTACCGGATGTGGCACCCCCACCTGCCGACGGTCCGCGTCCCGCGGCGCTGCGACCTGTGGTCGGCGCCGATCAACAAGGTGCTGCTCCAGCACCCGGAGCTGGACGACGACGAGCTGACACGGGTGGCGCGGTCGGTGGTCGGCCACCTGGTGAACGTCACGATGGCGGGCGAGCACACGGTGGAACTCCAGCCGCCGGGCATCGACAAGGCCAGCGGGCTCGCACGGGCGGCGGACGTCCTTGGCGTCTCCCCGTCCCGGACGATCGCCTTCGGGGACATGCCGAACGACATCCCGATGTTCGCGTGGGCGGCCCACGGGGTGGCGATGGCGAACGCGCACCGCGAGCTCGTGGCCGTCGCCGACGAGATCACCCTCTCGAACGAGGACGACGGCATCGCGGTGGTCCTGGAACGGCTCTTCGGCTGACCGCCGCTTCCGGGGGCGCCGCCCGTCGGGGCGGCTCCAGCCGCTCAGCCCGCCGTGCGCGGTAGCCGGCGCTCCCACGTCCGGTGGAAGACCACCTCGTCCCCCTCCCGGCACACCACCTCGTTCGACGTCACGAAGCCGCCCTCGTCACAGGAGATCTCCGACCGGGTCTCCACCCTCGCGTCCCAGCCCAGTTCCGGCCGGTGGAGCCGGATCCGCCACCGCGACCGCGCCCGCGCCGACAGCGCGTCCGCGTCCTGGATCTCGTACACCTCCTCCGCGTCCTCGCCGTACTCCAGGCCGTCCGGGTACACCCGGGTGCCCCCGTACCGCGGGTCCACCTCCAGCCGCCACGTCCCGCGCGCGACGTCCCGTACGACCAGCCGTTCCGGGCGCGGTTCGTCCAGCGTCGCCGGGAAGACCACGCCCAGCGGCTCCGCCTGCTCCGGGGCCTCGAAGACGATCCCGCCGTCCGCCGCGGAGCCCGCCCGCACCGGCAGGGTCAGCGCGCTGCCCGCCGGGTCCAGGGTCCAGCCGACCTCGGACCCGGCCCGCGGCCAGATCCACGGCCAGTACGCGGAGGACACGGCGAGCCGGATCCGGTGCCCCGGCGCGAAGGCGTGGCCGATGCCGTTCAGCTCGAAGGCGACGTCCTCGTACGCGCCCACCGGCCAGGGCAGCGCCCGGTCGCGGCCCCGGCGGGCCGAGAGGTTCAGCGCGCCCCGCGTGACCAGCGTCGAGGAGCCGTCCGGGGCCACGTCGCAGAGCCGGGCGACCACCTGCCCGTACGGCACGTCGAGCCGCAGCCGCAGGGTGACCGACGGCCGCCCCAGGATCTCCACCGGCTCCTCGCGCCCCACCGGGAACTCGAAGCAGGCCGACTTCGCGTCCTCCTCCCGCTGGTCCGGCGGCAGGTCGGCGTCGTTGCCGAAGGGGAAGAACCGGCCCGCGTCCAGCCCGGTGTGCTGCGGGGAGGCCACCGCCACCGGCGCGCCCTGGAACACGTACGGGACGGGGATGACGGACGCCGACGGCCAGGACCTCTCGCCGACCCAGCGGCCCGGGAGCTCCTTGTACACCGTCGCCGGCGGGTGCGAGTCGCTGATCCAGCTGCGCAGCAGCGGTTCCTCCATCACCCCGTTGTCCGCGCCCTTCAGCCAGTGGTCCCACCAGCGCAGGGTCTCCTGCAGGAAGCCGATGGCCGGTCCCGGCGGCAGGCCGCGGTCCGGGTACTGGTGCGACCAGGGGCCGATCAGGCCCCGCACGCGGGCGGGCGGCAGGTGTTCGACCAGCCTCAGCACGGTGTCCCGGTACGGGTCGTGCCAGCCGCCGACCGCGAGCACGGCCGCTCCGATGGCCGGGTAGTCCTCGCAGACGCTGCCGTGGCGCCAGTAGGCGTCGCGCGTCTGGTGGGAGAGCCAGGTGTGGACGAGCGGTTCCACCGCCTCCAACCGCTCCAGCCACTGCCGGCGCCAGTCGTCGCCGACGAACTGCGGGTCCGGCGGCCGGGAGGCGAAGGCCAGCATGGTCGCCGCCCACGCGTGCATGTCCACGGCGAGCACCGAGCCGCCCATGTAGTGCACGTCGTTGTCGTACCGGTCGTCCGTCGAGCAGACGGTGACGACCGCCTTCAGCGGCTCGGGGGCCAGTGCCGCGATCTGGAGGGAGTTGAACCCGCCCCACGAGATCCCGAACATCCCCACTGACCCCGTGCACCACGGCTGCGCCGCCAGCCACTCCACCACCGCCACACCGTCGGCCAGCTCACGGGCGTCGTACTCGTCTCCCGGCACGCCCCCGCTACAGCCGTGCCCGCGCACGTCCACCCGTACGGAGGCGTAGCCGTGCCCCGCGTACCAGGGGTGGCGCTGCCGGTCGCGCGGAGCGGTCCAGTCGGTGAGCCGGTACGGGAGGTACTCCAGCAGGGCCGGAACCGGCTCGTCCGTCACCGGGCGCCAGATCCGCGCGTACAGCTCGACACCGTCGGGCAGTGGGATCCGGACATCCTCGTGGGTGGTGCCGTACGGGAAGTCGGTACGGATGATCATCTGGTCTCAGCCGCCAATCGCCTCGGACGTTCGCCCCGGAGGTTCACCTCGGTCCACCGGCCCCTCTGACCCTCGGACCCGGCCGCGGTGGAGGGCTCCGCCACTTGGCCGTGGACGCCGTGCCGGCCCCGTTCGGCCGGGGCTCGGCGAGCCGTCCGCCGGCGACGCAGACGAGGTGGAGCATGGTCCCGTAGACCGCCGAGACGGAGGTGGCGGCCGGTCGGCCTCCGGACCGGCGGGCCCGTCCACATCGGTCGCAGTTCTAGGCAAAACTATTTCTCCGGTGTTTCGGCTCATTCCGAACATACCGGTGCTCATTGGACAGTGCGCGGGTGGTGGCCGGGAAGGCGCTCTCGGTGATCGAAAACAGACCCGATACGCTGGCTTGAGTGATGGCAGCGACACATCGACAATCCATGTGATCGTCAGCGTGATCGTCAGCAGACAGGAGTACCCCTCGTGACCGTCGTCGGGCCGTTCGGACTGAGCGTGCGGGACCAGGCTCTGGAGACCGATGTCCAGGCCGGACTGGCCGCCGTCGAGGCGGGTCTGCTGGAAGCCACCAAGAGCGAAGTCCCCTTCATCACCGAGGCCGCACAACACCTGGTCCGGGCCGGAGGCAAGCGCTTCCGGCCGCTGCTGGTGATGCTCGCGTCCCGTTTCGGTGATCCCTACGCGCCCGGCATCGTGCCGTCCGCCGTCGTGGTCGAGCTCACGCACCTCGCGACGCTCTACCACGACGACGTCATGGACGAGGCGGACGTCCGCCGCGGGGTGGAGAGCGCCAACGCCCGCTGGGGCAACTCGGTGGCGGTCCTCACGGGTGACTTCCTGTTCGCCCGCGCCTCGCACATCCTGGCCGACCTCGGGCCGGAAGCCGTGCGCATCCAAGCAGAGGCCTTCGAACGGCTGGTGACGGGCCAGATCCTGGAGACGGCCGGTCCGCGCGACGGCCGCGACCCCGTCGCCCACTACCTCGACGTCATCGCCGGCAAGACCGGCTCGCTGATCGCGGTCTCCGGCCGCTTCGGCGCGCTCATGTCCGGCGCCGACGAGTCGGTCGTCGACATCCTGACCCAGTACGGCGAGCGGCTCGGCACCGCCTTCCAGCTCGCCGACGACGTTCTCGACATTGCCTCCGACGCGCACGAGTCCGGCAAGACCCCGGGCACCGACCTGCGCGAGGGCATTCCGACGCTGCCCGTGCTGCGGCTGCGCGAGATGGCGGCCCAGGGCGGCGACCCGGCCGACCTGGAGCTCGTACGACTCCTGGACGGCGACCTGACGGACGACGCCCGCCACGCCGAGGTGCTCACCCGGCTGCGGGCGCACCCCGCCCTGGAGCGGGCCCGCCGCGACACCATCCAGTACGCGGAGGACGCGCGGGCCATGCTGGCGCCGCTGCCGGAGTGCTTCGCCAAGTCGGCGCTCGAAGAGCTCTGCGACGCGGTGGTGCACCGCGCCGGGTAACGGCCACGAGTGCGGAACGGGCCCTTCCGCCCCGGTGACCCCTACGGGTCGGGGGAGGAGGGCCCTTTCCATGTCATCCCACGGGCGTACACGGAGTTGCGTCCGGGGACTGACGCCCCACGGCCGCAGATTTGGTCAGATGGAGTCATCAAACCCCACCAGATCGGGTGAGCGCGGCGACATGGTGGTCACCGCAGTCGACACAGAGGGCAGGGCACTGACATGGCACCGAACACCAAGACTTCCCGCAAGGCCGCCCGGTACGCCGTACCGGTAGCGGTGGCGGGCGTGGCCGCGGCGACCGTTGCGATGGTCCCGGCCTTCGCCAACGCCGGCGGGCCCGACCTGCCGAAGGTGACGGCGCAGCAGCTCATCGAGAAGGTCGCGGCCTCGGACGTGCAGCAGCTGTCCGGCACCGCCCGGATCACCACCGACCTGGGGCTGCCGAAGATCGCGAGCGGGCTGCTCGGCGGCGGCGGCATCGCGGGCGGCTCCGCCAACCCGGAGGACAAGGTCGCCCAGCTGGCGAACGGCAGCCACACCCTGCGCGTCGCGGCCGACGGCCCGGACCGCCAGCGGCTGACCTTCCTCGACGGCAAGGACGAGTACAGCCTCATCCACAACGGTGACGACGTGTGGGGCTACGACTCCAAGTCGAACGAGGTCTTCCACGAGAAGAACGCCGAGGCCGGCCAGGGCAAGGGCAAGGACGGCGGCAAGGAGCACAAGACCGCCGATCGGCTGGCCGCCTCGCCGCAGAAGCTGGCCGAGGAGATCCTGAAGTCCGCCGGCCCCACCACGGACGTCAGCGTGGGCGACACCGCGCAGGTGGCCGGCCGGGACGCCTACCAGCTGGTGCTGAAGCCCAAGCAGAGCGGCTCCACGGTCGGCTCGGTCCAGATCGCGGTGGACGCCAAGAACGGCGTGCCGCTGCGCGTGCAGCTGCTGTCCGCCCAGGGCGGCAAGCCGATCGTGGACGCCGGCTTCACCAAGGTCGACTTCGCCAAGCCGGCCGCGGACACCTTCTCCTTCGCCGCCCCCAAGGGCGCCAAGGTGACCGAGGGCGTGGACGGGGCGGGCAAGGGCGGCGCGGACGAGCACCGCAAGGCGCTGGAGTCCATCCCCGGCCTCGGTGATCTGGCCGGCGGCGCGGGCGGCAAGGGCGACGTGAAGGTGCTCGGCGAGGGTTGGTCGACCATCGCCCGGATCGACTCGGGCGTGAACCGGAGCCTGAAGGACCTGGAGAACGACAAGAACGCCCCGAAGGAGGCCAAGCAGTTCCTCGACTCCCTCGGGGAGAAGGCCACCGGGAAGTTCGGTGAGGGCCGTGTCCTGTCGACCCGCCTGGTCAACGCCCTGATCACGGACGACGGCAAGGTCTACGTCGGCGCCGTCACCAAGGACGCGCTGGTCAAGGCGGCCGACGCCAACAAGTAGTCGGTAGTCGGACGGGCAGCCGCGAGGGTGGGCCGGGACTGTGTCCCTGCCCACCCTTGCGGCATTCCCGCTCCCCGTACAGCACACCCGCTGTACGGTGTTGGACATGTCGAGACACGTCACCATCCGCCTGGACGAAGAGTTCCACGAGCGCCTGAAGGCACGTGCGGCGGCCCTGGGGACGACGGTCACCGCGCTGATCACCGAGGTCACGGAACGCGAACTCGACGAGGACCGGAAGAACTTCCTCTCCGGCATAGAGGAGTTCGCCGACCATTGGGGTTACTTCCAGCAACGGTTCGGCAATTGAAGATCACCATGGAGTGGGCCTGGACGGCTCTGGCCCACCATCTCCCGTCCGATCCCGCCGTGTGGGATCCCTCCGGGGTGGCCGCCGCGGTCGCCCGGCACCAGAACGACCTCGTCCTGGTGCCCGAACAGCCCGCCCCGGACACCGCGTGGCGGGCTGCCGCGTTTTTGCACACCCTCGCGGTGTGTCCGGCGCTGGAATCCCCGATGAACGAGTTCTACGCGGCCGCCGCCACCCGCTCGTACCTACGGGTGGCCGGGGCGGAGCAGCTGCCCTCGCCGGAGGAGCTCGGCGATCTGGTGGAGGCGGCGAAGCTGGGCCGCGTGGACATCGCGGCCGTGGCCGAGGAGCTGCGCGCCCGCATCCAGGGACCGCTCCAGGCGTCCTCGCCGTCTCGCGCCGAGGACGCCTGAGGCGGGCGGAAGGCCTAGAAGGTGATCTTCCAGCTGTTGATGTAGCCGACGTCCTGCGCCGCCGTGTCCTTGACCCGGAGGTTCCAGACACCGTTGGCGACCTCGCTGGAGGCGTTGACGGTGTACGTCTGGACGAGGTTGTCGGCGCTGCCGCCCGTGCGGTTGTGCAGGTTGTAGACGGTGCCGTCGGGGGCGATCAGGTCGACCACGAGGTCACCGCGGTAGGTGTGGACGATGTTCACGTCGACCTTGGTGGTCGCGGGCGCGTTGCCCGTGACGCCGGAGACCGTGATCGGCGAGGACACCGCTGCCGCGGGGGAATCCGGGATGTTCACGTCCGCGGTGTTCTCGAAGGACGGGCCCGGCGGGACCGGAGTGGCCGCCCCGAGCGTCCAGATCGCGTAGGCGACGGCGTCGGAATTGCGGTCCAGGGCGGTGTCGTTGATGTTCGTCAGACTGTCGCAGGAGGAGTGGTAGCAGCGGTCGAAGGCCTGACCGGAGGTGCCGCCCCACTTCTGGGCCTGCGCCGCCGTCTTGGTGTAGTCGGCGCCGGAGAACAGGCCACCGACGGGGATGCCCGCGCTCTTGAAGGGGGCGTGGTCGGAGCGGCCGTCGCCCTCGGTCTCGATCTCGGTCGGGATGCCGAGGCCGGCGTAGTAGTTCTTGAAGGTCTGCTCGATCGTCGGGTCGTCGTCGTAGACGAAGTAGCCCGGGTTCGGCGAGCCGATCATGTCGAAGTTCAGATAGCCGGAGATCTTTGCCTTCTCGGCCGCCGGCAGGTTGTTGACGTAGTACTTCGAGCCGATCAGGCCCAGCTCCTCCGCGCCCCACCAGCCGAAACGCAGGTGCTTGGTGGGCTGCAGACCGGCCCGGGAGACGGCGAGGGCCGTTTCCAGGACGGCAGCGCTGCCGGAGCCGTTGTCGTTGATGCCGGCGCCCGAGGTCACCGAGTCCAGGTGCGACCCGGCCATCAGGACCGAGTTCGGGTCGCCGCCCGGCCAGTCGGCGATCAAGTTGTAGCCGGTGGCGCCGCTGGAGGTGAAGGTCTGCAGGGTGGTCGTGAAGCCGGCCGCGTCGAGCTTGCCCTTCACGTAGTCGATGGAGGCCTTGTACCCGGCCCTGCCGTGGGCACGGTTGCCACCGTTGTTGGCGGCGATGGTCGAGAGCTGTGACAGGTGGGCCTTGACGTTGGCCAGCGGTATGTCGGGCGGTGTCGGCGCCGCGGCGACCGCCGAGGGTGCGGCGAGTGCGGCGGGGGCGGCGGAGGCGAACAGGCCGGCGACCGCGAACGCGGTCACGGCAGCAAGGCGCCGGGAGACGGACAGGCTCATGTGGGGGCTCCGGGATTCCGCGGGGACATGACGGAACGAGTGGGGATAGAGCGGGTGAGCGTTAGTGCGTCAGTGCGAGCCTGATGTTCAGCGAGAGTATGACTGTCCGTCAAGACCACAATTCGGTCAGGGCGGTTCGGAAAGCGGACGATCCCCGGTACGGGTGGCCCGTACCGGGGATCGAGGGTGTGGAGGGTTGACCGGCGCGCCCCGCGGGGTGCGGTGATGCGAGCCCCGACGGCGGTGTCGGGCGGGCTCGCGGGCGGGCGCTACGCGGGCTCGCGGGCCGGCGTCGCCAGGACGGTCGCCGCCGCGGCCAGCCTGACCCGGGACTGCCGCGCCGTACGCAGAGCGTCCCAGGTGAGAATCGCGAGCGCGGCCCACACCAGGGAGAAGCCCGCCCAGCGCTCGGGCGGCATGGCCTCGTGGAAGTACAGGACGCCGAGCCCGAACTGGAAGAGCGGGGCCAGGTACTGGAGCAGCCCGAGGGTGGAGAGCGGGACCCGGACCGCCGCCATTCCGAAGAACACCAGCGGGACCGCGGTGACCAGCCCGGTCGAGGCCAGCAGGAGCGAGTGGCCGACACCGTGCGAGGTGAAGGTGGACTGGCCCTGCGCACCGAGCCACAGGACGTATCCGAGGGCGGGCAGGAACAGCACGGCCGTCTCGGCGGTCAGCGACTCCAGGCCGCCCATGTTGAGCTTCTTCTTGATCAGCCCGTAGGTGGCGAAGGAGAAGGCGAGGATCAGCGAGATCCACGGCGGCCGTCCGTAGCCGACGGCGAGCACCAGCACGGCGGCGAAGCTGAGGCCGACCGCCACCCACTGCGCCCGGCGCAGCCGTTCACCGAGCACCAGCACGCCGATGGCGATGCTGACCAGGGGATTGATGAAGTAGCCGAGGCTGGCCTCGACGACGTTCCCGCTGTTGACGGCCCAGATGTAGAGGCCCCAGTTCACGCTGATCACCGTGGCGGCCAGCGCGGTCAGGCCGAGCTTGCGGGGCTGGCGGAGCAGCTCCCGTATCCAGCCCCAGCGGCGCAGCGCGAGCAGCGCCAGACCGACCGCGGCCAGGGACCACACCATGCGGTGGGCGAGGATCTCGATCGCCCCGGAGGGCATGAGGAGCGGCCAGAAGAGGGGAACGAGCCCCCACAATCCGTATGCGCCGAATCCGTAGAGCAAACCCGTGCGCTGCTCGTTCTCTGCCTTCACGGGGCCTCCCGTACGACTTCCAGCCAACTTCACGACGGTATCGCCGTACGGCCGAGATGTCATGCCCGTAGCCGGGAGATACTCCTGACACCTTTCGGGGCCCGCGCGCCGAGCGAGGTCCCCGGGGGCGCGGGGCTCCGGGCCCGGCGAGTCCCTGCGAAGCCACGCGGGCCCCTGCGAAGCCCCGTGAGGTCCCGGGGCGCGCCGACACGTGACGGAGCCCGGATCCTGGCGCAGGATCCGGGCTCTGTCACGCGTCGGCGGTGTGCGCGCTAGCCGACGACCGTCCAGGTGTCGTTGCCGGTCAACAGCGCCCCGAGGTCGCCCTTGCCACTGCGGTCGATGGCCGCGTCGAGCTGGTCGGCCATGAGGGTGTCGTAGACGGGCCGCTCCACGCTGCGGAACACCCCGATCGGGGTGTGGTGCAGCGTGTCGGGGTCGGCGAGGCGGGAGAGCGCGAAGGAGGTGGTGGCGCTGGCGTTCTTCGCGTCGTGCACCAGGATCCGCGCCTCGTTGGCCGCGGTGACGTCCACGACCTCGAGGTCCCCGGTGGCCGGGTTGCGTACGACACCCTTCGCGCCGTCCGAGCCGAAGCGGATCGGCTGCCCGTCCTCCAACCGGATCACGGCTTCCAGGGCCTGGTCCTTGTCCTTGAGGACCTCGAAGGCGCCGTCGTTGAAGATGTTGCAGTTCTGGTAGATCTCCACGAGCGCCGTGCCCTGGTGGTCGGCCGCCTGCCGCAGCACCTCGGTGAGGTGCTTGCGGTCGGAGTCGACGGTGCGGGCGACGAAGGAGGCCTCGGCCCCGATCGCCAGCGACACCGGGTTGAAGGGTGCGTCGAGCGAGCCCATCGGCGTCGACTTGGTGATCTTGCCGAGCTCGGAGGTGGGGGAGTACTGGCCCTTGGTCAGCCCGTAGATCCGGTTGTTGAAGAGCAGGATCTTGAGGTTGACGTTGCGGCGGAGGGCGTGGATGAGGTGGTTGCCGCCGATGGACAGCGCGTCGCCGTCGCCCGTGACCACCCAGACGGACAGGTCGCGGCGGGAGGTGGCGAGGCCGGTGGCGATGGCCGGGGCGCGACCGTGGATGGAGTGCATCCCGTACGTGTTCATGTAGTACGGGAAGCGGGAGGAGCAGCCGATGCCCGAAACGAAGACGATGTTCTCCTTCGCCAGGCCCAGTTCGGGCATGAAGCCCTGAACCGCGGCCAGCACGGCGTAGTCACCGCAACCGGGGCACCAGCGGACCTCCTGGTCCGACTTGAAGTCCTTCATCGACTGCTTGCTCTCGGCCTTCGGTACCAGCGAGAGCAGGGTCCGCGCCCCGTCGGTCGCCTCGGTCACCTCAGTCATCGATGGCCTCCTTGAGAACCGTGGCGAGCTGCTCGGCCTTGAACGGCATTCCGTTGACCTGGTTGTACGACCGGGCGTCGACCAGGTATTTCGCCCGGATCAGGGTGGCGAGCTGCCCGAGGTTCATCTCCGGCACCACTACCTTCTCGTAACGCTCCAGGACCCCGCCGAGATTCCTGGGGAAGGGGTTGAGGTGGCGCAGGTGGGCCTGGGCGATGGGCAGTCCGGCGTTCCGCAGCCGGCGGACGGCCGCGGTGATGGGGCCGTAGGTGGAACCCCAGCCCAGGACCAGGGTGGTGGCGCCGTCCGGGTCGTCGACCTCGATGTCGGGCACCCGGATGCCGTCGACCTTGGCCTGGCGGGTGCGGACCATGAGGTCGTGGTTGGCCGGGTCGTAGGAGATGTTGCCGCTGCCGTCCTGCTTCTCGATGCCGCCGATGCGGTGTTCGAGGCCGGGCGTGCCGGGGATGGCCCAGGGGCGGGCGAGGGTTTCCGGGTCCCGCTTGTACGGCCAGAACACCTCGGTGCCGTCGGACAGGGTGTGGTTCGCGCCGGTGGCGAACTTGACCTTCAGGTCGGGCAGGTCGGCGACCTCGGGGATCCGCCAGGGCTCGGACCCGTTGGCGAGGTAGCCGTCGGAGAGCAGGAAGACCGGAGTCCGGTAGGTGAGCGCGATCCGGGCCGCATCGAGGGCGGCGTCGAAGCAGTCCGCGGGGGTCCGCGGGGCCACGATCGGGACGGGGGCCTCGCCGTTGCGGCCGAACATGGCCTGGAGGAGGTCTGCCTGCTCCGTCTTGGTCGGCAGCCCGGTGGACGGGCCGCCGCGCTGGATGTCCACGATCAGCAGCGGAAGCTCCAGGGACACCGCGAGGCCGATCGCTTCCGATTTGAGCGCCACACCGGGCCCGGAGGTGGTGGTCACCCCGAGCGCGCCGCCGAAGGCCGCGCCGAGCGCCGCGCCGATGCCGGCGATCTCGTCCTCGGCCTGGAAGGTCCGCACGCCGAAGTTCTTGTGCTTCGACAGCTCGTGCAGGATGTCCGAGGCCGGGGTGATCGGGTAGGAGCCCAGGTAGAGGGGCAGGTCGGCCTGTTGGCTCGCGGCGACGAGGCCGTAGGAGAGCGCCAGGTTCCCGGAGATGTTGCGGTAGGTGCCGGTCGGGAAGGCGCGGGTGGCGGGGGCGACCTCGTAGGAGACCGCGAAGTCCTCGGTCGTCTCCCCGAAGTTCCAGCCGGCCCGGAAGGCGGCGACGTTCGCCTCGGCGATGTCGGGCTTCTTCGCGAACTTCTGCCGCAGGAAGTTTTCGGTGCCCTCGGTGGGGCGGTGGTACATCCACGACAGCAGGCCCAGCGCGAACATGTTCTTGCTGCGCTCGGCCTCCTTGCGGGAGAGGCCGAAATCCTTCAGCGCCTCGACCGTCAGGGTGGTCAGCGGTACCGGGTGCAGGCTGTAGGCGTCGAGTGAGCCGTCCTCCAGCGGCGAGGTGGCGTAGCCGACCTTGGCCATGGGGCGCTTGGTGAACTCATCCGTGTTGATGATGATCTCCGCGCCGCGCGGCAGGTCCGCGATGTTCGCCTTGAGGGCCGCCGGGTTCATCGCCACCAGCACGTTCGGGGCGTCGCCCGGGGTGAGGATGTCGTGGTCGGCGAAGTGGAGCTGGAAGGAGGAGACGCCCGGGAGGGTGCCGGCGGGGGCGCGGATCTCGGCGGGGAAGTTCGGCAGCGTCGACAGGTCGTTCCCGAAGGACGCCGTTTCCGAGGTGAAGCGGTCACCGGTGAGCTGCATACCGTCACCGGAGTCACCTGCGAATCGGATGATCACACGATCGAGGCGGCGCACTTCCTTGCCGCCCGGACTCTCCGGAGTGCGCTGTCCACCGACAACCGCACCCCCGGCCCCGTCGGCCTGCTCGGCTGGGCTGCTGACCTGGCTGGTCACTGAACTGGACCTCCTTCGAGGCGTGACCCCCCGGGACCCACCCTACGACGGTAGGGATCAAGGCCCCCAGGAGCGGTCACATTCTGGACCGTAGGGCCGCCCCTTGAGACGGCCCTGCCGGTATGCCATATCTGACAGAGTGTCAGTCGATCAAGATTTCAGATAGGTGAGAACGGCCAGTACTCGCCGGTGATCCCCGTCACTCGGCGAAAGGCCCAACTTCATGAAGATGTTGCTGACGTGCTTTTCCACCGCTCCGTCGCTCACGACCAGCTGCTTCGCCACGGCGGAATTCGTCCGGCCCTCGGCCATCAGCCCGAGCACCTCGCGCTCGCGCGGGGTCAGGCCCGCCAGTACGTCCTGCTTGCGGCTGCGGCCGAGCAGCTGGGCGACGACCTCGGGGTCCAGGGCCGTACCGCCCCGGGCCACCCGCACCACCGCGTCCAGGAACTCCCGCACCTCGGCCACCCGGTCCTTGAGGAGATACCCCACCCCGGTGCTGGAACCGGCCAGCAGCTCGGTGGCGTACTGCTCCTCCACGTACTGGGACAGCACGAGCACACCTATCCCGGGGTGGTCGCGCCGCAGCCGGACGGCCGCCCGCACACCCTCGTCGGTATGGGTCGGCGGCATCCGCACGTCCGCCACCACCACATCCGGCAGCGCACCCTCGGCCGCCAGGTCCGCCACCGTCTTGATCAGGGCCTCTGCGTCCCCGACGCCCGCCACGACGTCATGCCCCCGGTCGGTCAACAACCGGGTCAGGCCCTCGCGCAGCAGCACTGAATCCTCGGCGATGACCACCCGCACCCTGTCTTCCACGACTCAGCAGCTCCCGCGTCCACTCGTTCACGCATTACCCGACTCAGCCAAGCATCCCAGCCCTGAGTCCCGCTGAAGGCAGAGCCGGGACAACACGTCGCCGTACGGGGGGAGTTTTCGAGTACTGGAGGGTCGCATACCGCAAACGGGCGCTGCGCGCGCCGGGAGTTGCGCGAGGGCCGGGCCATCGGGCCCGGCCCTCGCGTCGGGGGGAGCGCCTTTCCGGGCCGGGCCGGACGTGGCGGGGTCGGGAGGGGTCGGGAGGGGTCGGGAGGGGTCGGGTTTGGGGGTCCGGGCCGGGCCGGACCGGGCTCGCGGGGTCCGGGCCGGCCCTCTGTCGAGCCCTAAGGGCGCCAGGGCAGCTCGGCCGTGACCGTCGTCCCGCCCCCGGCGGGGGAGTCGACGACCAGCACCCCGTCCACGGCGTCCAGCCGCTCGGTCAGCCCCGCCAGCCCCGACCCCTCCCGCGGCCCGGCCCCGCCCCGGCCGTCGTCGGCGACCTGGATGAGCAGCCGTTCCCCGGACTTCCACACGTCCACCGACGCCGACCGGGCCAGCGCGTGCTTGCTGACGTTCTGCAGCAGCTCCGAGACCGTGAAGTACGCGATCCCCTCGATCGCCTGCGCGGGCCGGGCCGGCAGGTCCACGGCCACCCGTACCGGCACCGCACAGCGCGAGGCCACCGAGGACAGCGCCGCGTCCAGCCCCCGGTCGGTCAGCACGGCCGGGTGGATCCCGCGGGCCAGGTCACGCAACTCCTGCAGGGCGATCTTCACCTCTCCGTGCGCCTCGTCCACCATCCGGGCGGCGGCCTGCGGATCCTCGGTCAGCTTCTCCTTCGCCAGCCCCAGGTCCATCGCCAGCGCCACCAGCCGGGCCTGCGCGCCGTCGTGCAGGTCCCGCTCGATGCGCCGCAGGTCGGCGGCTGCCGTGTCCACGACCACCCCGCGGTCGGACTCCAGCTCGCTGACGCGGGTGGCCAGGCTGGACGCCCCGAGCAGCCCGCCGACCATGACCCGGTCGACGGTGGCCAGGGCACGGATCACCCACGGGGTGGCGAGGGTGACGGCCAGCCCGATGAGGCTGGCGAGGGCGATCCTGACGGGCGAGTCGAGGTAGAAGGCGTAGTCGTCGTTCTGGAAGAGCTGCAGACCGGGCTGGTCGGTGAAGGTCGGGAAGACCCAGAACCAGAGCGGGTACAGCAGGTACGCCCACCCGTTCGCCCAGAGCACCAGGGACAGGCAGAAGGAGAACACCGCCCACGGGAAGTGGATGACCGAGTACAGCGCGTGGCGCCAGGCGCTCCCGCTCTTGAGCAGCGCACCCATGGCGGCCAGCGGTCCGGCCTTCTTCGCCCGGATCGGCGCGGGGGCGGCGATGTCCGTCCCGAGCAGCGCGCGCACCCGGGCCCGCTCCACGTGCCCGAAGCCGCGGCACATGACGAGCACGCCGGCAAGGACCGGAACGCCGAGGAAGGTGACGAGCAGTCCGGCGCCGAGGCTCAGGCCGGTGATGACGAGCGAGAAGTACAACGTGCTCAGCGGCAGCCCGATCAGCAGGTACCCGAACTCCCGCCAGGTCCGCCCCTCGACCGGAGCCCGCAGTACCGCGCCGATCCCGCCGCCCGCTGTTCTGCCGTTGTCCATGATTCCGACCCGCCCTTCCGGTCCTCCGCTACACCCCCACCCTGCCGGCCCCGCCCGCCCCCCGACCATGCGGCGGGTCGGCATCTCCACCGGGGGGTTAACCCCACCCCCGCCGGTATCCGCCGGGACCCGGAGCGGCGCCGCCAAACCCTGCCCCGCCGGCGTTGACGCGCCCCACTCACCCCGTCCCTGCGGGGATCGGTGGCCGCGCTATCACCCACCCCTCCGAGCCCGCGGGCGTCCGAGGCGGCCGCCAAATCCAGCCCCGCCGGCGTTTGAGGCGCGGGGTCCGGGGCGGAGCCCTGGGAAACGGCGGCGCGCCGGAGACGCGGACGGGACCCCCACCCACCCCGGACGGGAGTCCCGCTCACGTACGAATCAAGGGGGCCCGGGGCCACAGGGGCCGGGGCCAAGGGGCCCGGGGGCCTACCCCCGGTCCCGCCACGGCAGCTCGGCCGTGACCACGGTCCCCGCCCCCACGGGCGAGTCCACCACCAGCACCCCGTCCACCGCGCCCAACCGCTCCGTGAGCCCCGCCAGCCCACTCCCCCCGGAGGGACTCGCTCCGCCCCGCCCGTCGTCCGACACCCGGATCATCAGCCTCGCCCCCGCCCGCCAGACCTCCACCGTCGCGCCCCGCGCTCCCGGCCCCGCGTGCTTGCTCACGTTCTGCAACAGCTCGGACACCACGAAGTACGCGATCCCCTCGATCGCCTCCGCCGGCCGCGCCGCCGGCGGATCCGCCGGCAGATCCACCGCCACCTTCACCGGCACCACGCACCGCGCCGCCACCGACGACAGCGCCGCGTCCAGCCCCCGATCCGTCAGCACCGCCGGGTGGATCCCCCGTGCGAGGTCCCGTAGCTCCTGAAGGGCCAGCTTCACCTCCCCGTGCGCCTCGTCGACCATCGCCGCCGCGCCCTCCGGGTCCTCCAGCAGCTTCTCCTTCGCCAGGCCCAGCCCCATCGCCAGAGCCACCAGCCGGGCCTGCGCCCCGTCGTGCAGGTCCCGCTCGATGCGCCGCAGGTCGGCCGCCGCCGTATCGACCACGACTCCCCGGTCGGATTCCAGCTCCGCTATCCGCCGCTCCAGGTCCTCGGAGGGCGACAGCAGCCCCCGTACCATCGCCCGGTCCACGTTCGCCATCAGCCGCACCAGGTACGGCAGCACCGGCCACAGCACGAACAGGCCGGTCAGCGCTACCGTGAAGGTGAGTACTCCCCACGGCAACCGGATCAGCTGGTACAGCACCGTCCGCCAGCCCACCGGGTCCTTGATGCTCGTCCACAGCCAGGGGAAGAATCCGCCGGACCGCTTCGGACCGGGGATCGGGGTCGGCTCGTCCACCCGTACGCCCAGCAGCCCGCGGGCGCGCTCCCGGTCCAGCCGTCCCAGTTGCCGAGACAGATACAGACCGCACGCGAGCAGGGGAATTCCGACCGCGGTCACGGAAAGGCCGCCGGCCGTGGAAACCATGACAACCGCGTAAACAAAACCGACGATCGCCAACGGCAGGTTGCTCACCATGTAGGCGATCTCCTTCCACGTCACGGCGCTGAAGACGGCGCGTACGGGGGGAGGTCGATCGTTGTCGGGTACGGCATGGCTCATGGTCATGCGCCACACCCTGTCAAGTACGACCCGCTCATGCCATGGGGTGGCCGGGGTGCTGTGAACGGGGGATAACCCCACCCCGTGTGAGGCAGGCCCTAGACTCCCGTCCGTACCAGATCGTCGACAGTGACCGAGGAGCGAGGAACGGACGTGCCTGAACCGACGGTATCGACCGTAACCGTGCTCGCGGCGGACTACTTCCGGAGTTATTCGGTCGTCGGTCTACTGGCCGTGCTCGGTGTGCTTTTCGTGGCCGTCGCCTTCGGTGCGGGCCGCCTGCTGCGGCCCGTCGTCCCGACCCCCGAGAAGCTGCTGACCTACGAATGCGGTGTGGACCCGGTCGGCGAGGGCTGGGCGCACACCCAGGTCCGCTACTACGTCTACGCGTTCCTCTACGTCATCTTCGCCGTCGACTCGATCTTCCTGTTCCCGTGGGCGACGGTGTTCGCCGCCGCCGGTTACGGCGCCACGACGCTGGTGGAGATGTTCATCTTCCTGGGCTTCCTGGCCGTCGGCCTGCTCTATGCGTACAAGAAGGGCGTCCTCGAATGGACGTGACACCGGCTGTGACGCCGACCGAGGGCGTGCTGCTCCCGGAGCCCAAGCGCCTCGGAGTCCTCTCCCGCCTGGCCCCGGAACCGATGAAGGTGGTCCTGAACTGGGGCCGCCGGTACAGCCTGTGGGTGTTCAACTTCGGCCTGGCCTGCTGCGCGATCGAGTTCATCGCCGCGTCCATGGCCCGGCACGACTTCATCCGGCTCGGTGTGATCCCCTTCGCGCCCGGCCCCCGCCAGGCAGACCTCATGATCGTCTCGGGCACCGTCACGGACAAGATGGCTCCGGCGGTGAAGCGGCTCTACGAGCAGATGCCGGAGCCGAAGTACGTCATCTCCTTCGGTGCCTGCTCCAACTGCGGCGGCCCCTACTGGGACTCGTACTCGGTGACGAAGGGCGTCGACCAGATCATCCCGGTCGACGTCTACGTGCCGGGCTGCCCGCCGCGCCCCGAAGCCCTCCTCCAGGGCATCCTCAAGCTCCAGGAGAAGATCGCCCGCGAGTCGCTGGCCGAGCGCTACGCGGCCGGACCGTCCGTGTCCCAGCTGACGAGCGGCCTGGTCGCGCCCCCGCCGGCACCCGCGCAGGGGGCCGGCGCGTGAACCTCTACGACTCCCTGCCCGACGCGGCGGCAACGGTCTTCGGGGCCGAGGCGGTCGCCGAGTTCTCGTACGACGTCCTCACGGTGGACGTGCCCGTCGGCAGCTGGATCCCCGCCCTCGAGATCGCCCGGGACAAACTGGGCTGCACGTACTTCGACTGGCTGAGCGCGGTGGACGAGCCCGGCACCGGCTTCCGGATCTGCGCGCACGTCGCGTCGCTGGAGAACCACCGGGTGCGCCGGCTGCTGCTGCGCACGACCGTCCCGCACAGCGCCGCCGCCCTGCCGTCCGCGGTCGCCGTCTACGCGGGGGCGGAATGGCACGAGCGCGAGACGTTCGAGATGTTCGGGGTGACCTTCACCGACCACCCGCACCTCGTCCCCCTCCTCCTCCCGGAGAACTTCGAGGGCCACCCGCTGCGCAAGGACTTCGTCCTGGCCGCGCGCGTCGCCAAGGCCTGGCCCGGCGCCAAGGAGCCCGGCGAGGCGCACGACCCGGACGCGCCCAAGCGCCGCCAGATGCTCCCGCCGGGCGTACCGGACCCCAACGACTGGGGCCCGATGAAGGGCCAGCT
Source organism: Streptomyces sp. NBC_01439 (assembly GCF_036227605.1). Lineage (GTDB taxonomy): Bacteria > Actinomycetota > Actinomycetes > Streptomycetales > Streptomycetaceae > Streptomyces. The sequence goes on along the minus strand of NZ_CP109487.1, from coordinate 4,233,437 downwards.
CCCGCCGGCCCCGTCCCGTCCGGCCCGCACCCCGCGTGCGGCCGGCGCGGCTGGCGCCGCGGCGCGCACCCCGCGCGAGGGCGCCCCGGTCCGGCGTACCCGCTCGGTCACCGAGGGCTCGGCCACCCAGCCCCCGGCGGAAGCGGCCACCGGGGCGGCCGCGGAGTCCGCCCCCCGACCGCCGCGCCGGACCCGCTCGGTATCGGAAGGCTCGGCGAGCCAGACAGCCGAGACGGCCGCTCCGGACGCGGCTGCTCCGGGCACGCAGGCCCCCGAAACCCCGGCCCGCCCGGCCCGTCGCACCCGCTCGGCGTCCGACGGCTCGGCGAGCCAGGCAGCAGAGGCCGCCCCGGGCACGGAGGCCCCGGGTACGGAGGCCCCGGGTACGGGGACCCCGGGTACGGAGGCCCCGGGAACGGGGGCCCCCGAAGCCGCGCCGCGCCCGGCCCGTCGTACGCGTTCGGCAGCGGACGGCTCCGCGAGCCAGAGCCCGGGCACGGAACCGACCGCCCCGGACGTCGGCGCTCCGGCAGCCGAGCCCGCGCCCCGCGCCCCGCGCCGACCCGCCCCCCGCAGCTCCGATGCCCCCTGGCACGACCCGAAGCCCGCCTTCGACGAGCCGACCCCCGAGCCGGCCCCGGAGCCGACCCCCGAGCCGGCCCCGAAGACCGAGCCCGGACCCACCCCGAAGGCCGGACCCGCCCCCGAGCGGCGTCCGGCCGAGACCGAGACCGAGACCGACCCCACCACCGACAACGGAGGCGACGCGTGAACGACGTCCTCGACGTCGCCCTGCGGCTGATCGTCGTCTTCGCCGTCTTCCTCGTGCTCCCGCTCGTCGTCGGGCAGACCGAGCACAAGGTGATGGCCCACATGCAGGGCCGCCTCGGCCCCATGTACGCCGGCGGCTTCCACGGCTGGGCCCAGCTCGTCGCCGACGGCGTGAAGTTCGCACAGAAGGAAGACATCGTTCCGGCGGGCGCCGACCGCCGGATCTTCCAGCTCGCCCCCGCCGTCGCCCTGCTGCCCTACCTCCTCGTCCTCCTGGCCATCCCCATCGGCCCGGGCGAGGGCGCCGTCGGCCAGGTCATCGACGCGGGCCTGTTCTTCGCGCTCGCCGTCATGGGCGTCGGAGTCCTCGGCTCCTTGATGGCCGGCTGGGCATCCGCGAACAAGTTCTCCCTGCTCGGCGGCCTGCGCACCGCCGCCCAGCTGCTCGCCTACGAGCTCCCGATGTTGCTCGCCGCCGCCTCCGTGGCCATGGCGGCCGGTACGGTCTCCCTCCCCGGGATCGTCGACGCCTTCGAGTGGTGGTGGCTGCCCTGGCAGATCGTCGGCGCGCTCGTCTTCTTCGTCGCCGGCCTCGCCGAACTACAGCGGCCCCCCTTCGACATGCCCGTCGCAGACTCCGAGATCATCTTCGGCGCGTACACCGAATACACCGGCCTGCGCTTCGCACTGTTCCTCCTCGCCGAGTACGCCGGCATCGTCGTCCTCTGCGCCCTGACCACCGTCCTCTTCCTCGGCGGCTGGCACGGCCCCTTCGGTGACGACCTCGGCTGGGTCTGGACCCTGCTCAAGATCGCGATCCTCGCCTTCGTGGTGATCTGGCTCCGCGTGAGCTACCCGCGCCTGCGCGAGGACCAGCTCCAGAAGCTCGCCTGGACCACGCTCATCCCGCTCGCGCTCGCCCAGATCGCGCTCACCGGCATCGTGAAGGTGGCGATCCAGTAATGCCCATCCCCGGATCCGGCCTGGCCAAGGGCCTGGCCGTCACGCTGCGCACGATGACGAAGCGCTCGCACACCGCCCAATACCCCGAGGTCCAGCCCGAACTGCCGCCCCGCTCCCGCGGGGTCATCGGTCTGTTCGAGGAGAACTGCACCGTCTGCATGCTCTGCGCCCGTGAATGCCCCGACTGGTGCATCTACATCGACTCCCACAAGGAGACGGTCCCGGCGTCCACCCCCGGTGGCCGCGAGCGCAGCCGCAACGTCCTCGACCGCTTCGCCATCGACTTCTCCCTCTGCATGTACTGCGGGATCTGCATCGAGGTGTGCCCCTTCGACGCCCTCTTCTGGTCGCCGGAGTTCGAGTACGCGGAGACCGACATCCACGAACTGACCCACGAGCGCGACAAGCTCCGCGAATGGATGTGGACCGTCCCGGCGCCGCCCGCGCTGGACCCGGCGGCCGAGGAGCCCAAGGAGATCGCCGCCGCCCGCAAGGCGGTGGAGAAGGCCGAAGCCGCAGCCGCGGCGGCAGCCGCAGCCGAAGCCGCCGCCCGGGCGGCCGAGACCCAACCGCCGACCGACCCGACCCCGGAGGGAGACGCGTGAGCCCCGCCGTCACCCTGGCCGCCGCCGTCACCACCGGGCCCGGCTTCCTCTCCCCGACCGGCGTCGAGATCGCCTTCGTCCTCGTCGGACTCGCCACCCTCGGCGCGGCCCTCGTCACGGTCACCACCAAGCAGCTGGTGCACGCCGCCCTGTGGCTGGTCGTCGCGCTCGGCGGCATCGCCGTCGAGTACCTGCTGCTGACCGCAGAGTTCATCGCCTGGGTCCAGGTCCTCATCTACCTCGGTTCCGTCGTCGTCCTCCTCCTCTTCGGGCTGATGCTCACCAAGGCCCCCATCGGCCGCTCCCCGGACGCGGACTCCGGAAACCGCTGGATCGCGCTCGGCGTAGCCGTCGTCGCGGCCGCGTCCCTGGTCTGGGTGGTCGTCGACGCCTTCCGCACCACCTGGATCGACCTCGACGGACCGGTCCAGGGCTCCACCAAGGTTTCCGGCGAGATCCTCTTCCAGCACTGGGTGCTGCCGTTCGAGGCGCTCTCCGTCCTCCTCCTCGCAGCCCTGATCGGCGCCATCGTGCTGTCCCGCAGGAACGAATCCACCGACGCCACCGACGCCAGCGACAAGGGGCAGCGCTGATGCACCTCGCCTACCCCGCCGTACTCGCGGCGCTCCTCTTCTGCACGGGCCTGTACGGCGTACTCGCCCGCCGCAACGCCATCCTGGTCCTGATGTCCGTCGAGTTGATGCTCAACGCCGTCAACCTCAACCTGGTGGCCTTCGACGTCTGGCTGCGCGACGCCCTGCACGCCGGCCAGGCCCTCACCCTCTTCACCATCGCCATCGCCGCCGCCGAGATCGGCATCGGCCTCGCGATCGTGCTGATGGTGTACCGCAACCGGGGCACCTCCGACGTCGACCGGCTGCGCGACACCGCCGAAGGCCACGAGCCCGCCGCGAACAACCAGAGCGAGGTCACCGCGTGAGCACCACGACCCTCGCCGTCCTCGTTCCGCTGTTCCCCTTCCTGGGCGCGGTGGCAGGACTGCTGCTCGGGCGCACCGCGCCCGGGTTCGTTCGGCCGCTCGCCATCCTGCCGACGCTCGGTGCCGCCGTACTGGCCGTGCTCGTCGCCGTCCGCCAGGGCGGCGGCGAGACGATCAACGCCGCGACCGAACTGACCCCGACCGGCTCGGTGCCGATCGACCTCTCGCTCTACATCGACGGCTTCGCCGCACTGGTCGCCGTCCTGGTCGGGGTCGTCGCCACCTGCGTACAGCTCTACTCGACGGCGTACCTGCGTGAGGACCCGCGCTACCCGTCGTATGCCGCTCTCGTCTCACTGTTCACCTCCGCCATGCTGCTCGTCGTCTACTCCGGCGACCTGATGGTGCTGTTGGTCGGCTGGGAGGTCATGGGCATCTGCTCGTACTTCCTGGTCGGGCACTACTGGGAGACCGAAGCGGCCCGCTCCGCCTCCCTGAAGGCCTTCCTCGTCACCAAGCTCGGCGACGTCCCGTTCCTGATCGGCCTGTTCGCGCTCGCCACCGACGCCGGTTCCTTCGAGATCCCGAAGATCCTCGGCACCGTCGCCGCGGGCGGACTCGACCACCCGACCCTGATCGCGCTGCTCCTGCTCGCCGGCGTCGCGGGCAAGTCCGCGCAGTTCCCCCTGCACACCTGGCTCCCCGACGCCATGGCGGGCCCCACCCCCGTCTCGGCACTGATCCACGCCGCGACGATGGTCGCCGCCGGCGTCTACTTCATCGCCCGCCTCCTGCCCGTCTTCGCGGCCTCCGGGGCCACGCTGGTGGTCATGGCCGTGATGGCGGCCGTCACGATGGTGGGCTCCGGCCTGGCAGCCATCGCCCAGGACGACATCAAGCGGGTGCTCGCCTACTCCACGATCGGCCAGCTCGGCTACATGGTCGGCGCACTGGCCGTCGGTGACCGCGGCGCCGCCGTGTTCCACCTCCTGTCCCACGGCGCCTTCAAGGCGCTCCTCTTCCTCGGCGCCGGCGTGATCATCCACGCCGCCGGTACGAACTCCCTGGGCGTCATGTCCCGGATGGACGGCCTGGCCAAGCGCATCCCCGACGCCTTCTGGACGATGACGATCGCGCTGCTCGCGCTCGCCGCGGTCCCGCCTTTCGCCGGTTTCTTCTCCAAGGAAGCCGTCCTCGTCGCCGCCGAGCACACCGCGACCGGCGACTCGGAGTTCGTGCCCAGCGCCGCCGGCTGGCTGGTGCTCGTCGCCGGTCTGCTGACCGCCCTGCTCACCGCCGCCTACGCCACCCGGCTGTGGCTGATGGCCTTCCGCGGCCGGGGCGCCGCCGCCCCCGACCACGGCAAGGAACCCCTCGCCATGACCGGCGTGCTGTGGCTGCTGGCGATCCCGTCGATCGGCTTCGGCCTCGCGGCCGGCCCCATCTCCGACTGGTTCGACGGCGGTGCACTCACCCCGACCCTGGTCACCTCGGTCCTCGGCACGGGCGCCGCGGCCATCGGCGCGATGCTCACCTACGCCCTCTGGCAGCGCGCCTCGGCGAAGGCCCTCCTCGCGACCGCCGCCGGTACCGGAGCGGGCGCCCGTGCCGCAGCTGGTGCCGCAGCCGGAGTGCCCGCCACCGTCGCAGTCGCCGCCGCCGAATCCGCCGCGGAAGCCCCCGAGGTAGCCGAGGTGACCCACGACCACCCCGCCGTCCCGACCGGCCCCGCCGCCGACCCCGGCAAGGCGTTCCTCGGCCCGCTGCACCGTCACGCGGCCGTCGGCTTCCACCTCGACGCCCTCTACGACCGGCTCTTCGTCCGGCCCGTCCGGGCCGCCGCGAGCCTCGTCCGCTTCCTCGACCGCGAGGTCGTGGACACGTACGTCCGCGGCGCGGGCACCGGCACCCAGTTGCTCGGCAGCCTCGTACGCCGTGCCCAGACCGGCAACGTGCAGAGCTACCTGAGCGCCCTGCTCGCCGGCGCCGTGGTCCTGGCGATCGCCACCGCCGTCCTCGCCAACGTCAACGCCGGATCGTGAGCCGTGAGTCAGCCGTGATTGATATCAGCCCGTCCGTGATGCAGTTCCTTCTGGCGTTCATCGTGGCCGCACCGCTCCTCGGCTCCGCCGCGGCGCTCCTGCCGGCCCCGCCCGGCCTCAAGGGGAAGAGCCCCGAGCAGGCCGTGCTCCGCCACGGCGTGACCGTGACCGGCGTGATCCTCGCCGCCGCCATCGCCCTCACCCTGGGCTTCGACCACGAGGCCCCGTCCCGCATCCAGGCGACGACGGACATCAGTTGGATCCAGGCGCTGAACGTCCGGATCCACCTCGGCGTCGACGGCATCTCGCTCCCCCTCCTCCTGATGACCGCGCTGCTGTTCTTCCTCTGCGCGCTCTACAGCTACTTCAAGCTCCCCGCAGGCCCCTCCCCGAAGGCCTTCGTCGCACTGCTCCTGGTCCTGGAGTCCGGCACCCTCGCGACCTTCGCCGTCCTCGACCTGCTGCTCTTCTTCCTCGCCTTCGAGATGGTCCTCATCCCGATGTACTTCCTCATCGCCCGCTGGGGCGGTGCTCAGCGGCAGGCCGCCGCCTGGAAGTTCATCCTCTACACCCTCCTCGGCTCCGTCGTCATGCTGCTCGGTCTGCTCCTGATCGGACTGAACAGCGGCACTTTCGACATGGTGACACTGGCCTCTGACAACGGCCGCGAACTGTCCCGCACCACCCAGTTCCTGGCCGTTCTCGCCATCGGCATCGGCCTCGCCGTGAAGACCCCGATGTGGCCCCTGCACAGCTGGCTGCCCGACGCCCACACCGCCGCGCCCACCGTCGGATCCGTCCTGCTGGCCGGCGTCCTGCTCAAGATGGGCACGTACGGGTTCGTCCGCATCCTGCTCCCCATCACCCCCGACGGCATGGCCACCTTCGCCCCCTACCTGGGCGCCTTCGCCGCCGTCGGCATCGTCTACGGATCGCTCGCCTGCCTCGCGCTGGCCCGCAAGGGGAACAAGGGCGACCTCAAGCGCCTCATCGCCTACTCCTCCGTCGGCCACATGGGCTTCGTCCTCCTCGGCATCGCGAGCATGACCCCCACCGGCGTCAACGGCGCGCTCTTCGCCAACATCGCCCACGGCCTGATCACCGGCCTCCTCTTCTTCCTGGTCGGAGCCCTCAAGGACCGCTACGGCACCGCCGACCTCGACACCCTCGCCGGAGCCACCGGCGCCGCCCTCTACGGCCGCGCCCCCCGCTTCGGCGCGCTCCTCGCCTTCGCCGCCGTCGCCTCTCTGGGCCTGCCCGGCCTGGCCGGCTTCTGGGGCGAGATGCTGGCCCTCTTCGGCGCCTTCGACCCCGCCGAGGGCCTCTCCCGCCCCGCGTTCCTCACGTACGTGGCCGTCGGCGCGTTCGGCACCCTGCTCACCGCCGCCTACCTCCTGATCGTCGTACGGCGCGTCTGCATGGGAGACCCGAAAGCCGGTCCCGAGCTCGCCGTCGCGGACGTCCAGCACTACGAGTTCGCCGCCTGGACCCCGCTCGTCGCCCTCACCGTCCTCGCCGGCCTGTGGCCCGCGGTCCTCCTCGGCCTCACCGACCCGGCCGTCCAGAAGCTCCTCGCAGGAGGCAACTCATGACGGCCATGACGGCCCTGACGGTCCTCTCCGCCGAGGCCCCGAGCCTGGTCCAGTCCGTCGACTGGCTCGCCATCGCACCCGTGGTGATCACCGCCGCCGTCGGCCTGGTCGTCCTCGTCGCCGACCTGTTCCTCGCCGAACGCCGCAAGCCGGTCCTCGGCTGGATCACGGTCGCCGGCCTCGCCGTCGCGACCGCCACCCTGATCCCCCTGCGCGCCGGTGACCGCGCCACCTTCTGCCTCACCGGCGACCCGGCGGCCTGCAGCTACGTCGCCGACCACTTCACGCTCGTCATCCAGTTCCTCGTGCTGGCCGGCGCCCTGGTCACCGCCCTGATCTCGGTCACCGCCGTCCACGACAGCCGCATGCCGGCCGGCGAGTACTGGTTCCTGCTGCTCTCCTCCGCCGCCGGCGCGGCCCTGCTGCCCGCCTCCCGCGACCTCGCCACCCTGATCGTCGCCCTCGAAGTCGCCTCGCTGCCCGCCTTCGCCCTCGTCGGCATGCGCCGCGGCGACCGGCTCTCCTCCGAGGCCGCCCTGAAGTTCTTCCTGTCCTCCGTCACTGCCACCGCCGTGTCGCTGATGGGCGTCAGCTTCGTCTACGCCGCCACCGGCTCCCTGCACCTCACCCAGGTCGCCGACCGCCTCGAAGACGTTCCCGGGCAGCTCGACACGCTCGCCATGGCCGGTGTCGCGCTCACCCTCGTCGGCTTCGCCTTCAAGACCGCGGCCGTCCCCTTCCACTTCTGGGTCCCCGACACCTACGTCGGCGCCCCCCTGCCCATCGCCGGCTACCTCTCGGTGATCGGCAAGGCCGTCGGCTTCACCGGCCTCATCCTCGTCACGGTGATCGCCTTCCCGGCGTACTCCGACGTCTGGGGCCCGGCCCTGGCCGTCCTCGCCGCACTCACCATGACCCTGGGCAACGCCGCTGCCCTGCGGCAGTCCCCGGACCGCCCGAACAGTGCCGTACGACTGCTCGCCTGGTCCTCGGTCGGCCAAGCCGGATACCTGCTGGTCCCGATCGCCGCGGCCGCGTACTCCGGGCGCGACCAGATCGGCTCCACCGTCGCGTACGCCCTCATGTACGCCGCGGTGAACCTCGGCGCCTTCGCCGTGGCCGCCCTGGTCGCCCGTACCAAGCCGCTCCACCGGATCAGCGACTACCGAGGGCTCTACGCCGAGCGCCCGCTGGCCGCCCTCTCCCTGGGCTTCTTCCTGCTCTGCCTGGCGGGCCTGCCGCCGGGCATCATCGGGCTCTTCGCCAAGGTCACCGTCTTCCGGTCCGCGGTCGACGCGGGCCTGGGCTGGCTGGCCGTGGTCATGGCGGTCAACGTCGTCATCGCCCTGTACTACTACCTGCGCTGGACAGCCCTGCTCTTCCGTACCCCCGAGGGCGCGCAGACCCCTACGCGCGCCCCCTGGCCGGTGGCGGCGGCCATCGTCATTACCGCGATCACGGCCGTCGTCCTCTCGGGCGCCCCGGAGCTCGTCCTGCGCGTCACCTCGGGCAGCCTCTTCGCTCAGTAGCCGGCCCGCGTAACCCGTACGGAGTAGTGCCCGCCACGTCCCCACCGCGTCCCCGCCGCACCCCGGCAAGGGGCGGCGGCGGGCGCGCGCCCCGCGACACCCTGGGAACCTGACGCCCTCACCTCGCGTTGACCAGGAAGGGAGGGTCCACTGGACCGTAGACCCTCAAATCCATGACGGGCTCCCCTGCCGCACCACTTGGAGGGCGTACCGTGCACCGCCGGCACAACGGGCTGAAGACCGCCGTACTCCTCGGCGGGCTGTCCGCACTCATCATCCTCATCGGAAGCTTCTTCGGACGGGGCGGCCTGATCATCGCCGTCCTCGTCGCCCTCGGGACGAACGCATACGCGTACTGGAACAGCGACAAGCTGGCTCTACGCGCGATGCGCGCCCGCCCCGTGAGCGAGTTCGAGGCTCCCCAGCTCTACCGCATGGTGCGCGAGCTCTCCACGTCCGCGCGCCAGCCCATGCCACGCCTGTACATCTCACCCACCGAGGCCCCCAACGCCTTCGCCACCGGCCGCAACCCGCGCAACGCCGCGGTCTGCTGCACCGAGGGCATCCTGCGCATCCTCGACGAGCGCGAGCTGCGCGGGGTCATCGGCCACGAGCTCAGCCACGTCTACAACCGCGACATCCTGATCTCCTCGGTCGCCGGCGCCCTCGCCTCGGTGATCATGTTCCTGGTCAACTTCGCCTGGCTGATCCCGATCGGCCGGTCGAACGATGACGAGGGCCCCGGTCTCCTCGGCATGCTGCTGATCATGATCCTGGGCCCGCTGGCCGCCTCCGTGATCCAGCTGGCCATCAGCCGCTCGCGCGAGTACGAGGCCGACGCCTCCGGCGCCCAGCTCACCGGGGACCCGCTCGCCCTGGCCAGCGCCCTGCGCAAGCTCGACGCGGGCACCAAACAGCTCCCCCTGCCCCCGGAGCCCCGGCTGGAGGCGGCGAGCCACATGATGATCGCCAACCCGTTCCGTCCGGGTGCGGGTCTTTCTAAGATGTTCTCCACACACCCTCCGATGGCCGAGCGCATCGCCCGGCTCGAACAGATGGCAGGCCGCCGCCAATGAAGACAATCCTCAACATCATTTGGCTCATCCTCAGCGGCATCTGGCTGTTCCTGGGATACCTCCTCGCAGGTGTGCTGCTCTGCATCACCATCATCGGCATCCCGTTCGGCATCGCCGCCTTCCGCATCGCCGTCTACGCCCTCTGGCCCTTCGGCTACACCACGGTCGAGCGCCACGACGCGGGCGCCCCGTCCTGCATCGGCAACGTCCTGTGGCTGGTGCTGGCGGGCTGGTGGCTGGCCCTCGGCCACATCGTCACGGGCATCGCCCTCTGCATCACGATCATCGGCATCCCGTTCGGCATCGCCAACTTCAAGATGGTCCCGCTCTCCCTGCTCCCGCTCGGCCGCGAGATCGTCCCGACGGACGCACCGTTCGCCTCGCGCTGACACAGCCGCCGGCGCCCTGGACGCCGACACACACCCCGCCCGCAGGCCGACCTGATCGGCCTGTGGGCGGAGTTGTCCACAGGCCCGGGCGGCTGTCGGCGGGGTGCGTCACCATGAATGCATGAACGAGACGGAGCAGTTGCTGGAGCAAGTCACGGACCGCGTGGGCAACTCCGCACGCAGGTACGAGCGGTGCGGAAGGACCATGCCGGAGCCGCTGGACGCGGGGGAGATCGCCAGAGCCGAAGCCATACTCGGCTTCGCCCTGCCGCGCCCGCCGCCCCTGCCCGCCTCGCTCTACACGCGTGTCGGCGACGGTGGATTCGGACCCGGTCAGGGGCTGCTGCCGCTGCGTCAGGCCGTGCTCGCGCATGAGGAGCGCCGGTCCTCCGAGTGGTGCTGGCCCGAAGGCGTACTGCCCGTGGCCGACTTCGGCTGCGCCATGGACGCCTGCGTGGACTACCGCTCCGACACTGCCCAGGTCCTGCTGTTCGACCCGAATCCGGGGGAGCCGGAGCCCGCCTGGCACGGGGGAGGAATGCGAACGAGAGCTGGCGCACTGGGACGCGTTCAGATCCCGGATCTGAGCCGCCACCGGACCCCGTAGACCAGCACGCCCACCGCCAGCACCGCCACCCCCCAGAGCGCCGACGCGAGGGGCAGCGCACACGCCAGCACCACACAGCCGGACAGCCCGACCACTGCCACGGCCCGCCCCTTGACAGCTGAATCGAGAGTCCACGCGGAGGCGTTCGCGATCGCGTAGTAGGCGAGCACTCCCAAAGAGGAGAAACCGATCGCGCCCCGCAGATCGGCGGTGGCCGCCAACACCGCCACGACCGCCCCCACTGCCAGCTCCGCATGGTGCGGCACCTGGTGCCGGGGATGTACGGCCGCCAGCGCGCGCGGCAGATGGCCGTCCCGGGCCATCGCCAGGACCGTCCGCGAAACCCCGAGCACGAGCGCCAGCAACGAGCCCAGCGCGGCCAGGGCCGCACCCACCCGGACCACCGGGGCCAGTCCGGGCCGCCCGGCCGCCCGCACCGCATCGGCGAGCGGCGCCGACGACTGCGCCAGCCCCTCAGCGCCGAGCACCGACAGCGCCGCCACCGCGACCGCGGCGTACACCAGCAGCGCGATCCCCAGCGCGATCGGCACCGCCCGCGGGATCGTCCGTTCCGGATCCCGCACCTCCTCGCCCAGGGTGGTGATCCGGGCGTAGCCCGCGAAGGCGAAGAACAGCAGACCCGCACCCTGCAACACCCCGAAGACGCCCCCGTCGGGCCCACCCAGCCGCCCCGGGTCGGCCGCCCCGGAAGACAGGCACACCACGACCACCCCGGCCAGCACCGCCAGCACCACCGCCACGATCAGCCGGGCGATGCGGGCCGACTTCTGCACGCCGCCGTAACTCGCGGCCGTCAGCGCCACCACCGCCGCGACGGCCACGGCGTGCTGCCGCCCCGGCCACAGGTACGCCCCCACCGTGAGGGCCATCGCCGCGCAGGACGCGGTCTTGCCGATCACGAACCCCCAGCCCGCCAGGTACCCCCAGAAGGGCCCGAGCCGTTCGCGTCCGTAGACGTACGTGCCGCCGGAAGCCGGGTACCGGGCGGCCAGCCGCGCCGAGGAGTGCGCGTTGCAATAGGCCACGAGAGACGCCACGCCCAGAGCGGCGAGCAGCGCGCCGCCCGCCGCCCGCGCCGCGGGAGCCAGGGCGGCGAAGATGCCGGCGCCCACCATCGCACCGAGTCCGACGACGACGGCATCTGAGACCCCGAGGGTGCGCTTCAACTCGTTCTGCACGGGCGGAGGATAACCCCGCTAGATGACGCCCTCCCGGCCGGGCAGTGGCGCCCGCGTGCGCTCCCAGCCCTCCAGAGCGGTCAGACAGGCGTGGTCCAGGTGGCGCAGCCCGCTCAGATCCAGCCGCACCGGCTGCCCGTGCGGCAGCGCGTCCAGGGCGTCGAGCAGCTTGGGAAGCCGCAGGAAACTGGCGTTCCCCAAGACCTGCACGCACAGCTCCTCGTCCTCCCACACCTCCTCGATGTGCACGTGCGAGGTCTCCCAGGCCGCCTTGGCTACCGCGAGCCCCAGCCCGATCAGCACGCCCTCGAAGAGATTGGTGACCACGATGGCCGAGGCCGTGACCACCAGCACCACGGCCTCGCCCCGGTGCGTCCGCCACAACGCGGCCACCGCCCTGGCCGGCAGCAGCTTCCAGCCCGCGTGCAGCAGCACCCCGGCCAGCGCGGCCAGCGGCACGCTCTCCAGGAGCTGGGGAAACGCCACGGCGAAGAGCAACAGCCAGCCACCGTGCAGCACCCTGGCCGCCCGGGTCCGCGCCCCGGCCTCCACATTGGCGGCGCTGCGCACGATGACCGCCGTCATCGGCATTGCGCCGAGCAGCCCGCACACGCTGTTGCCCACGCCCTGGGCGATGAGTTCCTTGTCGTACTCCGTCCTCGGCCCGTCGTGCATCCGGTCCACGGCCGCGGCACTGAACAGCGTCTCGGCGGAGGCGATCAACGCCAGCGCGACCACGGTCCCGGCCGCGCCGACCGAGGCCAGGACCTCGAAGTCGCCCCAACCGGGCGGGGACACGGCCGCCAGCACGCCCGTCACCCGCACCTTGTCGACGGGCAACCGCAGCAGGACGGCCGCGGCGGTGGCGGCAGCCACCCCGACGAGCGCCCCCGGCACGATCCGCAGCCGGGCGGGCATCCGGCGCCAGGCGACCATCACGGCGATCGTCCCGACCCCGAGCAGCACGGCAGCCAAGTCGGCCTGCGCCCCGAGCTCGTGCACCCCGCCCAGCTTCGCCAGGGTCTGCCCCGGAGCCTCCACACCACCCAGGGCGTACAACTGCCCGCTAATCAGTACCAAGCCGATCCCGGCCAGCATCCCGTGCACGACGGCGACGGAGATCGCCCGGAACCACCGCCCGAGCCGCAACATCCCCATGCCCAGCTGCGCCACCCCGGCGGCCAGCACCAGCACCCCGAGCGCGGGAAGACCATAGGCCTGCACCGCCTCGTAGACGAGGACGGTCAGACCGGCCGCGGGCCCGCTCACTTGGAGGGCGCTCCCGCGGAACCATCCGGTGACCAGCCCGCCGACCACCCCGGTGACGATTCCCAGCTCGGCCGGCACTCCGGAGGCGACCGCCACCCCGACGCACAGGGGTAGAGCGACCAGCGCGACGACCACGGACGCCCCGAAGTCATCACGAAACGTTCCGGCCCCAGGCATGCGAGAACCCCCTGCCACGCGGTGGTGTGATGCCGTCCAGCGTGGTGGGCGCACTCATCGTGCCCCAAGTGCCCACAGGAGTCCTCGGTGGCGCGTGCGCCGCACGCGCCCCGCACACACCCCCTTCGCAACCGCCGCGGCCCGGCGGTCGGTGAAGACCGCCGGGCCGGCGTGGGGCAGGTCGTGCGACAGGGTCAGCGGTAGTTCACGAACTTCCCGCCATGATCCCTTGACCTGCACGGACTCTGCAATATGGCGCCTGACCTGCGAAAACTACTTTCGGTAGTTGCCGCCATTTTCCGGGTTCTTCTGGGGTCGTGTGCCCTCGTTGTGCCCTGGAAAAGGATGTGCCCCGTTCGGTGGGTACCGAACGGGGCACATGGCTTTGGTGGGCTGCTCAGTGAGTGGCGGTGCGCTCAGCTTCCGCAGGAGCGGGTACCGCGCAGAGTGTGGGTGCGCAGTCGGGGCATCCCCACAGGGTCGTTCCTGGGCCGCTGCTGCTCTCTATCCAGCGCACGACAACGGGGGCGGTGGTGAGCTTGTGGCACCCGATGCACAGCGCGACCGCGGAGAGCGGGGCGGGGTTGCTGAGACCTCGGGCGGTCACGCGGCGACCGCGGCACCGTGGAACGCCTGAGCTTCGAACGGAGCCCCGGGGTAGCTGTACGGGTAGTCGATGCCGATCTCGGCGAACTGTGCAGCCCACCGCCGTTCCCGCTGTATCGGGGACAGGGGCAGCGTGCTTTCCGCTGAGGTCTCGGGGCGGAAGACGGCACGCACCTGCGCGGCACTCGGGCCGGTCCACGGGCGGGACCAGGGGTTAGCGGCGGAGTCGGGGGCGGGCTGCTCGATGAGGTAGGCGGCGGAGTGCCGTCCGGGTCGGCGGGGGATGAAAGCGGACAGCGTCCATGCGAACAGCCGGGCGATAAGATCCATGGGTCGTGCAGCTCCTCGTTAGCTGTGTGACGAAGCCCCGGCGGACCGATACCAGCGGTCTTCCGGGGCGCTTTGCATTTCTCCCATCACGCTAAGCCAACACGTCTAACTCGTCTACCTATCTAACTGGTCTGCCTGTCTAAGTCGCTCGGATTTGGCCCGTTGTCTACGCTCTCCCCCATGCCTGAGAGCCCGACCGACCCGAACGCACCGCGCGCCCCGTACATGCGGGTGCTGGACGCTCTCGTTGCCGATATTGAGTCGGGGAAGCTCGGCCCTGGTGATGCGATCCCGTCCGAGTCAGAGCTGTGCCAGACGCACGGCGTAGCGCGGATGACTGCGCGCCGAGCGGTGAAGGTGCTCCGAGAACGGGGGCTCGTCGTCACCGAGTGGGGCAAGGGCACGTTCGTGGTGCAGGCCGAATAGCCAAGCCGCCCCGACCTCCCGCCGTGGGGGTGGGAGGTAGAAGTGGTTCATGTCCGAGTGGTCAGAGCGCGAGGCAGAGCGCGTCACACACTTCGGCAGCCGTGGGCCGGTCCGCCGGCGAGGGCATCAGCATTGCGTTGACCAGCTTGCCGAGTTCCCCGGGAATCGTGACCGGGCGGTGTGGGCCGTCGGCAATGGCTTGCCGCTGAACCTCCCGCGGAGCCTCGTCCGGGTAGGCGACGTGACGCCATCCGGTCGCGCTGATCATCAGCGAGGCCCCGAGCGCGTAGACATCAGACTCACACGTCGGTACGGCGGTACCGGACTCCAGAACGCTGCGGGAAATCTCGGGTGCTTCGTAGTGCACCAGGCAGCCCCGATAGGGGAAGTCGACTCCCTCGGGCACCGTGCGCCCTCGGGCCAACGCAAGATCAATCAGCGTTGCCCCCGATTCGCTCATGATCAGATGCGCGGGCTGAACGTCCCCGTGTACCCATCCTGCGCGGTGCAGATCCGAGAGAGCAGCCGCGCACGAGAGCGCGTCCATGAAGTTCGGTACCGCCGAGCTTCCGGGGGCTCGGTGTGGTCCCCACTTGCTGTAGAGACTCGGCCCCGAGTGCCACGGTTGCACGCTCCAAGTACCTTCGGCCCACTCTCCGTCATGGATTACGTTCGTGCGGATGGTCCGCAGGATGTACGCCTCACGGCTCGGGGCGAGGGCGGTATGAGCGTGCGTCTCGCTCGGAAATCCCACCTTGACCGCGTAGGCGTCGGTCTTCTCAGTCTCGGGGTCCTCGGTCTCAACGCGCCAGACGGTTGACCCTCGCCGGCTCATGACGAGCCGCTGTGATTGAGGGGTGATCACGTTGAGCACTCCGCCGGGGATGGCTCGCGGCGGTGTTGATGTCGTCATGTGGTGTTCCTCCAATGGCGGAGCCGACCATCAGGCCCGGCAGTCGGCTCCGCGTGTCTCACATGTGGGGCGTCAGGTGTCAGGCGGCCCGGTAGTCCCGGCCACAGTCCGAGTCGCACTGAGCGGCCGACGCGCCGTCCACGGTCCACAGGTCATCCAGGACCATGAAGCCCTTGGCCTTCATCGCGTGGGCCGTGGCCTGTACCTCCTCCAGGACCCTGCCCCCGCCGCCGGGACGCGGGTTGTGCTCCAGGAAGCGGCCAGCGAACTTCTCGCAGAAATCGCGGTAGTCGGCGGTGTGCAGGATGAAGGCGTGCAGTGCGGCGTCCACGTCGTCCGAGGGCACCATCTTGACCGTGGCCGTGCCGACCGTTCCCAGGAACGCGAGCGCCTGATCCGTGGCACGCTCGGCCTTGGTCTGGTCGTACCCGAAGTGCGTCACGGTGAACTCGGCGATGCTGCCGAACAGCGCGGCGTCGACCAGGCTACGGCCGGTCCGCAGGTCATTCGCTAAGGCGGTCATGCGCGATTCTCCTTGGGTTGGTGTGGAGGAACTTGCGAGCCTGCCCGTGCAACGGACAGGGGCTTGCCCCAACCCCTGCTGAGGGCTGCCGCGGAGGGAACAGAGCGGCGCCGGCTCGGCAGGGGTGGGAGTTCAGGTGTGGGACGGGGCGCCGGGCACCAGCGATTCCGCATAGGGGACGCTCCACACGGATGGGTGGGCGATTCCGTGCCCGGTGTAGCCGTCTTCCCCGAACGCCTCACCGTGATCAGCGCACATCAGCACCAGCCACGGGCCACGGGCGGGCATGGCCTCGAAGAGACGTCCAAGCTGTGTGTCTACGTAGGCGAGTGCGGCGCACTGGCTTTCCCACGAGTCCGCCGATTCGCCCGGTAGGTAGACGTGGTGGGGGGTGTGCGTAGCAGCGATGTTGAGGAACAGAAAGAGCCGCTGCCCCGGCTCCTGCTCTTCGAGCACCTTGAGAGCAAGGTCGACTTGGTGCCGCGTGGAATCGGGGCAGTCCGTGCCTGTCTCGGGACTCCAGTAGCTCTCTTGGAAGAGTCCGGGCAGCACGCGCCCTAGCTTGGTCTGGCCGGAGAAGAAACCGACTCCGCCAATGCACACGGTGCGGTACCCGAGGCCGGATAGGCCGGTAACGATGTCCGGCGCGTCAAAGACGTATGTCCGGGGCTTGATGGTGGTTCCTCGCATGGCGTAGCAAGCGAGGAGGCGCCCCGGGCGGCTCGGGCCAGAGGGGACGGGCAGGAAGCCGGAGAAGAACGCCGTATGTGCGGGGAGCGTGAAAGACCCCTGCGTCCGCCGTTCCTCCCACAGCCCGTCAGGTAACACCTTCTCCAGGTGCGGAGTGCGGCCAGCGTGGACCGTTGCCCGCGCTACGTCGTAGCGCAGTGAGTCGAACGTGACGAACAGAACGTGATGCGTGCCTATGATCTCGTTTGCGTTGATCACGGCGGCGCTCCCTTCGGCTCAGCGGGCCGACGCTGGCCCAACTCTCAGGTGTTGGGGTCTGTCGTTTGGAATTCCCGGGGCAGAACGGCCCCGGTCGCCCGGATTTCCTTGGATGCCTCGATGACGTCCTTCACGGTGTCGACCCCGCGCCAGTAGCCCGAAAGCCGATAGCCGATCAACCGTCCATCCTTGGCCAGTTGCGGAAACGTGCTGTCTTCGTGGTCGCCCTTGTCGGGAAGCAGCCCGATCACGTCGGGATTGAAAACGTAGATCCCGGCATTGATCCAGTACGGAAGTTCCGGCGACTGAACGAAGCCCCGGATACGGTCGCCGTCAAGTTCGGCCACTCCCCAGTTGGAGCGGTACGGGGAGAGCGCGACCGTGACGGCTCCACCGTGATCGGCGTGGTACTGCGCGAGATCGGCGAGTGAAAACGTGGTGATCACATCACCATTGAGGACGAAGAACGGGGCTTCCGGGTCGGCCAGCCGGCGCGCTCCGAACTTGAGCCCGCCACCCCGCCCAAGGGGCTCGTCCTCAATGGCGTACTGAATCTCTACGCCGAAGCGTGAGCCGTCGCCCGCGTAGTCAGTAATCATCTCGTGCTTGTAGCCACCGCTGATCGTGACGGACTTGACGCCGTGCCGGGCGAGCCACGCGAGTTGATAGCCCACGATGGGCGCACCAGCCACGGGCACCATGGCTTTCGGCGCGTCGTCGGTGTAGGGGCGCATGCGGGTAGCTTGGCCACCGGCCAAGATCAGAGCCTGCGTCACCAGGGTTGAGGACATTTGCCGTTCTCCTTCGGCTGACAGGGTGCCCCTGTGGCACTCGTCGGGCGCATCCTTTCAGCGCCGGGGCAGGGGCGAGGGGGCATCGTCACAGAGACTCCCTCTCGGCAATCTTTGCCGTGCGCTCGGGACTCTTGCGGCACCGCGCGCACTCGCAGGGCGGGAACTCGACTCCGAACCCGCCCCAGTAGCCGAGCGCACGAAAGCGGGTGATCTCTGCGGCACTGCGGTGAATCAGCGGGCCCTGTCCGCCGGACCGGATCACGCGCGGCGGGTTCGGGTTCGCGGGTACTGCGCGGATGCTCCCCCGGTCGGTTCGCGTGATCGAGTACGGCACGATGCGGACGGTCAATCGGGGACGGCTGGACACACTGCCCGAGCCCGGCGGGGGTGGCTTGCGCGCGGACAGTTCACGGTCAACCTTCCGCAGCTCGCGTTCAACCGCTCGTCGCTGCTCTGCCGAGATCACGCGCCCACCCCCTTAGCCACGATGTAGGCCACCGTGACGACCCAAAGGGCTGTACCGAGGACAACCGCCGCGATGCTTCGCCGGCTCAGTCCGTCTCCCTGGTGCTCGTTGTCGTCCTTCACTGGGCACGCTCCACAACGGCTACGTCCGTGAACGTCCGGCCGAACAGCATGTGATGGGTTCGGCCCGTGTGTGCCATGCACGCCAACTCGCATTCCTCGGCTGACGTAGCCGGCGAGTGCTCCCACTTGCAGCCCGGTACGAGACAGCTCGCGGCAACCGTGGTCGTCGTACCGGGTGCGCGGCGAATCGAGTGGACGACGTGCCGCAGAGACCTGCGCTTCATGCGGCCCGCTCCTCGGTGTCGGGGCGAATCGCGTTCCGAAGTTCATCGACTGCGGCCTCCGCGTTCTGGACGATCGCAGCGTCCAGCCCTGCGAGGAACAGCGCCCGGTACTCGGGATCTGACTCGATGCGTTGCATCTCGGCGAACGGCTCGTCACGCTCGGGCGAGGACGGCGTGAGCGCCCACATGATCCGGGGGAAGAGCTGCCGCAAGCGGACTTCAGCGGCCCCCGCTGCGAGGGCGAGACGTACCGGGACGCACAGGGGAAGTTTCATCGCAGGCACCGCCGCTCCTCTCCGTAGCGGTTCCACTACCAGGGCGGCCCAGCGTGACCTAGAGTCGAGACCCCTTCAACCTGTCAAGGCCGGACGAAAGGTTGGGTAACCCCCTTGAACCGCAAGGAGTTGGAGCCGGACGGCAGCCCTCAAGCTGCATTCGGGGCGCGTTTACGCAAGTCACGGGAAGCGCGCGGCTGGACGCAAGACGATCTCGCGGGACAGATGGGATACTCCAGCACGCATATTTCAGCGGTCGAAACTGGTCGCAAGCTTCCAACCTTGCGGTTTTCGCGCAGTGCTGACCTTGCGTTTGGTACTGGAGATACGGCCGACACGTTCGAGAGCCAGGGGCGGCAGATTCGGCACGGGTCGCTACTGGAAGGCTTCCCCGAGTACGTAGGACATGAGGGCCGTGCGGCGGAAATCCGGCTCTACGAAGTAGGCGTCATCCCCGGTCTGATACAGACTCCGGAGTACGCGGCAGTCCTCGCAGATAGTGCCGTCAAGCGAGGAGCGATCAGCGCAGAGCAGGCACAGGAGCGCATAGCGGTTGTTGCGGAGCGGCAAGCGGCACTAGTCCGCAATCCGCCGCCGCTCGTCTTGGCGGTCCTGGATGAAAGCTGCTTGCGTCGGCCCATCGGGAAACACGAGGTGTGGGCCGCTCAGTTGGCGCGGCTGGTCGAGTTTGCCGAGCTCCCGAACACTGTTCTGCACGTGGCCGAGTTCTCCATGGGGGCACGGCGCCCCTTCAACCTGCCGCTCTACATCTTGACCATGCCGGACCGCTCGCTCATGTCATACGCCGAATCCGCCCAGCGGGGCCACCTGGAGCGCGACGGGAAGTTCGTCCTGCCCATACTGACGGCCTACCATCAGCTACAGGCCGACTCGCTGTCTCAGGCGGCATCTGTGGCCATGATCAGCCAGTTACGAAAGGGCAACCCGTGACGACCGAAACCCCCCGCTGGTTCACGTCCTCGTACAGCGACAACGGCGGCGCCTGCGTGTCGGTCGCCACCAACCTCGCCGGCCCGCTCGGCGTGGTCCCCGTCCGTGACTCCAAGAACCTGAGTGGTCCGGTGCTGTGCTTCCCGGTTGGCGCGTTCGCCTCGTTCGTGGCAGGCGTCAAGACCGAAGAGTTCGGCAAGGTCTGACCACCGGACGTACGCGCGCCAGGCAGGCCAGGCCCCGCCACTTCACCCCCTTCGGAGCGGCGGGGCTCGGCTGCGTCGGGATGTGATGGCGCCCCGGTCGGCGGGTGCCGTGCTGGGGCGCGTGGCGCTGTCATGGTGGCCTACGTGGCGGTAGGCGGGGCGGCGGCCTGGTCGGCGAGGCGGGCAGCGATGGCGGAGCGTAGGCCGTTGCTGGCGTCCGCGGTGCCGTCGGCCTCTCGGCGAAGGCCGGCGAGGGTTTCGCGCAGGCCGGGCTCGATGGCGTCGAGGTCGAGGCGGGCGCGCAGGGCCGCGGCCTGTTCCTTGGGCAGGTGGTCGAGGCGGGCGCGGTCGATGGTGTGCAGGATGCGGGCCGGGTCGGGCTCGGTGAACTCGGCGCCGGCGAGTCCCTGCGGCTTGCTGTGCTGGGAGGCAAGGTAGGTCGGCAGCTCGGCGCGCAGTGCGTGCAGGGTGTCGAGGTCAGCACCCTTGATGACTTCCTGAGCGGTGCGGCCGGCGTCGAGCAGGGAGCGGGCGCGATCCCATGCGCGGGTCTGGCGGGTCTCGGCGAGAAGCTGCTCGGTCGTGCCGCGCGCCGGCGTCGCGGCCTTGTCAGCGACGGTGCGCACCAGGGCCGCGGCGGTGCTGGTCTCGCGCTCGATGCGGTCGAGGTCGGCGGCGGCCTGCTCGCGCGCCGCACGCTCCAGCTCGGCGCGGCGGCGGGCGTTGGCCTCTTCGGTCAGGTCCGGGTCACGGAACGTGCGGGCGTGGCTGAACGCATCGGACAGGCGGCGGCGCAGCTCGACAAGCTCGGTCTTGCGGGTCTGGGTGAGCCGGTGTACGGCGGTGTTGGCGTCGACGTAGTCGGGTCCGGTGAGCATGGGCATGGGTAGTCAAGTTCCTCTTAATCGGGCGGGCGTTCAGTAGGGGCGGACGCGGGGCGCGTCAGGGGCGGGGACGGTGGCGGGGCGTAGTTCGTGTGCCTCGGCGTAGCGGCGCATGGCTTCGATTTCGGCGAGGTGGCCAGCGGGCGGCCCGTCGGGCGCGGTCTCCTCGGCGACGTGTTCGCCAGACTGGCGGGCCTGGTCGCGGATGTGGGCGAGCCATCGGGCGTTGTCGGTGTAGAGGGTGCCGTCGACCCACCAAGGGGCGGTGTGCACGATGCCCCGCTCACCTATTACGGGGTGTGTGCTGAGCGGGCCTGATCGGGCGTCGGGGGCGGTGACCTTGCGCCACGGGATCTTGAGGTCGGCAGGGGTCGTGTCGTCCCACTGGGAACGGTTCACGGTGGCGGTGCTCACGCTGTCGTGTCTCCTCGTCGGCGCGGGTGCGGTGTCATGCGGCTGCACGGCCGGTGAGCCGCTCGTACAGGGCGTGGTCGGTGGTGTAGACGCGTACTCGGTCGGCGTATCTGAGGGCGTCCAGCTCGGCCGCGGTGGTCGGCATGGTGAAGGTGTCGGCCGGCGGGTGGGCGGCCTGCGCGACCTGCTCGGCCCAACGCCGGTAGGCGGGCGACACGTAGCCGCTCGACTCGGCGCGGGCGTGTGGGACGCGCTCGGCCTGGTGGTGGTTGTCGTCGGTGATGTGCTCGCGCGCGGTCACCTTGTCCCTCCATCCAGCTCGGAGGCGAGGCGATCGAGTTCGGGGGTGGCGCCTCGGCCTCGGTATGCCTGCTCAGCGAGTGGAGTCCGGACGAACGGCGGGTGACCGATGCCGGCGGGTATACCGCCGAACTCGCCGTCGAGGTCGTCGAGCAGGACGGCGAGGCGCAGTGCCGTGCCGGTGGGGGAGAACGAACGTCCGTCGGCCATCCGAAACGCGTCGGTACCCCATCGGGCGACCGCCGCGCTCCCGGGCGCCGCATGGCTCGTGCTGTCGGGGATGCCGGCGGCGGCGAGCAGTCGCGCCGCGTCACCGATGGCGTCGTTGTACCCCTCGGAGGCAGTGACGAACGTGCGTATGGCATCGCGGGCGGCGGCGTAGGTGGCGGCGAGGCTGTCGGCGTCGAGCGGTCCGCCGGGCGCGGTCATGGCGGCGGCGCGGGCGAGGAGGTCGGCGCGCTGCCGCTCGGCGGCGTCGGCGGCTGCGCGGTCGGCCTTGCGGCGGGCGGCCTCGGCCCTCAGCTTGGCGAACCGTCCCAGTTCGCGGGCGCCGGCGAGCTGGTCGGCTGTGACCTGCTCGTCCCCCTCGCGCACACGCTCCTCAAGCGCGGCGAGCAACTGCTCGGCCTCGGTCGCTTCCTGCTCGGCCTGCTCGATGGCGGCCCCGGTCTCGGGCCGGTCGGTGGTCAGTGCTGCGGTCATGGTGTGGTGTCTCCTGTTCTGTGTCGGTAGTGGTCGAGGGCGTCCCGGTCGATGCCCCACACGCGCGCCCCAACGCGGCGGGCGGGCAGTCGTCCGGCGCCGATCAGCGCCCGGACGTGGCGGGGCGAGCAGCCCATGAGGGCGGCTGCCTCGGCCACTGCCACCGTGCCCGGTGTGCTGGGCGCGGTTCCGGTATCGGCAGAGTGCGGCGCGGTGCTCTTATCGCACTCCAGTTCGGTTTGCTGAGCAGCCGAGTGAAGGGCGTAGAGCAGACGGCGCACGCCGGGGGTGATTTCGCCCCCGTCGGCGCGCACGCGGGCGGTGAGGTCGCGTACGAGGGCGCGCAGGACGTCCCCCGCGACGCTGGGCGGGACGATGACCGCCCCATCGGCGCGCGTGAGGTGCTCGGCATCGGCGTGGCTCACTCGTCGGCCTCGTCGGCATCGTCGCCGTAGAGCGCCACAGGGCGGCCCTCGTCGTAGGCGGTGCACCATTCGACGGCTACGGCGCGGGTGGTGCGGCCCATCATCGACGTGTCGTCGTCGGGGTCGAGCATGGCCAGGGTGCGGACCACGTCCGAGGGCGGCTCGGTGACGTGCTGGCCGTGCAGCGCGAGGCCGTCCTGTAGTGCGCTCAGTATGTCGAGGGTGGACAGGCGCACTGTGCGGCCGTCAGTGAGCCTGTGGGGGTGCATGAGACGCCGGCCGTCGCGCTTCTGTTCGACGGCGCCCAGGCGGCGGGAGAGCGGGGCTGAACGGCTCATCGGTGGCGAGCCTCCTCGTCGGCCTCAAGGGCGGCGAGGCGCTGCTCAAGGTCGAGGGATTCGCGCAGCGACAGGCAGGCGTCGAGCAGTGTTCGGGCAGCCTGCACGCGGGCCTGTCCCTTCTCGGTGTCGAGGGCGTCGACCAGTGCGTCAACGGCTTTGGTGGCGCCGGCTGCGAGGCGTCCGACGGCGAGGTGTAGCAACTCGGTTCGGGTATCGGTGACGTCCTGCCGGAACGTCGGGTCGTCGAGCCATCGCAGAACGGTTCGCCCGGAGACTCCGGCAGCGGTGGCGGCCTGCCCGGTAGTCCGTCCCTGGGCCAGGGCGAGGACGGCGGCGGGACGGTGCTTGGTACTCAAGATCAGAACTCCTTAACGCGTCTCGCGCACGCGCGCGAGACGCGGCACGACGCGGATGGACATAGGGGCTGGGCTGGTCGCCCCGGAATGGACTCGGGGCATTCGGGGACCGCAGGGCGGTGAAGGCTCGGGTGTAGGGGAGTGGCGGGTTTTCCGGTAATCCCTGTATTCACCCGCGTAAGGGAGTTTCGGAAATCCCTACACAGCCCTACATCCGGGCGGGTCAGGGTGCGTCGTCGTCGGTGCCGGCGAGCATCAGGCCGAGGTAGAACTGTCCTGTGCTGCGACGGGTCTTGCCGTGGCCGCGCTTCGTCATGGATTCGGCGAATGCGGCCTCGCTGCCAGGCTGCTCGCCGTTCTCCCCGCACCAGCGGGACCAAGCGGTGAACAGATCGCGGGCCTTGACGACGGCGTGCCGTGACGTGAGCGCCCGTTCGTCAAGGAAGCGTGCCAGTACGTCACTTGCAGCCTGGTAGGCCGCTGTGCGGACGCGTACGGCCTCGGGCGGGTTCAGCCCCTGCCGCTGGTAGTCGCGCCATCCCTCGTACGCCCACGCGAGCACTGCCGGGGCGGCGTTCTTGAGCCGGTCGGGTAGGCCCGGGTCGCGGTCTGCTTCGGGGATCGTCACATCGAACGGGACGATGAGGATGCGGCGCCATATCGCCGGGTCGTCTCCCGACACCTGGGGCAGGAAGTTGGTCAGCATGACCAGGGTGTGTGAGGGGTCGAAAGTGATCGGGTTCTTGTGCATGAGGTTCGCCTCGATCGGGTCGCCGCCGACGAGTCGTTTCATGGTGGCCTCGGCGAACCGGCGCCCCTTGTCGGTCTCCGAGCAGAACGCGAGACGGGCACCGCGCAAGCGCATCTTGAAGGCGCCGTGCCGCTCGTGCTTGGACTCCATGAGGATGGACGGGTCGACCTCGATCGCGTAGTCACCGAATGCGGACATGAGCGCGTCGCGCAGGGTGCCTTTCCCGTTGGCTCCCGTGCCAGTGAAGATCGGCATCACGTGCTCTGTGACCTTGCCGAGCATGGCGTACCCGAACAGGCGCTGTACGAAGGTGCGCACCTCCTCGTCGGGCAGGATGCGGGCGAGGAACCCTTGCCACTCAGGGTTGTGTTCGGCTGCGAGCTGTCCGCCTGCCACTTTGGTCAGCAGGTCGGCCCGATTGTTGGCGTGCACGGTCCCGGTGTGCAGGTTCACGGTGCCCGCTGGGGTGTTGAACAGATGCGGGTCGGCGTCGAGGGCTTTCGAGGCGGTCGAGATCGGCGGCAGGGCGGACGCGATCCGCACCATGCCGTCAATGCCGGTAGCGGACTCGGACCGGCGGACGTCCTTGAACAGTGCGGCGCGCTCTTCGCCGTCGAGGCGGTCGAGTTCACCAAGCGCGCTCTTGATCGTGGTGACGGCGGCTTCGACGTCGGCGCGCTGCTCGTCTACGGACCACCGCGCTCCGTCCCAGCAGTGCCACCCGATCCCGTGCACGTGACGCAGGTGGTCGGAGTGTTCGGTGACGAACCGCTCGGCCATGCGCAGGTGCCCACGATGCCGCTCCGCCATCGTGCCCGCCGCGGACGCAGGGCTAGCGATGTGCTCGAAGTGCGTGGGTGCGTCGGGCCGGCCGTAGGGGGTCGGCGGATAGGTCAACATCCGCACGGCCGGGTCAAGCGGCGGTGTCGATGCATCCGCCGTTCGGTAGACGCGGGTGTCGTGCGGGATCAAGTGAGGGCTCCTGGTGCAATCGGGGGCGGTCGAGCTGTCGGCCGTATCGGGTGAGGGTGCGGACCCATCCGGTCCGTCCGGGAATGGCGATGGGCGGCCACCCGGCTGTAGCGGCCACGGCCCGAGGTTGGATTCGGACGGCGCGGCGGGCAGAGAGTTCGGCTTGCGTCGGTCGACGGGCGAGGTCGCCCACGATGCTGCGGGCGTAGTCGTTGGCATCCGCGGTGACGTACGCGAACCATCGCTCCGGGTCCTCGTCGAGGAGGCGATCGAGCCACGCCTCGCGTGTTGTGTGGCGGCGCCACTGTTCGGCCGCCGTAATGATGGCGACCGCGCGGTGTGGATCGGTGGCGTGCAGGGCGGACCATGCGGGGCTGCCGTAGTCGGGGGAGTCTTCGACGCCGAGCGCGGTTACCTGCGCGGACGCCCAAAGAGCTACCGCGTCGGTAGCGACCTCGGACGGCGCCGCAGGAGCGACGTGGCGCGCGAGGAGTCCAGCCGCCGTCATCAGGCCGCATCGATCGTCTGCGCATCGAGCCATCGCTCTATGTCTGCCCACCGGGCACGGAGGTGGCGACCGACTTTGATCATGCGCGGCCCGCCGCCGCGGTGGCTCCACTGGTACACGGTGGCGAGCGGCACGCCGCAGTACTCGGCGAGCTCCTGGGCTGTGGCCAGCTTGCGGCGGGCGCCGTTCGGGGTGTCTGAAATCTGGGCGACGGGCACTGAGCCTCCTTGGACCCGATGTCTTAATGACATCGGCCGTTATCGTTCTGTGATGTGATCACCTTCCGCTGCTTCGCCATGCATGTCAAAGTAACTTTGGAATTTGTCGAATCGACATAGGATGGGGCCATGGAGACCTACGAATCCCCGAGCGATGCCGTCGCTCAACGGGCCCAGGAGCTGAGGAAGCGGCAGGGGCTCACCGCGAAAGACCTCGCGGAACGCTGCCGCTTGATCGGCGCGCCCGGGCTGACAGCGTCGGTGATCGCCAACATCGAGAGCGGCCGACGTGACCTGAATGGTCGGCGGCGGCGTCAGGTCACCCTCGAAGAGTGGCTGATCCTGGCGCAGGCATTGAACGTGGCGCCGATCCACCTACTCGTGCCCATCGGCGGCGACAAGGACGATTACAAGATCGTCCCTAACGGACCGACTCCGCACGGCACGCATCGTGCGCCACTCGGAGAAATCCGAGCCTGGGTCAGGGGTCAGACGACCCTGCACGGGACCGATGAACGGCTGTACTACAGCGAGGTTCCTCAGGAGGAGTGGGAGACGGCGGATGACCGCGCTTTGAAGCTCATCCGCCACAAGGAGCAGCAGCTCGAATTCTTCCGGTCGCTCGGGATGGTCAACGAACTGGGGGTCATCACGTCCAGTGCGCGGGACGACCTGCCGGTCAAGTCGGACGATGATCGCGGACAGGCGGAGTCGAATGGCTGACGTCTACGACCGGTGGCACAAGTCCCGTCCGGGCAAGGCGGACAAGCCGTGTGGCGAGCACAGCAGCAAGACCCGCACGCTCGTCGCCAGTGGCGACCACGGCACGGGGAAGCGTTGGCAGGTTCGTTGGCGGGACGAGAGCGGGAAGCAGCGCAAGGAGAACTTCGACAAGCGGGCCGCGGCCGAGACCCGCGCAGCAACCGTCAAGGCCGACCTTGATCGGGGGCTGTACGTCGACCCTGCCGCCGGCAAGGAGAGCTTTCGGGCAGTTGCCGAGCGGTGGCGCACCTCGGCGGTACACCGGTCCACAACTGCCTCCCGCGTCGAGCGGGGTTTGCGGAATCACGTCTATCCGACGTTCGGCGATAGGCCCGTAGCCAGCATCCGCCCGTCGGACATACAGGCGTGGATCAAGGACCGATCGCAGGTGCTCGCACCCTCGACGCTGGCTGTGACGTACGCGTACCTGATCACGCCGCTGCAAACCGCCGTCCGTGACCGGATCATCGCGGGCAACCCGTGCGAGGGCGTACGTCTGCCCAAGCAGCGCAAGGCCGAGATTGTGCCCCTGCATTCGGACGCGGTCCGGGCGCTCATCGATGCCGCGCCGGACCGGTACCGCGCCCTGCTCTTGCTCGCCGCCTCATCCGGTCTGCGGCAGGGGGAGTTGTTCGGTCTGGAGGTCGACGGCGTCGACTTCCTGCGCCGTGAGGTCACCGTGCGGCAGCAGCTAATCGACCCGGACGGTGACCTGCCGTACATCGGCGAGCCCAAGACCCACGAGAGTTACCGCACGGTCCCGCTCACCAAAGCGGCGGTGGACGCCCTCGCCGCGCACCTCGAACGGTTCCCCGCGTCGGCGGTGCAGATCGAGGACCGCACCGACCCGCGTAAGCCGCGCCAGCGCACGGCGCGGCTGATCTTCCCCAACCAGGACCGCAAGCCCGTCCGGCGCGGCGCCTGGGCTCACGTCTGGTCGAGGGCGCGGCGGTCCGCCAACGAGGCGCTAATCGAGGCGTACGAGCAGGCGCGTGCGGGGTGGCTGCGGTCAGGCAAGCCCAAGGGCGGCGAGCCTGCCCGCATAGAGGCACCTGACGGCGCGAGCCTGCACGACCTGCGGCACTTCTACGCCTCGCTGCTCATCAAGCACCGCGAGAACGTGAAGACGGTTCAGAAGCGACTCGGTCACGCCAAACCGTCGATCACGCTCGACACGTACACGCACCTGTGGCCCGACGAGGAAGACACAACGAGGGCCGCCGTCGAGGCTGTGCTCGGCGATGTGCCCCCGTTGTGCCCTGCAAGGTCTGCCTAGCCACGTCCGTGCAGGTCAGATCAGTTGATCAGCGGTAGTTCACGAACTGGATCGCGAAGTCCAGGTCCTTGCCCTTGAGCAGCGCCTGGACCTCCTGGAGGTCGTCACGGCTCTTGGAGCTGACGCGCAGCTCCTCGCCCTGGACCTGGGCCTTGACGCCCTTGGGACCCTCGTCCCGGATGACCTTCGCGACCTTCTTGGCGTTCTCCTGGGAGATGCCCTCCTCGATCGTGGCGAAGATCTTGTACTCCTTGCCGGACAGCTGCGGCTCCCCGGCGTCCAGCGCCTTCAGCGAGATCCCGCGCTTGACCAGCTTGGTCTCGAAGACGTCGAGGACGGCCTTCACGCGCTCCTCGGAGTTCGCCTCCATCAGGATCTTCTCGCCGGACCAGGCGATGGTGGCGCCGGTGCCCTTGAAGTCGTAACGCTGCGAGAGCTCCTTGGCGGCCTGGTTGAGGGCGTTGTCGACCTCCTGCCGCTCGACCTTCGAGACGATGTCGAAACTGGAGTCGGCCATGTGCTGTGGCTCCTTGAAGTCGGTTGTGATCACCCCGGAGGGCGCGGCCGGACATGCCCGGCCCGCTCGGCAAAGCCTAGCCATCGCGCCCACCCGCGGCGCTGATCAATCCGGTGGTGAAGCACCCCCGGTCATCAGGTATCGTTTACGTCGTTGCCAGGGAGCGCCGCCGCAGGGCGGAAAAAATGGCAGCAAATCTTGGCGGTGTGCCCGAGTGGCCAAAGGGAGCAGACTGTAAATCTGCCGGCTCAGCCTACCCAGGTTCGAACCCTGGCGCCGCCACGCGAGTGGAACCCCCGTTCATCTGTGGAATCACAGTGAGCGGGGGTTCTTTCGTACCGGGCGAACCGCGGCATGAATGCGGGGCGAGCGAAGGGTGGGGCCCCTTCACGAATTGCTCCGGTCAGATGAACTACTCACCTGACTGGGCCACAGCCCCGGCCCTGCCAGCGCCACGGCGAGGCCGCGGCCGGATCGGATGGGCGGCGCGTGACGCACGCAACCCTCCCATCGCATCCCGCGGCAGCCCTCGGCGCCGGCGGGTAAGGAAGCCATGAACCTGAACCATCAGTCGGCGACGCTTCAACGGCCCCGGGGGCGCTCCCGGGTTCTGCTCGCCTCCATCGCCGCCGCTGCGGCCCTCACCGGCCAGTTGATCGCGCTGGCTCCGGCCGCATCTGCGGACGGGCCCAAGCCGACGGGTCACCACAACGAGAACTCCGTCGAAGGCAAGAAGCACGGGCTCTCGGAGCACGACAAGCACAAGAAGCACGCGCCCCTGATCATCCACGGCCTGAGGCAGTTCACCTCGGACAACACCTTCACCCCGCCGCCGGGCGTCACCTCGGTGTTCGTCCAGGCATGGGGCGCCGGCGGTGGCGGCGGCGGTGGCGGTGGGTCCGCGCGCAACAACGGTGGCGGCGGCAACCCCAACAACCCGAACAACGCGACAGGCGGAGCCGAGGGAGCCGCAGACACGGACGCCGCCGCAGCCGCGCGGAACACCGGTGGCCACGGCGGTGGCGGCGGTGGCGGCGGCTTCACCTGGTGCGTCATCCCGGTCACCCCCCTGACGGACTACGGCGTGGACGTCGGCACCGGAGGCGCCAACGGCCTCGGCGGCGCGCCGGGCGCCAACGGCACTGCCGGTACTGCGGGCACCACCACGTCCCTGACCGTGGCATCGAGCAACACCGTGCTCCTTACCGCCACCGGCGGCGGTGGTGGCGGTGGCGGCGGCGCCGCGGACCGCGGTCCCGGTGAGCCCGGCACGCCCGGCCTGGGCGGCACCGGAACGTGCTCCTCGGGCGGCGTCAACCACAACGGTGACCCGGGCAACGCCGACGGCACCGGCGGCGGTACCGCGGACGGCATCGTCCAGCTCCCCGACGGCACGGCCGTGGGCGGCGACGGCGGCCGAGGCGGCGGCACCAACCGGGCCATCGGCAACTCCGGCTCCCGGGGCAAGGACGGCGGCGACGGCTACGTAGTCATCTACTGGTAGCCGCAACCTGCGCACGGCCGCACCACAGCACCGACCGGAAGCCCGTCCCGCCCGCCACCACGGACGGGCGGGCTTCCCGCCGTCACCCGACGGCGCACCGACCACGGCCGCAACGTCGGCCGCTCCCGTTCGTTCACCGAGGGTGAAATGGACATCTGACACGCGCGGGAAGGTCGGCGGCGGAGTGCTCGCGGCCCTGCTCGGCGCTGGGATCCCGGCCCTGGTGGGAGCGGCCCTCCACACGGACGTGGGGGAGCCCTACCAGGAGACCCGGCTCTACTTCGGCACCCAACGGACCGACGGACGCGACCCGGTCGAAGAACGCGAGTTCATGCGGTTCCTGGACCTGGAGATCACCCCCGCCTTCCCCGAAGGACTGACCCTCCACGACGGGTACGGCCAGTGGCGCGGTCAGGACGGCAAGACCGTCCGCGAGACCTCGTACGAGGTGGTCCTGCTCTACCCGGAGAAGGAAGCCGACGAGCGCAGCACGCGCATCGAACGGATCCGGCAGGCGTACGAGGACCGGTACCAACAGGATTCCGTCGGCCGGTCCGACGACAAGGTCAGCGCCGGGTTCTGAACCGCCGGACCGTCGCGGCGCCGGACCACCGGACTCCCGGACTACCGGGGGCGCGGGCCTCAGTTGCCCGCGACGTCCTTCACGGCCACGTCGACCGGCGTCGAACCGGAGACCAGCTCCAGGGTCAGGCCCGCCGTCGCCGGGGTCTCGATCAGTTCGGCCAGCACCGCCGCCACATCGTCGCGCGGGACGGCCCCGCGGCCCGTCTGCGCCTCCAGGCGGACCAGGCCCGTCCCGGCGTCGTCGATCAGCGAACCGGGGCGCAGTACCGTCCACTCCAGGCCCAGACGGGTCCGTACGTGGTCATCGGCCTCGCCCTTGGCCCGCAGGTACGCGTCAAAGACCTCCTCACCCCCGTGGTGTGCGTCCGCACCCATCGAAGAGACCATCAGGAAGCGCCGTACGCGCGCCCGTTCGGCGGCATCGGCGAACAGCACCGCCGCGCCCCGGTCCACGGTGTCCTTCCGCCCGATCCCGCTGCCGGGGCCCGCACCGGCCGCGAACACCGCCACGTCCGCGCCCTGCAGGATCCCCGCCACATGCTCCACCGACGCCGATTCCAGATCGCAGAGCACCGGCTCGGCGCCCGCCTGCCTCAGGTCGTCGCCCTGTGCCGGGTCACGGACGATGCCCGCGACCTCGTACCCGCGCGCGGCGAGCAGGCGCTCCAGCCGCAGCGCGATCTGACCGTGTCCACCCGCGATGACGATGCGCATGACCCGACCGTACGACGAGCCGGGCGCCGACGCCCGCGAGCGGACGGCGAACTTCAGGGCCCCGTCTCCGTACGGCCCTGCCGGGGCAGGTCCAGGGCCACCGCGACGGCGGAGTCGCAGTACTCCCGTACGGCACTCGTACGGGCTACCACGCGCCCGCGGTGGATCACGATCCGGCTGTAGGCGAGGGACAGCACGCCCGCGATCCGGTCGCCGCGCACGGCGAGCAGCTCCGCCGGGAAACCGGCCTCCACGCGGACCTCCGGCAGTCCCATGGCCTCGCGGGCGCAGCTGCTGACGGACTCGTACGCCTCGCCCGCCCGGAGCCCTCCCTGGGAGGCCAGCAGGTACGCGGCCTCCAGCGGGTCGCCGCGCCCGACCGGGTTCCCGGCGTCCCGTAGCGCCCCACTGCCGGCCGCCACGCGCACACCGGCGGCCCGCAGGAGCCGTACGGGGGCGGTGCGCAGGCCGCGTCGTTCCAGGGCCGCGCAGTCGCCCTGGGGCAGGCAGGTGACCCGCACACCAGCCGCGGCCAGCTGGTCGGCGGCGCGGGCGGCCGCGTCCAGCGGGAGCCTGGACAAGCCACCACAAGGGCCGACGGTCACTCCGGGGCGCAGCCCGCCGGCCATCGCCGCGAGCCGGGCGAGGCGGCCCGGGTCGTCACCGTCGGTGTGCAGATCCACGGGGCAGCCGTGCTCGGCGGCGAGTTCCAGGACGGCTTCGAGGAAGCCCGTCGGGTCCGGGTCCAGATCCGGGCAGCCGCCGATCACGGAGGCGCCCATCTTGACCGCGTCCCGCAGCATGGCCAGCCCGTCCGCACCGGCCACCCCGGTCAGCAGCCGAGGTACGGCCACGGCGGTGAGGTCGGCGAGCCCGCGCAGGGAGCGGCGGGCCTGGAGCACGGCTTCCATGGGGGCGAGGCCGTGCACGTCGCCGATGCGGACGTGCGAGCGGACCGCGGTGGCGCCGTGGCCGAGCTGGAGCAGGGCGGATTCGGTAGCCCGGCGCTGGACCTCGTCGGGGGCGTAGGAGACGGGCCCCTCGGCGTCGGCGGTCAGCGCGGTGTCCCCGTGGGCGTGCGGCTCGGCGGGGGCGGGGAGCAGCAGGTAGCCGGTCAGGTCCACCCGGGCCGGCGTGGGCGAGGGGAGGCTGCCCGTGGTGCCGACGGCCTGGATCCGGCCGCCCCCGAGGCGGACGTCGACGGTGCGGCCGTCGGTGAGGCGAGCGCCCGTGAGCAGCAGGGTGGTGGCCTCGGCTGCGGCCGCGTTGCCGTTTCCGCTGCGGGGCGATTGGAACGGCTGCTGCGGCTGGCTGTCGGACATCGCGCTCCTGCGGTGGCTCGGGCGGTTCCTGGAGCCGTGGCCCGCGGCCCAAGATCACGCAGCGTGTTCCGAGCCTAGGGTGCGGCGCGCCCCGCTTCGCGGAAGAGCGCAATAGTCGTACCGGTGTGGTGCCACGCGCCGGAGCGCCCGCGTGTGCGCCCCGACGGGCTCCGGGGCTCCGATCGGCGGGCACCCGGGTGTGAGCCCGCCCACAATCCGCCCGAAATGTGGGGTGGAAGTGATCGGCGGGTTGATCGGGGGCGGCTCGCGAAGTCCGTCGGAGCCCAGCCCCCGCAAAGGATTTGGGCGATCGGCGGGCAACCGTGTAATGTCTTCCTCGCTCGCCCCAATAGCTCAGTCGGTAGAGCGTCTCCATGGTAAGGAGAAGGTCTGCGGTTCGATTCCGCATTGGGGCTCTGGTGAGAGAGGTTCCCCACCCTCGGGTGGGGAGCTGATCACATCAAAGCGGCGTAGCTCAGTCGGTAGAGCAAGCGGCTCATAATCGCTGTGTCACCGGTTCAAGTCCGGTCGCCGCTACACACAGTAGCCGATTGCGGGGTCGGTCTCCCGATCGGCTACTCTTTTATGCGTTCATCCGTCCCATAGTCCGTCAAGGAGCACTCACGTGGCTGCCACCGACGTCCGCCCGAAGATCACGCTGGCCTGCGTGGAGTGCAAGGAGCGGAACTACATCACCAAGAAGAACCGGCGTAACAACCCGGACCGTCTTGAGATGAAGAAGCACTGCCCGCGCTGCAACTCGCACACCGCGCACCGCGAGACCCGCTGACCCCAGCGAAGTCTCGAATAACAGGCACCGTCATGAGGTCGTCCCCTTCATTGGGGGCGGCCTCGTGTCGTTTCCGCGCCCGTTGTTGTCTTTGTTGTTTCGTCATTCGTGTCCCTTCAACAGGAGGTAGTGAGTCATGGCTCTCGACCAGTCCTTCGTGGGGCGGAGCTACCCGCCCACCGATCCGTACGAGGTCGGCCGGGAGAAGATCCGCGAATTCGCGGCTGCGGTGGGTGACACCAATCCCGTCTACAGCGACCCCGAAGCCGCGAAGTCGTACGGCTACCCCGATGTGATCGCTCCGCCGACTTTTGTGTTTGCGATCACTTTCAAGGCCGCCGGCCAGGTCGTCGAGGACCCGCAGCTGGGACTGGACTACAGCCGCGTCGTGCACGGTGACCAGAAGTTCGCGTACTCCCGTCCGGTGCGAGCCGGTGACCGGCTGTCGGTGGTCTCCACCATCGAGTCCGTGAAGTCGCTCGCGGGCAATGACGTCATCGACATCCGCGGCGAGGTCCACGACGAGACCGGCGAGCACGTGGTGACGGCGTGGACGAAGCTCGTCTCCCGCGCCCCCGAGGAGGCCTGACATGGCAGCGCAGATCCAGTACGCCGAGGTTGAGGTCGGCACCGAGCTGCCGGCGGCGTCCTTCCCCGTGACGCGCGCCACGCTCGTCCAGTACGCGGGCGCCTCGGGCGACTTCAACCCGATCCACTGGAACGAGAAGTTCGCCAAGGAGGTCGGACTGCCGGACGTGATCGCGCACGGCATGTTCACCATGGCCGAGGCGATCCGCGTGGTCACCGACTGGGTCGGCGACCCGGGCGCGGTGGTCGAGTACGGCGTGCGCTTCACCAGGCCGGTCGTGGTCCCCAACGACGACCAGGGCGGGCTGATCGAGGTCACCGCGAAGGTCGCCGCGAAGCTGGACGACAACCGGGTCCGGGTCGACCTGACGGCCATGAGCGCGGGCCAGAAGGTCCTGGGCATGTCCCGCGCGGTGGTCGAACTGGCCTGAGCCGACGGCGCGAAGCGAGCGGGGCGGGGGCACCAGGACGGTGCCTCCGCCCTTTTCGCGGGGCGGGGCGGGGTCGGGCGGGGCGGAGTCGGGTGGTGCGGTCGGGTGGTGGGGGCCGCTCGGCTGGCCGGGGTCGGGTGGCGGGGCGGGGGCTTCGGGGGACAGGGGTCGCTGGGGCGGTATCGGACTGACGGGAAAACCCCATACGCAACTCTGATACCGGCCGGGTGGCCCCCGGCTTACCGAAGCCCCCGTTGCGCCTGGTTGGCTTCCGCCTACCAAACCCCCGCCCCGCAGTCCCCGCCCCGCAGTCTCCGCCCCCGCCCACCCCGCTCCCCACCCCTTGACATAGTTAGTGATTGAGCACTAACTTACCCGCATGGTCAGGATGAGTGCAGATGAGCGGCGTGAGAGCGTCATCCGTGCTGCGGTGCACGAGTTCGCGCGCGGCGGTTACTACGGGACCTCGACCGAGGCGATCGCCAAGC
This sequence comes from Streptomyces sp. NBC_01439, assembly GCF_036227605.1. Lineage (GTDB taxonomy): Bacteria > Actinomycetota > Actinomycetes > Streptomycetales > Streptomycetaceae > Streptomyces. The sequence continues at coordinate 4,198,646 of NZ_CP109487.1, read as the reverse complement.
GGGTGGGGGTTTCGCAGCCGTACCTCTTCCGGCTCTTCCCCAGCAAGCAGGCGATCTTCCTGGCGGCCGCCGAGCGCTGCCTGATGGAGACGCGCGACCTCTTCGCCGCCGCCGCCGAAGGGCTGCAAGGGGAGGAGGCCACGCAGGCGATGGCGAACGCCTACACCCGGCTGATCGCCGAGGACCCCGACAAGCTCCAGATGCAGCTCCAGATGTACGTCAGCGTCGCCGCCGCCGAGGCGGCTGGGGACCGCGAGCTCGGCGAGCTCGTGCGCAAGGGCTGGATGGAGCTCTGGGACACGGTCCACGTGCCCTTCGGTGGGGACGTCCGCGAGGCCACGGCCTTCATGGCGTACGGAATGCTGATCAACACCCTCGCCGCCATGGGCTTCCCGCCCGGGCACCGGGTTTGGGAGGGGCTGTATCCGTCGGCGGGTGCCGAGGGGCGTCTGGAGAAGTGACGGCGCGCGGGATCTGCTCGCGCGCCTTTTCATGGCCACGAAAGTTAGTCAGTGATAACTAACAAACTGCAGGGGGAAACCGTGCACACGCAAGACGCCAAGGACACCAAGCTCCGCGGGCCCGCCGTCTGGGCCCTCGTCCTCACCGGCGTGGCCAGCTTCATGGCCGCGCTCGACAACCTGGTCGTCACCACCGCCCTCCCCGCCATCCGCGAGGACCTCGGCGGCAAGCTGGAGGACCTGGAGTGGACGGTGAACGCGTACACGCTCACCTTCGCCGTCCTCCTGATGTTCGGCGCCGCCCTCGGGGACCGCTTCGGCCGCCGACGGCTGTTCATCGTCGGCCTCACGGTCTTCACCGGCGCCTCCGCCGCAGCCGCCCTCTCGACCGGCATCGACGCGCTCATCGCCGCCCGCGCCGTGCAGGGCGTCGGCGCAGCGATCATGATGCCGCTCACGCTCACCCTGCTCACCGCCGCCGTTCCGGCCGCCCGCCGCGGCGTGGCCCTCGGGATCTACGGGGCCGTCACCGGCCTCGCCGTCGCCAGTGGCCCCCTCATCGGCGGCAGCCTCACCGAGCACATCTCCTGGCAGTGGATCTTCTGGCTCAACGTGCCGATAGGCCTGGCCCTGATCCCGCTCGCCCGCCTGCGCCTCGCCGAGTCCACCGCCCCCGGCGCGCGCCTCGACGTCCCGGGCACCCTGCTCATCAGCGGCGGCCTCTTCGGCATCGTCTACGCCCTGGTCAACGCCAACTCCGAGGGCTGGACCAGCACCCCCGTCCTGACCGGCCTGATCGTCGGCTCCGCGCTCGTCGGCGGTTTCATCCACCACGGCTTCAACAACGCCAACCCCATGCTCCCCATGCGGCTCTTCCGTGACCGCGGCTTCCTCGGGATCAACCTGGCCAGCCTGCTGATGTACCTCGGCATGTTCGGCTCGATCTTCCTGCTCAGCCAGTTCCTCCAGGGCGTCGCCGGTTACTCGCCCACCGAAGCCGGACTGCGCATGCTCCCCTGGACCGGAATGCCGATGATCGTCGCCCCGCTGGCCGGGATCCTCTCCGACCGCATCGGCGGCCGTCCCGTCGTCGCCGCCGGGCTCGCCTTCCAGGCCCTCGGTCTCGGCTGGTTCGCGGCGATCCTGAGCGCGGACGTCTCGTACGCGGCCCAGCTCCCGCCGCTGATCCTCAGCGGGATCGGCATGGCCCTCTACTTCGCCCCCGCCGCCAACGTCCTGATGTCCACCGTCGCCCCGGCCGACCAGGGCAAGGCCTCCGGCGCCAACAACGCGCTGCGCGAGGTCGGCGGAGCCCTCGGCGTCGCGGTCCTGGCCTCGGTCTTCTCCGCCCAGGGCGGCTACGAGTCCCCGCAGGCCTTCACCGACGGCACCATCCCCGCCCTGTGGATCGGCGGCGGCGCGGTCGCCCTCGCCGCCGCACTGGCCCTGTTGGTGCCCGGCAAGGACAAGGCCGCCCAGGCTCCCGAAGTCCGGCCCGCCGCCGTCCCGGACAAGGTCCCCGCCGCCGGCTGACCCCACCCGCACCCGCACCCGCACCCGCACCCGACTCCGACCGCCCCGACCGCCCCTACATCCAAGGAGAGCCGCCCGCATGCCCGACATGCCCTGGTCCACGCCCACCCAGGCCGCCCCCGACTCCGAGGTCTACGTCATGGCCTCCCGCTTCGAGACCGCCACGCTCGCCGGCGCCGTCAAGTTCTTCCTCAAGGCGCCCGGCATCATCCTCCAGATCCGCAAGGCCCCCGGTGCCCACGGCGTCGCCCTGCGCGCCCGCATCTTCAGCCGCACCTTCCTCACCCTCTCCGCGTGGGAGGACCGGGACGCGCTCTACCGCTTCGCCCGCAGCGAGCCCCACCGCTCCAGCTCCCGCGCCGCCAGCGCGTACATGAAGGAATCGGCCTTCACCTACTGGACCGTGCGGGCCGACGAGCTCCCCCTCGGTTGGGCCGAGGCCGAACGCCGCCTCGCCGAGCAGAAGACGGACTACTGAGCCCGCCGGCAGGGGGGACGAACGAGTACGGTCTGTGGCCCCGCAGGGATGCGAGGGGCACGGACCGTACTCTTGTCCACGTGCAGGAACTCCACGATGCCCCCCTCGCCCCGCTGACCACCTTCCGTCTCGGTGGTCCCGCCGCCCGCCTGGTCACCGCGACCACCGACGCCGAGGTCGTCGCCACCGTGCGCGCCGCGGACGAGAGCGGCACCCCGCTCCTGGTCATCGGTGGCGGCAGCAACCTGGTCATCGGCGACCGGGGCTTCGACGGAACCGCCCTGCGCATCGCGACCACCGGCTTCACCCTCGACGGAACCACCCTGGAACTCGCCGCGGGCGAGAACTGGAGCGACGCCGTCGCCCGCACCGTCGAGGCCGGCCTCGCCGGCATCGAGTGCCTCGCGGGGGTCCCCGGCTCGGCCGGCGCCACCCCCATCCAGAACGTCGGTGCGTACGGCCAGGAAGTCTGCGACACCATCACCGAGGTCGTCGCCTACGACCGCACCACCGGAGAAACGGTCACCCTGGGCGCTGCCGAGTGCGCCTTCCGTTACCGCAACAGCACCTTCAAGGACCAGCCCGACCGCTACGTCGTCCTGCGCGTGCGCTTCGCCCTGGAGGACGCCGGCGGCCTGTCCGCGCCGATCAAGTACCCCGAGACCGCCCGCGCCCTCGGCGTCGAAGCCGGCGACCGGGTCCCCGCCGCCACCGCCCGCGAGACGGTGCTGCGCCTGCGCGCCGGCAAGGGCATGGTCCTCGACCCCGCCGACCACGACACCTGGTCGGCCGGCTCCTTCTTCCACAACCCGATCCTGACCGACGAGGCCTACGCGGCCTTCCTCACCCGCGTCCAGGACCGCCTCGGCCCCGACACCGCCCCGCCGCCCGCGTACCCCGCCGGCGACGGCCGTACGAAGACCAGCGCGGCCTGGCTGATCGACAAGGCCGGTTTCACCAAGGGCTACGGCACCGGCCCGGCGCGCATCTCCACCAAGCACACCCTCGCCCTCACCAACCGCGGCGAGGCCACCACAGAGGACCTCCTCGCCCTGGCCCGCGAGGTCGTCGCGGGCGTCCACGCGGCCTTCGGCGTCACCCTGGTCAACGAGCCGGTGACGGTCGGCGTCAGCATCTGAGGAGCCCCGGCCGCCCATGCTCTGTCCCCTGCACGGGGCCGGTACGGACCCCACCCGTCTCGTGGGGCGCACGCTCAGCCGAGTCGTCGCGTCCTGGCACATCAGTGACGGCGAACGTTCCGAGGCGCCCCTCGACGTCTGGCTGATCGACAGCATCGGCGACACGATCCGGATCACCACCGGATCCGACCAATGCCTCATCGTCGAGTCCGCCACCCCCCACGCGGCCTACGACATGGGGGAATGGGGCCGCATCGAGGTCGGCGAGGACCTCGGCGACCACCCCTTCCTGCGGCACCTCGGCGAGACCGTCGCCTCGGTCGCCGAGTTCGCCCTGCCCGAGCAGGGCCGCACCCACCTGGAGATCGGCTTCCTGGACGGCGGCCGGGTGCGCGCCGACTGCTACGAGGGGGATTTGCGGCTCACCCGGTGAGCCAGTGGTCGATTCCCGCCAGCAGCTTCGCCTGCACGTCGTCGGGCGCCGCGCTGCCGCGCACCGACTGGCGTGCCAGCTCGGCCAGTTCCGCGTCCGTGAAGGCGTGGTGGCGGCGGGCGATCTCGTACTGGGCCGCGAGCCGGGACCCGAAGAGCAGCGGGTCGTCGGCGCCCAGCGCCATGGGGACCCCGGCCTCGAAGAGGGTGCGCAGCGGGACGTCCTCGGGCCGCTCGTAGACCCCGAGGGCGACGTTGGAGGCCGGGCAGACCTCGCAGGTGATCTGCCGGTCGGCGAGCCGCTTGAGCAGCCGGGGATCCTCGGCGGCCCGGACCCCGTGCCCGATGCGGGAGGCGTGCAGGTCGTCGAGGCAGTCGCGGACGGAGGATGGGCCGGTGAGTTCGCCGCCGTGCGGTGCGGCGAGGAGGCCGCCCTCGCGGGCGATGGCGAAGGCCCGGTCGAAGTCGCGGGCCATGCCGCGGCGCTCGTCGTTGGAGAGACCGAAGCCGACGATGCCGCGGTCGGCGTAGCGGACGGCGAGCCGGGCGAGGGTGCGGGCGTCGAGGGGGTGCTTCATGCGGTTGGCGGCGATGAGGACCCGCATGCCGAGGCCGGTCTCGCGGGAGGCCGCGTCGACGGCATCGAGGATGATCTCGACGGCCGGGATCATCCCGCCGAGCAGGGGGGCGTAGGAGGTGGGATCCACTTGGATCTCCAGCCACCCGCTGCCGTCCCGTACGTCCTCCTCCGCGGCTTCGCGGACCAGGCGCCGGATGTCGTCGGGCTCGCGCAGGCAGGAGCGGGCGGCGTCGTAGAGCCGCTGGAAGCGGAACCAGCCGCGCTCGTCGGTGGCGCGGAGCTTGGGCGGCTCCCCGGCCGTGAGGGCGTCGGGGAGGCGCACGCCGTACTTGTCGGCGAGCTCCAGCAGGGTCGACGGCCGCATCGACCCGGTGAAGTGCAGGTGGAGGTGGGCCTTGGGCAGAAGCGTGAGATCGCGTGCGTGCTCCATCTGGTGATCCTGCCGTACTGCTGCGCTCGGCGGGAGGGGGTTTTACCGATCAGGGGCTTGCGCGAACGCGTGAGCGGGGGCCGGAGCCGCTGCGCGGGGGCCTTCCGGGCGCCGCCCGGCACGCGCCTCAATCTCCCCCAGCTACCGCTGGGAGGTGCCCCCTGGCGGGGCTGGATGGTGGGGGCGGGAGGGATATGCCTGAGCGGCGCCGCCCCGTACAGGGGAGACGCCGCTCAGGTTCTGGCTGCGGGCCGCTCTAGGCCTTGGCCTCCGCCAGGAGCTTCTGGATGCGGGACACGCCCTCCACCAGGTCCTCGTCGCCCAGGGCGTAGGACAGGCGCAGGTAGCCGGGGGTGCCGAAGGCCTCGCCCGGGACGACCGCGACCTCGACCTCGTCCAGGATCAGGGCGGCGAGCTCGACGGAGCTCTGCGGGCGCTTGCCGCGGATCTCCTTGCCGATGAGCTCCTTGACCGACGGGTACGCGTAGAACGCGCCCTCGGGGGTCGGGCAGAAGACCCCGTCGATCTCGTTGAGCATCTTCACCATCGTCTGGCGGCGGCGGTCGAAGGCCTTGCGCATCTCCGCGACCGCGTCGAGGTTGCCCGAGACGGCGGCCAGCGCGGCGACCTGGGCCACGTTGGAGACGTTGGAGGTGGCGTGCGACTGCAGGTTGGTCGCCGCCTTGATGACGTCCTGCGGGGCGATGACCCAGCCCACGCGCCAGCCGGTCATCGCGTACGTCTTGGCGACGCCGTTGACGATGATGCACTTGTCGCGCAGGGCCGGGACCAGGACCGGCAGCGAGGTGAACTTCGCCTCGCCGTAGACGAGGTGCTCGTAGATCTCGTCCGTGAGCACCCACAGGCCGTGCTCGGCGGCCCACTCGCCGATCGCCTTCGCGTCGGCCTCGCTGTAGACCGAGCCGGTCGGGTTGGACGGGGAGACGAACAGGACGACCTTGGTGCGCTCGGTGCGCGCGGCCTCCAGCTGCTCGACGGAGACGCGGTAGCCGGTGGTCTCGTCGGCGACGACCTCGACCGGGACGCCGCCGGCGAGACGGATGGACTCCGGGTAGGTGGTCCAGTACGGAGCCGGGACGATGACCTCGTCACCCGGGTCCAGGACGGCGGCGAAGGCCTCGTAGATCGCCTGCTTGCCGCCGTTGGTCACCAGGACCTGCGAGGCGTCGACCTGGTAGCCGGAGTCGCGCAGCGTCTTGGCGGCGATGGCGGTCTTCAGCTCGGGCAGGCCGCCGGCCGGCGTGTAGCGGTGGTACTTGGGGTTGCGGCAGGCCTCGACCGCAGCCTCGACGATGTAGTCCGGGGTCGGGAAGTCGGGCTCGCCCGCGCCGAAGCCGATCACCGGGCGCCCGGCGGCCTTGAGGGCCTTGGCCTTGGCGTCCACGGCGAGGGTGGCGGACTCGGAAATGGCGCCGATACGGGCGGACACCCGGCGCTCGGAGGAAGGCGTTGCAGAGGTCATACGAGCAATCGTCCCAGACGGCAAAGAAGCGCCGCACACCGTTTCAGTCAACGGACCGACGCATGTCAGGGCGGGCGCTGTTCGACGTCAGGGCGCGGTTCACGTACACTCACCTGTCGTTGGACCTCACCAGCCGCTGCAGAGCGCGAGCACTCCGTGCACTCGCTCGGATGCGGTAGGTTGGGGGACGCAAAGGGTCGTAGCTCAATTGGTAGAGCACTGGTCTCCAAAACCAGCGGTTGGGGGTTCGAGTCCCTCCGGCCCTGCTCCACACTCCATGTCGGACGTGTGTGCGCAGGTACGTACTTAGATGCAACGCCGTACGGCGCAACCGGGCGCGGTACGGCCACGACCCGGATTCAGGTGAGAGACGTGACGGACGCCCTGGGCTCCATCGACATGCCTGACGCCGAGGACGAGACGCGCGAGAAGAAGGCCCGCAAGGGCGGTAAGCGCGGCAAGAAGGGTCCTCTGGGTCGACTCGCGCTCTTCTACCGCCAGATCGTCGCGGAACTCCGCAAGGTTGTCTGGCCGACTCGCAACCAGCTCACGACGTACACCACCGTGGTGATTGTCTTCGTGATCATCATGATCGGTCTGGTGACCGTGATTGACTTTGGGTTCGAAAAAGCCATCAAGTTCGTCTTCGGCTGATCCCCGCGGGGGGCGGCGCCTTGATGGTGTCGCCCGTTTTCGCATGTTCCACCACCTTTTGTATCCAGGAAGAAGCAGCCACCGTGTCTGACCCGAACCTGAACGCGAGCCACGACTCCGTCGAGTCCGTCGAGGACGAGCTCGACATCGTCGAGGCGGCAGACGCTGTGGACCCCGACGAGGCCGAGCTCGCCGACGCAGAGGCGGGTGTCGCCGCCGAAGAGGCCGCGCTGCACGTCGAGTCCGACGAGGACGAGGACGAGGACGACGCTGAGGTCGACGCCGACGTCGAGGCCGAAGAGGCTGCTGACGACGTCGAGGCCGACGAGGAAGAGGCCGAAGAGGCCGCTCCGGTCGAGCCCGCCGAGCCCGTCGACCCCATCCAGGCCCTGCGCGAGGAGCTGCGCCTGCTCCCCGGCGAGTGGTACGTGATCCACACCTACGCCGGCTACGAGAAGCGCGTGAAGGCCAACCTGGAGCAGCGCGCCGTCTCGCTGAACGTCGAGGAGTTCATCTACCAGGCCGAGGTGCCCGAGGAAGAGATCGTCCAGATCAAGAACGGCGAGCGCAAGAACGTCCGGCAGAACAAGCTGCCCGGTTACGTTCTCGTCCGCATGGATCTGACGAACGAGTCCTGGGGCGTCGTCCGCAACACGCCTGGCGTCACCGGCTTCGTCGGCAACGCGTACGACCCGTACCCGCTGACCCTGGACGAGATCGTCAAGATGCTCGCCCCGGAGGCGCAGGAGAAGGCCGCCAAGGCCGCCGCGGAAGAGGCCGGTCTGCCCGCGCCCGCCGTCAAGCGCACCATCGAGGTCCTGGACTTCGAGGTCGGCGACTCGGTCACCGTCACCGACGGCCCGTTCGCGACGCTGCAGGCGACCATCAACGAGATCAACCCCGACTCGAAGAAGGTCAAGGGCCTCGTCGAGATCTTCGGCCGCGAGACCCCGGTCGAGCTCAGCTTCGACCAGATCCAGAAGAACTGATCTTCTGAGCGACAGCTTCCGGACAGGTCAGATCGCCCCGTGAAGGGCGGTCTGACCTGCTCGGTTTTTAGCCCCGCACCGATACCCGTTATCGTGGTGCGGTATGCCTCCATCCGGATGACCGGATGGGCGGCTGAAAACTCTCACTAGGACCCGGAGAGAGCAATGCCTCCCAAGAAGAAGAAGGTCACGGGGCTTATCAAGCTCCAGATCAAGGCCGGTGCGGCCAACCCGGCTCCGCCGGTCGGCCCCGCGCTCGGTCAGCACGGCGTCAACATCATGGAGTTCTGCAAGGCCTACAACGCCGCGACCGAGTCGCAGCGTGGCATGGTCGTGCCGGTGGAGATCACGGTCTACGACGACCGTTCCTTCACCTTCATCACCAAGACTCCGCCGGCCGCGCGCCTCATCCTGAAGCACGCGGGCATCGAGAAGGGCTCCGGCGAGCCCCACAAGACCAAGGTCGCCAAGCTCACGGCTGCCCAGGTCAAGGAGATCGCCGAGCTGAAGATGCCCGACCTGAACGCCAACGACATCGACGCCGCCGTCAAGATCATTGCCGGCACCGCGCGTTCGATGGGCGTCACCGTCGAAGGCTGATCCAGCCAACCCCAGCACCATCAGTGGTAGGACCAAGCGCTGGTCCGCACCACGACTCCATGCCTGAAGCCAAAAAACAGGAGCAGAAGTGAAGCGCAGCAAGACTCTCCGCGCTGCGGACGCCAAGGTCGACCGGGAGAAGCTGTACGCCCCGCTCGAGGCCGTCCGTCTCGCCAAGGAGACCTCCACGACCAAGTTCGACGGCACCGTCGAGGTCGCCTTCCGCCTGGGTGTCGACCCGCGCAAGGCCGACCAGATGGTCCGCGGCACCGTGAACCTCCCGCACGGCACCGGCAAGACCGCCCGGGTCCTGGTCTTCGCGACCGGTGACCGTGCTGCGGCCGCGGAAGCCGCCGGCGCCGACATTGTCGGCGACGACGAGCTGATCAACGAGATCGCCAAGGGCAACCGCCTGAACGAGTTCGACGCCGTTGTGGCCACCCCGGACCTCATGGGCAAGGTCGGCCGCCTCGGCCGCGTGCTCGGTCCCCGTGGCCTGATGCCGAACCCGAAGACCGGCACCGTCACGATGGACGTCGCGAAGGCTGTCACCGAGATCAAGGGTGGCAAGATCGAGTTCCGCGTCGACAAGCACTCGAACCTGCACTTCATCATCGGCAAGGTCTCCTTCTCCGATGACAAGCTGGTCGAGAACTACGGCGCGGCCCTGGACGAGATCCTTCGTCTGAAGCCGTCCGCCGCGAAGGGCCGCTACATCAAGAAGGCCGCCCTCAGCACCACCATGGGCCCCGGCATCCAGCTGGACCCGAACCGCACCCGGAACCTCCTCGTCGAGGAAGACCCGGCTGCCGTCTGATCGAGCTGAGCCCGACGGCTCACTGATCTGCCGAACGGGCCCGTCGCCCCCTTCCCGGGGGGCGGCGGGCCCGTTTTTCGTTTCCTGTGCGAACCCTGTGCGATTACTGTCAGCGGTGAGACGTACAGTCAGTGCTGGCAGCGCCACAGGAAAGACCGCCTGAGGCGTACCGCTGCCTTGCGTACCCGGGGTGGGGAACACATGAGCGTATACCGCAAGAAGACCGTCGGCGCCGTCCTGGCCGCCCTCCTGCTCGCAGGAGGCGCCACTGCGTGTGAGGACGGGAAGGACGCGAAGAAGGACAGCGGGGCGTCCGCCGCCCCGTCCCAGGCAGCGAAGAAGCCTGCGGAGGCCGCCCCGGTGGCGTACCTGGAGAAGACGAAGAAGAAGTCCGAGGAGATCACCTCCCTCAGCTTCACCATGTCCGGCCAGGCCGCGGGGCAGAACATCGTGGCCGAAGCCGCCATGCGGATCAAGCCCACGACGGCCATGTCGATGAAGATGGACTCGCCCGAGAAGCCGGGCGAGAAGGTGGAGATCCGCCTGATCGACGGCGCCATGTACATGGGCAGCGACGGCAAGTGGCTGAAGTTCGACCTGAAGGCCCTGGCCCCGGAGCAGGCCAAGGAGCTGGACTCGCTCGGCTCCTCCCAGTAGGGCCAGAACCCTGGCGACGCGGCCGACAGCCTGAGCGCCGCCAAGGACCTCAAGAAGGTCGGCGAGGAGACCATCGACGGGCAGAAGACGACGCACCTCGCCGGCACCCTCACGCTCGACGAGCTGAAGGCCCACAGTGCCTCCTCGACCCCCGCGGCCAAGGAGCGCCAGGAGAAGAACCTCAAGACGCTTGAGGAGCAGGGCATCAAGAGCCTGACCATGGACATCTGGATCGACGAGGCCGACCAGGCCAAGCAGGTCCGCACCCAGGGTCAGGGCACCTCGGGCTCGATGGACGTCACCATCAAGTTCAAGGACATCAACAAGCCGGTAGAGATCGCCGCGCCGCCGGCCGACCAGGTCATGGACCTGGGCGAGATGATGAAGGACTCGGGCGGAGCGGGCGGCGCCTGACCACGCCCCGCGCACGCCCGAGACCGGGCCGTCCGTCTCCCCTTCCGGGAGCCCGGAGGCCCGGTTTCGTCATGGATGCGGGGACTCGAGATCTTCGCGTAGGGCCATGGGGCCGTACGGAGATCCACACATGGGGGAGACCAGATGAACAAGGCTGTCCGGACCCGGGCCGGTATCGCAGTGGCGGGCACCGCACTGCTCGTGGGTGGCCTCACGGCCTGCGGTGGCGACAAGGCCGACGGGGGCACCGGCAAGGCCGACGGGGGCAAGGCCGCCGCCGAGCAGGCGCACTCGCCCGTGGAGGCGGTGAAGGCGTCCTACCTGAAGACGGTGGCCGCGAAGTTCGCCAAGGCGGAGCTGTCGATCGCCAAGGGCGACGGCAAGACCAGCGGCCAGTCCGGCACCAAGGGCTGGTACCCGTCCAGTCATGACGTGGTCCTGAAGAGCGAGAAGCCCGACACCCGCTCGGTCATGATCGGCGACATGGTCTACACCGCCATGGGCGAGCCGCTGATGGGCAAGACCTGGATGAGCATGGACCTGGCCAAGGACGGCAAGGCCGGGGTCCGGCTCAACGACGACCCGGCCGAGTACCTCGCCATGCTGCTGGGCCAGGAGAAGGCCGCGCACGTAGGCGCCGAGAAGACGGCCGAGGGCATCGACGCCGAGCACTACAAGGCCAGCCTCACCACCGCGGACCTACTCAAGGCGGACGAGTCCACCAAGGTCATGCAGGAGGCGAACCGCCAGTACCTGCACGAATCCGTGAAGCACCTCACCACCGTCGAGGTGGACCTGTGGATCGGCAAGGACGGGTACCCGGTGCGCGCGGAGATCGTGAGCGCGGACGGCAAGGACACGACGAAGACCACGGCCACGTTCTCCGAATTCGGCAAGGCCGCGGCCGTCGAGGCCCCGCCGGCCGACCAGGTGGTCTCGTTCGACGACGTGATGAAGGAGACCGACCGCAAGCTCAAGCAGGCCGACGAGGACCTGAAGGAGGCCGACAAGACGCTCCGGGACGCCGGACTGGGCGGCCTGGACCTCAGCTCCTGAGGCGATTTGCCTCGGCTGCACCCCTTCACGTAGTCTTCCCCAGAAGCCAAAGACCGCTGGTCGTTGCCGTGCCCGCAAGGGTTCGGTGGCCGAAGGATCCGTTGAATGCGGACGACCCGCGTAGGTGACTGTGGAAGGTTCCCGGAATTCGTTCCGGTTGAGCTACGCCCTGGCGCCTGCGCCGGGGCGTTTCTTGTTTAGCCCCTTCTGAGCGGTCCTCATCACCCGGAAGGAGGCGAACGCACCATGCCGACGCCCAACAAGGCTGCATCGGTAGCCGAGCTCAAGGACGCGTTCCAGAGCTCGAACGCCGCCGTGCTGACCGAGTACCGGGGTCTCACCGTCGCGCAGCTCAAGACGCTGCGTCGCTCCCTTGGTGAGAACGCCCAGTACGCCGTGGTGAAGAACACGCTGACCAAGATTGCGGCCAACCAGGCCGGGATCACCGCGCTGGACGAGCACTTCGCTGGTCCGACCGCGGTCGCCTTCATCACCGGTGACCCGGTGGAGTCGGCGAAGAGCCTGCGTGACTTCGCCAAGGACAACCCGAACCTCATCATCAAGGCGGGTGTCCTTGATGGTAAGGCGCTCACCGCCGATGAGATCAAGAAGCTTGCGGACCTCGAGTCCCGCGAGGTTCTGCTCAGCAAGCTGGCCGGCGCGTTCAAGGGCAAGCAGTCTCAGGCTGCCTCGCTCTTCCAGGCGCTGCCGTCGAAGTTCGTCCGCACCGCGGAAGCGCTTCGCGTCAAGCTCGCCGAGCAGGGCGGTGCCGAGTAATTCGGCTCGCGCACTGATCCGCGCCGCCTAGTGCGTGGGTCGTAGCGGGCCGTTACGCCCGCCTCTATATACATCCGGCACCTGCCGAATTAGTGGAAGGATCGCCCATCATGGCGAAGCTCTCTCAGGACGACCTCCTCGCCCAGTTCGAGGAGATGACCCTCATCGAGCTCTCCGAGTTCGTTAAGGCCTTCGAGGAGAAGTTCGACGTCACCGCCGCCGCGGCCGTCGCCGTTGCCGGTCCGGCCGGCCCGGGCGCCGTTGCCGACGCCGTCGAGGAGCAGGACGAGTTCGACGTCATCCTCACCGGTGCCGGCGACAAGAAGATCCAGGTCATCAAGGTCGTGCGCGAGCTGACCTCCCTGGGTCTGAAGGAGGCCAAGGACCTCGTGGACGGCGCCCCGAAGCCGGTCCTCGAGAAGGTCGCCAAGGAGGCCGCTGACAAGGCCGCCGAGGCCCTCAAGGCTGCCGGCGCGGCTGTCGAGGTCAAGTAACACCTCTGAGGCCCTCCAGGGCCTCAACCAAGGGCGATCACCCGTAAGGGTGGTCGCCCTTTGGCGTACCCGTAGTGCCTGACTTGCCCTGGTCCCGTTGGGGAGTAGGGTGATCATCGTTGCTCCGACGCAGGGTCCGAAGATGATCCGCTCGGAGCAGGGGGCCTTGACGAACGGGACGCGGCGCGCAATTCTCAGTCCCGTCGAGAGGTCGACCACCTGGATCCGGGATCCGAGGCATGGATCGACTACGAAGAGGGCAGTACTGATACGCGCTCTGTGCACGTGTACGGGCGCCGCAGCGTGGGACACAGTGTTGGTTGAACGACATGGGGAAGGCCTGTTGCCGGTTTCCGGAAACCTGGTCTGGACATCAGTGAGCCGAGTGGCTACACTGACCCTTTGCGCTGCCTGTTAGCTGTCCCCTGCCCGTCGCCAGGGACATGCCCACGCTTGAGCACACTTGATTGACCCGCCCTGACCTGGCCTTTTCGGTTGGATTCGGGGGGCTTGTCTTCTGTGTCTGCTGGGACCGGTACGCGCGTAGTGAGTCCGAGCCCTCGGAAGGACCCCCTCTTGGCCGCCTCGCGCAACGCCTCGACCAATACGAACAACGGTGCCAGCACCGCCCCGCTGCGCATCTCCTTTGCAAAGATCAAGGAGCCCCTCGAGGTTCCGAACCTCCTGGCGCTGCAGACCGAGAGCTTTGACTGGCTTCTCGGCAATGCCGCCTGGAAGTCTCGCGTCGAGTCGGCGCTTGAGAGTGGACAGGACGTCCCCACCAAGTCCGGTCTGGAAGAGATCTTCGAGGAGATCTCGCCGATCGAGGACTTCTCCGGGTCGATGTCGCTGACCTTCCGCGACCACCGTTTCGAGCCGGCGAAGAACTCTGTCGACGAGTGCAAGGAGCGCGACTTCACGTACGCGGCTCCGCTGTTCGTCACCGCCGAGTTCACGAACAACGAGACCGGAGAGATCAAGTCTCAGACGGTCTTCATGGGCGACTTCCCGCTCATGACCAACAAGGGCACCTTCGTCATCAACGGCACCGAGCGTGTCGTCGTGTCGCAGCTTGTCCGCTCCCCTGGTGTCTACTTCGACTCCTCCATCGACAAGACGTCCGACAAGGACATCTTCTCCGCCAAGATCATCCCGTCCCGGGGTGCCTGGCTGGAGATGGAGATCGACAAGCGCGACATGGTCGGTGTCCGCATCGACCGCAAGCGCAAGCAGTCCGTCACCGTCCTCCTGAAGGCTCTCGGCTGGACCACCGAGCAGATCCTCGAGGAGTTCGGCGAGTACGAGTCCATGCGCGCCACCCTGGAGAAGGACCACACCCAGGGTCAGGACGACGCGCTGCTCGACATCTACCGCAAGCTGCGTCCGGGCGAACCGCCGACCCGCGAGGCCGCTCAGACGCTGCTCGAGAACCTCTACTTCAACCCGAAGCGCTACGACCTCGCCAAGGTCGGCCGCTACAAGGTGAACAAGAAGCTCGGCGCCGACGAGCCGCTCGACGCCGGTGTGCTCACCACCGACGACGTCATCGCGACGATCAAGTACCTGGTCAAGCTGCACGCCGGCGAGACCGAGACGACCGGCGAGTCCGGCCGTTCGATCGTGGTCGAGACCGATGACATCGACCACTTCGGCAACCGTCGTCTGCGCAACGTCGGCGAGCTCATCCAGAACCAGGTCCGCACGGGTCTGGCTCGTATGGAGCGCGTCGTCCGCGAGCGCATGACGACCCAGGACGTCGAGGCCATCACGCCGCAGACCCTGATCAACATCCGGCCGGTCGTCGCCTCCATCAAGGAGTTCTTCGGCACCAGCCAGCTGTCGCAGTTCATGGACCAGAACAACCCGCTCTCGGGCCTGACCCACAAGCGCCGCCTGTCGGCGCTGGGCCCCGGCGGTCTGTCCCGTGAGCGGGCCGGCTTCGAGGTCCGTGACGTCCACCCGTCGCACTACGGCCGCATGTGCCCGATCGAGACCCCTGAAGGCCCGAACATCGGTCTGATCGGCTCGCTCGCCTCCTACGGTCGCGTCAACGCGTTCGGTTTCGTCGAGACCCCGTACCGCAAGGTCATCGACGGTGTCGTCACCGACGAGGTCGACTACCTGACGGCCGACGAGGAAGACCGCTTCGTCATCGCCCAGGCCAACGCCGGCCTGTCCGAGGACATGCGCTTCACCGAGAACCGCGTGCTGGTGCGCCGTCGTGGCGGCGAGATCGACTACATCGCCGGCGACGACGTCGACTACATGGACGTCTCCCCGCGCCAGATGGTGTCCGTCGCGACCGCGATGATCCCCTTCCTGGAGCACGACGACGCCAACCGTGCCCTCATGGGCGCGAACATGATGCGCCAGGCCGTTCCGCTCATCAAGGCGGAGGCCCCGCTGGTGGGCACCGGCATGGAGTACCGCTGTGCGGTCGACGCCGGTGACTCGATCCGTGCGGAGAAGGACGGTGTCGTCCAGGAGGTCTCGGCCGACTACATCACCGTCGCCAACGACGACGGCACGTACACCACGTACCGCGTCGCCAAGTTCTCCCGCTCGAACCAGGGCACCTCGGTCAACCAGAAGGTCATCGTCAACGAGGGTGACCGGATCATCGAGTCCCAGGTCCTCGCCGACGGTCCCGCGACCGAAGAGGGCGAAATGGCCCTCGGCAAGAACCTGCTCGTCGCGTTCATGCCGTGGGAAGGTCACAACTACGAGGACGCGATCATCCTGTCGCAGCGCCTCGTGCAGGACGACGTCCTCTCCTCGATCCACATCGAGGAGCACGAGGTCGACGCCCGTGACACCAAGCTGGGCCCCGAGGAGATCACCCGGGACATCCCGAACGTCTCCGAAGAGGTCCTCGCCGACCTCGACGAGCGCGGCATCATCCGCATCGGTGCGGACGTCGTCGCCGGCGACATCCTGGTCGGCAAGGTCACGCCCAAGGGCGAGACCGAGCTGACCCCGGAGGAGCGCCTGCTCCGCGCGATCTTCGGTGAGAAGGCCCGCGAGGTGCGCGACACCTCGCTCAAGGTTCCTCACGGTGAGATCGGCAAGGTCATCGGTGTCCGCGTCTTCGACCGCGAGGAGGGCGACGAGCTTCCTCCGGGCGTGAACCAGCTGGTCCGCGTCTACGTCGCCCAGAAGCGCAAGATCACCGATGGTGACAAGCTCGCCGGCCGTCACGGCAACAAGGGTGTCATCTCCAAGATCCTTCCGATCGAGGACATGCCCTTCCTTGAGGACGGCACGCCGGTCGACATCATCCTGAACCCGCTGGGTGTCCCGTCCCGAATGAACCCGGGACAGGTCCTGGAGATCCACCTCGGCTGGCTCGCCAGCCGCGGCTGGGACGTCTCCGGGCTCGGCGAGGAGTGGGCCGAGCGTCTGAAGGTCATCGGGGCCGACCGCGTCGAGCCCGGTACCAACGTCGCCACCCCCGTGTTCGACGGTGCCCGCGAGGATGAGCTCGCCGGCCTGTTCGAGCACACCATCCCGAACCGCGACGGTGACCGCCTGGTCCTCCCGTCCGGTAAGGCGCGCCTGTTCGACGGCCGCTCCGGCGAGCCGTTCCCGGACCCGATCTCCATCGGGTACATGTACATCCTCAAGCTCCACCACCTGGTCGACGACAAGCTCCACGCTCGGTCGACCGGTCCGTACTCGATGATCACGCAGCAGCCGCTGGGTGGTAAGGCACAGTTCGGTGGCCAGCGCTTCGGTGAGATGGAGGTGTGGGCGCTCGAGGCTTATGGCGCCGCTTACGCCCTCCAGGAGCTGCTGACCATCAAGTCCGACGACGTCACCGGCCGCGTGAAGGTCTACGAGGCCATCGTCAAGGGCGAGAACATCCCCGAGCCGGGCATTCCCGAGTCCTTCAAGGTGCTCATCAAGGAAATGCAGTCGCTCTGCCTCAACGTGGAGGTGCTGTCCTCGGACGGCATGTCCATCGAGATGCGCGACACCGACGAGGACGTCTTCCGCGCGGCGGAGGAGCTCGGTATCGACCTGTCCCGGCGCGAGCCGAGCAGCGTCGAAGAGGTCTGACGGGCCTGACGGGGGGCTCGCTCAAGAGCCCCCCGTCATCCCCGGGACCGTTCAGACCATGATTGAGACTCGACCCCGAAAGAGGGATTGACGCACAGTGCTCGACGTCAACTTCTTCGACGAGCTGCGGATCGGCCTTGCCACCGCGGACGACATCCGAACCTGGTCGCACGGCGAGGTCAAGAAGCCGGAGACCATCAACTACCGCACCCTCAAGCCCGAGAAGGACGGACTCTTCTGCGAGAAGATCTTCGGTCCTACCCGGGACTGGGAGTGCTACTGCGGCAAGTACAAGCGTGTCCGCTTCAAGGGCATCATCTGTGAGCGTTGTGGCGTCGAGGTCACGCGCGCCAAGGTGCGCCGCGAGCGGATGGGCCACATCGAGCTCGCCGCTCCCGTCACCCACATCTGGTACTTCAAGGGCGTCCCGTCGCGCCTCGGATACCTGCTGGACCTCGCGCCGAAGGACCTCGAAAAGGTCATCTACTTCGCCGCGTACATGATCACGTTCGTCGACGACGAGCGTCGCACCCGCGACCTCCCGTCGCTGGAGGCGCACGTCTCCGTCGAGCGCCAGCAGATCGAGAACCGCCGTGACGCGGACCTCGAAGGCCGTGCCAAGAAGCTCGAGACCGACCTGGCCGAGCTCGAGGCCGAGGGCGCGAAGGCCGACGTACGCCGCAAGGTGCGCGAAGGTGCCGAGCGCGAGATGAAGCAGCTCCGTGACCGCGCCCAGCGCGAGATCGACCGCCTCGACGAGGTGTGGGCCCGCTTCAAGAACCTCAAGGTCCAGGACCTCGAGGGCGACGAACTGCTCTACCGCGAGCTGCGTGACCGCTTCGGCACGTACTTCGACGGCTGCATGGGCGCCGCCGCGCTGCAGAAGCGCCTGGAGTCCTTCGACCTCGACGAGGAGGCCGAGCGCCTCCGCGAGATCATCCGTACCGGCAAGGGCCAGAAGAAGACCCGTGCGCTCAAGCGCCTCAAGGTCGTCTCCGCGTTCCTGCAGACCAGCAACAAGCCCAAGGGCATGGTTCTGGACTGCGTGCCGGTCATCCCGCCGGACCTTCGTCCGATGGTGCAGCTGGACGGTGGCCGCTTCGCGACCTCCGACCTGAACGACCTGTACCGCCGCGTGATCAACCGCAACAACCGTCTGAAGCGCCTTCTCGACCTCGGTGCCCCCGAGATCATCGTGAACAACGAGAAGCGCATGCTCCAGGAGGCCGTGGACGCCCTCTTCGACAACGGTCGTCGTGGTCGTCCGGTGACCGGTCCCGGTAACCGTCCCCTGAAGTCCCTCAGCGACATGCTGAAGGGCAAGCAGGGTCGATTCCGTCAGAACCTCCTCGGCAAGCGCGTGGACTACTCCGCGCGTTCCGTGATCGTCGTCGGTCCGCAGCTGAAGCTGCACCAGTGCGGTCTGCCGAAGGCCATGGCGCTGGAGCTCTTCAAGCCGTTCGTGATGAAGCGCCTGGTCGACCTGAACCACGCGCAGAACATCAAGTCGGCGAAGCGGATGGTCGAGCGCGGCCGCACGGTCGTCTACGACGTCCTCGAAGAGGTCATCGCCGAGCACCCGGTCCTGCTGAACCGTGCGCCCACGCTGCACCGCCTCGGCATCCAGGCCTTCGAGCCCCAGCTGGTCGAAGGCAAGGCCATCCAGATCCACCCGCTCGTCTGCACCGCGTTCAACGCGGACTTCGACGGTGACCAGATGGCCGTGCACCTGCCGCTCTCCGCGGAGGCGCAGGCCGAGGCCCGCATCCTGATGCTGTCCTCGAACAACATCCTCAAGCCGGCCGACGGCCGTCCGGTCACGATGCCGACCCAGGACATGGTCCTCGGTCTGTTCTTCCTGACCACCGACGGTGAGCTCCGTGACACCAAGGGCGAGGGCCGCGCGTTCGGCTCCACGGCCGAGGCGACCATGGCGTTCGACAACGGCGAGCTCGCGCTCCAGTCGTCCGTCGACATCCGCTTCCCGGTGGGCACCATCCCGCCGCGCGGCTGGGTGGCGCCGGTCGCCGAAGAGGGCGAGCAGGAGTTCCAGCCGGGCGACAGCTTCCGTCTGAAGACGACCCTGGGTCGCGCGCTCTTCAACGAGCTGCTGCCCGAGGACTACCCGTTCGTCGACTACTCGGTGGGCAAGAAGCAGCTCTCCGAGATCGTCAACGACCTGGCGGAGCGCTACCCCAAGGTCATCGTGGCGGCGACGCTCGACAACCTGAAGGCGGCCGGCTTCCACTGGGCGACCCGTTCGGGCGTCACCGTGGCCATCTCCGACGTCGTCGTGCCCGAGGCCAAGAAGGCCATCGTCGCGGGCTACGAGGCGCAGGACGAGATGGTCCAGAAGCAGTACGAGCGCGGTCTGATCACCAAGGACGAGCGCACGCAGGAGCTCATCGCGATCTGGACCAAGGCGACCAACGAGGTTGCCGAGGCGATGAACGCGAACTTCCCCAAGACGAACCCCATCTTCATGATGGTTGACTCGGGTGCCCGAGGAAACATGATGCAGATGCGACAGATCGCCGGTATGCGTGGTCTGGTGTCGAACGCGAAGAACGAGACCATCCCGCGTCCGATCAAGGCGTCCTTCCGTGAGGGCCTCACCGTTCTGGAGTACTTCATCTCCACGCACGGTGCCCGTAAGGGTCTGGCGGACACCGCCCTGCGTACCGCCGACTCGGGTTACCTGACCCGTCGTCTGGTGGACGTCTCGCAGGACGTGATCATCCGCGAGGAGGACTGTGGCACCGAGCGCGGTCTGAAGCTGAAGATCGCCGTTCGCGGCGAGGACGGCGTGCTGCGCAAGGCCGACGACGTCGAGACCTCGATCTACGCCCGCATGCTGGCCGAGGACGTCGTCATCGACGGCAAGGTCATCGCGCCGGCCAACGTCGACCTCGGTGACGTGCTCATCGACGCCCTGGTCGCCAACGGCGTCGAGGAGGTCAAGACCCGCTCGGTCCTGACCTGTGAGTCCGCGGTCGGCACCTGTGCCTTCTGCTACGGACGCTCGCTCGCCACCGGCAAGCTGGTCGACATCGGTGAGGCGGTCGGCATCATCGCCGCCCAGTCCATCGGTGAGCCCGGTACCCAGCTGACGATGCGTACCTTCCACACCGGTGGTGTGGCCGGTGACGACATCACGCAGGGTCTGCCGCGTGTCGTCGAGCTCTTCGAGGCCCGTACCCCGAAGGGTGTCGCCCCGATCTCCGAGGCCGCCGGCCGCGTGCGGATCGAGGAGACCGAGAAGACGAAGAAGATCGTCATCACGCCCGACGACGGCAGCGACGAGACGGCGTTCCCGATCTCGAAGCGCGCCAAGGTCATCGTGCACGAGGGCGACCACGTCGAGGTGGGCCAGAAGCTCACCATGGGTGCCACCAACCCGCACGACGTGCTGCGCATCCTCGGTCAGCGTGCCGTCCAGGTCCACCTGGTCGGCGAAGTCCAGAAGGTCTACAACTCGCAGGGCGTGTCGATCCACGACAAGCACATCGAGATCATCATCCGGCAGATGCTGCGCCGCGTGACGATCATCGAGTCCGGCGACGCGGAGCTCCTGCCGGGCGAGCTGGTCGAGCGGTCGAAGTTCGAGACCGAGAACCGTCGTGTGGTCACCGAGGGCGGTCACCCCGCCTCCGGCCGTCCGCAGCTGATGGGTATCACCAAGGCCTCGCTCGCGACCGAGTCGTGGCTGTCGGCGGCGTCCTTCCAGGAGACGACCAGGGTTCTGACGGACGCGGCGATCAACGCCAAGTCCGACTCCCTGATCGGCCTCAAGGAGAACGTCATCATCGGTAAGCTCATCCCGGCCGGTACGGGCCTCGCCCGCTACCGCAACATCCGGGTCGAGCCCACCGAAGAGGCCAAGGCCGCGATGTACTCGGCCGTCGGTTACGACGACATCGACTACTCGCCCTTCGGCTCCGGCTCCGGCCAGGCAGTCCCGCTGGAGGACTACGACTACGGCCCGTACAACGGCTAAGAGCTCGTAAGAAGAAGCCCCCCGCCACTCCGTGAGGAGCGGTGGGGGGCTTCCTCGTTTCCGAGGTCCCGTGAAGGGCGTACCCGCCGGGACCCGGTCAGGGGCCCTCGGCGCGGCGGCGGCGCAGGCCGGCCACCGTGACCGAGGCGAGGGCGAGGAGGCCGAGGGCGCCTCCGGCCAGGCCGGGGGCGAGGCCCTTCGGGGTGAAGGTGCAGGAGACCTTCCGCGTGCCTTCGGGGAGGGCCACGGAGACCAGGCCGTGGAAGTCCTCGACCGGGGCCGAGCAGCGCCAGCCGGGGACGTCCGTCATCGCGAAGACGGCGGTGCCCCGGGCGCCCTCGGGGAGGGTGGCCTCGATGTCGTGGCCGCCGGTCCGCACCGCGGTGGCGCCGGTTGCCTTCAGGTGCGCGACGGCCCGGTCGAGGGCCGCGCGGTCCAGACAGCCCAGCGGGTGCGCGCCGGCGTCGGCGCCCCGGGTGCGGGTGCGTACGGTCACCTTGACCAGGCCGGAGGCGGGGACCGGGCCCAGCGGGGTGACCCCGGCCATCCGGTCCTTCAGCAGCTTCTCCGTGCCGCCGGCGAGGACGGTGCCGTACAGGGCGGGGGAGTACCAGTAGGCCCGGGAGCCGGGCGTGCAGCGGGCGGCGTAGGTCTGCTCGGAGGCGCTGCCGCCGCGGGTGACCGGGGGGACCTCGTGGACGGTGGCGCCCAGCGCGTTCTCCTGGCGGGCGTAGACGCTGTCCTGCGGGTTGGGCGAGGTGTAGGGGCCGGTGCGGAGCGTCACCAGCGGGGGCGCGGGGAACTTCGCGGCCGTCCAGGTGCCCGGAGCGGTCCCCGGGCGCACCCGGGCGCCGATCGAGAAGATCGCGTCGAGGACCGGGCTGTCGGCGCCGAAGAAGGTTCGGCCGTCGTTCTTGTAGCCGTAGCCGAGGGGTTCCAGCGCCTTGTACGTGGCCGCCGGGAGGTAGCTGCTGTAGGACTGCGGCCCCTCGGCGCGCAGCGCCAGGGCGTCGTTGTACGAGGTCTGCGGCGCGCCGGAGTCGGTCCGGTAGGCGGGCCAGCCGGCCACGCCCCGGACGGCGTCGAGGTGTCCGGCGATTGACCGGTTCGAGGTGGGGATCGGCTTCGCCCAGCGTTCGCGGGAGCGGCGGGCGTCCGCGTTCGCCGCGGCGACGGTGGACTCGGCGAAGACCGCTCCCACCATCAGGACCGCGGCCACCGGGATCAGGCGGCGGCGCTTCTCGCCGAGGCCCAGCAGCACCAGGGCCAGCAGGGAGAGCGCGCCGCCGCCCAGTACGGCGGGCCAGGTCCAGCCGCCGAAATCGTCGGTGCGGCGCAGCACGAAGGCGGCCGTGACCAACAGGGCCGCGGCCAGGGCGAGATGGAGCGGGCGCGGCCGGGCGGCCAGCGCCAGCCAGGCCAGGACGACCACCATCGCGCTGAAGACGAAGGTCTCGCGGTACGGGTTGCCGTTCGGCACCGCCAGCCCGTGCCACACGTACTGGGTGGGCGGGAACTGGAACGAGAGGGCGACGAGCAGGGCCGCGGCCGCCCACACCAGTCGGGTCTTCTTCGCGACGGACGTGTTCAGGACGAACGAGCCCGCGAGGATCAGGCCGAGGGAGGCGACGTAGAGGCGGGGGCGGCCGCCCCACAGGTGGGTGGCGGGGATCAGACCGGAGAGGAAGACCTCGATCCGGACGGGGTCGAAGGCGGCGGCCCTGGTGGGCTGCGCGGCGCCGCTCGACAGGAATGACGGCAGCAGGAGCGGGAGGGTGAGCAGGATCCCGGTCCCGGCGGCCGTCGCCGCGCGCCACAGGGCGCGCAGCCGCTGCCGGCCCGTCATGTCCAGGGTGATCAGCCGGACGGCCAGCAGCACGCAGGCGGCGATCGTGGCCATCATCGCGGTGTAGAAGTTCCCGTACCAGGCGAGCGTCACCAGCAGGGCCGCCCCGGGCCAGCGGCGCTCCTGAAGGCACCACTCCACGGCGATGCCGAGCATCGGGAGCGCGACCAGGCCCCACAGCCACATCGGGATGTACGAGGCGTCGCTGAGCGCCCATCCGCAGAGCCCGTAGGCCGCTCCGAGGACGCCGCGCTGCCACCAGGGGCCGGGGTGCAGCCTGCCGAGGTAGACGGTCATCACCGCGGCGGCGGCGCCCGCCGTGATCGGGGTGATCGCGAAGACGGCCAGGTCGACGTGGGCGCGCGGGACGAGGACGGCCAGCCAGGAGAAGGGATTGCCGAGGTAGGTGTGGAAGTCGGACAGGAACTGCTGTCCGAAGCCGCTGCGCCAGGTGAAGAGCAGGTCGCCGGCGGCCTGCCCGTGGACGAGGTCCCACAGGGCCCGGTGGAAGGGCACGTACTGGTTGGCCTGGTCGTTGACGGCGCGGCCGGTGTCACCGAAGGGGTAGGTGCCGCGTGCGGCCCAGGCCGCGCATAACGCGGCCGAGGTGACGAGGAAGGCCAGCAGGGGCCCGTACGACCGGGCGGTCCGGCGGGGCGCCGGCCGGTCCCGATCGGGGGGAGGGGAGCCGACGGTGGTCGGTTCTGGTGCCACGGTCTCCAATGGCCTGCTCCCTGCCGGTCGACATTTCGCCCGTGGCCGGGCAAGCCGCCAGTTTAGGGCGCCGGGATGGGGCGGCCCGCAGGGCGGGCCGCCCCGGAACCCCGGTGTCCACGGGCTGTTGACGGCTTACTGGGCGCTGATCTGCCAGGCCGTGACGGCGACCGCGGAAACGGCCGCGAGCGCGGTCACACTGGCGAGTGGCCAGCGGGAGCGCTCCAGGGCGTCGAGCCGTGACTCGTGGTCGGCGAGCTGCCGGTCGGTCTGGTCACTGCGCTGCACGAGCAGGGCCAGCGAGCCGTCGACCCTGGCGAAGCCGGCTTCCATGGTGCCGCGGAGCCGTTCCAGTTCCACGGCGACGGACAGCGGGTCGGGCGGGGTCGGCTCCATCACGCGCGGTTCTCCTCGTCCCGCGGGTCGCGGGCGAGCAGGACGCGCAGCTCGCGGTCGGCGTCGTACGGCTGCTCGGTGCGCAGCCAGCCGGGCAGCAGGGCCTGTACGCCGGGGACGGCCATCACCCGGGTGAGGACGCCGGCGGCGGCCAGGGCGGTGGCCACCCAGGGGAGGGTCGCGGGGATTCCGGAGGCGTCCACGGTGGCGGGCAGCAGGACGGCTATCGCCAGGGCGCTCTGGAGGACGGTGCGCAGGGTGCGCTTTCCGGCTTCGGACATGGGGGCCTTCTTTCGTGCGGTGCGGTGCGGTGAGGGGTGGCGTCGGTTCGGCCGGCCCGGCCGGATCAGCCGGAGTACGGGACCTTGAGGGCGTCCCAGGAGGTACGGCCGGGCCAGCCGTCGGCGTCGGCGCCGCGGAAGCCGAGCTTGTGCTGCCACCTCGCGTACGAGCGGCGGTCGGCCTCCGACCAGCGGGGGCCGGGGCCGACGGAGTACGCGGAGCAGCCCTCGGCGACCAGGCGGCGGCCCATGGCGGTCACGATCGGCGAGTTCGGGGAGGCGGTGAAGAAGCCGGAGCCGGGGAAGGGCTGGTAGCGGGTGCCGGTGCCGTCGCCGCCGGTGCCCGGGGCGGGCGGGGTGGGCTTGCCGGTGAGGCGGGCGGCGATCCGGGAGCGCAGGGCCTCCATGGTGAAACCGCGCGGGTCGACCTTGGTGTTGGTCCACTCCTTGTGGCCGATGACGGAGGCGGCCTGCCAGCCGTGGGCGCGGCACAGGGCCGCGGAGGCGCGCTCGATGGCGTCGAGCTGGGCTTCGGGCCAGGGGTCGGTGCCGTTGCCGAGGTTGACGCACTCGAAGCCGTAGAAGTGGGCGTTTCCGTCGGTGTCGTTGCGGCGGGGGCTGGGGAGCGGGGCTTCGGCGGCGACGGCGTCCAGGACGTCGCCGTCGCCGAAGCCGGCGTGGTTGGTGCGGCCGTGGCCGATCAGGTGGATGGTGCCGGCCTTGTCGATGACGCCGTGGCAGAGGGGGCCGGGGAGTTCGGCGTAGCCGTCGCGGCACAGGGCGACGCTGGAGGCCGAGCCGGCGCTGACGGTGTGGTGGATCACGATGCCGTTGACCGGGCCCCAGGCGCCCCTGTGGTTGCGGTTGTGGGTGCGCCAGCCGGGGTGTTCCTGGACGGTTACCCCTTCCGCGCGGAGCGCGGCGAGGAGGGTGTCGGCGGTGAGTGGAGTGGCCATCTGGATCTCCTTCGGGCATGCGAAAGCCCCGGCCGGGGCGGTGGCTCGGCTCGGGGCTGGGGGTACCGGTGGCGGGGCGGGGGTCGGAGATCGGGGCTCCGCCCCGGACCCCGCGCCTCAAACGCCGGCGGGGCTGGCTGTGGCCGGCCGGGCTTGGAGGTGCCTGGCGGGGCTGGACGTGCCTGGTGGGGCTGGATGCGCCGGGCAGGGGTCGGGAGGGCGGCCCGGTTTACGGGGTGGTGGGGGTGAAGCTCGCGCAGAGGGTGGTGTAGGCCGTGACGCGGGCTTCGAAGTCCGCCAGGGCGGCCGAGACCGCCGTGGAGACGGCGGTCTGGTCGGGCAGGACCGGGCCCGTGGGCGGGGGGTTGAGGACCACTTGGCCGGAGCCGCGGAGCTGGGCGCCGAGGTCGCCGTTCTCGGTGAAGTGGGCGGTGACGTAGACCGCCGGGTAGCCGCTGACCGGGTCCGGTTCGAGGGCGCCGCCGAGGCCGGCGTCGTACACGCGGACCTGGATGGTGTGGCCGTGCTCGGTGACGGTGGCGCGGCCCGCGTAGTCGATGGCGATGCCCCAGGGCTGGGTCGGGTCGATGTTCATGGGTTCTCGATTCGGGTTAGCTCTGGGTGCCGTAGAGCATCATCGGCTGGACGTATACGAGGCCGGTGCCGCCCGTGACCATGGCCTGGATCTCGATCTTGACCACGCTGCCGAAGCGGGCGTTGACGTCCGGAGCGACCTTGCCGGTGTTGTCGAACACCGTCGGCGTGGTGACCTCGGGGCCCCACGGCTCGCCGTCGACGAGGACCCGGATCTTGCCGGTGACGCCCGCGGCGGCCGCGGTGAGGCAGTAGAGCCGCATCTTGGGCTGCCAGATCGGGTTGAACGAGCGGGCGACGGTGGTCCAGCCGGTCGCGCTGGTCTGCGGCCAGCGGGTGGTGCCGGTGTCCTGCGGCGGCAGCATGCCCAGCCACGGCCGGGCGAGGCCGCCGGTGACCACGTCGTCGGCGACGATTTCGTTGTTGAACGAGTCGAACACCCGGAAGGCCTGGTCGTAGTCGCCGGTGGAGACGTTGCGCACGCTCAGCGCGGTCTTGCCGCTCTTGCGCTTGATCTCCAGGCCGTACTCCGTCGGCGACCAGGCCCCGACACCGAGGATCTTGGTGCCTTTCACGGGCTCCACCACGGACAGCGAGCCGCCGTCGCTGATCCTGACCTCGCCGCCGGAGATGGTGTTGAGCGCGGGGCGGGTGTTGACGGCCGTGGACAGCTGCTGGATCCGGCGTTCCATGGCGGTCAGCCGGTCGATGATGTCCTCGGGCAGCTGGGGCATCAGGCCTCCTCAAGGTAGAGCTCGGCGGTGTCCGGCCGGCCCCGCTCGGGCGGGGTGACCTTGGCGCCGATGATCCGGTAGCGGGCGTCGAGGCCTTCCGAGAACCACTCGTCGGTGATCCGGATGCGGGCGGTCCGGCCGAGCAGCGTCGGGGGGACCATCTCGCCCAGGCGGATGGTGATCGCGGGGATGACGACGGCTCCGCGCGCCTGGGCCAGTTCGGCTTTGGCGAGCGAGGTCAGCACGTTCTTGTCCGAGACCTCGTTGTGGTCCGAGGACAGGTCGATCCGCGGCCAGCCGCCGGTGATCAGGTCCTGGGCGACCTGCTCCGCGGAGACCACCGGCCGTGACTCCTCGGTCTGGTTGGTGTTGGCCGAGGCGCCGCGGGCCCGGGCGGTGGTGCCGCCGCGGGTGGCGTCGCGTGGGAAGGAGTACGAGAGGATCGCGCCGGGCCGGTCCAGTACGAGGTCCGTGGCGCCCGTGTGGATGCGCGGGCTGCCGAGCCGCAGCAGGCGGGTGCGGGCCCCGGTGGCCGGGTCGCGGAAGACGGAGATGTAGTGCTCGAAACCGTGCTCCCCGGAGGCCAGGAACTCGATCGCCTCGGAGTACTCGGTCTCGTCGCCGTCCCGCCAGGACGCCGTGCGGTACCGGTCGGTCATCACCTGCGGCTCGAACGTGACGCCGATGTCACCGCCCGGCGTGGCCTGCATCCGGCGCCACAGTTCTTCGGCGGCCTGCACCTGCTCCATGGACGGCGGGATGGTGATGTCCTCGCGGATGCGGCGCCGGGCCGCGTACGAGTCGAAGGTCGCGGCCTGGAGGGAGAGGCTGACCACGCCCCGATCGGTGCTCTGCAGGGTGCTGGTCCAGACGATGCCGCCCCACCACAGGTCGCCGCCGCGCTCCAGGTAGACCGCGGTGCGGCCCTCCTCGATGCGGGCGACGCGGGCGGCGATGGCGGAGTCCGGGATCGGGATGGTGCCGGACAGCGCGCCCGGCTTGCCGATGTAGTCGTCGATGGAGACGTCCCGCAGGGGCAGGATGTCGATGGTCCGGTCGGTCCGCAGATCGCAGAAGATCGCGCGGTAGGGGGTGTGGATGGTGCTCACTGGGCCGCCGCTTCGTAGGTGGCGCTGCCGTGGAGGGTGTGGCCGGCGGCCCAGGTCCACGGGGTGACGCCGTCCACGATGCCGGAGACCGCGACGGAATCGCCGGACGGCATGCCGGAGGAAAGCTCCAGCTCGAAGAACGTGGTCGAGGTGCAGCGGATCCTGGCCACAGCGCGCTCCCGTGTACCCATCGCCAGGTCGGCGAAGCCGACGCACTTGATCGCGGACGCGGCCTTGACCGGAAGGGTGAACCGCCAGTTGTCGGCGGCGCTGGCGCCGGCACCGAAATTGGTGGTGGTGCCAAAGGTGAAGGCGAAGTTCATGTGCACGGTCGGGCCCTGCTGGATGTAGCGGGCGATGACCTCGGCGTTGCCGAAGGAGGGCGTGGCGTTGCCGGTGAAGGTGGTCCACACCGGTGTCCAGTTCTGCCAGGTGGGCTTCGGCGGGTACGGCATCCAGGCCGTGCCGTCCCAGCGCTGCAGGCCGCCGTCGATGTCCCGGTACTGGCCCGGGTAGGCACCGATCGCGGTGTCGCCGGTGACCGGCAGGATGCCGCCGAGCCCGACCGTGGTCGTGCGCTGGCCGACCAGGGCGTTGGTCCAGTTGATCCCGCCGTTGCCCGCGCTGGCGCCGGCCGGGACGGCGACCGTGTAGAGGGCGAGGGAGAGCGCCGGGGTCGCGGGGGCGACCGGGGTGGCCGCCGGGACCCCGGTGATGATCTCGACCGCTGCGTCGGTGCGCCCGGACGCGTCGTACTCGTTGTCGCGGACGCGCAGCACGATCAGGTCGATCCGGGGGTACTGGGCGTGGCCGTCGGCGAACGTCAGGCCCAGCGTCTGGGTGAGCGCGACCGGGTAGGCGCCCTGGGCGTCGGTGCCCTGGATGACCGCCCGGCCCGGGTGGACGGTCGCACCCATCGCGGTGGTACCCATCACGGTGAAGCCGGAGATCCGCCACTTGCCGTCGGGGGAGCCGGGCAGGATACCGGACCGGGTGGCGACGGGTGAGGTGGGGGTGAGGGCGCCGAAGGAGGCGACGCGGGTGTCGGAGCGGGTCTGGCCGGTGACCGGGAGCCAGGCGGAGCGGACGTTCACGGATTTCTCCTGGGGTTCTCGGGGTGGAATAAGGAACGGGCAGGGCGGGTGGGGCAGCCAGGGCGGCCTTCGGAGCGGCGGGCTCCCAGGGCCGCGGGGCCCTGGATCAGCGGGGTCCTAGATCATCGGCTCGACGCGGAGGAAGAGGTTGTCGAACCAGGTATCGACGCCCGGGATGCTGACGCGGTGCATCAGGGTGACCGCGTAGGGGAGGTCGGCGCTCAGGCCGGACAGCCGCGTGGTGGTCGACGCCGAGGTGCCCGGGTCACCGGCGGTCATCACGGCCCGCTCGTCGTCCGGGGCCCAGATCTCGGTGCCCCCCTGGGTCACGCGTACGCTCGTGTACGCCGCCGCCTGGCTGTTGCCGACCGGTGACATGCGGGCCCCGTAGGTGAGGAGTACGGAACCCGAGGCCGGCGCCGCGAAGGTGACCTGCACCTGGGGGACGGCGCTCTCCTCCAGGGTCCGGGTGTAGGTGACGGAGGTGGTGGAGCCGCCGTCGAGGCTCTCGGCGAACTGCGGGCCGGGGAAGGCGGGCAGCCAAGCGGTGCCGCTCCAGCGCTGGAGGACCCGCTGCGGGGTGTCCCGGTACTGGCCCACGTAGCTGGCGGTCGTCACCGTGCCCTTGGGGGCGATGCCGCCCATGGCCGACGGGTACGGGACCCACGCAGTGCCGTCCCAGCGCTGGAGGGAGCCGTTGGAGTCCTGGTACTGGCCCGGGTACGCGCCGGGGGCGATGTCGCCGAGGACCGGCAGGATGCCGCCGACGGACACGGTGGGGACGCGCAGGTCGGTCAGGGCCGTGCCCCAGTTGATGCCGCCCTTGCCGGCGCTGGCGCCGGCGGGGACGGAGACCTTGTAGAGGGGGAGGGAGAGCGGGGGCGCCGCGGGGGCGACCGGGGTGGCGGACGGGGTGCCGCGGATGATCTCGACGGCGGCCTCGTACTTGCCCGAGGTGTCGTAGGAGCCGTCGTAGATGCGCAGGACTACCAGGTCGATGCGGTTCCCCAACGCGTCGCCGTCGGCGAAGGTGAGCGTCACGTCCGCGTCCAGGGTCACCGGGTACGCGCCCTGGTTGCTCAGCCCCTGGATGACGGCACGGCCCTCGTTGAGGGTGGCGGCCATGGCGGAGGTGCCCTCCATCCAGAAGCCGGAGACCCGGAACTGGCCGTCGTACGAGCCGGGCAGGATGCCGGAGCGGGCCTGGAGCGGATTGGCGGGGGTGGTCGCGCCGACCTGGGTGAGCCGGGTGTTCTCGCGGGTCTGGCCGGTGAGGGCCACCCAGCTGGAGTGCAGGGTCATGGGTTTCTCCGTTCATCGGTGTGGATCGGGTGGGCGGTGGTGCCCGCTACCACTCGGCGCTGCGCCAGCGGACGGTCATCACGGCGCCCGGCGCGGCGCTGTCCGGACGGAAGGACAGCTCGGCGACACCCGGCTCAAGGGCGAAGAGTTCCTCGGGGCTGCTGTCCGCGGTGGCCGTGTGGCGGCGCGAGGCGGTGCCGTTGAGGGTGACCGTGCCGGCCGCCGTGTCGACGACCAGCTCGTCGCCGGAGGTGAGGTCGATGTCGTACCGCAGGCGGCGGCGGGTGGTGCGCTCGGTCACCGACGGGGTGCTGCACGGGCCGCGGAAGGTGATCACCGGGTGGGTGGCGGCGGAACCGGTGTTCTCGGCCGCCGAGTCGCCGGTCTTGGCGGCCTGACCCCAGGTCAGGGGCCAGACCAGCGGCCAGGTCAGCCCGCTCTCCGGCTCCGGGGCCGGGACGATCGCGGACTGCTCGCCGATCAGGTAGCGGCGGGGGTCGGTCGCCGTCCACTGGAGGGAGGCCTTGGCCGCGCCCTGGGTGGCGTACACGCGGTCGGCGGGCAGCACGCGCTGGCTGATCCGGGCGCGCACGGCGAGGACCTCGCCGTGCATCCGTACGGCCAGCCAGCGTTCGGCGTCGCCCAGGGCCATCGCCTGGCGCAGGATGCGGACCGTACTCAGGGAGGCGCCCCGCGCGGGCGTCATCCACACCGTGCCGCCGATCTTGCGGGGCTTGGCGTAGCGGGCGCCGGGCCAGGCGCCGTGGCCGGTGGGGCGTTCGGCGTCGGAGCTGTCGTACTCCGGCAGGTCTTCCCAGCCGGTCAGTCCCGACCGGTCGACGGTGAAGGGGGTACCGGGCCCGAGAAGCAGTCCGGCCCACTGCATCTGCCCGTCCTGGGTGATGAGTGAGCCGGGTGCGTGGTCGGCGGTGTAGGTGTCTGTGATGGTCTCGGCCATGGCGGGCCGTCACCTCGCTCTCGGGGATGGGGCGGGGATGTCCGGTGGATCATGCGTGGGCGGCGGCGAGGAAGAGCAGGTCCTCGGCGGTCGAGCGGGGGCCCGCGCCCGCGGACTCCCGGTACTCCCGTATGCGGTGGGGGCCCTGGCCCGGGGAGGGCGGAGGCGCGGGTGCGACGCGACGGTGGTCGAGGTCGGATACGGGGTTGATCCGCGGGGCCGAGCCCATGGACATCGGCCAGACGACGCCGCCTTCGGCGAGCATCGGGATCTTGTCGAGGTCGACGCCGAACTTCTTGCCGAGGAGCTCGAAGCTGAGGTCCTCCAGGCCGTCGATGATCCAGTTGGCGAAGGCGATCATGCCGTTGAACGGGCCGGTGACCACGGCGAGCACGGCCTGCAGGCCGGTGGTGACGAAGCGGCCGATGCCGTTGAGGGAACCGGACAGCGACGAGCTCACCCGGGAGAACGCCCCGGGCAGGGTGCCGGTCAGGAAGGTGATCACCGGGCGGATCGGGGCCATGATCGCGTTGAAGGTGCCGGAGGCGATGCCGCGCAGCGCGTTGCTGGCCGAACCGGCGGCACTGCCGGTCCGGGAGAAGCCGTTGACGGCTCCGCGCAGACCGCCCACCACCGCCGAGATGACCTCGAAGTACGTCTTGAAGTACGTGGTCACGATCGTGCGGACGGTCGCGAGCAGCGGGGTGAGGAACTTCGCGTACTCCTCGAACACCTTGAGGACCACGGTGAACGTCTGCTCGATCAGGCGCCGGCCGGTCTCGGAGTTCATGGCGAGTTCGATGAGCCAGGCGCCGAGCGGGATGAGGATGCCGAGCACGAAGCCGATCGGGTTGGCCCGCATGGCCACGTTGACCGCGGTCATCACGACGGCGCCCACGGTCATGGCGATGCCGAAGGTGCTCATGAGCGTGGAGACGATCCCGATGGCCGGCAGCAGGCCGCCGATGACGGCCAGGACGCCACCGGTCTTCGCGGCCAGTTTCCGCAGCGAGGCCACGACCCCGCGGGCCCCGGAATCCACCCGCTTGGTGCCGGTGGCCGCCCGGGTCGCGGACTGGCCGAGCTTGGCCGCGGACGTGGCGGCTGCAGCGGCCTGGGTCTTCAGCCCGGCCAGCACCTTGCCGGCCTGGGCGGCCGCCGGCGCGAGCCGTGCCGTGTCGGAGGCGGCCTTCTTGACCGCGGAGCCGACCTGCTTCAGCGACGAGGCGACCTGGCGGGCGTTCCCGGTGGCCGCCCCGACCTGGGTACGGACACGGCCCATGGACCTCGTGAGGCCGCCGAAGGGGTTCACCGCGACGACGGCCGCACTCATCCGCGCGCCTTCGCCAGGTACATCAGCGCGTCGGCCGTGCGCTGCGGGTCGGTGTTCTGCGCGGCGTAGTAGTGCTCGATGTGCAGGGCGGAGCCCTCACCGGAGCCCGGGGCGGCGGAGGTCATCCGGGCGCGGGCGGCCGTACGGGCGAGCAGGCGGTCGAGCTTCGACAGCGGCAGCACGGCTTCGGCCTCGCCCGCCTCGGCGAGGATCGCCGGGACACCGCCGCTGCGCGGCATGACCACACCGCCGGTGGCGAGCATGGGGATGGTGGGCAGGCTGACGCCGAAGCTCTTGCCGCCGACGAAGGGGACCCAGCCGGGGACGCTGACGCGGATCCGGTTGATCCGGCTGATCATGGAGTTGATCAGGCTGATGACGGAGTTGATGGGGGACTTGACCGCGCCGACGATGGCGCCGAACGCGCCGGAAGCGATGCCCTTGAGCCCGCTCCAGGCGCTGGACATCCGGTCCTTGACGGCGTTGAAGGCGTTCGGGACGGCCGACTTGATCCAGTCGACCACCGGCATGATGACGGCCTTGATGCCGTTCCACACGCTGCTGATGACCGAGCGGACGCCGTTCATCACACTGGTGATGACCGACTTGATGCCGTTGAAGGCGGACTTCACGGCGTTGCCGATGGCCGAGACGATCGGCAGGACGGCGCTCTTGACGCTGTTCCACACCGACTTGATCAGGTTGCCGGCGCCGCGGATGATCGGGCCGATGGCCTTGATGACCGTGGAGATCACGGTCCGGATGGCGTTGAAAGCGGTCCGGATCACGGTCTGCATCGTCTTCGAGCGCATCGCCATTTCGACGATCTTCTCGATGAGCGGCATGAACAGTTCGATCAGGCGGGCGAGGAAGTTGCCCCTCATGGACTTGTTGAGCTTGTCCTGGCCCGAGGCGGCCCGGTCGGCGCCGGTCTTGAACCGGCCGAGCTGCGTGCCGGCCCGCTGACCGGTCTGGCCGGCCTTGGACATCGCCCGTTCGGCCTGGTCGGCGGCGGTCTTGAGGCTCTTGAGCTGGCCGGTGGAGCCCTGGGCGTTCGTACGGAGCGTTCTGAGCTGGCCCGAAGCACGGTTGCCGGCGTCGCCGACCCGCTTGACGGGGGCCGCGGCGCCGGAAGCCTGCGTCTTGAGGTTGCGCAGAGCGTCCGAGGCGCGCTTCGTGGAACTGGCGAGAGTCATGGTGGTCACACCTCCTTTGTGTGGTGAGGGCTGCGGATCAGCCGAGGGCGCCGGCGGTGGTCTGGGCCGACGAGATGACACCCCGCAGCGCGGGAGCCAGGGGCTGGAGGGCGCCGGTCAGTCTGCGGGTGGCGCCCTCGAGGCTGCTGGCGGCCCGGGCGCTGGCCCTCATGTCGCCCGACTTGGGGATGTCGGAGGGCTTGAGGTTCCGGAGGACGATCTTGAGGCGGAGGAAGGCCTGGGTCGCGTTCCTCACGTCATCGACCTTCAGCCGCTCGATCGCCCCCCTCAGCTTGTCGAGGGCGTCGGCGGTCTTCTTCAGCGCCGAGTGGTTCGTCGGGAGCTTCTTGGGGTCGAAGTTCCTGAGGGCGGTCTTGAGGCTCTTGATCGCATCGGCGGCCGCCGTGACCTCGGTGTTGTTCTGGTTGGCCACGGCATTCTTGAGCTTGCCGATGGCCGTCGCCCGGGCGGTCATCTCCTTCGCCTGGGGGAGTCGCCGCACCTGGTCGGCGTAGGTCTGCAGCAGCGGGTTCGTGTCGGTGAGCTCCCTGCGCAGCGCCTCCACCCGCTCCGGGGTCAGGTCCGCGGCGGCGCCTGGCGGCGCGCCGGTGAGCCGGGCCGGGAGCTTGCTGACGAAGCGGGCGGCGAGGATGGTGACGAGGATTCCGGCGGCGGCCGTGACGGCGTACGCCCACCACTGCTCGTGGTTCTCGAAGATGGGGCTCTTCTTGAGTGCGGCGGCGGCGGACTCGAGCCGCAGTTGCTGCAGCAGCTCGACCGCCAGGGGGTTGACGACCTCGTGATGGATGTCCTTGATGTCCTTGGCGATGGGCTCCAGGAGCGCAGCCAGGCTGACGTTCGTGACGAAGTTCGCCGCGCCCAGCTGCGCGACGAGCTCCGGAGGGTGCGAGGTGTACCACTCGAGCAGTTGGGAGGCGGTGAGCGGTTTCTCGCCCTTCGGGGGGTCCGGCGGTTTTTCTTCGGATATCACCCGTGAAGGCTGCGGGTCTTCGATTGCCATGGTGTTCCTCCGCTTCCGGCCGGTCGGGCCAAGCGCCAAGAAGCCCCCGCCGGTCGAACATCGGCGAGGGCTCGGTCGGACAAAGGGCTGCGGGGCTACTGCGCGGGGCGCCGCGACTCGGAGAGGGCGTCGTTCCAGCCGGCCGTGTACGCGCGGGTCTCGCGGCTGGTGATCTCGGCGTGCAGGGAGCCGAGCAGGGCCCTCTTGTCGAGGGGGGCGGGTCCGTCCAAAAGCTGGCTGAGGCGGTCGTGGAGCGCGAGCTGCGGTGATCCCTCGGCCTGCTGGGTCATGGACGCCTGCCTTCCAGTTGCTTGCCCTTGCTGCGTGGTGGCGCCGCGGGTCGGGAGCGGGGGCACCGGTTGTCGAATGTGTGTGCGAACAGAGTTAAGAACATTCGTTCGATGTTTGTCGAGCTGGAAAGCCCCCTCGGCGCGTCACGGGGTCCGGCGTGAGGTCCGTTACTCGGGATGCGTGTACCAAGAACAGGGAGTTTCAGGACGACCGGGTACGCTTGATCACTGTTCCCCGCCCAGGAACGCGCGTGTCACGCGGGGCGCGAGGGGAGCCTGGGGGCGGGAAGGCAGTGCTGACGCATGGACAGGGAAGCGGGCGCCAGAAGGCGTGACCATGCCATCGACTGGCTTGAAATGGTCCCTGACCTGCCCCATTTGTTTGCGCGGCTGTCAGAACTTGTACATGCGGCGGGCTTCGCACCCGAGGATCTCGTCGTGATACCGAGGGCGGAGATCGACCGCCGGGAGACGGCCGCCTTCACCGCCGGATGGGCCGAGGCGATGTCCGAGGAACTGCCTCGGATCCGCCGCGAGTACGAGAAACGGGTCGCAGAGGCGTACGCCGCGGGTGGCGGACGCGGAGGCGATGCGGCCGCCCGGCGCACTCCCGGCGACGGCCGGGGGGCCACCGTGATCCGGCTGCCGTTCGCCACGCTGCTCGAACCCTCGCCCCTGATGGTGGAGACCGAGGAGCGGATGCGCCGGGCCCAGGAGATCCTGGACCGGCGTTCCGACACCGGCCCCCCACCGGCCGCCGAGCCGGATCCGGGACCCATCCCGCCGCCGCGCCGTCACAAGGACGGCGAAACGCCCCGGGAGCCGGTCATGACCGCTCCCGCGGCGCCGGGCGCCGCCCGCGCGACGCGCGCGCGAGGCGACGCGCGCGAGAAGCGCGCGACGCCGGTCGGCCGGAAGGTCGTACGGCGCAACGGGCGCCCCATCGTGCCGCCACTGGAATCCGTACCCGTACAGCCGCGCCCGCAGGGCACCCCGGCCGACCTCCCGGCGGACGGGCCGGGGGCGGACGGGGGCCCGGACCGGCTGACTCTGGCCGACCGGGCCCGGGCCCTGGCTCAGGACCTGGAGACCCGGGCCGGCCCGGGCAGGCCCGAGCCCCCCGAGCAGGGTGACTGACCCGTACGGTCAGCCGAAGAAGCGGACGAGCTTGTCCGGGGAGACGGCTTCGGCCTGGGCCGCGTCCGTGTCCGGGTCCGGGTCGGACTCCGCATCCGACTCGGAACTCCTCGGCTTGCCGTCCGGCCTCGGCACCGGCTTCGGTGCCTCCGGCGGATCGTCGTCCTCCGCCGTGTTGACGCAGGCGAACATCCAGTTGCCGGCCGCCAGGTGGTCCACGGTGGCCGCCAGCAGGTGGTCGGTCACCGACCAGTCGGCGGCCTCGCCGAACAGGTCCCGGTTGACGGCGCTGTCCTGCGGCAGGTGCTTGATCAGGACCATCAGGCGCCGCGAGGAGAGCTCCCCGCGGTGCCAGTCAAGGAGGTCCTTGCCGTAATAGCGGAGCAGGTCCGCTTCGAGGGCCTCGGCGTGTTCGTCGACGAACTCGACGAGGCTCAGCCTTCCCCCAGGCCGAGCCCGGTCTCCTTGCCGTAGGCCTCGAGGATCGCGGCGACGTCCTGCATCGTGATGTCGTGCTGCTCGAAGCGCTCGAACTGCTTGTCACCCAAGAGGACGCGCAGCAGACCGTCCACGTCGTTGTCGTCGAGCTTGCGCAGCCCCTTGGCCGCTGCCCGGCTGAGCTCGGTGGGGAGGGTGTACGTCTCGTCGTCCAGCTGGAAGGACCAGGAACGGCCGAGGGCTTCCTGGCGCTGGGCGCGGGCCGCGTTGACGTCGAAGCCTGCCATGGTGATGGGTCTCCTCTGGGTGAAGGTGGATCGGAAGAGGTGGGGGTGGGGCGGGGCGGCCCGGAGGCAGCCCCGCCCCGTCAGGGGCCGGATCAGCCGGCGGCGTACGCGCCGTCCTTCATGACGAAGCTCGCCAGCGGCTTGTCGTCGCCCGCGGCCAGCGCGGTGAAGGTGATGCCGAGCGTGGAGGCCGCCTTGCGGGCCAGCTTGATGTCGTCGGAGGCGGTGACCTGGCCGCGCGGGATGTAGAAGCGGTAGGTTACGACCGAGCCGTCACTGGCCTTGGTGTCGGTGAACTCCAGGCCCAGCGCACGGGCGTCCGACTTCGGCGAGTCCGCGATGTCGTAGCGGTAGATGCCGTTGGACGGGGTGGCCTCGTCGGCCACCGCGCCGCCGCCCATGAAGAACGGCAGCGTCAGCTCGTTGAACTGGAGCAGCGAGAACTTCAGGGACAGGTCCCGGTCGGAGTAGGTGAAGTGGACCGGGCTGACGGCCTGCCACGAGTCGATGGGCTCGAGCTTGTCCTTCTTGGAGAAGGTGACGCCGTCGGCCGTGGAGAAG
This sequence comes from Streptomyces sp. NBC_01439, assembly GCF_036227605.1. Classification (GTDB taxonomy): domain Bacteria; phylum Actinomycetota; class Actinomycetes; order Streptomycetales; family Streptomycetaceae; genus Streptomyces. Next base: position 4,161,349 of record NZ_CP109487.1, on the reverse strand, counting down.
CCGAGGTCCTTCCAGTTGGCGCCCCAGTCGGTGTCCGGCTTGCCGGTGAAGGCGGTCGGAAGGGCCGTACCGGCGGCGGCGACGAAGATGCGGCCGCTGCCGGCAACGCGGATCTCGGACGAGTTTCCTGCCATGGTGATGCTTCTCCTTGTATAGAGGTCTGCCGGTCCGGAGCGCGGATGTGTCCGCGTCCGGGTACGGCAAAGGCCCCACCGGGCGGCGGGGCCTTGGTCTGTGGGAGCGTCAGAAGACGCTGAGGGACACCTGGATCACGCAGACGTAGCGGTTCGCGCCGCGGTACAGGTAGTCGGGCAGCCAGCGAGGACCGTCCTGCTCCTCGACATCGGTGAAGGCGTTCGAGCCGATGGTCTTGCCGAGCGTGGCGAGCAGGGCCCGCCGCGCGGCGTTGGCCAGGGTGTGGGCGGCGGCCTTGGTCGGGCCGTACACCTCCAGCTCGATCAGCGGACGGTCGACGTGCAGGTCGCCGGTCCAGGCGCCGCCGCGGCGGTTGACCAGGACGGCCCGCTGCGTGCCGTCGAACCCGGCGGGCGGGTCGACGGCGACGGCGGCCGCGGACAGGGCGGAATCGGCCTTGAGGACGTCGACGACTAGGGCCTCGACGTCGGGGAAGGCACTCGGGGGAGTGGTCACGACGGATCACCTCAGCTGGTGGGTGGCGGGGATGCCGGGCGGTGCCCGAAGGGGGGCGAGGGGCGGGCACCGCCCGGCGGGGGGAGCGGCCGGCCGCCGCCCGTCCTGCGGGCGCAGCTCTGCCGCTGCACCAACTGTGACACGTTGCGTGCGCGCGCGCAACAAATTCGTGCGGGCAGTTCACCAAGGCCGCGTCCGGGCCGTCTCCCGCGGCCGTCCGGCCCGCTTCCCGCGGACTCCGCACGCTTCTCGCGAAACGCCGGATGCCCGGCCTCCACGGGGGAGACCGGGCATCGGTGCGTTCGGGCGAGCGGTACGGGGGTCAGGCCGGGGCCGCGCGGCGGCTGGCGGCCCGTTCCGCGGCGAACACGTCCTCCAGGCGGAACAGCTGCGCCCGGCCCGCCTTCCCCGCCGCCGTGAGCCGGCCGAGCTGGACCCACTTGCGGATCGTGGCGGGGGCGACCCCCGCCTCATGGGCGGCCACCGGGCCGGGGATCAGGGAGGGGAGCGGAGCGATCACTGCTGGGTTCCTTCCATCGCGGAGTCGAGTTCCTCGGTGCGGCAGCCCGACTCGGCGGCCAGCGTGGCCCACTCCGTCTCGGGCCACAGGTGGCGGTAGGCGGGATCGTCGTGGCAGCCGCAGTCCCCGACCGTGCAGCGGCAGGCCGGGTTCACGCACAGCACCGCCCGCCGGTCGGGGAACGCGCGCAGCGAGACGGAGTCGCACCACGGGCAGCGCCCGGAGACCCGTACGACCTGCTCGGTGTCGCCGAGTACGCGGGCGCAGCGGCGGGCCATCCGGCGCAGCTCGTCGCGCACGTGGCGGGCGAGCACCGGGTGGGCCCCGATGCCGTCCAGCATGGCGGCGAGCCGGCGCAGCCGCTCCGGGACCGGAGCGCGCCGGGGGCGGGGGATGCCGAGCCGGGCGCACACGGCCTCCTCCAGCTCGACCACCCCGTCGGTGACGTCCCGGATGGTGTCGGAGACGTGCAGCCGGATCGGGGCGGCGCTGTGGCCGGAGGCGGTCAGGCCGTGCTCCTGCTGCAGGAGCAGGGCCTCGCGCCGCTCCACGCGGACGAGCTCGTCGTCACGCGGGCCGCGCGGGGCCGGGACGTGCGCGGAGAAGGCGGCGGCGCGCCCGGGCGCCAGCTCTTCGCAGAGCTCGGGGAAGTTGCGGATCAGCGAGGCGATCCACAGCGCGGTGTCGCCGGTACGGAGGTCAGGCACGGGAGCTCCCGGTGGGCGAGGTGAGGGCGGCGGGGCGGCCGTTGCGCCACAGCCGGCCGGCGCACACTCCGTCGAACCAGCTCTCGGCCGGCGCGACGGCTTGTTCGCACTGGTGCCGGACCGGGCAGGCGGCGCAGGCGCGCAGGGCCGGGGCCGCGTCCTTGATCCGGCGGGCGAAGACGACGGTGGGCGGGAGGTCGGCGCACGCGGCGGAGGCCTGCCAGGGCCAGGGGACGGCGGTGCGCGCGGCGGCGGGTGGGGCTGGGGGCGGGGCAAGGGGCATGGTGACGACTCCGCGAGGCTGGGACGACCGTGGCTCAAGGCCGCCTCACTGTGGCATGTTGCGTGCGAGCGCGCAATCAAGAACCTCATTACTTGCCCTTGACTTAGGTTGTGCTTTATTTATGGAGGTCATAATTCCGTGCGCGCAAGCACGCTAAGATGTGCTGTCATGGTGCGGATTGCGAACGGCGGACTGAGGAGCGGCACATGGGCACTCTGGAACTTGACGCGTTCGCGGCCTGGGTGGAAACCCTGATGCGGCAGCGTGGATACGACATCGACAGCCCGCGAGGCGGCGGCAAGTCGAGGATCGCGGACGAGGCCGGGGTGCACCGTGCCGCCGTCACGCGCCTGCTCCAGCGCCAGAGCATGCCCGACCTGGAGACCATGCGCCGGATCGCCCCGCTCCTCGGTGTCTCCGTGCGCGACATGCTGATCCGCTCCGGCCGGGTCGCCCCCGAGGAGCTCCCGCTGGCCGCGCAGGAGCTGCCGCCCGGCGGCCGTACGCCCACCATCGAGGACTTCGCCCGGTGGCTGGGTGTCCCCGAGGGCCGCCGCGAGGTCTTCGTCAAGGTCGTCAGTCAGTTTCTGGAGCCCGACGCGGCCCCGGGCGAGGTTCCCGCCGAGCCGTCGGCCGTCGCGGAGCCGCGCCGCCGGGTGCAGGACTGATCCGGCCTTCCCGCACTCGACCGGCGGCGGCCCCGGTCGCCGCCACCACTTGCGCCCGGTGTGTTTTCGTGCTGGGCATTTGTTTTGACCTACCTCTGTGAGGTAGGTACGCTCTGACCTTGTGCCTGGGGTGTGCCTAGGCTCACGTGCGTGTCCATCAACCGCACGTGAGCCGAGTCGGCCACCGCGATCCATGCGTTTCCGTGCTTGCGCGGAGGTCCGCCGGATCCGACACACCCGACCGCGTGGGTCGGCAAACGTTCCAGGTTAGTTTCACTACACGGCACACAGAAACCGGAGAAGTAGTGCCTACGATCCAGCAGCTGGTCCGTAAGGGCCGGCAGGACAAGGTCGAGAAGACAAAGACCCCCGCGCTTGAGGCTTCGCCCCAGCGTCGCGGCGTCTGCACGCGTGTGTTCACGACCACCCCGAAGAAGCCGAACTCGGCGCTCCGTAAGGTCGCGCGTGTGCGTCTGACCTCCGGCATCGAGGTCACCGCTTACATTCCGGGTGAGGGACACAACCTGCAGGAGCACTCGATCGTGCTCGTGCGTGGTGGCCGTGTGAAGGACCTGCCGGGTGTTCGTTACAAGATCATCCGCGGTGCGCTTGACACCCAGGCTGTCAAGAACCGCAAGCAGGCCCGCAGCCGCTACGGCGCCAAGAAGGAGAAGTAAGAATGCCTCGTAAGGGCCCCGCCCCGAAGCGCCCGGTCATCATCGACCCGGTCTACGCATCTCCTCTGGTGACGTCGCTCATCAACAAGATCCTCCTGAACGGCAAGCGCTCCACCGCCGAGCGCATCGTTTACGGCGCCATGGAAGGCCTCCGCGAGAAGACCGGCAACGACCCGGTCATCACGCTGAAGCGCGCGCTGGAGAACGTCAAGCCGTCCCTCGAGGTCAAGTCCCGCCGTGTCGGTGGCGCGACCTACCAGGTCCCCGTCGAGGTCAAGCCGGGTCGCCAGTCGACCCTGGCCCTCCGCTGGCTCGTGGGTTACTCCCGCGCCCGCCGTGAGAAGACCATGACCGAGCGCCTCATGAACGAGCTGCTCGACGCCTCCAACGGTCTTGGCGCTGCCGTCAAGAAGCGCGAGGACACGCACAAGATGGCCGAGTCCAACAAGGCCTTCGCGCACTACCGCTGGTAGTCCCACCCCACATCGAGACCGAGAGAAGACCGAAGCCTTATGGCTACCACTTCGCTTGACCTGGCCAAGGTCCGCAACATCGGGATCATGGCCCACATCGACGCGGGCAAGACGACCACCACCGAGCGCATCCTGTTCTACACCGGTGTGTCGTACAAGATCGGTGAGGTCCACGACGGCGCTGCCACGATGGACTGGATGGAGCAGGAGCAGGAGCGTGGTATCACCATCACGTCTGCCGCGACGACCTGCCACTGGCCCCTCGAAGACGTTGACCACACGATCAACATCATCGACACCCCGGGTCACGTCGACTTCACCGTCGAGGTAGAGCGTTCGCTCCGCGTCCTCGACGGCGCCGTCACCGTCTTCGACGGTGTGGCCGGCGTCGAGCCGCAGTCCGAGACCGTTTGGCGTCAGGCGGACCGCTACGGCGTGCCGCGCATCTGCTTCGTCAACAAGCTCGACCGCACCGGCGCAGAGTTCCACCGCTGCGTCGACATGATCAAGGACCGCCTCGGTGCGGTTCCGATCGTCATGCAGCTCCCCATCGGTGCCGAGGCCGACTTCCAGGGTGTCGTCGACCTCGTCACGATGAAGGCGTTCGTCTGGTCCGCCGAGGCGACCAAGGGCGAGATGTACGACATCGTCGACATCCCGGCCACGCACACCGAGGCTGCTGAAGAGTGGCGCGGCAAGCTGGTCGAGACCGTCGCCGAGAACGACGACGAGATCATGGAGCTGTTCCTGGAGGGCAACGAGCCCACCGTCGAGCAGCTGCACGCCGCCGTCCGTCGGATCATCCTGAACTCCGGCAAGGGCAAGGGCGAGCCCACGATCACCGCGGTGTTCTGTGGCACGGCGTTCAAGAACAAGGGCGTTCAGCCCCTGCTCGACGCCGTCGTCCGCTACCTGCCGTCGCCGCTGGACATCGAGGCCATCGAGGGCCACGACGTCCGCGACGCCGAGGTCGTCGTGAAGCGCAAGCCGTCCGACGAGGAGCCCCTCGCCGCGCTCGCGTTCAAGATCATGAGCGACCCGCACCTCGGCAAGCTCACCTTCGTCCGGGTTTACTCGGGCCGCCTGGAGGCCGGCACTGCGGTGCTGAACTCCGTCAAGGGCAAGAAGGAGCGCATCGGCAAGATCTACCGCATGCACGCCAACAAGCGTGAAGAGATCGACGCGGTGGGCGCCGGCGACATCGTCGCCGTCATGGGCCTGAAGCAGACCACCACCGGTGAGACGCTGTGTGACGACAAGCAGCCCGTGATCCTGGAGTCCATGGACTTCCCGGCTCCGGTCATCCAGGTCGCCATCGAGCCCAAGTCCAAGGGTGACCAGGAGAAGCTGGGTGTTGCCATCCAGCGTCTCGCGGAGGAGGACCCCTCCTTCCACGTTCACTCGGACGAGGAGACGGGCCAGACCATCCTCGGCGGTATGGGCGAGCTGCACCTCGAGGTGCTGGTCGACCGTATGAAGCGCGAGTTCAAGGTCGAGGCCAACGTCGGCAAGCCGCAGGTCGCGTACCGCGAGACGATCCGCAAGGCCGTCGAGCGTCACGACTACACGCACAAGAAGCAGACCGGTGGTACCGGTCAGTTCGCCAAGGTGCAGATCGCGATCGAGCCCATCACCGAGACCGACGGTCCGGCGTACGAGTTCGTGAACAAGGTCACCGGTGGACGCGTCCCGAAGGAGTACATCCCTTCGGTCGACGCCGGTGCGCAGGAAGCCATGCAGTTCGGCATCCTGGCCGGCTACGAGATGACGGGCGTTCGCGTCACGCTTCTCGACGGTGGCTACCACGAGGTCGACTCCTCGGAGCTCGCCTTCAAGATCGCCGGTTCGCAGGCCTTCAAGGAGGCCGCGCGCAAGGCTTCTCCCGTGCTCCTCGAGCCGATGATGGCCGTAGAGGTCACCACGCCCGAGGACTACATGGGTGACGTCATCGGTGACATCAACTCCCGCCGTGGCCAGATCCAGGCCATGGAGGAGCGTCACGGTGCTCGCGTCGTGAAGGGCCTCGTGCCCCTTTCGGAGATGTTCGGCTACGTCGGAGACCTCCGCAGCAAGACCTCGGGTCGCGCCAGCTACTCGATGCAGTTCGACTCCTACGCCGAGGTTCCCCGGAACGTCGCCGAGGAGATCATCGCGAAGGCCAAGGGCGAGTAACTCTTCCGAGTACACGCTTTAGGCTTGTCACCGGAGCCTCTGGGGCAACAGGAGTACCCCTCCATTGCCCCGGAGGGCCGGCTTTCCAGCAAAGATCACCTGGCGCCGATCTGTAAGGCGTACAGAACCACTCTCCAGGAGGACCCCGTGGCGAAGGCGAAGTTCGAGCGGACTAAGCCGCACGTCAACATCGGCACCATCGGTCACATTGACCACGGTAAGACGACCCTCACGGCCGCCATTACCAAGGTGCTGCACGACGCGTACCCGGACCTGAACGAGGCCTCGGCCTTCGACCAGATCGACAAGGCTCCTGAGGAGCGCCAGCGCGGTATCACCATCTCGATCGCGCACGTCGAGTACCAGACCGAGGCGCGTCACTACGCCCACGTCGACTGCCCGGGTCACGCTGACTACATCAAGAACATGATCACCGGTGCCGCGCAGATGGACGGCGCGATCCTCGTGGTCGCCGCCACCGACGGCCCGATGCCGCAGACCAAGGAGCACGTGCTCCTGGCCCGCCAGGTCGGCGTCCCCTACATCGTCGTCGCCCTGAACAAGGCCGACATGGTGGACGACGAGGAGATCCTGGAGCTCGTCGAGCTCGAGGTCCGTGAGCTCCTCTCCGAGTACGAGTTCCCGGGCGACGACCTGCCGGTCGTCCGCGTCTCCGCGCTGAAGGCGCTCGAGGGCGACAAGGAGTGGGGCGAGAAGCTCCTCGGCCTCATGTCCGCCGTCGACGAGGCCATCCCGACCCCGCCGCGTGACACCGAGAAGCCGTTCCTCATGCCCGTCGAGGACGTCTTCACGATCACCGGTCGCGGTACCGTCGTCACCGGCCGTATCGAGCGTGGTGTCCTGAAGGTCAACGAGACCGTCGACATCATCGGTATCAAGGAGACCAAGACCACCACCACGGTCACCGGTATCGAGATGTTCCGCAAGCTCCTCGACGAGGGCCAGGCCGGTGAGAACGTCGGTCTGCTCCTCCGTGGCATCAAGCGCGAGGACGTCGAGCGCGGCCAGGTCATCATCAAGCCCGGTTCGGTCACCCCGCACACCGAGTTCGAGGCCCAGGCCTACATCCTGTCGAAGGACGAGGGTGGCCGTCACACCCCGTTCTTCAACAACTACCGTCCGCAGTTCTACTTCCGTACCACGGACGTCACGGGTGTCGTCACCCTGCCGGCCGGCACGGAGATGGTCATGCCGGGCGACAACACCGAGATGACGGTCGCGCTGATCCAGCCGGTCGCCATGGAGGAGGGCCTGAAGTTCGCCATCCGTGAGGGTGGTCGTACCGTGGGCGCCGGCCAGGTCACCAAGATCACGAAGTAATTTCGTGCTCTGACCTGGTAGCCCGTTCACCGGGCACCAAGTTGCACTGAAGGGCCCCGGCCCATCGCCTCGGCGGTGGGACGGGGCCCTTCGGCATGTCCGCCCACGGGCGGACGGTACGACTGAGGGCCGCACCCCCGTACGGGGTGCGGCCCTCAGTCGTGTTGCGGCGGCGGGTCAGCTCACGCGCAGGGACTCGGTGAACTCGACGCACGCGGCGTGGTCGGGCAGCAGACCGGTCGCGAGGGCGTCGGCCAGCGAGGGGGCGGCCTCGTCGCGGGCGGACAGCAGCGGCACGTCGGCCGGCCACTCGATGCCCAGATCGGGGTCGAGCGGGTGCACCGAGTGCTCGCCGGTCGGGTTGTACGTCTCCGAGCAGAGGTACGACAGCGTCGCGTCGTCGCTCAGCGCGCAGAAGCCGTGGCCGAGGCCCTCGGGGATGTAGACCGCACGACGGTCCACGTCGTCGAGGCGGACGCCCTCCCACTGGCCGAAGGTGGGGGAGCCGACCCGCAGGTCGACGATGACGTCGAGCACGGCGCCGCGCACGCAGGTCACGTACTTGGCCTGGCCGCGCGGTACGTCGGCGAAGTGGATGCCGCGGACCACGCCCGCGGAGGAGACCGAGAGGTTCGCCTGCGCCAGGTTCAGCGGGTGACCGACGACCTCGGCGAGGCGGTCGAAGCGGTACCACTCGGTGAACAGGCCGCGCGGGTCGCCGTGCAGCTGCGGGGTGACCTCGAAGGCGCCGGCTATGGAGAGTTCGCGGAACTTCATCGGGCGTCCTCCTCGGCGAGCAGCATCAGCAGGTAGTCGCCGTAGCCGCTCTTGGTCAGCGGCTCGGCGAGCGCGCGCAGCTGCGCGGAGTCGATCAGGCCGGCCCGCCAGGCCGCCTCCTCGATGCAGCCTATTTTGAAGCCCTGGCGCTCCTCGATCACGCGGACGAACTCGGAGGCCTGCACCATCGAGACGAAGGTGCCGGTGTCCAGCCACGCGGTACCGCGGTCGAGGATGGTCACGTTGAGCTCGCCGGCCTGGAGGTACGCGTCGTTGACGGCGGTGATCTCCAGCTCGCCGCGGGCACTGGGCTCGAGGCCGCGGGCTATCTCGACGACCCGGTTGTCGTAGAAGTACAGACCCGGCACCGCGTAGCGGGACTTGGGCTTCTCCGGCTTCTCCTCGATGGAGATCGCCTGGCCGTTCTCGTCGAACTCGACCACGCCGTAAGCGGTGGGGTCCGCGACCGGGTACGCGAACACGCGGCCGCCCTTGGCGTCCGTGTGCCGGGCGAGGCGGGTGCCGAGGCCACTGCCGTGGAAGATGTTGTCGCCGAGGATCAGGGCGACGGACTCGTCTCCGATGAAGTCGGCACCGAGGACGAACGCCTGGGCGATGCCTTCCGGGCGCTCCTGGACGGCGTACTCCAGCCGCAGGCCGAACTGCGAGCCGTCGCCGAGCAGTCGCTCGAACTGGTCGCGGTCGTCCGGGGTGGTGATGATCAGGATTTCGCTGATGCCCGCCATCACGAGGGTCGAGAGGGGGTAGTAGATCATCGGCTTGTCGAAGACGGGCAGCAGCTGCTTCGAGACGGCCCGGGTCAGCGGCCAGAGTCGAGATCCGGTGCCACCGGCCAAGAGGATTCCACGCATGGAGAGAACCCTATGCGAGAGGGCGTGGGGGAGCGGACTCAGCACATGTGACGTTGGGCGGACCGCTAGACTCTTCGTATTATGCGCATCCTCGTGACCGGCGGCGCCGGCTTCATCGGTTCAGAATTCGTCCGCCAGCAGCTCGCTGCAGATGCCACGGCGCAGATCACTGTCTTCGACAAGCTGACGTACTCGGGCGTCGAGGCCAACCTCGCCCCGGTCGCCGACCACCCCGGATACGCCTTCGTCAAGGGCGACATCTGCGACGCGGACGCCGTCGACCAGGTCATGCCCGGTCACGACGTCGTCGTGCACTTCGCGGCCGAGTCCCACGTGGACCGTTCGATCGCCGGCGCGGGCCCGTTCGTGATGACCAATGTCGTGGGCACCCAGGTGCTGCTCGACTCCGCCCGCAAGCACGGCGTCGGCCGCTTCGTCCACATCTCCACGGACGAGGTCTACGGCTCGATCAACGAGGGCTCCTGGACGGAGGAGTGGCCGCTGGTGCCCAACTCCCCGTACTCCGCCTCGAAGGCGTCGTCCGACCTGCTGGCGCTGGCCTACCACCGCACCCACGGCATGGACGTGGTGGTCACCCGCTGCTCCAACAACTACGGGCACTACCAGTTCCCGGAGAAGGTCATCCCGCTGTTCGTCTCGAACCTGATGGACGGCAAGAAGGTCCCGCTGTACGGCAACGGCGGCAACGTCCGCGACTGGCTGCACGTCTCCGACCACTGCCGCGGCATCGACCTGGCCATGCGCAAGGGCCGGGCCGGCGAGGTCTACAACATCGGCGGCGGCACCGAGCTCACCAACAAGGAGCTCACCGGTGTCCTGCTGGAGGCCGCCGGCCTCGGCTGGGACATGGTCGAGCAGGTCGAGGACCGCAAGGGCCACGACCTCCGCTACTCCATCGACATCAGCAAGATCGGCGCCGAGCTGGGCTACACCCCGCAGGTCACCTTCGAGGACGGCATCAAGGCCACCATCGACTGGTACCGCGAGAACCGTGCCTGGTGGGAGCCGCTGAAGGCGAAGGCGGCCCTGCAGAAGTGACCGCCGACCTGCGAGCCGGCCGCTGGCTCGTCACCGGCGCCGCCGGAATGCTCGGCCAGGACGTCCTGGCCGTCCTGAAGGACGCCGGCATCGAGGCCGCGGGCCTGCGTCGAGCCGACCTCGACATCACCGACCCGGCAGCCGTCCGGGCCGCCGTCGAGGGCGTGGCCGTCGTCGTCAACTGCGCGGCCTGGACCGACGTGGACGGTGCCGAGACCGCCGAGGAAGCCGCCACCGCCGTCAACGGCACCGGCGTGCGCGTCCTCGCCGCGGCCTGTGCCGACACCGGTGCGCGCCTGCTGCACGTCTCCACCGACTACGTGCTGCCCGGCAATGCCGTGCAGCCGTACCCCGAGGACGCCGAGACCGGTCCGGTCAACGCCTACGGGCGCTCCAAGCTGGTCGGCGAACAGGCCGTCGCCGAGTTGCTCCCGCAGGACGGCTACATCGTGCGGACCGCGTGGCTGTACGGCGAGCACGGGGCGAACTTCGTCGCCACCATGCTGAAGCTGGCGGCCCAGCGGGACACCCTCGACGTGGTCGACGACCAGCACGGTCAGCCCACTTGGTCCTACGCGCTGGCCCGGCACCTGGTCGACCTCGGTCTCGCCGCGCTGGCGGGCAGGGCCCCCGGCGGGATCTACCACGGCACCGCGAGCGGCCGCACCACCTGGATGGGGCTGGCGCGCGAGGCCTACCGACTGAGCGGGCTCGACCCCGAACGGATCCGGCCGACGACCTCCGAGGCGTTCGTCCGTCCCGCCGTGCGACCGGCCTTCAGTGTCCTTGCTCACGACGGCTGGTCGGCCGCCGGGCTGGAACCGCTGGCCGACTGGAGGGTTCAGCTCGCCGAGGCGATCACCCGCCCCGCCTTCGCTGATCTGCTGGGACTCCCCTCCACGAGGTGAGCCGGCGGGGCTGATCGCCCCACACGCACGTCGTCAATGGGGCCCGGTACGCAACCTTTCGGGCCCCGTTGGCGTCATGTGCCGTGCCATATGCTTCTCCTATAAAGATGTTGGCCCCTTCGCGCGAAAGGCGCCGTCCGCTGTGCGACTCTCCGTTTTGACCTCCATCACCGGTCTTCTGGTGCTGGGGTACATCCTCGAGCTGCTGCGCCGCCAGCAACTGCGGGAGAAGTACGCGGCGATATGGCTCGCCATCGGATTGCTGGCCGCCCCGCTCGGGTTCGTCCCCGACCTGCTGGACCCGGTGGCCAGGAGCCTCGGCGTGGCGTCCGGCGTGAGCCTGGTGTTCTTCATCGGGTTCGTCCTGGTCCTGCTGGTGAGCCTGCACCTCAGCTGGGAGACCAGTCGGCTGGAGGCGGAGACGCGCACCCTGGCGGAGGACGTCGCGCTGATCCGCGCGCACCTCGTGCAGCAGGGCGGATACCCCAGTACGTCGCCGCGCGCGGAGGAATCCGGCGCCATCGAGGCACAGGTGAACTCGTGAACGACGGTCGTCGCGTTCTGATCATTCTTCCCGCCTGGAACGAGCAGGACGGACTGCCCTCCGTCCTGCGGGAGATCCAGCAGCAACTGCCGTACGTGGACACCCTGGTGGTCGACGACGGCTCGGCGGACAACACCGCCGAGGTGGCCCGGGCGGCCGGCTCGGCCGTCGCCCAGCTGCCCTTCAACCTCGGTGTCGGCGGCGCGATGCGGCTCGGCTACCGCTACGCGCAGCAGCACGGCTACGACGTGGCGATCCAGGTGGACGCCGACGGCCAGCACGACCCGGCGTACGTACCGGCGCTGCTGGAGCGCCTCGCCGTCGGTGACGCCGACCTGGTCATAGGCGCCCGGTTCGCCGGCGACGGCGACTACACGGTGCGCGGCCCGCGCAAGTGGGCGATGTCGCTGCTGTCCGTGGTGCTGTCGCGCATCACCCGGACCAAGCTCACCGACACCACCTCGGGCTTCCGTGCCTGCAACCGGCCGCTCATAGAGTTCTTCGCCCGCTGGTACCCCGTGGAGTACCTCGGGGACACCATCGAGTCCATGGTGGGCGCCGCCCGATCCGGCTTCACCGTGCGCCAGATTCCCGTGGCGATGCGCGAGCGGACCACCGGCCGGCCGAGCGCCTCGCCGTTCAGGGCCATGGTCTACCTCACCCGGGCCGGCCTCGTGCTGCTGCTCGCGATGATCCGCCGGATGCCCGGCGAGCTCAAGACGTTCACGCCCGGCACCCCGGCGTACAGCGCCTTCCAGCAGCGCACCGCCGAGCTGGTCGCGCGCGAACTGACCAAGGCGTAGGCGGAGAGCATGTCGCGTTTCGAAATCCTCCTGCCGTACTACGGCGACGTCGCGCTGATGCAGGACGCCGTCCGCAGCGTCCTGGCCCAGGACGGCGACGACTGGCGCCTCACCGTCGTCGACGACGGCCGCGAGCCGGGCGTCCCCGAGTGGTTCGAGCAGCTCGCCGACCCCCGCGTCCGCTACCTGCGCAACGAGCGCAACCTCGGAGTGACCGGCAACTTCAACCGCTGCGTCGAGCTCGCCGAGTACGCGTACCTGGTGCTCATGGGCTGCGACGACCTCATGCACCCGAACTACCTGCAGGTGGTGCGGGCCGCCGCCGACCGCGAGCCGACCGCCGCGATGATCCAGCCCGGCGTCCAGGTGATCGGCACCGACGGCCTGCCGTACGACACCCTCGGCGACCGGACCAAGCGCAAGCTGTACGCACCCAAGGGCCCCGGCCGGGCCCTGCTCGGCGGCGAGGAGCTGGCCACCAGCCTGCTGCGCGGGAACTGGCTGTACTTCCCGTCGATCTGCTGGCGCACCGAGGCGGTCAAGCGCTTCGGCTTCCGCACCGACCTCGGTGTGATCCAGGACCTCGCCCTGGTCGTGGACCTGCTGGTGGCGGGGGAGTCCCTGGCCACCACGCCGGAGGTCTGCTTCAGCTACCGCCGGCACGCCGAGAGCGAGTCCTCGGCCAAGGCCTTCACCGGTCACCGCTTCGAGGAGGCCAAGCGCTTCTTCGTGGAGACCGCCAACCGCTTGGACCGGCACGGCTGGCCGCGCGCCGCCAAGGTGTCCAGGCTGCACCTCTCCTCCCGGCTGCACGCGATCACCCTGCTGCCCGGTGCCGCCATCAAGGCCGGCCGGCCCGGTGTCAGCGCCATGCTCCGCCACGCCACGCGCTGAGCGTGCGGCCGATGAAAGCCACGGGATGAACCCGATAGCAAGACTGCTCAAGGCCCTGCCCCCCGGGACCGCCATGGTCGCGGGGGGCACCGCCGTACTCGGCGCCGCCTCCTACATCCACCTCGCGGTGGCCGGACACAGCCTCTCCGAGGCCGACAAGGCCGGCGTCTCGGTGCTGTGGACCCTGGTGATGTCCGTCGGGATCGGTCTGTTCTTCCCGATCGAGCAGGAGCTCACCCGGATCGTCGCCGCCCGCGTGGTGCGCGGTGAGGGTTCCGCGCCGGTGCTCCGGAAGGCGGGACTGCTGACCGGGGGCGTCCTCGGCGCGGTCCTCGGGGTGCTCGCCGTCTTCGCCCGGCCGATCGCCGACCGGCTGTTCCACGGTGACCTCCAGATGGTCGCCGTGCTCGGCGGTGCCTTCGCGGGGATGGCCCTGTGCTACCTCACCCGGGGCATCCTGGCCGGCGTCGGCCGCTTCACCGCGTACGGCTCCCAGCTCGCGGTCGACGGCGGCCTGCGGATCGTGCTGGCCTTCGCCTGCGCCGCCGCCGGGCTGCACTCGGCGCTCGCCTTCAGCCTGATCCTCGTCGTGGCGCCGTTCGTCGCCCTGCTGGTCACGCTGGCCCCGACGCTGCGCGCGGCGCGGCCCGGCGGGGTGTTCCCCACCCGGGAGCTGGCCCGTGGACTCGGGCCGCTGACCGCCTCCACCCTGCTGGCGCAGGTGGTGGTCAACGCGGCGGTGATGAGCACCCAGCTGCTGGAGCCGACCCGCATCGCCTTGATCTCGGCCCTGCTCAGCGCCCTGGTGCTGGCCCGGGTGCCGCTGTTCGTTTTCGGCTCGCTGCAGGCCTCGCTGCTCTCCGGGCTGTCCACCGTGGTGGCCGCCGGGGACCACCAGGGCTTCGCCCGGATGCTGCGCAAGGCCTGTGTGGTGGTGCTGGGCCTCGGCGCCGTCGGCGGTGTGCCCGCCGTGGTGCTCGGTCCCTGGCTGATCGAGGTCCTCTTCCGTGCCACGCCCGGGCAGCTCGGTCACGTCGACTTCGTCTGGTTCTCCATCGGGACGACCTGCTACATGCTGGCGATGGTGCTCGGTCAGGCCCAGATGGTGTTGCACAAGCACCGTGCGCAGCTGGCCTGCTGGGCGTTCGGCACCGCGGTGCTGCTCGGCATCACGCTGGTGCCCGGGGACATCGCGCTGCGCGTGGGGCTCGCGTACGCGGTCGGTTCGCTGGCCACGGCCGGCGCGATGCTGCTGACGCTGCGCGGCGCCGTTCCGCGCCGTGCTGCCGTACCGGCGCCCGAGGGACAGCTCACCGAGGTCTGACCCCGTGACGTGACGGTCGTTTCCGTTCCGGGCCTGCCGCACGGCACGCCTTGATCGTCCCAAAGTACGATTTCTTGATCTGGCGACGGGACCAGTCGCCCGATCGGTGGCCGAGGGGCCGCACACGGATGCACACGGGGTGGGACATGGGCGGGAAACACGAGGACGCGCGGGGCTCGGGCATATCCGACGAGGAGCTGGCGGCGTTCTTGGAGCAGGCTGCCGCGGGCACCGGAGAGGCGCCGCGCGAGCCGTCGGCGCGGGCCCGGATGGTGACCGAGCGGCTGCGCCACCAGCAGGATCCGCCGGGCTGGCGCACCGGCCCGACCGGGCGGGGGACACGGGGCGGGCGGGGCCGGGCCAAGCGGGGGATCAAGGTCACCCTGGCCGTCGTCTTCATCGCCGGGCTCGCGCTGGTCGCGGTACGGCCCGAGCTGGTGATCGACCGGGTCACGGGCAAGACCGCCGCCCGGGAGGCGGCGAGGGTGCCGCTGCCCGCGGAGACGGCCCGGCCGACCGCGGCCCCGGGTGCCGTGCCCCCGGATTCACCGACCCTGGCAGAGCCCTTCCGGGGCTCCCCGGCCCTGCAGTGGGCGGACGGCGCCGCCGGCATCGAGATGCCCGAGGCCACCGCCGTGAACGGGGTCAGCCGCGAGCTGGTCGCCCAGGGGCTGGAGCGCACGAAGCAGTTCCTGGTGCTCGCCAACCTGGACCCGGCAACGCTGCGCGGCGAGCGCCCCACCGCGGCGCTGCAGATGATCGACCCCGGCCAGCGGGAGATGGTGGACCGGTTGGAAGGGGCCCTGGCCCGCCCGGGCAGGGACGCGGACCCGCTCCAGGTGTTCACCCGCGCCGACCCCGCACGGGTGCGCCTCGCCGGCGACGTGGTGAAGGTGCGCGGCCAGACGACGGTCGAGCCCGGCGCGAGCCCGGGCCAGATCGACGTCATGACCGACTACACCTTCGTCTACCCGCTGGTCCAGGCGAAGAGCGGCGCCGAGGAGGTCAGCCGCACCATCGTGCGCAGGCAGATGGAGTTCACCTTCGCCGATCCCCGCAAGTGGCGGGTCGAGGCGGGGATGATGCAGATCGGGCCCTACCAGTACGACATCGCGAATTCGGAGTGCTTCGTCTACGACGGGTACCTGCATCCGATGTTCCGGGACGCGCCGACCGACAGCCCCGAGCCGACGGGGACGCCCAGGGACCCGTACGACCGCAGCCAGGCCCTGGAACAGCCCGAGCAGGAGGGGTGCGGGACGGTCTCGCGGACCTGACGCGGCCGGGGAGGAGCTCCGCTGGGCCAAGGGTGCGGCGCAGTTTGACCACTCAGCGTGGCGGGGTATTGTCTTCGGCC
Organism: Streptomyces sp. NBC_01439; assembly: GCF_036227605.1. GTDB lineage: Bacteria > Actinomycetota > Actinomycetes > Streptomycetales > Streptomycetaceae > Streptomyces. The sequence goes on along the minus strand of NZ_CP109487.1, from coordinate 4,145,319 downwards.
CGATTGGCCAGGTACGTGCCTCGTATGGCAGACTACTCAAGTTGCTCGGCTGAGTGCCGATGCTGCGCGCCTCCCGCCGGGAGGACCGGAAGCGAGTCCCACAGTACTCGTCGTCCTTAATCTGCCTCTCGGGGCAGCAATGGGGACGGACGTACGGGAATCTTCTGGGAAGTGTCAGCACGGTGCCCACCAGGCACTCGGTGGGTGTTTCTCCCCCGAATCGCGGTCATCGGGACCGCACCCCCTTGGATGAGGGAATTTCCGTATGGGAATTTTCTGTAGAGGGAGTGCGACACGCCCGACCGCGTGGGTCGGAGGAGAGGCGGCGGGATTCCATTCCGCAGCCGACCGGGAGCCAGAGCGTTTCCACATACAGACAGGACTACGGAGTAGCCATGGCGGGACAGAAGATCCGCATCCGGCTCAAGGCCTACGACCACGAGGTCATCGATTCCTCGGCGAAGAAGATCGTCGAGACGGTGACGCGCACTGGTGCGTCGGTCGCGGGCCCGGTGCCGCTGCCCACTGAGAAGAACGTGTACTGCGTCATCAAGTCGCCGCACAAGTACAAGGACTCGCGCGAGCACTTCGAGATGCGCACGCACAAGCGCCTGATCGACATCCTCGACCCGACTCCCAAGACCGTTGACTCGCTGATGCGCCTGGACCTTCCGGCCGGCGTTGACATCGAGATCAAGCTCTGAGAGGCGTCGAGAAGATGGCAAAGCAGATCAAGGGCGTCCTGGGCGAGAAGCTCGGCATGACCCAGGTCTGGGACGAGAACAACCGTGTCGTCCCGGTGACCGTGGTCAAGGCCGGACCCTGCGTCGTTACCCAGGTCCGTACGAACGACATCGACGGCTACGAGTCGGTCCAGATCGCCTTCGGCGAGATCGACCCGCGCAAGGTGAACAAGCCCCTCAAGGGCCACTTCGCCAAGGCCGACGTGACCCCCCGCCGCCACCTGGTGGAGCTCCGCACCTCCGACGCCAGCGAGTACACGCTCGGCCAGGAGATCACTGCTGAGGTGTTCGAGTCCGGCGTCAAGGTTGACGTCACGGGCAACAGCAAGGGCAAGGGCTTCGCCGGTGTCATGAAGCGGCACAACTTCCGGGGCCTCGGCGCCGGTCACGGTGTGCAGCGCAAGCACCGCTCCCCCGGTTCGATCGGTGGCTGCGCCACCCCTGGGCGTGTCTTCAAGGGCATGCGCATGGCCGGTCGTATGGGTAACGAGCGCGTCACCACCCAGAACCTGACCATCCACGCGGTTGACGCGGAGAAGGGTCTGCTGCTCATCAAGGGCGCGGTCCCCGGTCCGAACGGCGGCCTCGTCCTGGTCCGTACCGCGGCCAAGGGGGCTTGAGGTAATGAGCACCATTGACATCCTTTCGCCGGCAGGCGACAAGGCCGGTACCGTCGAGCTCCCCGCGGAGATCTTCGACGCGAAGACCAGCGTTCCGCTGATCCACCAGGTCGTTGTCGCTCAGCTGGCTGCTGCCCGTCAGGGCACGCACAAGACCAAGCGTCGCGGCGAAGTCCGTGGTGGTGGCCGCAAGCCGTACCGCCAGAAGGGCACCGGCCGTGCGCGCCAGGGTTCGACCCGCGCGCCGCAGTTCGTCGGCGGTGGCGTTGTCCACGGCCCGCAGCCGCGTGACTACTCCCAGCGGACCCCGAAGAAGATGAAGGCTGCCGCCCTCCGCGGTGCCCTCTCGGACCGTGCGCGTCACTCCCGCATTCACGTCGTCACCGGCGTGGTCGAGGGTGCTGCCTCCACGAAGGCCGCCAAGACGCTGTTCGGCAAGATCTCGGAGCGCAAGAACCTGCTCCTGGTCGTCGACCGCGCCGAAGAGGCCGCGTGGCTGTCCGCCCGCAACCTGCCCCAGGTTCACATCCTGGAGCCGGGCCAGCTGAACACGTACGACGTGATCGTCTCTGACGACGTGGTCTTCACTCAGGCCGCTTTCGAGTCCTTCGTGTCTGGCCCCAAGGCCGATGAGACCGAAGGGAGCGACGCGTAATGTCTGACGCGACCGTTACCAGCAAGACCTTCACTGACCCGCGCGACCTGCTGATCAAGCCGGTTGTCTCGGAGAAGAGCTACGCGCTGCTCGACGAGAACAAGTACACGTTCATCGTCGCGCCCGGCTCGAACAAGACCCAGATCAAGCAGGCTGTGGAAGCGGTCTTCTCGGTCAAGGTCACCGGGGTCAACACGATCAACCGTCAGGGTAAGCGCAAGCGCACCAAGACTGGTTTCGGCAAGCGCGCTGACACCAAGCGCGCCATCGTGACCCTCGCTGAGGGCGACCGAATCGACATCTTCGGCGGCCAGGCCTCCTAACGGAGGTCTAGTCGTCCGGAATCGGACGAGGACTGAGAAATGGGTATCCGCAAGTACAAGCCGACGACCCCGGGCCGTCGTGGCTCCAGCGTCGCCGACTTTGTCGAGATCACGCGGTCCACGCCGGAGAAGTCGCTGGTTCGCCCCCTGCACAGCAAGGGCGGCCGTAACAACACCGGTCGGATCACCGTTCGCCACCAGGGTGGTGGACACAAGCGCGCCTACCGCGTGATCGACTTCCGTCGTCACGACAAGGACGGCGTGCCGGCCAAGGTCGCGCACATCGAGTACGACCCCAACCGCACCGCGCGCATCGCGCTCCTGCACTACGCGGACGGCGAGAAGCGCTACATCATCGCGCCGAAGGCTCTGAAGCAGGGCGACCGGATTGAGAACGGCCCCACGGCCGACATCAAGCCCGGTAACAACCTCGCGCTCCGCAACATCCCGGTCGGTACCACGATCCACGCGATCGAGCTCCGTCCCGGTGGCGGCGCGAAGTTCGCGCGTTCGGCTGGTGCCTCCGTGCAGCTGCTGGCGAAGGAGGGCACGATGGCCCACCTTCGTATGCCGTCGGGCGAGATCCGTCTCGTCGACGCGCGCTGCCGCGCCACGGTCGGCGAGGTCGGCAACGCCGAGCAGTCGAACATCAACTGGGGCAAGGCCGGCCGCATGCGCTGGAAGGGCGTTCGCCCGTCCGTCCGCGGTGTCGCGATGAACCCGGTTGACCACCCGCACGGTGGTGGTGAGGGCAAGACCAGTGGTGGTCGCCACCCGGTCTCCCCGTGGGGTCAGAAGGAGGGTCGTACTCGCTCGCCGAAGAAGGCTTCGAGCAAGTACATCGTCCGCCGCCGCAAGACGAACAAGAAGCGCTAGGAGCGGGTTTAGATGCCGCGCAGTCTCAAGAAGGGGCCCTTCGTCGACGACCACCTCGTAAAGAAGGTGGACGTCCAGAACGAAGCCGGCACCAAGAACGTCATCAAGACCTGGTCCCGTCGCTCGATGATCATCCCCAGCATGCTGGGCCACACCATCGCGGTGCACAACGGCAAGACCCACGTCCCGGTGTTCGTCACCGAGTCGATGGTCGGCCACAAGCTCGGCGAGTTCTCGCCGACTCGCACCTTCCGCGGCCACGTCAAGGACGACCGGAAGTCGAAGCGCCGCTAAAGGCGGGGTGGTTATGACTATGACTTACACCGAAGGGACAACCATGGAAGCCAGGGCCCAGGCGCGGTACATCCGCGTCACGCCCATGAAGGCCCGCCGAGTGGTGGACCTTATCCGTGGCATGGATGCCACGGAGGCTCAGGCGGTCCTGCGTTTCGCCCCGCAGGCCGCGAGCGTGCCGGTCGGCAAGGTGCTGGACAGCGCCATTGCCAACGCCGCACACAACTACAACCACCCGGACGCCTCCACGCTGGTCATCAGCGAGGCGTACGTGGACGAGGGCCCGACCCTGAAGCGGTTCCGTCCGCGTGCCCAGGGCCGTGCCTACCGGATCCGCAAGCGGACCAGCCACATCACCGTGGTCGTCAGCAGCAAGGAAGGTTCCCGGTAATGGGCCAGAAGGTAAACCCGCACGGGTTCCGGCTCGGCATCACCACCGACTTCAAGTCGCGTTGGTACGCCGACAAGCTGTACAAGGACTACGTCAAGGAAGACGTCGCCATCCGTCGGATGATGACGTCCGGCATGGAGCGCGCCGGCATCTCGAAGGTTGAGATCGAGCGCACCCGTGACCGCGTGCGTGTGGACATCCACACCGCTCGTCCGGGCATCGTCATCGGCCGCCGTGGCGCCGAGGCCGACCGCATCCGCGGTGACCTCGAGAAGCTCACGGGCAAGCAGGTTCAGCTGAACATCCTCGAGGTCAAGAACCCCGAGCTTGACGCTCAGCTGGTTGCCCAGGCCGTGGCCGAGCAGCTCTCCTCCCGCGTCTCCTTCCGTCGTGCCATGCGCAAGAGCATGCAGGGCACGATGAAGGCCGGCGCCAAGGGCATCAAGATCCAGTGTGGCGGCCGTCTCGGCGGCGCCGAGATGTCCCGCTCCGAGTTCTACCGCGAAGGCCGTGTGCCGCTGCACACCCTCCGCGCGAACGTGGACTACGGCTTCTTCGAGGCCAAGACCACCTTCGGCCGCATCGGTGTGAAGGTCTGGATCTACAAGGGCGACGTCAAGAACATCGCCGAGGTTCGCGCCGAGAACGCTGCGGCCCGTGCGGGTAACCGCCCGGCCCGTGGCGCGCAGGGCGCTGGCGACCGTCCCGCCGGCCGTGGTGGCCGTGGTGGCGAGCGCGGCGGCCGTGGTGGCCGCAAGCCGCAGCAGGCTGCTGGTGTCGAGGCCCCCAAGGCCGACGCTCCCGCCGCCGCTCCGGCCGAGAGCACCGGAACGGAGGCCTGACCGACATGCTGATCCCTCGTAGGGTCAAGCACCGCAAGCAGCACCACCCGAAGCGCAGCGGTATGGCCAAGGGCGGTACTGAGGTCACGTTCGGCGAGTACGGCATCCAGGCGCTGACCCCGGCGTACGTGACGAACCGCCAGATCGAGGCGGCTCGTATTGCGATGACCCGCCACATCAAGCGTGGCGGCAAGGTCTGGATCAACATCTACCCGGACCGCCCGCTGACGAAGAAGCCTGCCGAGACCCGCATGGGTTCCGGTAAGGGTTCTCCTGAGTGGTGGATCGCCAACGTGCACCCGGGCCGGGTCATGTTCGAGCTGTCCTACCCGAACGAGAAGATTGCTCGTGAGGCGCTCACCCGCGCTGCTCACAAGCTTCCGATGAAGTGCCGGATTGTTCGGCGCGAGGCAGGTGAGTCGTGATGGCGACGGGAACCAAGGCGTCCGAGCTGCGTGAGCTCGGCAACGAGGAGCTCGTTGGCAAGCTGCGCGAGGCCAAGGAGGAGCTGTTCAAGCTCCGCTTCCAGGCGGCCACGGGTCAGCTGGAGAACAACGGCCGGCTCAAGTCCGTCCGTAAGGACATCGCTCGCATCTACACCCTGATGCACGAGCGTGAGCTCGGTATCGAGACGGTGGAGAGCGCCTGATGAGCGAGAACAACGTGACTGAGAAGACCGAGCGCGGTTTCCGCAAGACCCGTGAGGGTCTGGTCGTCAGCGACAAGATGGACAAGACCGTCGTCGTCGCCGTCGAGGACCGCGTGAAGCACGCCCTGTACGGCAAGGTCATCCGCCGTACGAACAAGCTCAAGGCGCACGACGAGCAGAACGCTGCTGGCGTCGGCGACCGCGTCCTCATCATGGAGACGCGTCCGCTGTCGGCGAGCAAGCGCTGGCGCATCGTCGAGATCCTCGAGAAGGCCAAGTAATTATCTGAGGGGTTTCCCTCAGGTTCGTTCCGCCAGGCTCGGTGGGGGCGACGCTCTCCGGAGTGAAGCCCCCGCCGGGAACCGGCAGACAAACAGGAGATACACGTGATCCAGCAGGAGTCGCGACTGCGTATCGCCGACAACACTGGTGCCAAGGAAATCCTTTGCATCCGTGTTCTCGGTGGTTCCGGTCGCCGCTACGCGGGCATCGGTGACGTCATCGTCGCCACCGTCAAGGACGCGATCCCCGGTGGCAACGTGAAGAAGGGTGACGTCGTCAAGGCGGTCATCGTTCGCACCGTCAAGGAGCGTCGCCGCCAGGACGGCTCGTACATCCGCTTTGACGAGAACGCCGCCGTCATTCTGAAGAACGACGGCGACCCTCGCGGCACCCGTATCTTCGGCCCGGTGGGCCGTGAGCTGCGCGAGAAGAAGTTCATGAAGATCATCTCGCTCGCGCCGGAGGTGCTGTAAGCATGAAGATCAAGAAGGGCGACCTGGTCCAGGTCATCACCGGTAAGGACAAGGGCAAGCAGGGCAAGGTCATCGTTGCCTTCCCCGCCGACAACCGTGTCCTCGTCGAGGGTGTCAACCGGGTCAAGAAGCACACCAAGGCTGCGCAGAACCAGGCCGGTGGCATTGTGATCACCGAGGCCCCGGTCCACGTCAGCAACGTTCAGCTGGTTGTGGAGAAGGACGGCAAGAAGGTCGTCACCCGCGTCGGCTACCGCTTCGACGACGAGGGCAACAAGATCCGCGTTGCCAAGCGGACGGGTGAGGACATCTGATGGCTACCACTCCGCGTCTCAAGACGAAGTACCGCGAGGACATCGCGGGCAAGCTGCGTGAGGAGTTCTCCTACGAGAACGTCATGCAGATCCCCGGCCTCGTGAAGATCGTGGTCAACATGGGTGTGGGCGACGCCGCCCGCGACTCCAAGCTGATCGACGGCGCCATCAAGGACCTGACGACGATCACCGGTCAGAAGCCGGCCGTCACGAAGGCCCGCAAGTCCATCGCGCAGTTCAAGCTGCGCGAGGGTCAGCCGATCGGCTGCCACGTCACCCTCCGTGGTGACCGCATGTGGGAGTTCCTGGACCGTACGCTGTCGCTCGCGCTGCCGCGTATCCGTGACTTCCGTGGTCTGTCGCCGAAGCAGTTCGACGGCCGTGGTAACTACACCTTCGGTCTCACGGAGCAGGTCATGTTCCACGAGATCGACCAGGACAAGATCGACCGTACCCGGGGTATGGACATCACCGTGGTCACCACGGCGACCAACGACGCTGAGGGCCGCGCGCTCCTTCGTCACCTCGGCTTCCCCTTCAAGGAGGCGTAAGCGAGATGGCGAAGAAGGCTCTCATCGCGAAGGCTGCCCGCAAGCCCAAGTTCGGTGTGCGTGCGTACACCCGCTGCCAGCGCTGCGGTCGTCCCCACTCCGTGTACCGCAAGTTCGGCCTGTGCCGCGTCTGCCTTCGTGAGATGGCTCACCGTGGCGAGCTGCCGGGCGTGACCAAGAGCTCCTGGTAATTCCCTTCCGTCCGTAAGGACTTGGGAAGTTCCAGAGACTCTCGGTAAGCATCTGGTCGGTGGGTGCCCAGCTCCGCATGCCGTAGGCTTGTGGGGTTGGGCGTCCGCCGCCCTATCGACTTACTACGCCGTAGGTCCCCGCACCGCACCCGTCCCGCCACTGAGTGGGGAGAGGGATGGCGCATACAGGAAACCCCGGCGAGAGAGGCCGAAGGCCACTTCATGACCATGACTGACCCGATCGCAGACATGCTGACCCGTCTGCGTAACGCTAACTCGGCGTACCACGACACCGTCGTGATGCCGCACAGCAAGATCAAGTCGCACATCGCGGAGATCCTCAAGCAGGAGGGTTTCATCACCGGCTGGAAGGTCGAGGACGCCGAGGTCGGCAAGAACCTCGTCCTCGAGCTGAAGTTCGGGCCGAACCGTGAGCGCTCCATCGCGGGCATCAAGCGGATCTCGAAGCCCGGTCTGCGCGTGTACGCGAAGTCCACCAACCTGCCGAAGGTGCTCGGCGGCCTGGGCGTGGCGATCATCTCCACGTCGCACGGTCTGCTCACCGGCCAGCAGGCAGGCAAGAAGGGCGTAGGTGGGGAAGTCCTCGCCTACGTCTGGTAGTCGGGAACGGAGGAAAAGCAATGTCGCGAATCGGCAAGCTCCCCATCCAGGTTCCCGCCGGTGTGGACGTCACCATCGATGGCAGCACGGTTGCGGTGAAGGGCCCCAAGGGTTCCCTTTCCCACACCGTCAAGGCTCCCATCGCCGTTGTTAAGGGCGAGGACGGCGTTCTGAACGTCACCCGTCCGAACGACGAGCGTCAGAACAAGGCCCTGCACGGCCTGTCCCGCACGCTGGTGGCGAACATGATCACCGGTGTGACCACGGGATACGTCAAGGCTCTCGAGATCAGCGGTGTCGGTTACCGTGTCCTGGCGAAGGGCTCCAACCTGGAGTTCCAGCTGGGCTACAGCCACCCGATCCTGGTGGAGGCGCCCGAGGGCATCTCCTTCAAGGTCGAGTCGCCGACCAAGTTCACGGTCGAGGGCATCGACAAGCAGAAGGTCGGCGAGGTCGCCGCCAACATCCGCAAGCTGCGGAAGCCCGACCCGTACAAGGCCAAGGGTGTCAAGTACGCCGGCGAGGTCATCCGCCGCAAGGTCGGAAAGGCTGGTAAGTAGCCATGGCATACGGTGTGAAGATCGCCAAGGGCGACGCGTACAAGCGCGCTGCCAAGGCTCGCCGCCACATCCGCATCCGCAAGAACGTCTCGGGTACGGCGGAGCGTCCGCGCCTCGTCGTGACGCGTTCGAACCGCAACATCGTTGCTCAGGTCATCGACGACCTCCAGGGCCACACCCTGGCGTCGGCGTCGACCCTGGACGCTTCGATCCGCGGTGGCGAAGGCGACAAGAGCTCGCAGGCCCAGGCTGTCGGCGCGCTCGTCGCCGAGCGTGCCAAGGCCGCGGGTGTCGAGACCGTCGTGTTCGACCGCGGTGGCAACCGATACGCCGGGCGCATTGCCGCTCTGGCTGACGCCGCCCGCGAAGCCGGGCTGAAGTTCTAAGCCCCGGTTCCGGGACTCACGGACGTAACAGAGAGAGGTAATCCAATGGCTGGACCCCAGCGCCGCGGAAGCGGTGCCGGTGGCGGCGAGCGGCGGGACCGGAAGGGTCGCGACGGTGGCCCTGCCGCCGAGAAGACCGCTTACGTTGAGCGCGTTGTCGCGATCAACCGCGTCGCCAAGGTTGTCAAGGGTGGTCGCCGCTTCAGCTTCACCGCGCTGGTCGTGGTGGGCGACGGTGACGGCACCGTAGGTGTCGGTTACGGCAAGGCCAAGGAAGTTCCCGCGGCCATCGCCAAGGGTGTCGAGGAAGCCAAGAAGAACTTCTTCAAGGTTCCGCGCATCCAGGGCACCATCCCTCACCCGATCCAGGGCGAGAAGGCTGCGGGCGTCGTCCTGCTGAAGCCTGCTTCCCCCGGTACCGGTGTTATCGCCGGTGGCCCGGTGCGCGCCGTTCTGGAGTGCGCCGGCGTTCACGACATCCTGTCGAAGTCCCTGGGCTCCGACAACGCGATCAACATCGTGCACGCGACCGTGGAGGCCCTCAAGGGCCTGCAGCGTCCCGAGGAGATCGCGGCTCGCCGTGGTCTGCCCCTCGAGGACGTCGCCCCCGCGGCTCTGCTTCGTGCACGTGCTGGGGCGGGTGCGTAATGGCTCGCCTCAAGATCACGCAGACGAAGTCGTACATCGGTAGCAAGCAGAACCACCGCGACACGCTGCGTTCGCTCGGGCTCAAGCGCCTGAACGACGTCGTCGTCAAGGAGGACCGCCCCGAGTTCCGCGGAATGGTGCACACCGTCCGCCACCTCGTGACGGTTGAGGAGGTTGACTAATCATGGCTGAGAACAGCCCGCTGAAGGCCCACAACCTCCGTCCCGCCCCCGGCGCCAAGACCGCGAAGACCCGTGTCGGTCGTGGTGAGGCGTCGAAGGGTAAGACGGCCGGTCGTGGTACGAAGGGCCAGAAGGCCCGTTACCAGATCCCGCAGCGCTTCGAGGGTGGGCAGATGCCCCTCCACATGCGCCTGCCGAAGCTCAAGGGCTTCAAGAACCCGTTCCGCACCGAGTTCCAGGTCGTGAACCTGGACAAGCTCGGCGCGCTCTACCCCGAGGGTGGAGAAGTCACGGTGGCCGACCTGGTCGCCAAGGGCGCGGTTCGCAAGAACAGCCTCGTCAAGGTCCTGGGCCAGGGCGAGATCTCCGTGGCGCTGCAGGTTTCGGTTGACGCCGTCTCCGCCTCCGCCAAGGAGAAGATTGCCGCTGCCGGCGGCACCGTCACCGAGCTCGTCTAAGACGATTTCAGTGGCTGAATAGCTCGAAACCCGACCGGGGATGCCTCACATATGGGGCATCCCCGGTCGGTCGTTCCACGGAAGGCACACTCGCCGGTAAGGTGGCGTGCACCTTTGCTTTGTCGTATTCGTCGATCCCTCAGACCGTCACCTCTGACGCAGTAGCGCGGGGGTCGCAGGAGGCACCGTGCTCACCGCGTTCGCCCGGGCGTTCAAGACGCCCGACCTGCGCAAGAAGCTGCTCTTCACGCTCGGCATCATCGTGCTGTTCCGGCTCGGGTCCCACGTACCGGTCCCCGGGGTGAGCTACAAGAACGTTCAGATCTGTGTGGAGCAGGCAGGCAGCAGCAATGGGCTGTTCGGCCTGGTCAACATGTTCAGCGGCGGTGCGCTGCTGCAGATCACGATCTTCGCGCTCGGCATCATGCCCTACATCACGGCGAGCATCATCCTGCAGCTGCTGACCGTGGTCATCCCGAAGCTGGAGGCCCTCAAGAAGGAGGGACAGTCCGGCACGGCGAAGATCACCCAGTACACGCGCTATTTGACGGTCGCCCTCGCGATCCTGCAGGGCACCGGCCTCGTCGCCACCGCTCGCACCGGTGCCCTCTTCGGCACCTGCCAGGTCGGCCGCGAGATCGTCCCGGACCGGTCGATCTTCACCACGGTCGTCATGGTGGTCACCATGACCGCCGGTACCTGCGTCGTGATGTGGCTCGGTGAGCTCATCACCGACCGCGGCATCGGCAACGGCATGTCGATCCTCATGTTCATCTCGATCGCCGCCGGCTTCATCGGCGCGCTGTGGCAGATCAAGCTCCAGGGCAAGATCGCCGACGGCTGGGTCGAGTTCGGTGTGGTCATGCTCGTCGGCCTCGCGATGGTCGGCCTGGTGGTCTTCGTCGAGCAGGCGCAGCGCCGGATCCCGGTCCAGTACGCGAAGCGCATGATCGGTCGCCGTGCGTACGGCGGCACCTCGACCTACATCCCGCTCAAGGTGAACCAGGCGGGCATCATCCCCGTCATCTTCGCCTCGTCGCTGCTCTACATCCCGGCGCTGGTCGTGCAGTTCAGCGGATCCCAGGCAGGCTGGGCCACCTGGATCCAGAAGCACTTCGTCAAGGGCGACCACCCGTACTACATCGCGGCCTACTTCCTCCTGATCGTCTTCTTCGCGTTCTTCTACGTGGCGATCTCGTTCAACCCCGAGGAAGTTGCAGACAACATGAAGAAGTATGGTGGGTTCATCCCGGGCATCCGCGCCGGTCGGCCCACCGCCGAGTACCTCAGCTACGTACTCAACCGGATCACCTGGCCGGGGTCGCTGTACCTGGGTCTCATCGCTCTTGTGCCGACGATGGCGTTGGCCGGCTTCGGAGCGAACCAGAACTTCCCGTTCGGCGGGACGAGCATCCTGATCATCGTGGGTGTGGGTCTGGAAACCGTGAAGCAGATCGAGAGCCAGCTCCAGCAGCGTAATTACGAAGGGTTCCTCCGCTGATGCGAATCGTCCTCGTTGGACCGCCCGGTGCCGGCAAGGGAACGCAGGCCGCGTTCCTTGCTAAGAACCTGTCGATTCCGCACATCTCCACGGGTGACCTGTTCCGGGCCAACATCAGCCAGGGCACTGAGCTGGGCAAGCAGGCGAAGGCGTACATGGACGCCGGCGACCTGGTGCCCGACGAGGTGACCATCGGCATGGCCAAGGACCGTATGGAGCAGCCGGACGCCGTGAACGGCTTCCTGCTCGACGGTTTCCCGCGCAACGTCTCGCAGGCCGAGGCGCTCGACGTGATGCTCCAGGCGGAGGGCATGAAGCTCGACGCCGTCCTCGACCTGGAGGTCGAGGAGGACGAGGTCGTCAAGCGGATCGCCGGTCGGCGGATCTGCCGCAAGGACTCCTCGCACGTCTTCCACGTGGCGTACGCCCGTCCGAAGGTCGAGGGTGTCTGCGACACCTGCGAAGGCGAGCTGTACCAGCGCGGCGACGACTCCGAGGCCACGGTCCGCAACCGGCTGGAGGTCTACCACACGCAGACCGAGCCGATCATCGACTACTACAAGGCCCAGGGCCTGCTGGTGACCATTCCGGCCCTCGGTGAGGTCGCGGACGTCACCAAGCGCGCGATGGACGCCCTCAAGAAGTAGTAACCCTTTGTGTGCAGGTACGGCCGCGGTGTCCCCAGGGCATCGCGGCCGTACTGTTGAAAAGACCTGAACAACGCAGATCCGAAGGTGGAAGGCATTTCCCATGGTCCAGATCAAGACCCCCGAGCAGATCGCGAAGATGCGCGAGGCAGGGCTGGTCGTCGCGGCGATCCACGCCGCGACCCGTGAGGCGGCCGTACCGGGTGCCACGACGCGGGATCTGGACATGGTGGCCCGCAAGGTCATCGCGGACGCCGGGGCCAGGTCGAACTTCCTCGGCTACGGCGGGTTCCCCGCGACCATCTGCACCTCGGTGAACGAGGTCGTCGTCCACGGCATCCCGGACGACAAGACCGTCCTCAAGGACGGCGACATCATCTCGATCGACGCCGGCGCGATCGTGGACGGCTGGCACGGCGACGCCGCGTACACCGCCTTCGTGGGCACCGGGCACGCGCCTGAGCTCGTGGAGCTGTCCCGGGTGACCGAGGAGTCCATGTGGGCCGGGATCGCCGCCATGAAGCTCGGCAACCGCCTCGTGGACATCTCCAAGGCGATCGAGACGTACATCAAGCGCCAGCCCCGTCCTTCCACCGGTGAGCACAGCCTCGGCAAGTTCGGGATCATCGAGGACTACGGCGGCCACGGCATCGGGTCCGAGATGCACATGGACCCCCACCTGCTGAACTACGTCTCGCGCAAGCGGGGCAAGGGGATCAAGCTCGTTCCGGGTCTCTGCCTGGCGATCGAGCCGATGGTTTCCCTCGGCACCGCCCAGACGGAGGTCCTTTCGGACGACTGGACGGTCATCACGACGGACGGCACCTGGTCCTCGCACTGGGAGCACTCCATCGCGCTGACGGAGGCCGGGCCCATCGTCCTGACCAGCCCGGATTGCGGCAAGGCGAAGCTGGCGGAGTACGGGGTCACCACGGCTCCGGACCCCCTCGGTTAATGATCTAGACTCTGGGGCAAACTTTCCGGATTCGTCTTTCTGGGTGCCCTGACGTAGACTGACTCGTCGGCTCTCGTGCACTTCCATGTCTGCGTGGCGCACAGAGCCGATCAAGGTAGCCGATTCGAAAGGCGAAGCGTGGCCAAGAAGCAAGGTGCCATCGAAATCGAGGGCACCGTGATCGAGTCCCTCCCGAACGCCATGTTCAAGGTGGAACTCCAGAACGGTCACAAGGTCCTCGCGCACATCAGCGGCAAGATGCGTATGCACTACATCCGCATCCTCCCCGATGACCGGGTCGTTGTGGAGCTGTCTCCGTACGACCTGACGCGTGGCCGGATCGTCTACCGATACAAGTAGATCTTGCTCTCACTCCTGCCTGGGCGTCCGTCCCGGTGCGGGTGGTGGCACTGACCCGGAGAACCTCACCAACATGAAGGTCAAGCCGAGCGTCAAGAAGATCTGCGACAAGTGCAAGGTGATCCGCCGTCACGGTCGGGTCATGGTCATCTGCGACAACCTGCGCCACAAGCAGCGCCAGGGCTGACGCACGCCGACCGACCTGCCTTCCGCAGTTCTTCGCGCGACGTAAGAAAACGTACATACGCAGAACCCGCCCAGCCCTTCACGGGGCCGGCGGCACCTCCGGCGGGGGCCGGGGACCCGGGCGTACCATCACCCATTTCGGGGTGGTCGGCGGTCGGGGTCGGTTCTGCTGAAGACCCCCGAACACACAGGAGCCATTGAATGGCACGCGTTTCCGGTGTTGACATCCCGCGCGAAAAGCGCGTGGAGATCGCACTCACCTACGTCTTCGGTATCGGGCGCACCCGGTCCAAGGAGATCCTCGCCTCCACCGGCGTGAACCCGAACACCCGCGTTCGTGACCTGGCCGAAGAGGACCTCGTCAAGATCCGCGAGTACGTGGACGCCAACCTCCGTACCGAGGGTGACCTCCGCCGCGAGATCCAGGGCGACATCCGCCGCAAGATCGAGATCCAGTGCTACCAGGGTATCCGCCACCGTCGCGGCCTCCCGGTGCACGGTCAGCGCACCAGCACCAACGCGCGTACCCGCAAGGGCCCGCGTCGCGCGATCGCCGGTAAGAAGAAGCCGGGCAAGAAGTAGTCCTGTTCAGCGGTCTTGCGCTGTAGGACCGACCACCTCCCGTAGGAGATTTAGATGCCCCCCAAGGGTCGTCAGGGCGCTGCCAAGAAGGTGCGCCGCAAGGAAAAGAAGAACGTCGCTCACGGGCACGCCCACATCAAGAGCACGTTCAACAACACCATCGTTTCGATCACGGACCCGTCCGGCAACGTGATCTCCTGGGCCTCCGCCGGCCACGTCGGCTTCAAGGGCTCGCGCAAGTCCACCCCCTTCGCCGCGCAGATGGCCGCCGAGTCGGCCGCCCGTCGCGCGCAGGAGCACGGCATGCGCAAGGTTGACGTCTTCGTGAAGGGTCCGGGCTCCGGCCGCGAGACCGCGATCCGCTCCCTCCAGGCCACCGGCCTCGAGGTCGGCTCGATCCAGGACGTCACCCCCACCCCGCACAACGGCTGCCGCCCGCCGAAGCGCCGCCGCGTCTGACGCAGCGGACGCACCTGTGCGTTCTTGAGTGTCCGGGCGGTACGTACCCCTCGCGGGGGACGTGCCGCCCGTACCCTTGTAAGTCCGCGGTCCTCCGGACCGTGTCCGTCGGGCGTCAAATAGTGGGCGTCCACGAATGAAGGAACACAGACATGCTTATCGCTCAGCGTCCTTCGCTGACCGAAGAGGTCGTCGACGAGTACCGCTCGCGGTTCGTGATCGAGCCGCTGGAGCCGGGCTTCGGTTACACCCTCGGCAACTCCCTGCGCCGCACCCTCCTGTCCTCCATCCCGGGTGCCGCCGTCACCAGCATCCGCGTGGACGGCGTCCTGCACGAGTTCACGACCGTGCCGGGTGTGAAGGAAGACGTCACCGACATCATCCTGAACATCAAGCAGCTGGTCGTCTCCTCGGAGCACGACGAGCCGGTCGTGATGTACCTGCGCAAGCAGGGTCCCGGCCTGGTCACCGCCGCTGACATCGCGCCCCCGGCCGGTGTCGAGGTGCACAACCCGGACCTGGTCCTCGCCACGCTCAACGGCAAGGGCAAGCTGGAGATGGAGCTGACCGTCGAGCGCGGTCGCGGCTACGTCTCCGCCGTCCAGAACAAGCAGCTGGGCCAGGAGATCGGCCGCATCCCGGTCGACTCCATCTACAGCCCGGTCCTCAAGGTCACCTACAAGGTCGAGGCGACCCGAGTCGAGCAGCGCACCGACTTCGACAAGCTGATCGTCGACGTCGAGACCAAGCAGGCCATGCGCCCGCGTGACGCCATGGCGTCCGCCGGTAAGACCCTGGTCGAGCTGTTCGGTCTGGCGCGCGAGCTCAACATCGACGCCGAGGGCATCGACATGGGCCCGTCCCCCACGGACGCCGCCCTGGCCGCCGACCTGGCGCTGCCGATCGAGGAGCTCGAGCTCACGGTCCGCTCGTACAACTGCCTCAAGCGCGAGGGCATCCACTCCGTGGGTGAGCTCGTCGCCCGCTCCGAGGCCGACCTGCTCGACATCCGCAACTTCGGTGCGAAGTCGATCGACGAGGTTAAGGCGAAGCTGGCCGGCATGGGCCTGGCCCTCAAGGACAGCCCGCCCGGATTCGACCCGACCGCCGCCGCCGACGCCTTCGGTGCCGACGACGACGCGGACGCCGGTTTCGTCGAGACCGAGCAGTACTGATCCACCCCGCCGCCGGCGGCCGAGGCCTTCGGCCCGGGTCGCCGGCCGGGCTCGGACCGAAATCTTTCCCGCGGCATCCGCCTCGGGGGAACTGACACCGGTACCTGACACGGCCGGTGCAGATATGAAGGAGTAACACCATGCCGCGTCCCGCAAAGGGTGCCCGCCTGGGCGGTTCCGCCGCGCACGAGAAGCACCTGCTCGCGAACCTCGCGAAGGCGCTCTTCGAGCACGGCCGCATCACCACCACCGAGGCCAAGGCCCGCCGCCTGCGTCCCTACGCCGAGCGTCTGGTCACCAAGGCCAAGAAGGGCGACATCCACAACCGTCGCCTGGTGCTGCAGACGATCACGGACAAGAGCATCGTGCACACGCTGTTCACCGAGATCGCCCCGCGCTACGAGAACCGCCCCGGTGGTTACACGCGCATCACCAAGATCGGCAACCGTCGTGGCGACAACGCCCCGATGGCCGTCATCGAGCTGGTCGAGGCCCTGACGGTCGCCCAGCAGGCCACTGGTGAGGCCGAGGCCGCCACCAAGCGCGCCGTGAAGGAGGCGGAGGCCACCGAGGCTCCCGCCGCCGAGGAGACCAAGGAGGCCTGATCCCCTCCCGGGATCACGCTGACAAGGCTCTGAACGGGCCCGCCCCTTCCGGGGCGGGCCCGTTCTGCATATGTGAGCTTCTGAGAGGATCGGTCACGTGAGTGACGAGGTGGAGCCCGGGCACGTCCGGGTGCGGTTGGACCTGAGCTACGACGGCAAGGACTTCTCCGGCTGGGCGAAGCAGCGCGTGCTGCGGACCGTCCAGGGCGAGCTGGAGTCGGCCCTGCAGACCGTGATGCGACTGTCCGAGCCGGTCGAGCTGACCGTGGCCGGGCGCACGGACGCGGGCGTGCACGCCCGCGGACAGGTCGCCCAGTTCGACCTCGCCGAGGAGGTCTGGGCCGAGCACCACGACAAGCTGCTGCGCCGCCTCGCCGGCCGGCTGCCGCACGACGTACGGGTGTGGAAGGTCGCCGAGGCCCCCGAAGGCTTCAACGCGCGCTTCTCGGCGATCTGGCGGCGCTACGCCTACCGCGTCGGCGACCACCAGGGCGGCGTCGACCCGCTGCGCCGCGGGCACGTGCTCTGGCACCAGTGGCCGCTCGACGTGGACGCCATGAACGAGGCCGCCGCCCCGCTGCTCGGCGAGCACGACTTCGCCGCGTACTGCAAGAAGCGCGAGGGCGCCACGACCATCCGTACCCTCCAGCAGCTCAGCTGGGAGCGGGCCGAGGACGGGATCGTCACCGCGACCGTCCGCGCCGACGCCTTCTGCCACAACATGGTCCGCTCGCTGGTGGGCGCCCTGCTGCACGTCGGCGACGGCCACCGGCCCACCGACTGGCCCGGCAAGGTGCTGGCGGCCGCCGTACGGGACTCCTCGGTGCACGTGGTCAAGCCGCACGGCCTGACCCTGGAGGAGGTCGGCTACCCGGCGGACGAGCTGCTGGCCGCCCGCAGCAAGGAAGCGCGCAACGTGCGGACCCTGCCGGGCGCCGGCTGCTGCTGACCGCCCCGCGGGCGTCCGGCTAATCCGTTTGGGCGGATCGCCGCCGGACCGGGACAATGCCCGGCATGGGACATCTCGAAGCCAGCCACCTGGAGTACTACCTTCCCGACGGGCGGGTACTGCTCCCTGACGTCTCCTTCCGCGTGGGGGAGGGGTCGGTCGTCGCGCTCGTCGGGGCGAACGGGGCCGGCAAGACCACCCTGCTGAAGATGATCTCCGGCGAGCTCCAGCCGCACGGCGGCGGGATCACCGTCTCCGGCGGCCTCGGCGTGATGTCGCAGTTCGTGGGCTCGGTGCGGGACGAGACGACCGTACGGGACCTGCTGGTCTCGGTGGCCCAGCCGCGCATCCGGGAGGCCGCCAAGGCGGTGGACCGCGCCGAGCAGCTGATCCTGACGGTGGACGACGAGGCCGCCCAGATGGCCTACGCCCAGGCGTTGAGCGACTGGGCGGACGTCCAGGGGTACGAGGCGGAGACGCTGTGGGACGTCTGCACCATGGCCGCGCTGGCGATTCCGTACGACTCCGCGCAGTTCCGCGAGGTGCGGACGCTCTCGGGCGGTGAGCAGAAGCGCCTCGTGCTGGAGGCGCTGCTGCGCGGGCCCGACGAGGTGCTGCTGCTCGACGAGCCGGACAACTACCTGGACGTCCCCGGCAAGCGCTGGCTGGAAGAGCAGCTGAAGGCCACCCGCAAGACGGTGCTCTTCGTCTCCCACGACCGGGAGCTGCTGACCCAGGCCGCCGAGAAGATCATCAGCCTGGAGGCGAGCCCGACGGGCTCCGACGTCTGGGTGCACGGCGCCGGCTTCGCCACGTACCACGACGCCCGCAAGGAGCGCTTCGCGCGCTTCGAGGAGCTCAAGCGGCGCTGGGACGAGGAGCACGCGCGACTGAAGGCGCTGGTGCTGCGGCTGCGCAACCAGGCCGCGAGCAGCCCCGACATGGCCTCGCGGTACCGCGCGATGCAGACCCGCTTCCAGAAGTTCGAGGAGGCCGGCCCGCCGCCGGAGCCGCCGCGGGAGCAGGACATCAAGATGCGGCTCAAGGGCGGCCGCACGGGCGTGCGCGCCCTGACCGTGGAGAACCTGGAGCTGACCGGCCTGATGAAGCCCTTCTCCCTGGAGGTCTTCTACGGGGAGCGGGTCGCGGTCCTCGGCTCGAACGGCTCGGGCAAGTCGCACTTCCTGCGCCTGATGGCGGGCGAGGACGTCAAGCACACGGGTACGTGGAAGCTGGGCGCACGGGTGGTTCCCGGCCATTTCGCGCAGACGCACGCCCACCCGGAGCTCTTCGGGCGGACCCTCGTCGACATCCTCTGGACGGAGGCGGCGAAGCCCCTGGGGCAGGCGATGGGGGCCCTGCGCCGGTACGAGCTGGAGCGCCAGGGGGACCAGCCGTTCGAGAAGCTCTCGGGCGGGCAGCAGGCGCGCTTCCAGATCCTGCTGCTGGAGCTGGCGGGCACCACGGCGCTGCTGTTGGACGAGCCGACGGACAACCTGGACCTGGAGTCGGCGGAGGCGCTGCAGGACGGACTGGAGGCCTACGACGGCACGGTGCTGTGCGTCACGCACGACCGGTGGTTCGCGCGCACATTTGACCGTTACCTGGTCTTCGGTTCGGACGGTGTTGTGCGGGAGACTCAGGAACCCGTCTGGGACGAACGTAGAGTCGAACGCAAGCGCTAGGGGGGCGACCGTGGCCCCCTCGGTCGAGTGAGGGGCAGGCGTCGTGGGGCTGCGGCCTAGCAACTGGCTGATGAAGTGGGAGAACCAGGGTCCCGGGAACCGGGGTGCCGGGGACGGGGGCCCGGGGTACGGGGGAGCCGGGAGCAGGCTGATCGGCTGGCTGCTCCGGCCGGCCGGCCGGTCCTGGCAGGTGGTCTCCCTCGCGGTGCTCCTCGGGATCGCCGTCTCCACGAGCCTTCGGGCGAACTGGGGCTCCGACAACGCGTTCGTGGTCAAGGCCGCGCAGACGCTGCTGGACGGCGGGTCCCCGTACGAGGACAAGCGGTTCCTCTACCTGCCCAGTGCCGTGCTCATGGCGGTCCCCGAGGCGCTGTTGCCGCGCGAGGTGCTGCGGTGGCTGCTGCCGCTCGGGATGTCGGGGCTGCTGGGCGTCGGCTGGCTGGCCGCGCTGCGGATATTCGCGGTGCCGCTGCGCTCGCGGTTCGCGGTCGGCGGCTTCGCGGTGTTCGCCCTCGCCTACAAGCCGTACGTCAACCTCGTGCTGATCGGCAACTGGACCGCCATCTCGGCGGCCGCCCTGCCGGTGGCGCTGCTGCTCGCGCAGCGGCACAGGTGGGGGTCGGCCGGGCTGGTCGTGGGCCTCGCGATCGCGTGCAAGCCGATGCTCGTGCCCCTCGGACTGCTCT
The DNA here is from genome assembly GCF_036227605.1 of Streptomyces sp. NBC_01439. Taxonomy (GTDB): domain Bacteria; phylum Actinomycetota; class Actinomycetes; order Streptomycetales; family Streptomycetaceae; genus Streptomyces. The sequence goes on along the minus strand of NZ_CP109487.1, from coordinate 4,125,470 downwards.
TCCTGGTCGCCCGGCGGTGGCGGGCGCTGGCCGCGGCCGTGCTGGTGCCGCTGGGGTTCTCGCTGGCCGGCGCGCTGGTGATGCCGAGCCCGTCGCTGTTCTTCACCAAGACCCTGCCCTTCCTGCTCCAGGGGCAGGACTCGTACGCGCTGCCGTGGGACGCCTCGCCGATCGCCGTGCTGCCGCGGCTGGGCGTGCCGGCGCCGCTGGCGGTGCTGGTGGCCTTCGCGGGAGCCGCGGCGGGCCTGTGGGCCGCATGGGTCCGGTGGCGGCGGGAGGACACCGACGGGGGCGAGCTGCGCCTGGTGGAAACGGCCTGCATGGTGATGCTCGCCGCGTTCTTGGTGTCTCGGCCGTCCTTCGACCACTACCTGCTGGTGGTCCTGCCGCTGCTGATGGCTTCGGTGGTGCGGTCGGACGCGGCGGCGCGTTCGCCCTGGTTCTGGGCGGTGCTGGGGCCCCAGGTGGCGGGCATTCCGTGGCCGTCGGAGCTGGAGGCCAAACGGCGCGCCTTCAAGGACTGCGCCACCCTGTGCGGGCTTGCGTTCGTGCTGGCGCGTCGTGCGCTGCGCCCGGAACGGGTTACTCTGGAGCCCGTAACAACTGCGGGGTCCCCATCCAGGACCGAACCGGAGTGCGCCGCGACGCCAGCAGAATCGGCATCGCGGACCGCGTTTTGACCCGTACGGGTCTGCTTGGGTATCCTGCTGGTTTGTTATGCGTATTGGCTTTCTCATTCTCACGTGAAAGGGCCTTGCGCCGGTCCACCGGACCGATGACCAGCAGCTTCACGCGGGTGCGTCCCCGCTGTGAACGAGGGCTGTCGTGATCGTCCGTGGTGACCCTGTCAGGACCTTCCCGTGGGGCTTGCGCCCTTGGGATACCACCACTGAAGAAGCGAAGGCATACGCGTGCGTACGTTCAGCCCCAAGCCCGGCGACATCTCGCGCCAGTGGCTCGTCATCGACGCCCAGGACGTTGTCCTCGGCCGTCTGGCGACCCAGGCCGCTGCCCTCCTGAAGGGCAAGCACAAGCCGACCTACGCCCCCCACATGGACATGGGTGACTTCGTCGTCATCATCAACGCCGACAAGGTGCACCTGTCCGGTAACAAGGCGTCGCAGAAGATGGCGTACCGCCACTCCGGCTACCCGGGCGGTCTCCGCTCCGTGCGCTACGACGACCTCCTGGCGAACAACCCGGAGAAGGCCGTCGAGAAGGCCGTCAAGGGCATGCTCCCCAAGAACACCCTGGGCCGTCAGATGCTCTCGAAGCTGAAGGTCTACTCGGGCGACCAGCACCCCCACGCTGCCCAGCAGCCGGTGCCGTTCGAGATCACCCAGGTCGCGCAGTAGTTCCGGCCACCCCCTAAGACGTAGAAAATTCTGAGGAGCATCGTGGCCGAGACCACCGCCGAGACGACCGTCGAAGAGTTCGAGGGCAACGTCGAGGAGTACACCAGCGAGTCTGAGGTCGTCGTCGAGGGCGACTACACCTCCGAGTCCCTTGCCGGTCGCTTCGGCGACCCCCAGCCGGCCGCCGGCCTGGGCCGTCGCAAGAACGCCATCGCCCGCGTCCGGATCGTTCCGGGCACCGGCAAGTGGAAGATCAACGGTCGCACCCTTGAGGACTACTTCCCCAACAAGGTGCACCAGCAGGAAGTCAACGAGCCCTTCAAGCTCCTCGAGCTTGACGGCCGCTACGACGTCATCGCCCGCATCTCGGGTGGCGGCGTGTCCGGCCAGGCCGGCGCCCTGCGCCTCGGTGTGGCCCGTGCGCTGAACGAGGCGGACGTGGACAACAACCGCCCGGCGCTGAAGAAGGCCGGCTTCCTCTCCCGCGACGACCGTGCGGTCGAGCGCAAGAAGGCCGGTCTCAAGAAGGCCCGTAAGGCTCCGCAGTACAGCAAGCGTTAATCTGCGCCTGCTGTTCTGCAACGAAACCGCCCCGGCAGCACTCTCCGTGCTGCCGGGGCGGTTCGTTTACCGCCACAAGCGGCAAATATCTGTCACAAGCGGTCATAACGCGAAGCGGAAACTCGGGAGGACAACAGTGGGACGACTCTTCGGGACGGACGGTGTACGCGGCGTCGCCAACGCGGATCTGACGGCGGAGCTCGCGCTCGGCCTCTCCGTGGCGGCTGCCCACGTACTGGCCGAGGCGGGCACCTTCGAGGGCCACCGGGCGACCGCGGTGGTCGGCCGGGACCCCCGCGCCTCCGGCGAATTCCTGGAGGCCGCGGTCGTGGCCGGCCTCGCGAGCGCGGGCGTGGACGTCCTGCGCGTCGGTGTGCTGCCCACCCCGGCGGTGGCGTATCTCACCGGTGCGCTGGGCGCCGACCTCGGCGTGATGCTCTCCGCCAGCCACAACGCCATGCCCGACAACGGCATCAAGTTCTTCGCGCGCGGCGGCCACAAGCTCGCCGACGAGCTGGAGGACCGCATCGAGTCGACCTACGAGCAGCACCGCACCGGCGCCCCCTGGGACCGGCCCACCGGCTCCGGCGTCGGCCGCGTCTCCGACTACACCGAGGGCTTCGACCGGTACGTCGCCCACCTCATCGGCGTCCTCCCGAACCGCCTCGACGGCCTGAAGGTCGTCCTCGACGAGGCCCACGGCGCGGCCGCGTACGTCTCGCCCGAGGCCTTCACCCGGGCCGGCGCGGAGATCGTCACGATCGGCGCCGAGCCCGACGGCCTCAACATCAACGACGGCTGCGGCTCCACTCACCTCGGCCTGCTCAAGGCGGCCGTGGTCGAGCACGGCGCCGACTTCGGCATCGCGCACGACGGCGACGCCGACCGCTGCCTGGCCGTGGACGGCTCCGGCGAGGAGATCGACGGGGACCAGATCCTCGCCGTGCTGGCCCTGGCCATGCGCGAGGCCGGCCAGCTCCGCGAGAACACCGTGGTCGGCACCGTGATGTCCAACCTGGGCTTCAAGCTGGCCATGGAGGCCGAGGGCATCCAGGTCGTGCAGACCGGGGTCGGCGACCGCTACGTGCTGGAGTCGATGAAGGAGCACGGCTACGCGCTCGGCGGCGAGCAGTCCGGCCACGTGATCATCCTCGACCACGCGACGACCGGTGACGGCACCCTGACCGGCCTGCTGCTGGCGGCGCGCGTCGTGGCCACCGGCAGGTCCCTCGCCGAACTGGCGGGCGTCATGCAGCGGCTGCCGCAGGTGCTCATCAACGTGCCCGACGTGGACAAGTCCCGCGTCACCACCTCCGCCGAGCTGGCCGCGGCGGTCGCCGACGCCGAGCGCGAGCTGGGCACCACCGGGCGGGTGCTGCTGCGCCCCTCCGGTACGGAGCCGCTCGTACGCGTGATGGTCGAGGCCGCCGACATCGAGCAGGCCCGTTCGGTCGCCGGCCGCCTCGCGGACGTCGTGAAGTCCGCGCTGGGCTAGGCCGTCTAAAGGGCTCCGCCCGGCCTGCGTGGCGCACCCGGTTTCCGGACCATCCGGCTCTCCTGGGTGCGCCACAGCAGTTTCCAGCAGATGAGGGTGAGCGTCCCGGAGAGGATGATGCCGCCCAGGTTCAGTGCCAGTTGCACGGCCGAGCCCCACATCTGGGAGAAGTCGCCGTAGCTGAGGGCCACCGCCGCGTTCGCGCCCGCCGGGACGGTGGTGACGGAGATCGCCACGCCCACCAGCGCACCGGCCTTCGCCGAGGTCAGCGACAGCATCCCGGCCACACCGGCGAGCAGCGCCACGACGAAGGAGAACGGGTCGGGCTGCCAGATGAAGCTGGTGTTCGGCCGGGGGTTCTCCAGCATTGCCTCGTCGAACAGACCGAGCGCGGTCATCGCCAGACTGAAGACCGTCGTCGCCACGATCGCCGCCGTGAACCCGATGAACAGGGCGAAGAGCGAGCGGGCGGCGAGCGTGCGGCGGCGCTGCACGAGGCCGGTGCAGATGCCGGCGAGCGGTCCGAACTCCGGGCCGACCGCCATGGCCCCCACGATCAGGATCGCGTTGTCCAGGACCACGCCGCAGGCCGCGATCATCGTCGCGACGATCATGAAGGCGGCGTAGGTGATCGTGAGGGTGGACTCCTCGTGCGTCGACTCGGCGAGCTGCTCCCAGACCACCGCGTCGGCGGCCTCGCCCGGCGCCTCCTCCTCGGCCGCGTCGGCGCGTCTGGAGATCGACAGGCCGATGTTCTCCACGGCGATCGAACCGGTCTCGTCGATACCGAGCTGGCGCATCGCCTGCAGCAGCTCGTCCGCCGCTTCGCGGGCCACGTCGCACAGGACGAGATCGCCCTCGGGGTCGCGGGCGGCGCCGGTCAGTACGACCAGATGGGTGGTCCCGACCGTCTGGTCGATCAGCGCCACCACCCGCTCCGTGAGGTGAGGTGGGGTGATCATCCGCAGATGCAGCATTTCCGCACCCTAGCGACTGCGCGCTAGAGCTTGCGGAGGCTCAACTTCTGCACCTTGTGGTCCGGTCCCTTGCGGACGACGAGGGTGGCCCGGCCGCGGGTCGGCGCCACGTTCTCCAGCAGGTTGGGCCGGTTGATCGTGCGCCACATCGTCTGCGCGTACTCGATGGCCTCCTCCTCGGAGACCTGGGTGTACTTGCGGAAGTAGGAGAAGGGGTTCTGGAACGCGGTCGCGCGCAGCTTCCGGAAACGGTTCAGGTACCAGCGCTCGATGTCCTCGGGGCGCGCGTCCACGTACACGCTGAAGTCGAAGTAGTCGGCGAGGGCGACGCGGGTGCGGCCGTCGGTGCCGGGCAGGGCCGGCTGGAGCACGTTGAGGCCCTCGACGATGAGGATGTCCGGGCGGCGCACGACGAGCTCCTCGCCGGGGACGATGTCGTAGATCAGGTGCGAGTAGACCGGGGCCCGCACCTCGTCCTTGCCGGCCTTGATGTCGGCGACGAAGCGGGTGAGCGCGCGGCGGTCGTAGGACTCCGGGAAGCCCTTGCGGGAGGTGAGGCCGCGCCGCTGGAGCTCCTTCATCGGGTACAGGAAGCCGTCGGTGGTGACCAGTTCCACGCGCGGGTGCTCGGGCCAGCGGGCCAGCAGGGCCTGCAGCAGGCGCGCCACGGTGGACTTGCCGACGGCGACCGAACCGGCGACCCCTATGACGAAGGGGGTGCCCTGCTGGGCGCCGTGCCCGTTGCCCGCGTCGCCGAGGAAGGTGTTGAGGGTGCCGCGCAGGTTGCTGGTGGCGCCGACGTAGAGGTTCAGGAGCCGGGACAGCGGCAGGTAGACGTCGCGGACTTCGTCGAGGTCGATGACGTCACCGAGGCCGCGCAGTCGCTCCACCTCGTCGGCGGTCAGCGGCAGGGGGGTCCGCTCCCGCAGGGCGCTCCACTCGGCGCGGGTGAGGTCGACGTAGGGCGAGGCCTCGGGGCCCCGGCGGTGCGCGGGGCGCGCGGAATGCCCCTCCCGGCCGGTGCGCTCCGTTGCGTTGTCCGGCGTGTTGCTTCGTGGCGGCGAAGTGATCACACCGCCATTGTCGGGGCTCCGGGACGGTTGTGGGTGGTGTGGTCGGTCACGTGTGCAACGGGAGGGGCGGTTGCCGGGCCGGGCCCGGCCGCCGGCGGCCCCGGTTGTACGCGCAGTGGTTTCGATTGGAAGTTCTTGGGGTCTCGTCCGGGTCACGATCGGCCGCGGGCGCGCTGTGTGGCGGCGGGGTGATCGATTGCCCCGTACATTGTTGATCACCGCAGTCATGTCCACGTCCCGCTCCGAGGGACGCGGTTCGGCCTGCCCTGTAGCCGTCGTACTCCATGGGGGAGATCTTTCGTGCGTACCGCCCTTGTCCGTCGTACCGTCCTGACCGCGTCCGCGGTGTCCCTGGCCCTGCTGACCACCGCCTGCGGCTCCGACAAGGCCGACACCAAGGCGGACGCCAAGCCGTCGGCCCCCGCCTCCTCGGCGGCTCCGGCCGCGCCTGCGGTCAAGGGGAAGACGGACGCCGAGGCCACGGCCCTGGTCGTCACCCAGGCCGATCTGCCGGACCAGATCGTCTCCGCCGAGGGCGCGGCGAAGGCCGCCACCGAATCGGCCGGGGCCACGGTCGACAAGGCCGAGTGCAAGCCGCTGATGCAGGCCCAGTCGGGCCAGAAGGTGGGCGCCGCGACCGGCATCGGCCGTACGACGACCAAGGCCAAGCCGAAGGCGGCGGCCGCCGACGCCTCCCCCGAGGACAAGCTGAAGGCGGGCCTGGAGGCGCTCGGCGCCACCCAGACGCTGGTCGGCGTCAGCTCGTACGACGCGAAGGGCGCCGAGGAGGCGTTCGCCGCCCTCAAGACGGCTGCCGCGGCCTGCTCCGGCGGCTACACGGTCACCGAGGGCGGCGAGAAGGTGAAGTACCTCGACGTCAAGCCGGGTGCCGCCGTCACCGCCGGGGACGAGGCCGCGGCCTTCACCCTGACCATGGACCTGGACGACGGCGAGAAGTCCGCCAACCACTTCGTCATCGTGCGCAAGGGCAACGCGCTGGCCACCTTCTACGCCTTCGGCGTGACGGCGGAGCAGCCCAAGACCGTGATCGACGCCCAGGTCAAGAAGCTCGGCTGAGTCGGGCCGTCGAACAGACCGTCAAACCCGCCCCGGCGCATGCGCCGGGGCGGGTTTTTCGTCTTGTTCCGCTACGGGGCAGACGGCCAACTACGGCGTACGCTGCGGCGTATGTGCGGAATTGTGGGTTACGTGGGAGCGCAGTCGGCGCTCGATGTGGTCATCGCCGGACTCAAGCGGCTGGAGTACCGCGGCTACGACTCGGCCGGGGTCGCGGTCCTCGCGGACGGCAGCCTGGCGGCCGTCAAGAAGGCCGGGAAGCTCGTCAATCTGGAGAAGGAGCTGGTCGGGCACCCGCTGCCGACCGGTTCCACGGGGCTCGGGCACACCCGGTGGGCGACCCACGGCGGGCCCACCGACGCCAACGCCCACCCGCACCTCGACAACTCGGGGCGCGTGGCCGTCGTGCACAACGGCATCATCGAGAACTTCGCCGCGCTCCGGGCCGAGCTGGCCGAGCGCGGACACCGGCTGGAGTCCGAGACGGACACCGAGGTCGTGGCGCACCTGCTGGCGGAGCAGTTCTCGGCCACCGGCGATCTCGCGGAAGCCATGCGGCAGGTGTGCCGGCGCCTGGAGGGCGCCTTCACCCTGGTCGCCGTGCACGCCGACGAGCCGGACGTGGTGGTCGGCGCGCGCCGGAACTCCCCCCTGGTGGTGGGCGTTGGAGAGGGCGAGAACTTCCTCGCCTCGGATGTGGCCGCGTTCATCGCCCACACGCGGTCCGCGATCGAGTTGGGGCAGGACCAGGTCGTCGAGCTCCGCCGCGAGGGCGTCTCGGTGACCAACTTCGACGGTTCGGTCGCGACCGTGCGGGCGTACCACGTGGACTGGGACGCCTCGGCGGCCGAGAAGGGGGGTTACGACTACTTCATGCTCAAGGAGATCGCCGAGCAGCCGAAGGCCGTCGCCGACACCCTCCTGGGCAGGATCGACGCGAGCGGCTCGCTGAGCCTGGACGAGGTTCGCATCCCCGTTTCGGTGCTCAGGGAGGTCGACAAGGTCGTGATCGTGGCGTGCGGTACGGCGTACCACGCGGGCATGATCGCGAAGCTTGCCATCGAGCACTGGACCCGCATCCCGTGCGAGACGGAGCTGGCGAGCGAGTTCCGCTACCGCGACCCGATCCTGGACCAGCGGACGCTGGTGGTCGCGATCTCGCAGTCCGGCGAGACCATGGACACCCTGATGGCGCTGCGGCACGCGCGCGAGCAGGGGGCCAAGGTCCTGGCGATCTGCAATACGAACGGGTCGACGATCCCGCGCGAATCGGATGCGGTGCTCTACACGCACGCCGGTCCCGAGGTGGCCGTCGCCTCGACCAAGGCCTTCCTGACGCAGCTGGTGGCCTGCTACCTGGTCGCGCTCTACCTCGGACAGGTCCGGGGCACGAAGTGGGGCGACGAGATCGAGGCCGTGATCCGGGAGCTGTCGGACATCGCCGCGGCGGTGGACACCGTCCTGGAGACCATGGAGCCGGTACGGAGGCTCGCGCGCTCGCTCGCCGACAAGAACACCGTGCTCTTCCTGGGACGGCACGTCGGGTACCCGGTGGCGCTGGAGGGCGCGCTCAAGCTCAAGGAGTTGGCGTACATGCACGCCGAGGGCTTCGCGGCGGGCGAGCTCAAGCACGGGCCGATCGCGCTGATCGAGAAGGACCTGCCGGTGGTGGTGGTCGTCCCGTCGCCGCGCGGCCGGTCGGTGCTCCACGACAAGATCGTGTCGAACATCCAGGAGATCCGGGCGCGCGGGGCGCGGACCATCGTGATCGCGGAGGAGGGCGACGAGGCGGTCGTCCCGTACGCCGACCACCTGATCCGGATCCCCGCGACGCCGACGCTGCTCCAGCCGCTGGTCGCGACGGTGCCGCTGCAGGTGTTCGCGTGCGAACTGGCGACGGCGCGCGGCAACGAGGTGGACCAGCCGCGTAACCTCGCCAAGTCGGTGACCGTGGAGTAGTAGTCGGCCAGTGGAGTTGTCGTTGTGATTATCGGCGTCGGGATCGACGTGGCGGAGATCGAGCGGTTCGGCGCGGCGCTGGAGCGCACGCCCAACCTGGCCGGGCGGCTGTTCGTCGACGCCGAGTTGACGCTGCCGAGCGGCGAGCGGCGCGGGACCGCCTCGCTCGCCGCCCGGTTCGCCGCCAAGGAGGCCCTCGCCAAGGCGCTCGGCGCGCCCGCCGGCATGCTGTGGACCGACGCCGAGGTGTACGTCGAGGACAGCGGGCAGCCGCGGCTGCGGGTGTCCGGGACGGTCGAGGCGCGGGCGCTGGCGCTGGGCGTGAAGTCCTGGCACATCTCGCTCAGCCACGACGCCGGGGTCGCCTCCGCCGTGGTGATCGCAGAGGGTTAGGGGGCAGTCCGTGCGAACTGCTTACAGCGTGGAGACCGTACGGGCCGCCGAGCGGGAGCTGATGGCCCGGCTCCCCGAAGGCGCCCTGATGCAGCGGGCGGCGGCCGGGCTGGCCGCCGCGTGCGCCGGGCTGCTCGGGCGGACCCGCGGCGGGGTGTACGGGGCCCGGGCCGTCCTGCTCGTCGGCCCCGGGGACAACGGCGGCGACGCGCTGTACGCGGGCGCCCGCCTGGCCCGGCGCGGGGCCGCCGTGACGGCCGTGCCGATGGACCCCGAGCGGATGCACCCGGGCGGGCTGGCCGCGCTGCGGGCCGCCGGGGGACACCTCGCCCGAGCCGTCCCGCAGCGGGCGGACCTCGTACTGGACGGGCTGCTCGGGATCGGCGGGCGGGGCGGGCTGCGGCCGGCGGCCGCGGCGCTGGTGGAGCGGATCCCGCCGGGGGTCCCGGTGGTCGCGGTGGACCTGCCGAGCGGGGTGGACGCGGACACCGGAGAGGTGGCGGGTCCGGCCGTGAGCGCCGATGTGACGGTGACCTTCGGGGCGTACAAGCCCGGGCTGCTGATCGACCCCGGGGCCTCGCGGGCGGGCGCGGTGCACCTCGTCGACATCGGGCTGGAACTGCCGTCACCGGAGGTGGAGGCCCTGCAGCACGCGGACGTGGCGGGGCTGCTGCCGGAGCCGACGGCGACGAGCGACAAGTACCGGCGGGGCGTGGTCGGGATCGTCGCCGGGTCCGTGCAGTACCCGGGCGCGGCGGTGCTGGCCGTGGCGGGGGCGCTGCGGGGCGGCGCGGGCGCGGTGCGGTACGTGGGGCCGGCGGCGGAGGCGGTGCTCGCCCGCTACCCCGAGACGCTGATCGGGCCCGGCCGGGTACAGGCGTGGGTGGTCGGCCCGGGGCTGGGCGAGGGCCGCGTCGGGGAGGTCGCGGAACTGCTGGCGGGGGACACGGCGGTGCTGGTCGACGCGGACGGGCTGCGCGGCCTGGACGCGGCGGCCCTGCGCGCCCGCAGCGCCCCCACCCTGCTGACCCCGCACGCTGGGGAGGCGGCGGCGCTGCTGGGGGTGGAGCGCCAAGCGGTGGAGGCGGGCCGGCTGGACGCGGTACGGGCGTTGGCGCAGCGGTACGGAGCGGCGGTGCTGCTGAAGGGTTCGACGACGCTGGTCGCCTCGGGCGGCGGAGCCGTTCGGGTGAATCCGACCGGCACCCCGTGGCTGGCCACCGCCGGCAGCGGGGACGTGCTGTCCGGGCTGGCCGGCTCCCTGCTGGCGGGCGGGCTGTCCGGGGCGGACGCGGGGGCGGTGGGCGCGTACCTGCACGGCCTGGCGGCCCGCCGCGTCGGGGGCCCGCTCCTGGCCCACCAGGTGGCCGAGGCCCTCCCGGACGCCTGGCGGGACACCCGCCACTCCTGACCGGCGGGGCCGGAGGCTCCCGGCCGCGCCGGAGCTCCGCGCAGCGGCGGCCCGCACCCCGCACCACCCCCCCCGCGACCCCGTCGTAGCGGAAGCCCGGTGCCCGGTTGGGCCAGCCCCCGCAAGGCCCGGCGGGGGTTCTGAGAGACTGGGGGCGATGAACGAGACAGCGACGCGCGTGTACGCCGAGATCGATCTTGACGCCGTACGGGAGAACGTGCGCGCACTGCGCGAGCGGGCGCCCCGCTCCCAGCTCATGGCCGTGGTCAAGGCGAACGCCTACGGGCACGGGGCCCTGGAGTGCGCCAGGGCCGCCCAGGAGGCCGGTGCCACCTGGCTCGGGGCCGCCACGCCCGACGAGGCCCTCGCGCTCCGCGCCGCCGGGATCCAGGGGCGCCTCATGTGCTGGCTCTGGACGCCGGGCGGGCCCTGGCGGGAGGCCGTCGAGGCCGATCTCGACGTCTCCGTCAGCGGAATGTGGGCCCTCGACGAGGTGTGCGGGGCCGCCCGTGCGGCGGGCCGCACGGCACGCATCCAGCTCAAGGCCGACACCGGCCTCGGCCGCAACGGCTGCCAGCCCGCCGACTGGGAGGCGCTGGTCGCCGCGGCCGTCGCCGCCCAGGCCGAGGGGACCGTCAAGGTCACCGGCGTCTGGTCGCACTTCGCCTGCGCCGACGAGCCCGGGCACCCCTCCATCCAGCTCCAGCTGGCCGCCTTCCGCGACATGCTCGCCTACGCCGAGAAGGCGGGCGTCGAGCCCGAGGTCCGGCACATCGCCAACTCGCCGGCCACCTTGACCCTGCCCGAGTCCCACTTCGACCTGGTGCGCTGCGGACTGGCCGTCTACGGGGTCTCGCCCGCCCCCGAGCTCGGCACCCCGGCCCAGCTGGGCCTGCGGCCCGCGATGACCCTCAAGGCCTCCCTGGCGCTGGTCAAGACGGTCCCCGCCGGGCACGGGGTGAGCTACGGCCACCACTACGTCACCGACGCCGAGACGACCCTCGCGCTGGTCCCCGCCGGGTACGCCGACGGCATCCCGCGGCAGGCCTCGGGCCTCGGCCCGGTGCTCATCGGCGGCAAGATCCGCCACGTCGCCGGGCGCGTCGCGATGGACCAGTTCGTGGTCGACTTGGAGGGAGACCACGCCCGCGCCGGTGACGAGGCCGTCATCTTCGGGGACGCGGAACGCGGTGAACCGACCGCCGAGGACTGGGCACGGGCAGCGCACACGATCGCGTATGAGATCGTCACCCGTATCGGTGCACGTGTGCCCCGGGTGTACCTGGGCGGCTGAACGGAGTGAGGGCGGCGGCGTGAGCGAGAACTGGCGCAAGGCCGGCTGGGCCGGCGCCGCCATCGGCGTGATAGCCGCGGGCGCGGCGGCCGGTGTCGCGGTCGAACGGATCACCGTGGGGCGCGGTATGCGGAGGAAGGCACGCCTGGCACTCGACGCGGCCGGGGACTACGGGTCCCTGCGCGGCGCCGAGGGAATCTGCCGGGCCGAGGACGCCACCGAGCTCTACTACGAGGTCGACGAGCTCCCCGACGACGGCAAGCGGCGGCGGCTGCGGCGCAAGGCCGAACCCCCGGCCACCGTCGTCTTCTGCCACGGCTACTGCCTCGGCCAGGACTCCTGGCACTTCCAGCGCGCCGCCCTGCGCGGCGTGGTCCGGGCGGTCTACTGGGACCAGCGCAGCCACGGCCGCAGCGCCCGCGGCCTCGCCCAGGCGGACGGCGAGGCGGTGACCATCGACCAGCTCGGCCGGGACCTGAAGGCCGTCATCGACGCGACCGCCCCCGAGGGGCCGCTGATCCTGGTGGGTCACTCGATGGGCGGAATGACCATCATGGGATTCGCCGAGCAGTACCCCGAGATCGTCCGCGACCGCGTCGTCGGCGTGGCCCTGGTCGGCACCTCCAGCGGTCGCCTCGACGAGGTGACGTACGGGCTGCCGGCCGCCGGCATGGGGGCCGTGCGCCGGCTCCTGCCGGGCGTGCTCAAGGCGCTCGGCTCGCAGGTGGAACTGGTGGAGAAGGGCCGGCGGGCCACCGCGGACCTCTTCGCCGGAATGATCAAGATGTACTCGTTCGGCTCCCGGGACGTGGATCCGGGCGTCGCGCGGTTCGCGGAGCGGCTGATCGAGGCCACGCCCATCGACGTGGTCGCCGAGTTCTATCCGGCCTTCCAGACCCACGACAAGACCTCCGCGCTCCAGCTGTTCGCGGACCTGCCGGTCACCGTCATAGCCGGGGACAAGGACATGATCACCCCGCCCGCGCACAGCGTCGCCATCAAGGAGACGCTCCCCGGCGCCGACCTCGTGGTCCTGGAGTCCACCGGGCACCTGATGATGCTGGAGCGCCCGGAGACCGTGACGCGGCTGCTCACCGAGCTGCTGGCGCGCACCGGGGCGGCGACCCTCCCCGCAGCGACTAACGTTGGCGGGCATGGAAGAAGTACCGCTGGAAGCACAGCGCAGCCAGGCGCCGGCACCTGAGGCCGCGGCCGGCGCGGAGATCCGGATCACCATCGACTCCCCGGACGCGATGCAGGAATTGGGCCGCAGGATCGCCGCCCTGCTGCGCCCCGGCGACCTCGTCCTGCTGACCGGCGAGCTGGGTGCGGGCAAGACCACGCTCACCCGGGGCCTCGGCGAGGGCCTGGGCGTGCGCGGGGCCGTGACCTCGCCGACCTTCGTGATCGCCCGGGTGCACCCTTCACTGACCGGCGGACCGGCGCTGGTGCACGTGGACGCGTACCGCCTGGGCGGCGGGCTGGACGAGATGGAGGACCTGGACCTCGACGTCTCGCTGCCCGAGTCCGTGGTCGTCGTGGAGTGGGGCGACGGCAAGGTGGAGGAGCTCTCCGACGACCGGCTGCACGTGGTGATCGCGCGGGCGGTCGGCCACGAGGAGGTCCTGGACGACGTACGGGAGGTCCACGTGCGCGGGGTCGGGTCGCGCTGGAGCGCGGGGGCCGGGCTGGACGCCCTGGCCGGCGCCCTCTCGGAGTAAACGTACCGACAACTCGTCGGCAAGATATTGCGCTGTCGGCCGCCCTCGTGGTGACATGGTACCGAGAGTTTCTTAGGTATGCCTAAGTACGGTGTCCCGGGTCCAGGAGGCAGCCATGTCGGCACCAGCAGGAGCACATCGCGAACCCCGCCCGTCCACCGTCTCCATGTGGACGCTCCTCGCCGCCGGCGTGGCCGCCACCGCCGTCTCCACACCGCCCGCGCGGGAGTACGCCACCGCCCCGGCCGGGCCGGTCGACACCGCACGCGAAGAGGCCGCTCCGGAATCCGAAGCGGCCTGAGGGGCGTCACCCGGTCGGGTGAAGCGCGGGGGATCCGTCGGATCCGTCGGATCCGTCAGGGAACGACGACGACCTTCGACGCGATCGTCGCGAAGGCCCACATCGCGTCGCCGTCCGCACGGCTCATCCGGATGCCGCCGGTCTTCTTGTTCGGGTCGGGCTCCGGCAGCGCGCCGTCCGTACGGGCGCTGAAACCGACCGCCACGCCCTCCGCGGTGGCGAACCGCACGACGTGCTCGATCGGCACGCCGTCCGAGCCGGTGACCGAACCCGAGCGCGACCCGACCGCGTAGCTGCCCGGCTTCGGGTGCACCGTGCTCGGCATCACCGCGAACGACTTCGGCGGCTGCGCGGGGTCGCCCACCAGCCACACCCGCTTCTGGCCCACCGAGTACACGACGCGCACCCCGTCACCGGAACCCTCGGGCACGGCGGCCGGCTTCGCCGGGTCCTGCTTGGCGGCCGGGCTCGCGGCGGGGGCCGGTTCCTGCACGGCGGCCTTCGGGGGATGCGCGGGCGCCGTGGCGGAAGCCTGGTAGCCGAGGAAGCCGACGACGGCCACTGCCGCGGCGGTGAGCCCGGCCACGATTCCCGAGCTGCTGAGTGCCACCTTGCTCCACCTCTCCGCGCCGACCGATACCACGTCAGGTACCCCGTCGAAAGGTAGCAGCCGCCCTGCTCCGAGACCGGCCGCGAGGGGTGCGGCCGCCGGAGTCGTAGGCTGTTCGCGTGCTCTTGCTCGCCGTAGATACCGCCACGCCCGCCGTCACCGTCGCCCTGCACGACGGTGAGTCCGTCGTCGCCGAGTCGAACCAGGTCGACGCCCGCCGCCACGGGGAGCTCCTGCTGCCCTCCGTGGACAAGGTCCTCGCCGAGGCCGGGGTCACCCTCGAAGCCGTCACCGGCGTCGTCGTCGGTGTCGGCCCCGGCCCCTACACCGGACTGCGCGTCGGCCTCGTCACCGCCTCCACCTTCGCCGCCGTGCTGGGCGTGCCCGTGCACGGCCTGTGCACGCTCGACGGCCTCGCGTACGCCGCCGGGGCCGCCGGCATCGAGGGCCCCTTCACCGTCGCCACCGACGCGCGGCGCAAGGAGGTCTACTGGGCCCGGTACGAGGACCCCCGCACGCGCGTCGGCGAGCCCGCCGTGGACCGCCCGGCCGACATCGCCGAGCAGGTCGCGGGCCTGACCGCGGTCGGCCAGGGCGCGCTCCTGTACCCCGAGGTCTTCCAGGACGCCCGGGGCCCCGAGCACCAGTCGGCCGCCGCGCTGGCCTCGTTGGCCGCGGAACGACTGGCGGCGGGCCTGGAGTTCCTGCCTCCTACCCCCCTGTACCTGCGCCGGCCCGACGCCCAGGTGCCCAAGAACTACAAGGTGGTCACCCCGCAGTGACCCCGGCGACCCCCCATACCGTGCGCGAGATGCGCTGGTGGGACATCGGGCCCGTGCTGGAACTGGAGCACGAGCTGTTCCCCGAGGACGCCTGGTCCGCCGGGATGTTCTGGTCCGAACTCGCCCACGCCCGCGGCCCGCAGGCCACGCGCCGCTACGTCGTCGCCGAGACGCCGGACGGCCGCCTCGTCGGCTACGCCGGACTGGCCGCCGCCGGTGACCTGGCCGACGTACAGACCATCGCGGCCGCGCGCGACCAGTGGGGGACCGGGCTCGGTGCCCGGCTCCTGACCGACCTGCTGCGCGCCGCCACCGCGTTCGAATGTGCCGAGGTGCTGCTGGAGGTACGGGTGGACAACACCCGCGCCCAGAAGCTCTACGAGCGCTTCGGCTTCGAGCCCATCGGCTTCCGGCGCGGCTACTACCAGCCCGGCAACGTCGACGCGCTCGTCATGCGACTGACCGACCCCGCACAAGCACGAACTGAGAGCAGTGAGAGCAATGGCTGACGAACCGCTCGTCCTCGGCATCGAGACCTCCTGCGACGAGACCGGCGTCGGCGTCGTCCGCGGCACCACCCTGCTCGCGGACGCCATCGCGTCGAGCGTCGACGAGCACGCCCGCTTCGGCGGCGTCGTGCCCGAGGTCGCCTCGCGGGCCCATCTGGAGGCGATGGTCCCCACCATCGAGCGCGCCCTGAAGGAGGCCGGGGTCAGCGCCCGCGACCTCGACGGCATCGCCGTCACCGCGGGTCCCGGACTCGCCGGCGCACTGCTCGTGGGCGTCTCGGCGGCCAAGGCCTACGCGTACGCGCTCGGCAAGCCGCTGTACGGGGTCAACCACCTCGCCTCCCACATCTGCGTGGACCAGCTGGAGCACGGACCGCTGCCGGAGCCGACGATGGCCCTGCTGGTGTCCGGCGGGCACTCCTCGCTCCTGCTGGCCCCGGACATCACCTCCGATGTACGGCCGCTCGGTGCGACCATCGACGACGCGGCGGGCGAGGCCTTCGACAAGATCGCGCGCGTGCTCCAGCTGGGCTTCCCCGGCGGCCCGGTCATCGACCGGCTCGCACGCGAGGGCGACCCGAAGGCGATCAACTTCCCGCGCGGGCTGACGGGGCCGCGCGACGCCGCGTACGACTTCTCCTTCTCCGGGCTCAAGACGGCCGTCGCCCGCTGGATCGAGGCGAAGCGCAACGCGGGCGAGGACGTACCGGTGCGCGATGTGGCGGCGTCCTTCCAGGAGGCCGTGGTGGACGTGCTGACGCGCAAGGCGATCCGGGCGTGCAAGGACGAGGGCGTCGACCACCTGATGATCGGCGGCGGCGTCGCGGCCAACTCCCGACTGCGCTCGCTGGCGCAGGAGCGGTGCGACGCCGCGGGGATCGTGCTGCGCGTGCCGAGGCCGAAGCTGTGCACGGACAACGGCGCGATGGTCGCGGCGCTGGGCGCGGAGATGGTCAAGCGGAACCGGCCGGCATCGGACTGGGACCTGTCGGCGGACTCCTCGCTGCCGGTGACGGACCCGCACGTGCCGGGTACCGGGCAGGCGCACGGGCACGCGCACTCCCACTCCCACTCGCACGATCACGACCACGTGCACGAACTGAGCAAGGACAACCTGTACTCGTGAGCACCGTCGCGCTGATGTGGGAGGCCCGGGCCGCCGACGGCCGGGGCAACGAGCTGCTGGAGTGGGCCCGCGCCCAGGTCCTCGCCCGGGAGCCGGTGCGCCGCGAGGTGTTCCGGGCCCCGCAGGACCGGGTCCTCGTGATCACCTGGTGGGAGGCCGCCGAGGGCGTGGCCGCCGACCTCCCCGAGCTGCCCGAACCCGCGGCCGACCTGATCACGCGGGCGGTGCACCGCTGGCGGTTCGAGTCGGTGGAGGTCGACGGAGCCTGACCGGCGGCGGCCCGGCCCGGCCGAGTGGCCCGGGCCCACCCCGCACTGCCGGACCGGACAGGGCCCGACCTGCACCGCCGGCCCCGTCCGACCTGTCACGGTCCGCCCGGCCCGACACGTCTGGGCCCGCGCGGCCTGTCGCGGTCTGACACGTCGCGGTCCGACCTGCCCGCCCCGGCTCGTGGGGCCGGACCCGCATCTCACCGGCCGGGCGTCGCCGCAGGCGGTACGGCAGGCGGTACGGCAGGCGGTACGGCCGGGGCGCCGATGAGCATCGAGGGAGCCCCCGCCACCCGGGTCAGGAAGACGGTCGCGGAGTGCGGCCCCTGCGGCTTGACCTTCCTGCGCAGCTCCTCGGGCTCGATCGCCGAGCCGCGCTTCTTCACGGTCAGGATGCCGACCCCGCGCTCGCGCAGCAGTGCTTTCAGCTTCTTCAGGCCGAAGGGCAGCACGTCGGTGATCTCGTACGCCGTCGCGTACGGCGTCGCGCGCAGCTCGTCGGCGGTGATGTACGCGATGGTCGGGTCGATCAGCCGGCCGCCCAGCTGCCCGGCGACCTCGGCGACGAGGTGGGCGCGGATGACGGCGCCATCGGGTTCGTAGAGCCAGCGGCCGACCGGCCCGGCCTCCGGATCGGGCAGCGGATCGGCGGTGTGCAGCTCGCGCGGTCCGGGGAGCAGGGTCGCGCGCACGGTTCCCGGTGCGGTTCCGAACCAGAGCACGGCCTCCTTGACGTCCCCCTGGTCGGAGATCCACTCGGCCTCGGCCTCCGCGGGCACGGCCTCGTGCGGGATCCCGGGGGCGATCTTGATGGCGGCGTACTTCGCCGCACGGGCCGTCTCCACCGCCCACGACAGCGGCGGCGAGTACGACTCCGGGTCGAAGATCCGGCCGCGCCCCCCGCGCCGGGCCGGGTCGATGAAGACGGCGTCGTAGCCGGCGGTGTCCACCTCCGTCACGTCCGCCTCCCGGACCTCGATCAGGTCCGCCAGCCCCAGCGCCTCGGCATTGGCCCGCGCGACGGCGACCGTGAGCGGGTCGTGGTCCACCGCGAGCACCCGGATGCCGAGCCGGGCCAGGGCCAGGGCGTCGCCGCCGATGCCGCAGCACAGGTCCGCAAGGCTCCGTACGCCGAGGGCGGCGAGCCGCTCGGCCCGGTACGAGGCCACGGACGCGCGGGTGGCCATCTCACCACCGCCGGGCGTGAAGTACATCCGGAAGGCGTCCTCGGCGCCGAACTTCGCCACGGCGCGCTGCCGCAGCCGGGCCTGCCCGAGCGCGGCGGAGACCAGGGCGGCGGGGTGCTCGCGGCGCAACCGGGTGGCGACGGCCAGCTCCTGGGAGGGGTCGTAGTCGCGGAGCGAGTCGAGGAGGGTCCGGCCCTCGGGGGTGAGCAGGGCGGCGAAGTCTTCGGGGGTCACGGGTCCATTGTCGCGGGTCCGTTGTCGGCGATGGGCCGGCGATGGGCCGGCCCGGGAGCGGTCCGGGCGGGACGGGACGAGCATGGGGAGGGGGTGGGGGAACGGGTCCTGCGGTGGACGCTGTGGGCCAGTCGAAGGAAGGTCCGACCGCGTTCGCGGTGTCTTCCGGGGAGTCCGTGTGTCGGGTGCCAGGATGCGCTGCTATGCAGCTAGTCCGACAAAAAGGAAATAAGTCGCAACAAGGTCACCGGTACGCGGCAGGTCCGCGCGGCCGGTTCGGGGTGGCCGTGGCAGCCCTGCTCGTCGCCGCCCTCGGGACGGCGTGCGGCTCCGGGGACTCCGGGCCGGACAAGGCCGCGAAGGCGAAGGCCGCGGAGGCGGGCGCCGCGGGCGCGCTCAGCGCCGCTGAGAAGGCCAAGGCGGCCCAGCAGGCGCGCGTCGCCGCGGCGAAGAAGTGGGGGCTGCGCAAGACCCCGCTCGCGGCCCCGCCGGCGCCGAAGCAGAAGCCCGAGATCCACACGCGCGACGGATTCGAGGTGGAGGACCAGGAGGAGTACCCGAACGTCTTCACCACGGTCCCGACCGAGGACAAGGTCGTCTTCCTGACGATCGACGACGGCTCGGAGAAGGACCCCGAGTTCCTGAAGATGATGCAGGAGCTCAAGATCCCCTACACGGCCTTCCTCAGCGACTACGTCGTACGGGACAACTACCCGTACTTCAAGCAGATGCAGGCCGCCGGCGTCACCCTGAACAACCACACGCTCAACCACCGCTACATGCCGGGCCTCTCGTACGAGCAGCAGCGCGAGGAGATCTGCGGGCAGCAGGACACGATCCAGAAGCAGTTCGGCAAGCGGCCGACCCTCTTCCGGCCGCCGTACGGCAATTACAACCAGGACACGCTGCGCGCGGCGAAGTCCTGCGGCATCAAGGCGGTCCCGCTGTGGAACGCGGAGGCGTTCACCAACCGGATGGACTACCGGGAATGGGACCGCGACCTGCACCCCGGTGACATCATCCTCACGCACTTCCGGGGCAAGGAGGACTGGAAGGGCACGATGCCTGACATGATCCGTCATGTCATGAAGACCGTCACGGACAAGGGATACGCCGTGGCCCGCCTGGAGGACTATCTGTGAAGCACGCGCGCCGGTTGGTAGCCGGAACACTGGCGGCCGGCGCGCTCGCGCTGTCCCTGACGGGGTGCGGGGACAGCGCGGCCCCCACCGAGCGACTGGCCGGCAAGACGGCGCAGCCCACACCGGAGGCCGGTGGCGCCACGCCGTCGACGGCCTCGCCGTCTCCTGCGCCGGGGGGCGCCTCCGACGAGGCGTACAAGAAGTGGGGCCTGACGGCCCCCCTCCAGTACGCGCCCAAGCCGGCCCAGAAGCCGCAGGTTCCGAAGCCGGGCCCGGGCAAGGTCCCGGTGATAGACCGAATACCCGTCCCGGCGGACGACAAGGTCGTCTTCCTGACCTTCGACGACGGCGCGGAGAAGGACCCCGAATTCCTGAAGATGGCGGCCGACCTCAAGCTGCCGATCAGCATGTTCCTCACGGACAGCGTGGCTTCGTCGGACTACGGGTACTTCGAGAAGATCCGCGACAACGGCTCGGCGAGCACGATAAACAACCACACGCTGACGCACCCGAACCTGCGGACCTTCTCCTTCGCGGCGCAGAAGAAGGAGATATGCGGCCAGCAGGAACGCCTCGAGAAGCACTTCGGCCAGCGCCCGCCGTTCTTCCGCCCGCCCTTCGGCAACTACAACGACGACACCCTCCGGGCGGCCTCGGAGTGCGGAGTCTCGTCCCTGGTGCTCTGGCGGGTCTCGATGCAGATCAACAACTTCCAGTATGCCGAGGGCTCCGCCCTCAAGCCGGGCGACATCGTCCTGGCCCACTTTCGCGGCCCCGGTGAACTCAAGGGCACCACGGAAACCCAGATGACGACGCGCATGCTCCAGCGCATCCAGGAACAGGGCTTCCGCATCGGCCGCCTGGAGGACTACCTGTAGGAGCGGCTCCGGGGCGGGGTTCCGGTGCGGGGTCCCGGTGCGGCGGGGCGGTATCAGGCAGGCGCGACGGGGGTTTCGGGGGCGGGATCCGCCGGGGCGGTATCGGAGTTGCGTATGGGGTTTTCCCGTCAGTCCGATCGTCTCCGTGTCGGGACGGTCCCTCAAGGGCGCTCCTTCGTCGCGTCGCTTCGCGATGGCCTACGGCCACCCTTGACCGACCGTCCCGCCACGGAGAACCGAAGACTGCCGAGAAACCCCCAAAAGAACGGGCCGGGACTCCTCCTTCAGGGACGGGCCGTCGGCAACACCCATCCCTGTCGGGCGCGAAGAGCCACGACCGAGAGACGGGCCCATCCCGACCCGGCCCCGGGCCAGTGGGCGCGTCCGATCGCTACGCGCTCCTCACCCCTCAGCGTCTGCAGCCCGTCCTGGGCCGCCTTCGGAACCTAGGCGGAGGCGACGACCTTCCCGGCGGTGACCTGGGGCGGGTTGGGCAGGAACCGGGCCAGGTTGTCGCGGACGAACAGCGCTGCCCGCTCGACCGACTCGTCGGCGCCCGCACGGTCCCGGAAGACACTGGTGGACACCATCACCCCGCCCCCGGCGTCGACCCAGAAGTACGCCACGAATCCGGGGACCTGACGCATGATCGGCACGAACCCCTCGTCGACGATGCGTCCGGCCTCGGCCGGGTCGGTCACGCCTTCGTAGCGCCGGACAGCTGCGTACATGGTTGATCTCCTCAACGGTGCTCGACGTCCGTCGTTGCGAAGAGGGCCTACCCGCACCGGTCCCGCCCGGCTCGCGCGGCGCCCGGCAATCACCGGAAGGGACCCGCCCGGTCGCGCGAACGGGCGCCATGGGGTGCGGCCACGGACGCCGCCGTACTCCACCGCAGGACCACCATGCACGACGAGTGCCTGCCACCGGACCTCGTCGACCGGCTCCTCGCCCTCGGGCACGACGACGTGGTGCGCGGCCAGGCCTTGGCGGAGGACGGCGACTGGTTCTGCGCCCGCGCCTGGGCACGCCTGCTGGCCGACCGGGGCGCGCCGTCCGAGGCCCTGGAGGTACTGGCCCCCTACGTCGACACCGGCTGGTGGACGGCGACCGCCGAAGCGGCGCGGCTGCTGGAGGCCGGTGGTCGCGTCGATGAGGCCGTCTCCCTCGCCCACCTCGCTCAAGGCCCGGCCGGGCGGGGAGGAGTGGGAGCTGTCCCGGCTGCGCGGGCCCCTCCTGGCCGCGTCCGGCCGACTCGACGACGCGCTGGCGCTCGCACACCCCGAGGGCGCGAGCCCTTACGCGAAGAAGGACCTGGCCCACCTGCTGATCGACGCCGGACGCCCGGAGGAGGCCGTCACCCTGCTGGAAACGGACCGCCTGGATCACCGGCGGACCCTCGGCCCGCTCCTGGTGGAGCTGGGCCGCGTAGCGGAGGCGGTGACGCTCCTGCGGACCCCCAGCCCCCACGTCCCGCCGCCCGAGCCGTCGGGCTACAGCGACTGCCCGCCCTTCTAGGCGTCGAAGTCGTACTCCAGCACGTAGGCGGCGGAGTCGAGCGTCATCTCGTTGACCTCGACGACCCGCCCGCCCCCGGCGAACGCGGTGCGCACGATCTGGATCACGGGCGTGCCCGTCGAAAGCGAGAGCCGCTCGGCCTCGGCGGCCGAAGGCATCCGGGACCGCACCTCCTCCCGGAAACGAACGGGCCCGTGCCCCAGCTCGGCCAGCCGCGCGTACGTCCCGCCGGGACCGGTGTCGACTTGCGTGATGGCGGAGTCCCCGACGACGTCGGCCGGCAGGTACGACACCGCGAAGAGCGCGGGCTTGCCGTCGAGCACGAAACGGCGGCTGCGCACCCACACCCGAGTCCCCGCCGGAACGCCGAGTGCGTCGCAGACACGGTCGTCCGCCTCCCCTTCGCGCACCTCGACCTGGTCGACGACCAGCTCCCGGTCCTCGGACTCATCGGACCAGATCGACCGCCCCGCACCCCACTGCTCCTGCGCCAGCCGCTGAATACCGCGCCGCCGCAGGGGCCTGAACGCCCGGACGAAGACGCCGGCGCCCTTCCGGGCCTCCGCGAGTCCTTCGTTCTGCAGTACGCCGAGGGCCTGGCGCGCGGTCATCCGCGCGACCTCGTAGGTGGCCATGAGGTCGTTCTCACCCGGCAGCCGGTCGCCCGGACCGTACTCGCCCGCCTGAATGGCCGTCCTCAGCGCATCGGCGATCCGCCGGTATTTCGGCTGACGGCTGCTGCCCTGGCTGGTCATGAAACCGATCACTCCTTCTCCTCTCTAGACACCCTAGGGCCAGAGGTGAGGCACCGCACGCACCAGCGGCGGCCCCCCTTCCCATGGCATCTCTAGAGAACTATTGACGGATCGAGGCAGGGTCGGCTGTAGTGAATACATCTCTAGAGAGGCCGATCGTGGGGTGGCCTCATGAGTGAGGAGTGATCTGTATGTCGCAGCATCGCGATGTCTTCACCGTCGACACGGGCGACGCCCTCCCGGTGAGGGTGGCCGTCATATGCGAGCCCAGCGAAGACCTGCTCGGGCGGGCGCTGGTCGGCTGGGAGCGCTTCCTCAGCACCTTGCAAGGGGCGGCCGATGAGTGAGCGGTACGAATACGTGCCTCACCGTCTCCTGCGCCGCCGTGTCCGCGGCATCGCTTCCGGCGCCGAGGGCGAGCTGATGGCCGTGGTCAACGACAACGTCTCGGACGCCTACACCGAGCACTGGGTGGAACTGGCCTACATCCGTGGCCCGTCCGGGCGCGAATTCACCACGTCCGCCGCCAACGTCGAGCCCGCCGAATGAGGCCCCCGCGAAGACCGTGATCAGCCCGGTACGGGCGCCGGACACGTCCACGGAGACGCGCTGAGCGATCCGAGGCGGCCCATGCCCAGCCCCAGACGTCCGTCGGACGCGGGTCGAGCGTCGGGCCGGGGCCGTGGGCGGCCTATGCCCGACCCAAGACGGCCGTCGGACGCTGAGGGGTGAGGAGCGCGTAGCGATGTGGTGCGCCCACCGACCCGGCAGGTGGCTGTCATGGGCCCCGTCTCGGGACGTGCCCTGCCGGGAACCCCCGTACACGTCCCCGACGCTGGCCAAGAGCCCCGCCCCCTACACCCGCACCACCGGCGTGATCGTCGTTTCTACCGGGCCGTGGGTGTCCGCCTCGCGTTGGCGTTCCGCGCTGTCGCTGATGCGCAGGAGCAGGGCGATCATGACCCAGTTGGCCAGGAGGGACGAGCCGCCCTTGGCGAGGAAGGGCAGGGCCTTGCCCGTCAGGGGGATCAGGCCCGTCACGCCGCCCGCGACCACGAAGACCTGCAGGGCCAGCGCCGCCGCCAGGCCCACCGCGAGCAGTTTGCCGAAGGGGTCGCGCGCGCCGAGGGCCATCCGCAGCCCCCGCTGCACGAGGAGCGCGTAGAGGATCAGTACGGCCATGACCCCGGCCAGGCCGAGCTCCTCGCCCACCGTCGTGAGGATGAAGTCGCTGCGCCCGGCGAACTTGATCAGCTCGGGGTGGCCCATGCCGAGGCCGGTCCCCGAGATGCCGCCCGTGCCGAAGCTGAACAGGGCCTGCGCCGACTGGTCCGAGGTGATGCCCGGGGGAGGGGTGTCCCAGTAGACGGAGAGCGGGTTCAACCAGGCCGCCACGCGCGCCTTGACGTGCGGCTCCGTCGAGCCGACGACGAAGGCGCCCGCCGAGGCCATGAGCACGCCGCACACGATCCAGCTGGTGCGCTCGGTGGCGACGTACAGCATCACCACGAAGACGCCGAAGAAGATCAGTGACGTGCCCAGGTCGCGCTCGAAGATCAGCACCAGCATCGAGAGGATCCACACCGTGGCGATGGGGCCGAGCTGCCGCATCGGGGGCAATCGCATGCCCAGGAACCTGCGGCCCGTCAGGGCCAGCGAGTCCCGGTGGATGACCAGGTACCCGGCGAAGAAGATCGCGATCATGATCTTCACGAACTCGCCGGGCTGGACCGAGAAGCCGAAGAGGATGATCCACCGCTTGGCGCCGTACGTGTCCGCGCCGAAGAACGCCGGCGCGATCAGCAGTACCAGCGCGACGGCCATCGTGATGTAGATGAACCGCTGGAGCAGCCGGTGGTCGCGCAACAGGGCCAGCACCGCGATGCAGGCGGCGACGCCGACCACCGTCCACAACAGCTGGCCCGGGGCGTTCGCGTCCGAGTTCCACCGCTCGATGTAGCCCTGGTCGAGCCGGTGGATCAGTACGAGTCCCAGGCCGGTCAGCAGCATGGCGAGCGGGAAGATCAACGGGTCCGCGTAGGCCGCGAACCGGCGTATCCCCAGGTGCCCCACCAGCGATAGCAGGGTCATGCTGATGGTGAAGTCGACGAATTTGGGCGGCAGCTCGCCGTTCATGGCGAGGCCCGCGGCGGCGTGGCCGAACACGGCGATGGCGATGACGAAGACCAGGAGCAGCGCCTCGGTGCGGCGGCGGGCGACCGCCGACGTCAGGGGTTTCAGTCCACGCACGGGATGCCGCCACCCTCCTTGGGGGCGGACGGCGAGGGCGGCGGGGGCGCCGCATCGGGCGAGGACGAAGGTGAGGACGAGGACGAAGGCGAGAACGGCGACGGGGACGGGGGCGAGGACGTGGCGCCCGATGCACCGGCGTCAGCGGAAGCTTCGGGTCCGATCTGTTCGGCAATGAGGCGCTTTATCTTCATATCATCTACGACGTTGATGTCCTCCCCATGGTTCCTCCCGAAACCTTCGATGGGAAGTGTCGTGAATTGCGCCTTCCCGCCGGACAGGTTCTTCGCCTGCTTCACGAACGCGAGGAGATCCCAGCCTTCGTCCGTGACCACGTCCTGTTTGGCGGCGTCGATCAGTTTGATCAGATTCGCCGGGTCGGTGAAGGTCCCGGCCGAGTTCAGCTTCTTCGTCGCGCCCGCGAGAAAGGCCTGCTGGCGCTTGGTCCGGTCCAGGTCACCCCTGTCCAAGCCGTGCCGCTGCCGCACGAAGGCGAGCGACTGCCGGCCGTCGAGCGTCTGTGGGCCCGCCGGGAAGTCGGCGCCCGAGTACGTGTCCTTCACCGCCTTGTTCAGGCACACCGGTACCCCGCCCAGCGCGTCCGCGAGGTGGTAGAAACCGGCCAGATTCAGCTCGGCGAAGTGATCGATGGGGACCCCCAGGAAGTTCCGCACCGTCTCGATCTGTGCCGCGCGCCCCGCCTCCCGGCCCTCCCGCTCTAGCTGCCGGACGTCCTTGACCCCCCGCGCGGCGAGCTGCTCCTGCTTCTTCTCCTTCGCCAGCCCGTACGCCTTCTTGATCTTGTCCTTGCCGTGGCCGGGTATGTCGACGAAGTCGTCGCGCGGCACCGAGAAGGCCTTCGCCCGGCCGCCGTCCCCGGGTACGTGCAGCAGGATCAGGGTGTTCGCGTTGTAGCCGCCGATGTCCGAACTGCCGGCGTGCAGCTTGTCGAGGACCTCCTCCGGCAGTTTCTCGCCGTTCTGGTCCCGGCGGCTGTCCAGGCCCATGAGCAGGATGTTGCTGTCGCCGGACGTGGACTTCTCCGCGCCTTCGAGGGCCTTGGAGCTGCCGATGCCGGCGGCGAGGTCGCGGTACAGGTACCAGGCTCCGCCGCCCGTCAGGCCCACCAGCGCGCAACCGGTGACCAGCAGCGTGCGGCCCAGCCGCCGCCGGCGGCGGGCCGGGTGGCGGCGGCGGGATCGGGTCGTCGGCTTCCTCCGGTGCGCGCTCATGCCTGCCGATGCTGACGCAGGTCCGCTGAAGGAATCCTGAGGCGCCGGCCTACGGGATGCGCAGCACCAGCCGAGCGCCCCCGGCGGGCGCCGGCAGCGCGCGTACGTCGCCCCCGTGCGCCCGCGCGATCTCCCGGGCGATGGCCAGGCCCAGCCCGGTTCCGCCGCTGGCCCGGCCGCGGTCCGCGTCCAGCCGTACGAAGCGTTCGAAGACCCGGTCCCGGTCCGCCTCCGGGATGCCGGGGCCGTCGTCCGTGACCTCCAGCACCGTCCATCCGTCGTGCGCCGCCGCCCGTACGACCACCTCGGCGCTGGCGTACCGCAGGGCGTTGTCCACGAGGTTGGCCAGGGCCCGTTCCAGCCGCGCCGGGTCCCCGGAGGCCGGTACGGGCGCCCGCGCGTCCAGCCGTAGCGCGATCCGCGAGCCACCCCGCCGCGCCGCGTCCTCCGCGGCCAGCAGGGCCAGGTCCACCGGCTCGCTCCGCGGCGCCGACGCCGGTCCGCCGTCGAGGCGGGCCAGCAGTAGCAGGTCCGCCGCGACGGCCTGGAGCCGCTCGGTATCGGCCAGCGCGGCCGCGACCGACTCCCGGTCGGGGCGGTCCATGGCGAGGGCCACCTCGAGCCGGGACCGGACGGCGGCCAGCGGGTTGCGCAGCTCGTGGGAGGCGTCCGCGGTGAACTGCCGCTGCCGGGCGTCGGAACGCTCCAGCCGGTCCAGGGTTTCGTTGACGCTCCGGGCCAGCTGCGCGATCTCGTCCACCCCGCCCGGGTCCGGAACTCGCCGGTCCAGCTCGCTCGCCGTGACCGCCGCCAGTTCGGAGCGGATCGCGCTCACCGGGCGCAGCGCGCGGCCGGTCACCCACCAGGCGAGGGCGGCGGCGAAGCCGGTCAGCGGGGGCGCCCCCGCGAGCAGCCCGACCGCGACGGCCCGGGGCGCGTCGTCCACGTCGCCGAGCACGGTCATCGCGTACACCGTGTGCGCCCCCGGCGCCTCGACGACGACCACCGCACGCCGTTCCCCGCCGGAGTGCGCCGGCGGGAGCACGGCCGACCGGGAGTCGTCACCGGGGCCGGGCAGTGGGGCGCCGCCGAGGTCGGGGGCGTGCTTCGGATCGCCGGTGGACGCGACCGTCCGCCCGGCCGCGTCCCGTACGAGGACCAGGTCCACTCCGCTCTCGGGCGCGGCCAGCCGTCCGCCGGTCGGCAGGGTCCGGTTGTCGAGCTGGGCGGCGACCTTGCGGGCGGCGAGCTCGGCGCGGCCGGTGGTGTTCTCGAGGAGGTTGGCCCGGAGCAGGGCGTGCAACCACAGCCCGCCGCCGGCGAGGACGGCGGCCATCGCGAGTGCGGCGGCCGCGGCGGTGCGCGCCCGGATGCCGGGTCGCCTGCGGCGGGCGGCTTCACGGCGCACGGGATCCGCCCGCCGGGGCCTAACCACCGTCGGGGGCCATCCGGTAGCCGGTTCCGTGGACGGTGCGGATCGAGTGGCGGCCGAAGGGTGCGTCGATCTTCTTGCGCAGCGAGGAGACGTACACCTCCACGATGTTCGGGTCGATGCCGTGCGGGGTGTCCCAGACCTCGTCCAGGATGTCCTGCTTGGCGACGGCCCGGCCGGGCTGCTCCATCAGACAAGCGAGGACGCCCAGTTCGCGGGCGGTCAGTTCGATGTCCCGGTCACCGCGGCGGCAGCGGCGGCCCTGCGGGTCCAGGACGAGGTCGCCGGCCTGCAGGGTGCCGCGGTCCGGCGTGCCGGCGCGGCGTGCCACCGCCCGGATCCGGGCGGCCAGGACCACGGAGGAGAACGGCTTGGTGAGGTAGTCGTCGGCGCCGGAGTCCAGACCCTCGGCCTCGTCGTACTCGCCGTCGCGGGCGGTGAGCATCAGGACCGGGGTGGTGTCGCCGTGGGCGCGCATGCGGGTGCAGATCGCGTGGCCGCTGGGACCCGGGAGCATCAGGTCGAGCAGGACGACGTCGTACGGGCCACCGGCGAGGGCGAGGTCGAGCCCGCGGTGGCCGTCGTGGGCGACGTCGACGCGGTGGCCGTCGGCGGAGAGGCCGCGCCGCAGGGATTCGGCGAGGCCTTCTTCGTCTTCGACCACGAGGATGCGCACGGCTCAAGCGTCACATATCGACGCGTTTGCCGTGAGGCCTGGTCGGCGGTGCGCGGGGTCCGGATCCTCGCCGGGCTCTGCCCGGGCCCGCGCCGTTGCCCTGCGGGCTGCTTGGTCGTGTTGCTGCCGTCTGCCGGGCGCTGCCCGGGCCCGCGCCTCAATCGCCGGCGAGGCTGAATGGGCGGGCCCGCGCCTCGGCGGGTGGGCGGGGTTGGGGGTGGCGGGTTGTTGGTGTGGGTCGGTCCGGGGGGCCGTGGTGGGGTGTCTCCTCGGCTCGGCGCGTGCGGGCACGTCTCGGTTGTGCTCGGTGGTAGCGCCTCGTCCTGCGGGGACACCCCACCACGTCCCCCCTCCCCTCAGCCGCACAAACCCACAGGGAAGCCCCTCACTGACCTGTTGGCGCCGCAGGCCCACCGGGAAACACACCGCTCCCCCCGGGCGGTGCAGGCCCATGGGGAAGGGGGCTGCTCACCCGTTGGCGGTGCAGGCCCATCGGGAACGGGGTCAGTCACCCGTTGGGGGTGCAGGTTCATGGGCAGGTGGGGGACAAGGTTGGGCTGTCGGAGCCGTGCCGTGGGGTGGGGACACGGAGGAGGGTCCCCGCAGGACGAGCGCGCAACCCAGGCCGAACGGCAGAACCGCGGCCGCCTGGCGCGAGCCGAGGAGACCCTCCTGCGGGGCACCGCCCCACCCTTTGAAGCCCCGCCGGCGTTTGAGGCGAACCACCTCGACACGAGGGAAACGTGCCACCGAGCCGCAAATCCGCCGAGCCCCCCGCAGGAGCCCCGCAACACCCGGCGTCGAGAATTGGCACTCCGCTTGACCGAGTGCTAATCGCCGGAATAGTCTCGCACCTGGCACTCACCCCCGGTGAGTGCCAACACAGCGACAGGCAGGTCCGGCACCCGCGACGACGGATCGACCTGGTCGCCACCTCAGACAGTTAACCCCGGATCTCCGAAGGGGGAGGTCGGATCGTGACGACCGCCAGCTCCAAGGTTGCCATCAAGCCGCTTGAGGACCGCATTGTGGTCCAGCCGCTCGACGCCGAGCAGACCACGGCCTCCGGCCTGGTCATCCCGGACACCGCGAAGGAGAAGCCCCAGGAGGGCGTCGTCCTCGCGGTGGGCCCGGGTCGCTTCGAGGACGGCCAGCGTCTCCCGCTGGACGTCACCGTCGGCGACATCGTGCTGTACAGCAAGTACGGCGGCACCGAAGTGAAGTACAGCGGCGAGGAGTACCTCGTCCTCTCGGCTCGCGACGTGCTCGCGATCGTCGAGAAGTAATTCGCTTCAAGAAGTTTGCTTGAGCTGCGCCCCTGGTCACCCCGCTGATTGCCGGGCGGCGAGGGGCGCGGTTCGTTAAACCTAGTTTTCGAGAGGGCTGAACCGCTCCCATGGCGAAGATCCTGAAGTTCGACGAGGACGCCCGTCGCGCCCTCGAGCGCGGCGTCAACAAGCTTGCCGACACGGTCAAGGTGACGATCGGCCCCAAGGGCCGCAACGTCGTCATCGACAAGAAGTTCGGCGCCCCCACCATCACCAACGACGGTGTCACCATCGCCCGCGAGGTCGAGCTGGACGACCCGTACGAGAACCTGGGCGCGCAGCTCGTGAAGGAGGTGGCGACCAAGACCAACGACATCGCGGGTGACGGCACCACCACCGCCACCGTGCTGGCCCAGGCGCTGGTCCGCGAGGGTCTGCGCAACGTCGCCGCGGGTGCTTCCCCGGCCGCCCTGAAGAAGGGCATCGACGCCGCGGTCAAGGCCGTGTCCGAGGAGCTCCTCGCGACCGCCCGCCCGATCGAGGACAAGTCCGACATCGCCGCCGTGGCCGCGCTCTCCGCGCAGGACCAGCAGGTCGGCGAGCTCATCGCCGAGGCGATGGACAAGGTCGGCAAGGACGGTGTCATCACCGTCGAGGAGTCCAACACCTTCGGCCTGGAGCTGGAGTTCACCGAGGGCATGGCCTTCGACAAGGGCTACCTCTCGCCGTACATGGTCTCCGACCAGGAGCGTATGGAGGCCGTCCTCGACGACCCGTACATCCTGATCAACCAGGGCAAGATCTCCTCGATCCAGGACCTGCTGCCGCTGCTGGAGAAGGTCATCCAGGCCGGCGCCTCCAAGCCGCTGCTGATCATCGCCGAGGACGTCGAGGGCGAGGCGCTCTCCACCCTCGTCGTCAACAAGATCCGCGGCACCTTCAACGCGGTGGCCGTCAAGGCCCCCGGCTTCGGTGACCGTCGCAAGGCGATGCTCCAGGACATGGCCACCCTCACCGGTGCCACCGTCATCGCCGAGGAGGTCGGCCTCAAGCTCGACCAGGCCGGTCTTGACGTACTGGGCTCCGCCCGCCGCGTGACCATCTCCAAGGACGACACCACCATCGTCGACGGTGGCGGCAGCTCCGACGAGGTCCTCGGCCGCGTCAACCAGATCAAGGCCGAGATCGAGTCGACCGACTCGGACTGGGACCGCGAGAAGCTGCAGGAGCGCCTGGCGAAGCTCGCCGGCGGCGTCTGCGTCATCAAGGTCGGCGCCGCCACCGAGGTGGAGCTCAAGGAGAAGAAGCACCGTCTCGAGGACGCCATCTCGGCGACCCGCGCCGCGGTCGAGGAGGGCATCGTCTCCGGCGGTGGCTCCGCGCTCGTCCACGCCGTGAAGGTCCTCGAGGGCAACCTCGGCCTGTCGGGCGACGAGGCCACCGGTGTCGCGGTCGTGCGCCGCGCCGCCGTCGAGCCGCTGCGCTGGATCGCCGAGAACGCCGGTCTCGAGGGTTACGTCATCACCTCGAAGGTCGCCGAGCTCGACAAGGGCCAGGGCTTCAACGCCGCCACCGGCGAGTACGGCGACCTGGTCAAGGCCGGCGTCATCGACCCGGTGAAGGTCACCCGTTCCGCGCTGGAGAACGCCGCCTCCATCGCCTCCCTGCTGCTCACGACCGAGACCCTGGTCGTCGAGAAGCCGGCGGAGGACGAGGGCGACGCCGGTCACGGCCACGGTCACGGCCACAGCCACTGATCGCGCGCACCACGCCGGGAAGGCCCCGTTCCGCAGTCGCGGAGCGGGGCCTTCCCGTTGCCTTCCCCGTGATGGGGCCTCAGGTTCCGTACGGCGAACCCGTTCCGCCCATCTGCTGTTGCAGGGCTCCGGGGTTGTAGTGCCACCAGCCCTCGATGATCTCTCCTTCTAGGCACCGGAACGTGGTGCTCCCGGACATCTCGTACGTCTTCCCGGTCGGTGCGACCCCCATGAACGAGCCCTTGTGGGTACCGCGCCACTTCCAGACCGTCGTGACCATGTCGCCCTCGGCCAGCTGGGCCGTCGGCTCGAAGGTCATGTCGAAGCCCGCGCGCCACGTCTCCATGTCCGACTTCATGGCCTCGCGTCCGATGACGGTGGACTCCGCCCTGCTGGCGTCGTGGTCGATGTAGTTCGTCGCGAAGCACTCGTCGAGGACGCTCATGTTCCCGGCCATGGCCGCTTCTTCGAACACCCGGTTGGCGAGCTGCTTGTTGAGGTGTTCGTCGCGGACCACGTCGAGGTTCATGAACTTCGGCATGCCTTCGCAGAGGGCCACCATTTCCTGGAACATCCGGTCCGTCTCGGGGAGGTGGGAGTTCTTCATGGCCTCCTCGTACGAGGCGAACTCCACCATGTCCACGTAGTGGTTCCGGGCCTCGCGGTCCTGGCCGATCATCGTGTGCGTGGCGGTGCGCCGGCCGCTGCTCTGCTCCGCCCAGCGGTCGATGAGCGCGTTCATCTCGTCGAACCGCCTGGTCTCATAATCGATCACTTGTACGAATGTCATCGCGTCGCCTCCCGCGCTGGATGGGACAGGTCCAGTTTAGGGAGATTTCCCCCGGTTGGCCGCTCGTGAAGGGGCCCCGCGGGGCGCCCTCCAGGGCTACTGGGGGCCGTACTTGCGGCCCGTGCGCGAGGACACCCCGCCCAGCAGTCCGCGCGGCGTCAGCTTCACCACGCCCATCAGCGCCTTGTACCGCGGGTCCGGGATCGACACCGTCTTCCCGCGGGCCAGGTCGGCCAGGGCCGCGGTCACCAGCTTGTCGGCGTCCAGCCACATCCAGCCGGGGATGTTGTCCGTGCCCATGCCGGCCCGCTGGTGGAACTCCGTCCGGACGAAGCCGGGGCACAGGGCCATCAGCCGCACCCCGGAGCCCGCCAGGTCCCGCGCCGCACCCTGGGTGAACTGCACGACCCAGGCCTTGCTCGCCCCGTACGTGCCGCGCGGTACGAAGGCGGCCACCGAGGCCACGTTGATCACGCCGCCCCGGCCGCGCGAGCGCATCGATTCCGTGGCCGCCGAGGTCAGCCGCAGGACCGCCTCGACGTGCACCTTCAGCATGGTCAACTCGTCGGCCATGGAGACTTCGAGGTAGCGGCCCTTGTTGCCGAAGCCCGCGTTGTTGACCAGCAGGTCCACCGGGTGGGTGCGGTCGTCGAGGCGGTCCTCGACCGCCGCGATGCCCTCCTCCGTGGAGAGGTCGGCGGCCAGCACCTCGGCCTCGATGCCGTGCCGGTCGTGCAGCTCGGTGGCCTGCTCGCCGAGCCGCTTCGTGTCGCGCGCCACCAGCACCAGATTGTGCCCCTGGGCGGCCAGCCGCCGGGCGAAGGCGGCGCCGATGCCCGCCGTGGATCCCGTAATCAACGCAGTCGTCATAGGCGCAACCTAGCTTCCCGGGATGACGGTGCTACCTCGCCCCGGTCCCCGCCCCGTACTTCTCCACGCACAGGCGAACCCGCTCGCGGGCCTTCGGCTCCATAGCCTCGCCCGCGGCCAGGGTGAGCGGCAGCAGCGCCCGCTCGGTGGTGAAGGCGCGGAACCACAGTTGCACCGTCACGTCGTGGTCCGGTCGGTGGACGATCTGGATGGGGTCGCCGGGGGAGACCGAACCCTCCTCGATCACCCGCAGGTACGCTCCCGGCCGGGCCTCCTCGGTGAACCGCTTGACCCAGCCGGCCTCGCCCATGGCCCCCTGGAAGGTCCGGCACGGGATGCGGGCCGAGGCCACTTCGAGGACGAGGTCCGCGCCGACCTGCCAGCGTTCACCGATCCGCGCGGCGTTCAGGTCGATGCCGGAGGTGGTGAGGTTCTCGCCGAAGAGCCCGCCGGGCAGTTCGCGGCCCAGCAGCTGCTCCCACAGGTCCAGGTCCTCGCGGGCGTACGCGTAGACGGCCTGGTGGTCGCCGCCGTGGTGGCGCCGGTCGCAGATGGCGTCACCTTCCAGGCCGCTGCCGAGGCCGGTGGCCTTGGGGCCCGGGGCGACGACGCGGACCGGTCCGGGCACGGGACGTTTGCCGATGCCCGTCATGCCGCCCTCCGCGTCGGTGTAGTCGACAGCCGTGGCGCGGCCGAGGTTCACAGAGATCAATTGCATGGAGCCCATGGGATCACGCTAACCGGAGCCGCCTCAAAGTGACACCGGAGTATTGGCGTGGAAATCAAAGTAGGGCTTATGCTCGAAGGGTGATCGAAGCACGTCATCTCCGGGTTCTGCGCGCCGTCGCCGGGACCGGGTCCTTCTCGGCCGCCGCCCGCGAGCTCGGCTGCACCCAGCCCGCCGTCTCCCAGCAGATGAAGGCGCTGGAGCAGTCGGCCGGCACCCCGCTGCTGATCCGCACCGGTCGCGAGATGCGGCTGACCCAGGCGGGCGAGGCCCTGGTCCGCCATGCCGCGGGGATCCTGGCCGGGCTGACCGCCGCGGAGGAGGAGGTCGCGGCCATCGCGGGGCTGCGCGCGGGTCGGGTCCGGCTCGTGTCCTTCCCCAGCGGCAGTTCCACCCTGGTGCCGACCGCACTCGCCGCGATGCGCGCCGAGCACCCCGGGACCCGCATCTCGCTGGTCGAGGCGGAGCCGCCGCGTTCGGTGGAGATGCTCCGCGAGGGCGACTGCGACCTGGCGCTGGCCTTCCGGTACGGCGGGGCGGACCATTCCGCCGCGGAGTGGGACGACCTCGTGGTGCGGCCGCTGCTGACCGACCGGCTCGTCGGGTTGGTCCCCGAGGGGCACCGGCTGGCCGGGGCGGAGCGCGTGGGCATGGCGGAGCTGGCGGACGAACCCTGGATCGCCGGCTGTCCGCGCTGCCGTCGCCATCTGGTGGACGTGTGCGAGGGCGCGGGCTTCACCCCGCGCATCGACTTCGCCACCGACGACTACCCGGCGGTGGTCGGCCTGGTCGGCGCGGGGCTGGGCGTGGCGGTACTGCCGGAGCTCGCGGTGGAGTCCGTACGGGCCAAGGGTGTGAGCACGGTGTCGGTGGAGCCGGCCGTCGAGCGCGAGGTGGTGGCGCTGACCCTGCCCGACCTGGCCCGGGTGCCGGCCGTGGCCGCGACCCTGGCCGAACTGGAGCGGGCGGCCGCGCGCTGACGCGCGTCCGCCCCCGGCGGCGGCCGGGGGCGCACACGTCGTGGGGCCGGGTACGGCCGAACGGGTGAAACGCGGGCCGGGCGGCGACACGCCCAGGTGTGTTGGTGATTCGAGGAAACGTTCCTTCGGACGTTTCGGCGACTCTCAGTTCGGCGCGATCGGTCCGATCGCACTCGACGCGGGGATCAGGCGGTGCCGGGCGCGGCCCATCAGTTCTTCGCGCTCGTCCTCGGTGAGGCCGCCCCACACCCCGTAGGGCTCTCGGACGGCGAGTGCGTGCGCGGCGCATTCCGAACGCACCGGGCATCTCATGCAGACCTCTTTAGCCGAGGCCTCGCGCGCGCTCCTGGCCGCGCCCCGCTCGCCTTCCGGGTGGAAGAAGAGAGAGCTGTCGACCCCGCGGCAGGCGGCTAGCAGCTGCCAGTCCCAGAGGTCGGCGTTCGGTCCGGGGAGGCGGGAGAAATCTGCCATTGGTAGTCCCTCTTGGTGCCGGTACTGAGGCGGATACGGTCCATGTCTCCACACCTACTGTCGGAGTAGATGTAAATATGACTCATTGGGAATCTAGCCTCAGACACGTGCCAAACGGAAGGAAAGCCGCCAAATAGGGCATAGCTCCAGATGGAGGACAAGCGGCTCGTGGCTCCAGCGCCGTGATCGCTTCCTCACGTAGAGTGCTGAAGGTGTCCGTCCGACCCGTAACTCTTTCGAGTGACCATCGTTGAGAGTGCGAAGGCGGTTGAACCAATAAGTTCTCGGACAGGTGTCCGGGGGCATCGACCGCACAGGTGACGATACGTACCAGCCTGGAGGCTCAAGGTGACGCGCATCAGCAGCTGCGGAGGGCGGTCATGACATCCGTCCTCGTCTGCGACGACTCCCCGCTTGCCCGAGAGGCGCTCCGTCGCGCGGTTGCCACCGTGCCCGGCGTCGAGCGTGTGACGACGGCTGCCAACGGCGAGGAAGTCCTCCGCCGCTGGGGCGCCGACCGCTCCGACCTGATTCTGATGGATGTACGGATGCCCGGGCTGGGCGGTGTGGAGACGGTCCGTCGACTGCTCTCGGCCGACCCCGGCGCCCGCATCATCATGCTGACGGTCGCCGAGGACCTGGACGGCGTGGCCCTCGCGGTCGCCGCCGGCGCCCGTGGGTACCTGCACAAGGACGCCTCGCGCGCCGAACTGCGGGCCACGGTCACCCAGGCCCTCGCCGACCCGACCTGGCGACTGGCCCCGCGCCGGCTCCGCTCGGCCGAGATGGGCGCCGCGCCCACGCTCACCGCGCGCGAGATCCAGGTGCTGGAGGGCATGAGCCACGGCCGGTCCAACGCGGAGATCGGGCGCGAGCTCTTCCTCTCCGAGGACACGGTCAAGACGCACGCCCGCCGGCTGTTCAAGAAGCTCGGGGCCTCGGACCGGGCGCACGCGGTGGCACTCGGTTTCCGCTGGGGTCTGGTTCGCTGACCTCCCGGTCGTGGCCGGGCCCGGCCCGGTCCGCCACAGGCCGCGGATGGTCGGGAGAGGTCCCGTCCGCCACCTGCGGACGGGGCGGCGCGCCGCCCTCGACGGCTCGTCTGATCGAGGGCATCCCCGTCCCCGCCGTACCCGGTGCGCACCCGGGGATTGGCGGGGCACAATCCGGGGGACGTCTCGCTTCGTGCGCGATGCCGCATCCTTGAGGGTGTGGAGTCTCTCGGGGACTATTCGGCCGAGCGGGAGGGGAGGGCGCAGATGATGAGTTCCGGCGCACCTGCTCATAACGCTTCGATGCACAACAAGGGCCATGGCGGCGCGGATGCTCCGGCGCCAAGGCACCATGGATTGATGCGCGACGACGAGGCCCTGGGGTCACCCGCGGCCACAGGCCCGACCGGCGCCGCCAAAGGCGGCAGTGCCGGGGGCGTCAGCGCGCTCGTACGCAGGGCGGTGGAGGGTGACGAGCAGGCCACGCACGACCTGCTCGCCTTCGTGCACCCCCTCGCGATCCGCTACTGCCGCACCCGGCTCTCGCGATTGCCGGGTGACGCTCGTCACTTCGTGGAGGACCTGGCGCAGGAGGTCTGCGTCGCCGTCCTGATGGCGCTGCCGCGCTACCGGGACACCGGGCGGCCCTTCGAGGCCTTCGTCTTCGCGATCGCCGCGCACAAGGTCGCCGACCTGCAGCGGGCCGCCATGCGGCACCCGGGCAGCACGGCCGTGCCCTCCGACGAGATGCCGGAGCGGCCCGACGACTCGCTGGGCCCGGAGGAGCGCGCGCTGCTCAGCAGCGACGCCGCCTGGGCCAAGAAGCTGCTGGCCAACCTCCCGGAGAACCAGCGCGAGCTCCTCGTGCTGCGGGTGGCCGTCGGGCTGACCGCGGAGGAGACCGGCCAGATGCTCGGAATGTCCCCGGGGGCCGTGCGCGTGGCCCAGCACCGCGCGCTCAGCCGGCTGCGGGCACTCGCCGAGCAGTAGGCAGCCGTGCGGGCCGCGCGGTCTCGTGGCCCGCCGCGGTCCGTACGGCTCGAAGCGGCTCGAAACGGCCCGGAAGGGCTCCGTGCCGGTCCGTGCGCACAGCTCGGCGTGGCTCCACATGGCTCTGCGTGGGCCTCGGCCACGGGCCGCAATCGTAGGAAGTGACGAAACTTCTGCTTGACCTTGGTCGTGGAATGAGACGCGTCGGGATCCCGTTAGCATGGACATCCGCGCTGAGCAAGACCATTGGGAAGGTGTCATGACCGCCGACGGAGTGCCCGACAAATTCGCCACGCTCGGACTGACCTACGACGACGTGCTGCTGCTGCCGGGCGCGTCGGACATGGCGCCTGATGCGATCGACACCTCTTCCCTCATCTCGCGCAACGTGCGCGTCAACGTTCCGCTGCTGTCCGCCGCCATGGACAAGGTCACCGAGTCCCGCATGGCCATCGCCATGGCCCGGCAGGGCGGCGTCGGCGTGCTGCACCGCAACCTCTCCATCGCCGACCAGGCCAACCAGGTCGACCTGGTCAAGCGCTCCGAGTCCGGCATGGTCACCGACCCGATCACGGTGCACCCGGACGCGACGCTGCGCGAGGCCGACGAGCTCTGCGCGAAGTTCCGCATCTCCGGCGTCCCGGTCACCGACCCCGCCGGCAAGCTCCTCGGCATCGTCACCAACCGCGACATGGCCTTCGAGTCGGACCGCAGCCGCCAGGTGCGCGAGGTCATGACCCCGATGCCGCTGGTCACGGGCAAGGTCGGCATCTCGGGCGTGGACGCCATGGAGCTGCTGCGCCGCCACAAGATCGAGAAGCTTCCGCTGGTCGACGACGCGGGCATCCTCAAGGGCCTCATCACGGTCAAGGACTTCGTCAAGGCCGAGAAGTACCCGAACGCCGCCAAGGACAAGGGCGGCCGGCTCCTCGTCGGCGCGGCCGTCGGCGTCGCCGGCGACGCGTACGAGCGCGCCCAGGCCCTGATCGAGGCGGGCGCCGACTTCATCGTCGTCGACACCGCCCACGGTCACTCCCGCCTGGTCGGCGACATGGTCGCCAAGATCAAGTCGAACTCCACCGTCGACGTCATCGGCGGCAACGTCGCCACGCGTGACGGTGCGCAGGCGCTGATCGACGCCGGCTGCGACGGCATCAAGGTCGGCGTCGGCCCCGGCTCCATCTGCACCACCCGCGTCGTCGCCGGCATCGGCGTCCCGCAGGTCACCGCGATCTACGAGGCCTCGCTCGCCGCCAAGGCGGCCGGTGTCCCGGTCATCGGCGACGGCGGCCTGCAGTACTCCGGCGACATCGCCAAGGCCCTGGTCGCGGGTGCCGACACGGTGATGCTCGGCTCGCTGCTCGCGGGCTGCGAGGAGTCCCCGGGCGAGCTGCTCTTCATCAACGGCAAGCAGTTCAAGTCGTACCGCGGCATGGGTTCGCTCGGCGCGATGCAGTCCCGCGGCGAGCAGAAGTCCTTCTCCAAGGACCGCTACTTCCAGGAGGGCGTGGGCGGCGACGACAAGCTCATCCCCGAGGGCATCGAGGGCCAGGTCCCCTACCGGGGTCCGCTCTCCGCGGTCGTGCACCAGCTCGTCGGCGGCCTGCGCCAGTCGATGTTCTACGTGGGCGGCCGCACGGTCCCCGAGCTGCAGGACCGCGGCCGGTTCGTCCGGATCACCTCGGCGGGCCTCAAGGAGAGCCACCCGCACGACATCCAGATGACGGTCGAAGCGCCGAACTACTCCCGCAAGGGCTGAACGGCATGAGGTGAGGGGGCGGGCCCGTCGGGCCCGCCCCTTCGCCGTGCCCGCGCAGCCGTCCGTACAGCGGTCACCGGAACGCGGGCCCCCGGCGTTCGGGGATACTGGACGGGCAGACCCAGAGGAAAGGCCACCACACGTGACTGAGATCGAGATCGGGCGCGGCAAGCGCGGCCGCAGGGCGTACGCGTTCGACGACATCGCCATCGTCCCGAGCCGGCGTACCCGGGACCCGAAGGAGGTCTCGATCGCCTGGCAGATCGACGCGTACCGCTTCGAGCTCCCCTTCCTGGCCGCCCCCATGGACTCGGTCGTCTCCCCGCAGACCGCCATCCGCATCGGCGAGCTCGGCGGCCTCGGCGTGCTGAACCTAGAAGGCCTGTGGACCCGGTACGAGGACCCGCAGCCGCTGCTCGACGAGATCACGGAGCTGGACGAGGAGGCCGCCACCCGCCGCCTCCAGGAGATCTACGCCGCTCCGATCCAGGCGGACCTGATCCGGCAGCGCATCAAGGAGGTCCGCGACTCCGGCGTCGTCACCGCCGCCGCGCTCTCCCCGCAGCGCACGGCCGAGTTCTCCAAGGCCGTCGTCGACGCGGGCGTGGACATCTTCGTGATCCGCGGCACCACCGTCTCCGCCGAGCACGTGTCGGGCGCCGCCGAGCCGCTCAACCTCAAGCAGTTCATCTACGAGCTCGACGTCCCGGTCATCGTCGGCGGCTGCGCCACCTACACGGCGGCCCTGCACCTGATGCGCACCGGCGCGGCCGGTGTCCTCGTCGGCTTCGGCGGCGGCGCCGCGCACACCACGCGCAACGTGCTCGGCATCCAGGTCCCGATGGCGACCGCCGTCGCGGACGTGGCCGCGGCCCGCCGCGACTACATGGACGAGTCCGGCGGCCGCTACGTGCACGTCATCGCCGACGGCGGCGTGGGCTGGTCCGGCGACATCCCGAAGGCCGTCGCCTGCGGCGCGGACGCCGTGATGATGGGATCCCCGCTGGCCCGTGCCACCGACGCGCCCGGCAAGGGCAACCACTGGGGCATGGAGGCCGTCCACGAGGACGTGCCGCGCGGCAAGAAGGTCGACCTCGGCACCGTGGGCACCACCGAGGAGATCCTCACCGGTCCCTCGCACACCCCGGACGGCTCGATGAACATCTTCGGCGCGCTGCGCCGCTCGATGGCCACCACCGGCTACAGCGAGCTCAAGGAGTTCCAGCGGGTCGAGGTCACGATCGCGGACTCGCAGCACAGCCGCTGACCTCCTGCCACCATGTGCCGAAGGGCCCGGCCCCCGTTTCGGGGCCGGGCCCTTCGGCACGTGGTGGCAGGATCAGCCTTCGCCGCGCCGGCGCTTGCGCAGGTATTCGGTCCACGGATAGGCGCAGGCCACCGTCAGGAGGGCCGAGAGCAAGACCGGGCCCCAGTCCGGCCCCTCGGGGCTCAGTTCCGGGTCCGTCTCGGCGAACACGACGACGCCGGTGGCGATGGTGAAGAGCACCGTGAAGGTGCCCAGCAGCCAGATCCACGCCGTGACGGCGCCGCTGCGCGTGGGAGGGGCCGCCCGCCGCTGGACATTGGCCTGGTTCGGCCGCCGGCCCCGTCGTGCCTGCTCAGTGCCCCGTCGGCGGCCGGTGCGTCAGTGGCCGGCCTTCCGGGCCGCCTGGAACGCGGCGTAGCCGCCGATGGCGAGGAAGAGGAAGGTCATCGGGGAGGACACCTTCTGCCAGGTCTCGATCAGCTCGGGCACGCCCATGCCCAGGTCCGGGACGGTCGTGCCGAGCTCGTCCGCGAACATCCAGGCGATGCCGAAGAGCTGGCCGCCGAAGACGGCGGCCAGCGACAGCAGGACGCTGAGCACGGGCAGAACGGGGTTGGAGCCGCCCACCTTGCCGGCCGCGAGGCCGACGACC
Organism: Streptomyces sp. NBC_01439; assembly: GCF_036227605.1. GTDB lineage: Bacteria > Actinomycetota > Actinomycetes > Streptomycetales > Streptomycetaceae > Streptomyces. The sequence continues at coordinate 4,084,730 of NZ_CP109487.1, read as the reverse complement.
GCGCCGACGGCCACGGCGGCATAGCCGATCTGGTAGCCGCTGGCGCCGATGATCGCGCCGTAGACGCCGCCGGTGACGATCGCCGCGACGACCGAGGCGACGATGCCGAGGCCGAAGTTGCCGCTGCGGACCGGGGCCGGGGCGGCGACCGGGGTGTACGACTCGGGCGCGGGCGGCGTGAAGTTCTGGCTCATTGGAAAATCCCCCCAGGGATTCGAGCGTGCTTACGCCCCTCGGGTGTAAGTACGAGATAAGTGACGCCGCAGGCTAGCAGGCCGGTCGGACATCGACAGGGGGATTTTCCGGCGCTCAGAGGCGGTGGGCCGCGCCCACCGGGCTGGCGCCGCGGGTGTCCAGGAGCAGCTGGGCCTTCACGGCGAGGCCCTGCATGTCGTAGGTGCGGTGGTGCTGGAGCAGGATGGTCAGGTCCGCGTTCGCGGCGGCCTCGTAGAGCGACTCGGCGCGGGGGACCGGCTGGTCCCTGACCCGCCAGCCCGTGATGTACGGGTCGTGGTAGCTGATCAGCGCGCCCAGGTCGAGGAGGCGGCTGGCGATCTCGCGGGCCGGGGAGCCCTCCTGGTCGGCCAGGTCGGGCTTGTAGGTGACGCCGAGGAGCAGGACGCGGGCTCCGCGGGCGGATTTTCCGTGCTCGTTCAGCAGGGTGGCCGAGCGCTGGATGACGTACTGGGGCATCCGGTTGTTGATCTCCTGCGCCAGTCCGACCATGCGCAGGGGGTGGCCGGGGGTGCGCGTGGTGTGGGGGAGGTAGTTCGGGTCGAGGGGGACGCCGTGGCCGCCGACCCCCGGGCCGGGGCGGAAGGCCTGGAACCCGTACGGCTTGGTCTCGGCGCAGCGGATGACGTCCCACAGGTCGACGCCGAGGTCGTGGCAGAGCACGGCCATCTCGTTCATGAGGGCGATGTTGACGTGGCGGTAGTTCGTTTCGAGGAGCTGTACGGTCTCGGCCTCGCGCAGGCCGCGGGCGCGGACCACCTTCTCGGTGAGGCGGGCGTAGAAGGCGTGCGCGGACTCCGTGCAGGCGGGGGTGAGGCCGCCGATCACCTTGGGGGTGTTGGAGATGCCGTGGGTGCGGTTGCCCGGGTCGTGGCGGCTGGGGGAGTAGGCCAGGTGGAAGTCGCGGCCCGCCCGCAGTCCGGAGCCGGCTTCGAGGATCGGCCGCAGGTAGTCCTCGGTGACGCCCGGGTGGGCGGCGGATTCGAGGATCACGGTGGTGTGGGGGCGCAGCCGGGCGGCGAGCGCGCGGCCGGCCTCGCCGACGGCGGAGAGGTCCAGCGCGCGATCGGCGCCGAGCTGGGTGGGGGCGCAGATGACGGCCGTGCGGACCCGGCCGAGTTCGGCGGGGTTGGTGGTGACCCGGAAGCCGGCCGCCGACATGCGGCGGACCTCGGCGGCGGTGAGGGTGGAGTCCGTGACCGGACCGCTGTCGTAGCCGACCGTCTCGATTCCGGCGGCGACGGCCGCCTGGGCGAGTGGGAGGCCGAGATGGCCGAGTCCGATGACGGCGAGGTCTGCGGGCATGGGGGTGCCGTCCCTTCCCTGACATGAGGGGGCTGCCGCGCAAGTTCTCCGGGGACAGGGGAGCTGGCGCAATGTCAGACTAGGCTTATATATGACAGATATGTCGCATTCTGGAGTGAACGCCACCGTTGTGTTGTCCATAGGCGGTGGCTCATGTGGGTGCGGGCGGTCAGAATCGTGGAACGGGGCATGTGAGCGGGATCTCATCCGCACCAACGGGAGGCAGCCGTGAGGACAGCGACACTGGGGCCGGTGCAGCGGGCCGAGGCCCTCACCCGGATGGCCGAACGGGAACTGGACGTGCTGGTGGTGGGCGCGGGCGTGGTGGGCGCCGGCACCGCGCTCGACGCCGTGACGCGCGGCCTGTCGACCGGCCTGGTGGAGGCGCGGGACTGGGCCTCGGGCACCTCCAGCCGCTCCAGCAAGCTGATCCACGGCGGTTTGCGGTACCTGGAGATGCTCGACTTCGCCCTCGTGCGCGAGGCCCTGAAGGAGCGCGGGCTGTTGCTGGAGCGCCTGGCCCCGCACCTGGTGAAGCCGGTGCCCTTCCTGTACCCGTTGCAGCACAAGGGCTGGGAGCGGATCTACGCCGGCTCGGGCGTCGCGCTGTACGACGCGATGTCGGTCTCCAGCGGCCACGGGCGCGGCCTGCCCGTGCACCGGCACTTGTCGCGGGCGCGCGCGCTGCGGGTGGCGCCGGCGCTCCGCAAGGACGCGCTGGTGGGCGCCCTGCAGTACTACGACGCCCAGATGGACGACGCGCGCTACGTCACCACGCTCGTGCGGACGGCCGCCGCGTACGGGGCGCACTGCGCCAATCGGGCGAGGGTCATCGGCTTCCTGCGCGAGGGCGAACGGGTGGTCGGTGTGCGGGTGCGGGACGTGGAAGGGGGTGGCGAGTACGAGATCCGCGCGAAGCAGGTCGTGAACGCGACGGGCGTGTGGACGGACGACACCCAGGCGCTGATCGGGGAACGCGGCCAGTTCCACGTGCGGGCCTCGAAGGGCATCCATCTGGTCGTACCGAAGGACCGGATCCATTCGAGCACCGGACTGATCCTGCGGACTGAGAAGTCGGTGCTGTTCGTCATCCCGTGGGGCCGGCACTGGATCGTGGGGACCACGGACACCGACTGGGACCTGGACAAGGCGCATCCGGCGGCGTCGAGCGCGGACATCGACTACCTGCTGGAGCACGTGAACTCGGTGCTGGCGGTGCCGCTCACGCGCGACGACGTCCAAGGCGTGTACGCGGGCCTGCGGCCGCTGCTGGCCGGAGAGTCGGACGCGACGAGCAAGCTGTCGCGCGAGCACACGGTGGCGCATCCGGTGCCGGGGCTGGTGGTGGTCGCCGGGGGCAAGTACACGACGTACCGGGTCATGGCGAAGGACGCGGTCGACGAGGCCGTGCACGGCCTGGACCAGCGGGTGGCGGAGTGCGTGACGGAGGACGTGCCGCTGGTGGGGGCGGAGGGATACCGGGCGCTGTGGAACGGGCGGGCGCGGATCGCGGCCCGGACGGGGCTTCATGTGGTGCGGGTGGAGCACCTGTTGAACCGCTTCGGATCGCTGACGGAGGAACTGCTGGACCTGATGGCCGCCGATCCGGGACTGCGCGAGCCGGTGTCCGGTGCGGACGACTACCTGCGGGCGGAGATCGTGTACGCGGCCTCGCACGAGGGGGCCCGGCACCTGGACGACGTGCTGACGCGGCGGACCCGGATCTCGATCGAGACCTTCGACCGGGGGACGCGGTCGGCGCGGGAGTGCGCGGAGTTGATGGCCCCGGTGCTGGGGTGGGACAAGCAGCAGATCGAGAAGGAAGTCGAGCACTACGAGAAGCGGGTCCAGGCGGAGCGGGAGTCGCAGCGCCAGCCGGACGACCAGACGGCGGACGCGGCGCGCCTGGGGGCGCCCGACATCGTTCCGTTGTAACTCCGGGATGCGGAGGGGGGAACCGTAGACCCGGGGCGCCCGTCCGTTGCGGAGTGAGGAAGAATGAAGGTTCTGCCGGGGCGGGTTACAGCGGGCCCCGGCCGCCGGGTCGCTCAGCCGCTGGGGCAGGCGGAGCAGCGGCACGATCGCAGAGGGGACGCATGTCGAAGCCGGAGCACACCGAGTCGCCTGCCGGGTCGCCTGCGGCGAAGCCCAGCAGTGAGAAGTCCGGGGCTGACGCCGCGGCTTCGCCTGCCGGGTCGCCTGCGGCGAAGTCTGGCAGCGAGAAGGCTGTGGCTGCGCCCGCGGATGCCGGGCCGGTGGCTGACGCTGCGCCTACCGCGGAGTCGGCGGACCACCACGCTGCCGGGTCGCCTGCGGCGAAGCCCGCCCGGGCCGAGCAGGCTGATGCTGCGTCTGCGGCGAAGCCCGTGCTCAGCAAGTCCGCGGGGTCGCCTGCGGTGAAGCCCGTGCTGAGCAAGTCCGCGGGGTCGCCGGCGGCGAAGCCCGCCAGTGAGACGTCTGCGGCTTCGGACGCCGGGCCGGTGGCTGACGCTGTGCCCGCGGCTGCGAAGCCCGGGCCGGGCAAGGCTGTCGGGCCGGTCGCCGGGGAGCCGGCAGACGCCGCAGAGGCTGCGGGGGGCGGGCCGAGGACCGACGCCGCGCCTGCGACCGAGCCCGACCGGGCCGAGCGGGCGGGTGCAGCGCCCGGGGAGAAGCCCGTGCTGAGCAAGGCGGCGGGGTCGCCCGAGGCGAAGCCCGGCGAGGAGAAGCCCACAGCGGCGAAGCCCGGGTTGAGCAAGGCGGCCGGGTCGGCCACGGCGGAGGCCGTTGGTGCCAAGCCGGCTTCGAAGCCCGCGGGCAATCCCGTCGTCGAGAAGGCCGATGCCATGGCCGCCGCCGTCAAGGCCGCCGCGGCCAAGGCTGCCGCGGGCGGGCAGGACGAGGGACGGTTGCTGGCCGGGCGCTACCGGCTGGGGACCGTGCTCGGCAAGGGCGGGATGGGTACCGTCTGGCGGGCCCAGGACGAGACCCTGGGTCGGACCGTCGCCGTCAAGGAGCTCCGCTTCAGCACCGGGGTCGACGAGGACGAGAAGCGGCGCCTCATCACCCGTACCCTCCGCGAAGCCAAGGCCATTGCCCGGATCCGCAGTGGTGGCGCCGTCACCGTCTACGACGTCGTCGACGAGGACGGCCGGCCGTGGATCGTCATGGAGCTCATCGAGGGACCCTCGCTCGCCGAGTTCATACGGGAAAACGGCCCCCTCACCCCGCGCCGCGCGGCCGAGGTCGGCCTCGCGGTGCTCGACGTGCTGCGCGCCGCGCACGGCCAGGGGATCCTGCACCGCGACGTGAAGCCGTCGAACGTGCTCATCGCCGGCAACGGCCGTGTCGTCCTCACCGACTTCGGCATCGCGCAGGTCGAGGGCGATCCCTCCGTCACCTCCACCGGCATGCTCGTCGGCGCCCCCTCCTACATCTCCCCCGAGCGTGCCCGTGGCCACAAGCCCGGCCCGCCCGCCGACATGTGGTCGCTCGGCGGTCTGCTGTACGCCTCCGTCGAGGGAGTGCCCCCGTACGACAAGGGTTCCGCGCTCGCCACCCTCACGGCGGTGATGACCGAGCCGGTGGACCCGCCGAAGAACGCGGGTCCGTTGGCCGAGGTCATCTACGGCCTTCTCGCCAAGGACCCGACACACCGGCTCGACGACGCCCGCACCCGGGCGATGCTGAACGCCGTCCTCGCGGCGCCCGAGCCCAAGCCGGTGGTCGTAGCGGCTCCGGCAGCCGAGGAAACCCGGCAGATATCGCTGGCCGACGCCAAGGACGCCGTGGAGAAGGCTGCCGCGGACAAGGCCGAGAAGGCGGCCGAACGGGCGGCGAAGAAGGAACGTGAGCGCCGCGACCGCGAGCAGCGCGAACGCGCCCGCGCCGCGCTGAAGGCCGCCCGCAAGGCGGCGACGGTCGCGGCCGCCACCACGGCCGTCTCCGCAGCGGAGCCGCCGAAGTCCAAGGCGTCCCCCGTCAAGGCGCCGCTCACCGACGTCATGCAGCGCCGCACCATCGTGTTCACGGCCCTGGCCGTGGTCGTGATGCTGGTGGTCGTCGGCTCGCTCATCGTCTACGCCTTCAGCGGCGACGACAAGGACACCAAGGACGAGAGCAAGGGCGGCAAGGGCAAGCCCACTCCGGCGGCTTCGGCCCCGAAGGACCCGGGCGGCAGCAGCGGCAGCAGCGGGACGGGGGAGACTTCCCCGAAGCCCTCGGGGAACACGGGAGAGACGGCCGGCAACGCAAGCGCCGGTACGGGTACCGCCACCGGAGGTCAGCCGGGCCAGGGCCAGGGTCAGGGCCAGCAGAGCCAGGGCCAGGGCCAGGGCCAGAGCCAGGGCCAGGGCTCCACGTCCGGCGGCGCGGGCGGCGCGTTCCCGGCCGGATATGCCGTGATCCAGGAGTTCGGGTTCCACTTCTCGATGGCGATGCCCGAGGGCTTCAAGCAGATCGCCATAGCCGGAGACAACTCCGGCGGCATCTACGCCCGTGAAAGCGGCGGCTTCCCGCGGATCCAGGTCGACTACACCAGCCAGCCGGGCGATGACGCGCGCCTCGCATGGACCAATTCGGTCGCCGGTGTCCGCGGCGGCAGCAAGGGGTATCGGCAGATCCGCATCGACGTGGTGGACTACCGGGGCTATCCGACCGTCGCCGACTGGGAGTTCGAGCGTGAGCAGAAGGGCGTGAAGGTCCGGGTGCTCAACCGCGGCTTCAAGCTGGACGCGACGCACGGCTACGCCATCATGATCAGCTGCGCCGCCGACCAGTGGGACGGTCCCGAGTGCACCCAGATGCGCAACGTCGCCTTCGAGACCTTCCAGCCGCTCGGCTGACCTCGGGACGCGGGCGGCCCCGGCGACGTATCGTGTCGGAGGGGCCATGGGGAGCCCGCCGCACTCGGGGGAGGCGAAGTGGAGGAGTACGCGGGCCGGATCCTGGCCGGCCGCTACCGCCTGCCCGTGCCGCCGTCCGACGAGTACGAACTGATAGAGACCCGCGCCTTTGACACCCGCAGCGGGCAGGAAGTCCTCGTACGGCAGGTGCCGTTGCCGGAGGTCGTGGACGCGGAGCTGCTGGACGGTCCGCGGGCCGTCCCGGCGGCCCGCCGTTCTCCCGCCGATCTGCCGGCCGTGCGCCGCGCCATCGAGGCGGCGCAGGCCGCGGCTTCGATCCCGGACCATCCGCGGCTGGACCAGGTCTTCGACGTGTTCGCCGAGGGCGAGTCGTTGTGGATAGTGAGCGAACTGGTCCCGGCCCGGCCGCTGGCCGCGCTGATTGCCGATGAACCGCTGAGCCCCTACCGGGCCGCCGAGGTGGCGTCGGACGTGCTGACCGCATTGCGGGTGCTGCACGCGCACGGTTGGACGCACCGGAACATCACCGTCCGGACGGTGTTGGTGTGCGAGGACGGGCGCGTCGTGCTGACGGGCCTCGCGGTCGGCGCGGCGGAAGAGGCCCTGTGCGGGTACGACCCCGTCCCGAGCGCCGAGGACACCGGCGGCGGAGGAACGGCGTGGGGTACCGCCACCGCCACCGCCAACACCACCGCACCGGTGCCGGCTCCGACTCCGATCCCGGCTCCATCCCCCGCCCCGACTCGGCTTCCTGCCCCGGATCCGGTGCCGGACCCGGATCCGACTCCCGCCACCCCCGGTCCGGCGGACGTCGCGTACGCGCCGCTCGTGGCCCCCGGGTACGACACCGGGCCGCGGTACACCGATCACATCACCCCCGGCCATCGACAGGACCGCCCCGACCTGCAGGCCGCCGCGCGGGCCGGGGCCATCGCCGCCTACCGGGCCGGGGCGCGGGCGGCCGCAGCCCGGGTCATCGAGGAGCGCAGGGCCGGGGCGGCGGCCGAGATCGAGGCCGGTGCGCCGCCGGAGCGCCGCCCCGAGGGGTCGACCCTCCCGCAGGGGTACTCGTACCCGTACGGCGGCCCGGAGACCGGCGCCGTCGCGCCCTGGCACGGTGCGACCCCCCGCCGGGCGGAGCTGCCCGCAGCGGCCGCCCCGGAGCCGGAACCGGAGCCCGCACCCGATCCTGAGCCCGAGCCCCTGCCCGATCCCGTACCGCTGCCCGATCCCGATCCCGATCCGGATCCGGAGCGGGCACCGCAGGAACACCCCGAGCGCCCCGCCCTGCCCGCCCAACTCGCCCTGCCCCAGGGCTACCGGCAGGCCGATGCACCCGCCCCGGCCGCCCCCGACCGGTCACAGCCCACCGGCAGCGGCTGGTCGGGGCCGCGGACCGGCCTGGACGCCGAGCGCGCGCGGCAGACCCGGATGGCCGTCGTCGGTGCCGTCACCGAGCGGTGGGCGCCCGAGCAGGCCGGCCCCGTGCACGGGCACTGGCAGCTCGCGGCCCCCGTCGGCCCCGCCACCGACCTCTGGGCGCTCGGCGCGCTGCTCTACCGCGCGGTGCAGGGGCACGCCCCGTACCCGGAGGACAGCGTCGCCGAGCTGGTCGAGATGGTCTGCGCGGAGCCGCCCGCCTTCGCCGAGGAGTGCGGGGCACTGCGCCCGATCGTGGAGTCGCTGCTGCGCCAGGACCCCACCGAGCGGCCCGACTTCGAGGAGCTCCGCGGCTGGCTGCGCTCGCTCGTACGGTCGGCGCCCGAGCCGGACGCCGGGTTCGGGGCGCTTCCGCTACCGGAGCCGGACCCGGCGCGGCTGCCCGTCGTACGCCGCCGCGGTGAGGTCCACGGGCGCCACCGCAACCCCGCGGGCCCCCGCAAGCCGCGCGCCCTCGGCCGGAGCCTGCTCGTCGGGATCCTTGCCCTCCTCGCCGGCGGGGTGGCGTACGCGATGCTGTTCCTGCCCCGGGCCGCCGACCAGGAGCCCGCGGGCGACGCCCGGGGCAGCACCGCGCAGGCGCCGGCGAAGCCGAGCCCCTCCCAGGTCCCTTCGGGCACGCCCGAGTCCAAGCCCGCTCCGCAGACGACGGCGCCCGCCGAATCACCGGCCGCCCCGGCTTCCGCCCCGGCCGGTTACACCACCCAACAGGACCCGGAGCACTTCGAGATCGCCGTGCCCGACGGGTGGGAACGTCGCGGAATCAATGAGTCCGGTCAGGTCCGGTACACCGACGGGCAGTTCGTGCTGACGGTCGTCCCCGGCCGCGACAAGGTCCAGGGGAATCCGGATCCGGCGGCGTACCAGAAGGACAAGGAGCCGGAGCTGACCCCGTACCGGACGTCGACCTGGTCGACCGTCGGCGACGTGAAGAGCACCAAGGTGGGCCAGCAACTGCGCGCGACGGGGCGGTACACGTGGATCGACGGGACCGGCCGCAACGTCTTCGCCCGCAACTTCGTCGTGGCGCTGGGCGGTAGCTACCACGTCGTCCTGGTCACCGGTCCGGAGGACGAGCAGTCCAAGGTCACCGATGTCTTCGAGAAGGCCACGGCGAGTTACAAGGCGGGCGGTTGAAGGGATACTGACGACTGATCAGTACGGCGATTGCGTCACAGTGCCGTCTTTCGGCGCCCGGGCGGTTCCGGCAGCCCCTCCGGGCTCCGTAATCTGGCCTGAAGTGCAGAGAGCGGCGGGGTTTCGTGGAACAGCAGACAGGTGGGGGCGCCGTGTTGGCGGGCCGGTACCGGCTCGTCGAGCCGATCGGCCGGGGCGGCATGGGCAAGGTGTGGCGTGCGCATGATGAGCTGCTCCACAGGACCGTCGCCGTCAAGGAACTGACGGCGGGTCTGTACGTCGCCCAGGCCGACCGGGACGTCATGCACGCCCGGACGCAGAAGGAGGCCCGGGCCGCGGCCCGGATCCAGCATCCGGCGGTCGTCACCGTCCACGACGTCCTGGAGCACGACGACCGGCCGTGGATCGTCATGGAGTACATCGACGGGCCCTCCCTCGCGGACGCGGCCAAGGCGGCCGGGCGGATCGAGCCCCGCGAGGCGGCCCGGATCGGCCTGCACGTGCTGGGCGCGCTGCGCGCCGCGCACGCGGTCGGGGTGCTGCACCGCGACGTGAAGCCGGGCAACGTGCTGCTCGCCAAGGACGGCCGGGTGCTGCTCACGGACTTCGGGATCGCCGCGATCGAGGGCGACTCGTCCATCACGCGCACCGGCGAGATCGTCGGTTCCATCGACTACCTGGCGCCCGAGCGCGTCACCGGTGGCGTTCCCGACCCGTCCTCCGACCTGTGGTCGCTGGGCGCCACCCTCTATACGGCGGTGGAGGCCCGTTCGCCGTTCCGCCGCACGTCGCCCATCTCCAGCCTGCAGGCCGTGGTCAACGACGAGCCGCCGGCGTTGCGCCAGGCCGGGGCGCTCGGTCCGGTGATCACGTCCTTGCTGCGCAAGGATCCGACGGAGCGTCCCTCGGCCGAGGAGGCCGAGCGGATGCTGCTGGAGGCGATGGAGGGCCGCGAGCCGAAGGCGGCGCAGGCGTACGTGCCCACGCGTGCGGTGACCCCGGAGGAGCTGGCCCCGGCGCAGGAACGGTTCGATGTGCCGGTTGTGTCGGCGGAATCCGGGGCGACGGCCGCTCTGGAGGAGCCCCCGGTGCCCGCGGCCACGGCCACCGCCACAGCAGCCGCCTCCACCGCGACCACCGTCGACCCGGCCGGGGGCTGGCGGGGGCGGGCCGTGGTCGTGGCCCTGGTGGCGGCGCTGCTCGGCGGCGGCGGTGTGTTCGGGGTGCTCAAGTACACCGGGGACACGGGCAAGGACGACGTCCCGGACAAGGCGGTCACCGCGGCGGGCCCCCCGGCGGGCTGGAACAAGGTCACCGACCCCATCGCCGGTTTCACCCTGTTCGTTCCGGAGGGCTGGACGCGCAAGGCGAACGGCGACCAGATCGACTACACCCCGGACGACGGGAAGCACTTCATCCGGATCGCCGCCGATTCCACCCCTGACTACCAGGACCCGTACGCGCACCTCCTCGACCTGGAGAAGCAGGTCGCGAAGCGGACCGACTACAAGATGGTGCGGTTGAACCAGAACACCTTCCGGGACAGCACCCGGGCCGCGCTCTGGGACTTCACCTGGACGGAGAAGCAGAACCACCCGGGCCCGCGCAGGGCCAAGGAGCAGATGTACGTGGCCCCCGACGGCACGGAGTACGCCATCTACATCTCGAGCCCGATCGACAGTTGGCCCACGACCGAGCAGCAGTTCGACGTCGTGCTCAGCGGTTGGGAGCCACCCGCCGGGAAGTCCTGATCGACCCCGACCCCGCCATCCTGCCAGCGTTCACTGGCGGAAAAGGCAAAATCCGGTTACCGGCGGGTACCCAAAGGCTGTCCGGCGCAATACGCTCACCGGCATGACGGACTCGCAGGCCCCCGCCGCCCCCCTCCGGACCGCACCGGAGCCCACCAACCCGGTCGCCCCGGCCCCGGCCGGTGCCCGCACCGCCGCCGACGTGGTGACCCCCGACCTGGTCGCCCGGCTGACCCGCGGGGTGATCGGATCGGGCCGCACCGCCAACCACACTCCCTTCACCGGGGACCGGCTGGCGGAGCTCCCGGAGGCCACCCCCGAGGACGTGGCCGAGGCCTTCGACCGGGCCCGCGCCGCCCAGCCCGCCTGGGCGGCGGTCCCCGTCGCCAAGCGGGCAGCGGTCCTGCTGCGCTTCCACGACCTGATCCTCGACCGGCAGGCCGAGGTCCTCGACCTGATCCAGCTGGAGACCGGCAAGGCCCGCCTGCACGCGCACGAGGAGGTCCAGGCGGTCGCCGTCTCGGCCCGCCACTACGGGCGCAAGGCCCCCGGCTACCTGCGCCCCAAGGGCCACACCGGCGCCATGCCCACCCTCACCAAGGTCACCGAGCTGCGCCAGCCGCGCGGGGTCGTCGGCCAGATCGCCCCCTGGAACTACCCGCTCGAACTGTCCGTCGGCGACGCCCTGCCCGCCTTCGTCTCCGGCAACGCGCTCGTCATGAAGCCCGACACCGAGACCGCGCTGACCGCCCTGTGGGCCCGCGACCTGCTGATCGAGGCCGGCCTGCCCGCCGAGGTCTTCCAGATCGTCCTCGGCGAGGGCCCCGTCGTCGGCCCGGAAGTGGTCCGGCACGCGGACTACGTCTCCTTCACCGGTTCCACCCGCACCGGCCGCGAGGTCGCGCGGGGCGCGGCCGACCGCCTCGTCGGGGTCTCCCTCGAACTCGGCGGCAAGAACGCCATGCTCGTGCTGCACGACGCCGACATCGAGAAGGCCGCCGCGGGCGCCGTCCGCGCCTGCTTCTCCTCCGCCGGACAGCTCTGCATCTCCATCGAGCGGCTCTACGTCCACGCCTCCGTCGCCGACGCCTTCGTCGAGCGGTTCGCCGCCCGTACGAAGGCCATGCGGCTCGGCGCCTCGCTCGCCTACGGCGCCGACATGGGCTCCCTGGTCGGCGAGCGCCAGCTGGAGACCGTACGGCGGCACGTGGACGAAGCCGTGGCCAAGGGCGCCACCCTCGTCGCCGGTGGTACCGCCCGCCCCGACATCGGCCCGCTCTTCTACGAGCCCACCATCCTCGACGGCGTCGAGGCCCCCATGGCGGTGTGCGGCGAGGAGACCTTCGGCCCCGTCGTCTCGATCTACCGCTTCACCGACGAGGACCGGGCGATCGCCGAGGCCAACGCCACCGCGTACGGCCTGAACTCCAGCGTCTGGACCAAGGACGCCCGCCGCGGCCACGCCGTCGCCGCCCGGCTGCGCACCGGCACCGTCAACATCAACGAGGGCTACGCCCCCGCCTACGGCAGCGCCCAGGCACCCATGGGCGGCATGAAGGACTCCGGCCTCGGCCGCCGGCACGGCTCCGAGGGCATCCTCAAGTACACCGAGGCCCAGACCGTCGCCCACCAGCGGCTGCTCCCGATGGCGCCCTCGCTGGGCATGGACGACGAGAAGTACGCGGCGTTCATGACCCGCAGCCTCAAGGTCATGAAGGCCCTCCGACTCCGCTGAAGGGGCAGCACCGTGTCTGAGTCTGAGTCGTACGACTACGACGTCATCGTCATCGGATCGGGATTCGGCGGATCGGTCTCGGCGCTGCGCCTGACCGAGAAGGGCTACCGGGTCGGCGTCCTGGAGGCCGGGCGCCGTTTCACCCGCGAGAGCCTGCCGAAGAACAGCTGGGACCTGCGCAACTACCTGTGGGCCCCGGTCCTCGGGCTGTACGGCATCCAGCGGATCCATCTGCTCGGCAACGTGATGGTGCTCGCGGGCGCCGGTGTCGGCGGCGGCTCGCTCAACTACGCCAACACGCTGTACGTGCCGCCCACCGCCTTCTTCGAGGACCGGCAGTGGGCCTCCATCACCGACTGGCACGAGGAGCTCGCCCCCTACTACGAGCAGGCCAAGCGGATGCTCGGGGTGCGCCTCAACCCGACCATGACCCCCTCCGACGTCCACCTCAAGGCGGCCGCGGCGAAGATGGGCGTCGCGGACTCCTTCCACATGGCCCCGGTCGGCGTCTTCTTCGGCGACGGCGACGACGGCGATGCCCAGCCGAAGGTCCGGCCCGGGGACGAGGTGCCCGACCCGTACTTCGGCGGCGCCGGCCCCGCCCGCAAGGCCTGTACGGAATGCGGCGAGTGCATGACCGGCTGCCGGCACGGCGCGAAGAACACCCTCAACGAGAACTACCTGCACCTCGCCGAACGCGCCGGCGCCGTCATCCACCCGATGACCACCGTCACCGCGCTCTCCGACCACCCCGGGGGCGGCTACCGCGTCCGCACCGTCCCCACCGACGGCCGCCGCCGGGGTCGGGCGAAGGTGCTGCGCGCCCGGTACGTCGTCGTCGCGGCGGGTACGTACGGCACGCAGACCCTGCTGCACACGATGAAGGACCGCGGCGAGCTCCCGCGCCTCTCGCACCGGCTCGGGGAGCTGACCCGGACCAACTCCGAGGGCCTGGTCGGCGCGCAGACCGACGACCGCCGCTACCGCAAGCGGCACGGGGGCGACCGCCGGGCCGACTTCACCCGGGGCGTGGCGATCACCTCCTCGGTCCACCCCAACGCCGACACCCACATCGAGCCCGTCCGCTACGGCAGGGGCTCCAACGCCATGGGGTTCATGACCGTCCTCCAAGTGCCCCACAGCAAGCACCGGGTCCGTGCCTGGCTCGGCCGGACCGTGCGCCACCCGGTGCAGCTGGCGCGTTCGCTGTCCAACCGGCGCTGGTCGGAGCGGACCATCATCGGCCTCGTCATGCAGTCGTTGGACAACTCGCTGACCACGTACCGCAAGCCCGGTGGGATCGGGAAGGGCCTGCTGACCGCCCGCCAGGGCCACGGTGCCCCCAACCCGGTCCAGATCGCCGAGGCCACGCAGGCCGCGACCCTGCTGGCCGAGGAGATCAACGGCTTCCCGGGCAGCAACATCGGCGAGCTGATGGGGACCCCGCTGACCGCGCACTTCCTGGGCGGCTGCCCGATCGGCGCCTCGCCCGAAGAGGGCGTGGTGGACCCGTACCACCGGCTCTACGGGCACCCGGGCATCTCGGTGGTGGACGGCTCGGCCGTCTCCGCGAACCTCGGGGTGAACCCGTCGCTGACGATCACCGCGCAGGCGGAACGGGCGATGTCGTACTGGCCGAACAACGGCGATCGGGACCCGCGGCCCGAGCAGGGGGCCGCGTATGCGCGCCTGGACGCGGTGGAGCCGGTCCGTCCGGCGGTCCCGAAGGATGCCTTCGGCGCGCTGCGGCTGCCGTTCGTGGCGGTCCCGGAGGTTCCGCCACGCAGCCCGTGAGGGACGCGCAACCGGTGCTGCGACAGCGGTGGGTACCGCGCTCCCCCTCCGAGCGCGGTACCCACCGCGGTACATACGTGACAGATGTTCAGCCTTGATGGTTGTATCGGAATCCGCCGTGCCGGGCTGTGGTGTCGATCACACGATGAAGTGTGCAACTGCGACTGATGTTCGACGGTCAACGGCTGCATGAGAAAGCGCATCTCGTTGCTGGCTGCCGGTGCCCTCGTGGCCCTGGGGCCGGCCACCGCTCCCGCACACGCCGCGGACCCCGTCTTCACCCTGGCCGGACCGGCCGGGATCGGTCTGCGCCCGTACCCCGGGCAGGGCGGTGAGCCGCAGAAGACCTCGGTGAAGTTCCGGATCGTCAACGACTCCGCCAAGACGTTCGACCGCCAGAGCACCTTCACGATCGATCTGAGCGGTCTCAAGGGCGTCGCCGACGTGCAGCTCGCCAAGGACAAGGGCGCGGACTGCAAGCTCACGGCCGCGGCCGTGACCTGCAAGCGCTGGGCGCTGTGGACGGGCGAGACCACCGTCGTGGACCTGGACCTCACCGCGGCCAAGGACAGCAAGGTCGGCGCGACCGCCGACCTGACGCTCACCGGCACGGCGGAAGGCGCCACCTTCACGTCCGCCACGACCAAGGTGCGCGTCGGCGGCCCCGACCTGGTTCTGGACCGGGCCCCGCTGAAGGCGGAGCAGAAGCCGGGCGACGAGCAGAACCTGTCGATCATCTTCGCCAACGAGGGCACCGACCCCGTCAACGGCGTGGTCCTCGAAATGCGCACCACGCACGGCATCGATCTGGTCGAGCAGTACGACAACTGCTCCTACTCCGACGACACCCCCGCGGGCCAGCCGCGGACCACGGGCTGGACCACGGTGCAGTGCCTGCTGGAAGGCGAGTACGAGCCGGACGCGGTCTACGGCGTCGACGGCCCGCTGACCCTCAAGGCCGCCCCGCACGCCTTCATCGACGGCCTGACCTACGCGGTGTACGCGGCCGGCGACCAGCCGAAGTCGGCGAAGGGCGGCGCGCCCGCGGCCGGCGACCAGGCGAAGGCGGCGAAGAACCGCGCGCCCGCGGCCGGCCACAAGCTGGCGGCGGCGAAGCAGGCCCCCAAGGCCGCGGCCCGCTCCGCCCAGCCGGCGCCCGACCTCGACCCCTGGAACAACATCCGGGAGTTCGACTTCACGACGCGCAACACCGCCGATCTGGTGGCCACGGGCGTGTCCCTCAAGGGCGGGGTCGGCGAGACGGTCACCGCCGACTTCGGCTTCCGCAACGACGGCCCCGCGTGGGTCGCCCACCTGCGCTCCGGCGAGGACGTCGCCCGTACCGACATCGTCATCCCGGCGGGCGCGAAGGTCACCAAGGTCCCGGCCGGCTGCACGGGGGTCAACGCCGACGGCACCCACCGCGAGCAGACCCTGGGCGCGCCGCGCTACTTCTGTTCCACCGGCCATGTCGTGGGGGAGAAGGAGACGTTCGCCTACCCGTTCCAGCTGAAGATCGAGAAGGTCGTGGCGGACGCCAGGGGCTCGATCACGGTCGGCGCATGGACGCCGGAGGGCACCACGGGCCAGCGTTGGGACCCGAACCACGCCAACAACAAGGCGGCCTTCGTGATCAATGCGAAGGGCAGCGGACCGGCCCCGACCCCGACCGCCACCACCTCGGCCACGCCGGCCCCGACCGGCTCCGCGACGCCCACCGCGACCGCCTCGCCGAGCACCTCGGCCACCGGTACGGGCGTCACGGCGAACGGCGGCCTCGCCTCCACCGGCAGCTCCGCCCGGACGATCGCGCTCGGCGGCGCGGTGCTCCTGGCCGTCGGCGGCGGGCTGTTCCTGGCGTTCCGCCGCAAGGCGGGCGGGCACGCGTAACGCGCGACGACGCAGAACGGCCGGCCCGGGGCGTCCCCCGGGCCGGCCGTCCTCTACGGGGTGACCGGGCTGCTGTCCCCTGCCGTCCGGTCACGCGAAGGAGCGAGGTCCCACGACGTACGCTCCACGGGGCGTGCGTCTCATCGCTCCAGCGGATCCACGCATGGTGTTGCGGTTCCGCGGCTGGCTGACGCGGACACCCTCACCAACGAAGGGCCCCGGGGCCGGTCACGGCCCGGACGGGTGACGAACAGCCGTCACACGCGTCCCCGGCACAGCTCCAGCAGGGTCATGGCGAGGGCGGTGCCGGGCTTTCCGAGCGCATCGATCCAGTGGGACAGCACCTCCATCTCGCGCGACAGGTGCACCCGGCGCCCGCCGGACGCGATCCGGGCGTCCTGGATGACCGTCGAGACGGCCATCCGTTCCTGGATCAGGCCGATGATCCGGTCGTCGAGGGCGTCGATGCGCGTACGGGAGTCGGCGATCAGCTGCTCGGGGGTGGTGGTGATCGTGGTCATGGTCTCTCCTGAAGGTGTGTGCCGACAGGAGCGGAAACGCCAGAGCGCCCCGGTCCTGTCGGACCGGGGCGCTCTGGGAAGTCAGTGGCTCAAGCGAGCATCACGAGGACCCATGGCGACCGGACCGACCGGTGCCATAGGTAAAGACGAAGCTCAGCTGCTTGCGCATGGCGCGAACACTACCTTCCGTCTCCTTCCGGACCAATCGCGTTCGGATGGTGAGACGGTTCAGAGGCGCGCGTGACGCGCGCGTGGTCCGTGTACACGCGCCGGAAGAGGTGGTGGCCGGTCCCCCCTGTGTGCCGCAGCGCCCAGTCCTGCGCTGCTCCTTGCTCGTCCTGCGGCCCGGACTCCGCCCCGCAGCGGTACGCCGTGCAGAAGACCTCGTAGGTGACGCCGCCTTCAGGCGCGTGCCGAATGGTGTGGGCGACGAACCGGAGCTTCACTCGCGGGCTCAGCATCGGCTGCGCCCACGGTGAGCGACGATCTCCACGTTGTAGTCCGATACCGCCGAGCGGTCACTCCGCCGGTGGGCCTCCGAGCGCTGGTTCGCCAGTGCTGCGCACACGTCGCAGCCTGCGGCCGGTCTCGGAGCCTCTGATGGAAGTGACAGGTGCACAGGCGGGCTCATGGTGGTCAGAGATGCCATGAACGGCACCCTAGAGACAGTCGGTTGGGGCCACGCGAGACTATTCTCGATTATTCCTCTGCCGGGCTTGGCCATGCATCGACATTCCTGTGTGGCAGCCGACATCCTTTGAAGCCGGAGCTGGCGCGGCGAAGGGGCAGGACCGATGGCACGCAGGTTGCGCTTCAACGGTACGGGCAGCGGTGAAGGCGGCTGTCCCGCCGTGCACGAAGATCTCGACAGCGGAGAGGTCGTAGTCCACGGACCGCCGCTCACCGATCCCGATGACGTCGCCCAGCTGCGCCACCTCTCCCCAGGTGAGGCGGCGATCGTGGTTCCGCGTGAACTGCTCGTCGACTTCGGCCCCAAGGAGGTCGTCCGCGTGCCCCGCATCATCGACCTGGATTCCTTCGGGAGTCTGTTCGAGAACTTTGAGCACACCGCGTGGCGGCTGGAGACGCGCCGTCGGTACGCCTCGGACGAAGCCACCGACACGTACGCCCAGTTCCTGCGGGGCGAGAGTCCGTCATGGGACATGGAAACTGCGTGGAGCACGATCATGCGGCAGAAGACATCGGGCGGGGCCACCGTTGGTCGCGTACGCGTTGTCGACAGCCAACCGACTTCGGGGCAGCGCTACCTCATGGCCCACACCGAGAAGAACGCCGCGCTCGGGGAGGAGATCCGCAACCTGTGGCGTGCAGATGCCGAGCGGCTGCGGCTGCCGACCGAGGATTTCTGGATCTTCGATTCCCGGCTCGTCGCCGTGCTGAATTTCGACGACGGTGACGACCTGCTCGACGTTGAGTTGATCACTGAGCCGGTTGAGGTCAACCGCTATGCCCAGGTGCGGGACACGGCCTGGCATTACGCCGTTTCGTACGAGACGTTCGCCGCAGGACTGGCGGCAGCCGAACGGCAGTGAGCGTGGGCAACCGGTGAGTACCGACTTCCAGCAGGCGAGAGCGGCCCTCGGCGTAAGGCTGCGGGAGCTGCGTCAGGCCTGCCCCGGGAGCCGGCTCACCGGTACGGCGCTGGCGGCGCGCCTCGGCTGGACGCAGTCGAAGGTCAGCAAGCTGGAGACGGGCCGGCAGACAGCCACGGCCGAAGACCTGAGGGCGTGGGCGGCAGGAGTCGAGCAACCGGAAGCGGCGGAGGAGCTGCTGTCCCGGCTGCGCGGACTGGAGTCCCGTGTCCGTTCATGGCGCCGCCAGCTGGCCGGGGGACTTCGGCCCGTACAGGATGTGCACAACCAGGCGCAGGCGGACGCGCGTGTGCTCCGCGCGTGGGAATCGTCCTGGGTCGTCGGAGTGCTTCAGACGCCCGACTACGCGCGTGCGGTCCTCAGCCGCTTCGCGGAGCTGCACCAGACGACCAGGGACATAGAAGAAGCCGTGCTTTCCCGGATGAAGCGGCAAGAGGGACTGTACGACGCCGGAAAGCGCTACCGGATCCTGTTGTGGGAAGCGGTCCTGCACGCTCGGATCTGTCCGCCCTCGGTACTCGCCGCCCAGCTCGACCGCCTGCAAGGCGTGATCGGCCTCGACACCGTGGAACTGGGGATCGTTCCCCTTGGAGCACCCCTGCAGATCCCCCCAGGACTCGGATTCTGGATCTACGACGACCGGCAGGTGGTCGTGGAAACCTGGCACGCAGAGCTCTGGCTGGACGACACCGACGGCGTCGCCACCCACCTCCGGGTCTGGCAGGCCCTTCGTGAATCCGCCGCCTTCGGGGCGGACGCACAGCGTGTGATCAGCCGGGCACGTCAGGCAGTGGGGGTGCCGGGATTCGGATGGTGAGACGAAGAGGGGGTGGCGTCCCCCGTTAGAATCGACAAAACAGCCACCTCTTCCGCCGGAAGGCCGCCCCGTGCCAGAAGCACCCTCCGCCGCCCACGACAGCGCCCCGGACACGGTTCTCGTCGTCGACTTCGGCGCCCAGTACGCCCAGCTCATCGCCCGCCGCGTCCGCGAAGCACGGGTCTACAGCGAGATCGTGCCGAGCTCGATGCCGGTCGACGAGATGCTGGCCAAGAACCCCAAGGCGATCATCCTCTCCGGCGGCCCGTCCTCCGTGTACGAGGAGGGCGCCCCGCAGCTCGACCGCGCGATCTTCGAGGCCGGCGTCCCCGTCTTCGGCATGTGCTACGGCTTCCAGCTGATGGCGGTCACCCTCGGTGGCACCGTCGACAACACCGGCGCCCGCGAGTACGGCCGCACCCCGCTGGCCGTCTCCAAGCCGGGCTCCACCCTCTTCGAGGGCACCCCCGACAACCAGTCGGTGTGGATGTCCCACGGCGACGCCTGCTCCGCCGCCCCCGAGGGCTTCACCGTCACCGCGTCGACGAACGTCGTCCCCGTAGCGGCCTTCGAGAACGACGAGAAGAAGCTGTACGGCGTGCAGTACCACCCCGAGGTGATGCACTCCACGCACGGCCAGCAGATCCTCGAGCACTTCCTCTACCGCGGCGCGGGCCTCGCCCCCACCTGGACCACCGGCAACATCGTCGAGGAGCAGATCGCGGCGATCCGCGAGCAGGTCGGCGACAAGCGCGCCATCTGCGGCCTCTCCGGCGGCGTGGACTCCGCCGTCGCCGCGGCCCTCGTGCAGAAGGCCATCGGCTCGCAGCTGACCTGCGTCTACGTCGACCACGGCCTGATGCGCAAGGGCGAGACCGAGCAGGTCGAGAAGGACTTCGTCGCCGCCACCGGCGTGCAGCTGAAGGTCGTCGACGCGCAGGAGCGCTTCCTGACCGCGCTCGCCGGCGTGTCCGACCCGGAGACCAAGCGCAAGATCATCGGCCGCGAGTTCATCCGCGTCTTCGAGCAGGCCCAGCTGGAGATCCTCCAGGAGGACGGCCCCGCGGTCGCCTTCCTCGTGCAGGGCACCCTGTACCCGGACGTCGTCGAGTCCGGCGGCGGCACCGGCACCGCCAACATCAAGTCCCACCACAACGTGGGCGGGCTTCCCGACGACATCGAGTTCGAGCTCGTCGAGCCGCTGCGCCAGCTGTTCAAGGACGAGGTCCGGATGGTCGGCCAGGAGCTCGGCCTGCCCGACGAGATCGTCCAGCGCCAGCCCTTCCCGGGCCCCGGCCTCGGCATCCGCATCGTCGGCGAGGTCACCAAGGAGCGCCTGGACCTGCTCCGCGAGGCCGACGCCATCGCCCGTCACGAGCTGACCGCGGCCGGCCTGGACCGTGAGATCTGGCAGTGCCCGGTCGTGCTGCTCGCGGACGTCCGCAGCGTCGGCGTCCAGGGCGACGGCCGCACCTACGGCCACCCGATCGTGCTGCGCCCCGTCTCCTCCGAGGACGCGATGACCGCGGACTGGACGCGCATGCCGTACGAGGTGCTCGCCCGGATCTCGACCCGCATCACCAACGAGGTGCCGGAGGTGAACCGGGTGGTCCTCGACTGCACGAGCAAGCCCCCGGGCACCATCGAGTGGGAATGACGCCGCAGCCGTGACGCGGCGTAGTACGCTTCGATCCTGCTTCGGCAGCGGTCAGGGCTTGGCCGTGATGAGGGGTTTCGACCCCAAGTGAGAAGCCCCCTCGTGTGTGCGCGAGGGGGAGGAGTCACCGAGTGGGAGTAGTCCTTTTAGATCCCCACACGCCGCGCGCCCCCAGGGTCGCGCACCCTGCTGAAGCCGCCGCCCCCGCTGGTGCGGCGGCTTCGCCGTTCCTCTGGCCACTTGGCAGGGCCCCGGGTACCTTGCGCGGCGAACCGAGCCGTTCGAAGGAGCGCCCATGCCGGACCGGCCCCTACCCGTGCCCGTGGAGCGGCTGGGCCTCGAGATGCCGCCCGTGCACGACACCGTCGACGCGGCGCGCGCCCACCGCAAGGAGCGGCTCGCCGAGGCGCTGCGGCTGCTGGGGCGCCTCGGGTACGAGGACGGGGTGGCGGGGCAGATCACCGCGCGGGACCCGGAGTTCGAGGACTGCTACTGGGTGAACCCCTTCGGCCGGGCCTTCACCGCGCTCACCGCCGCCGACCTGCTGCTGGTCGACGGGGACGGGCGGGTGGTCCGGGGCGGGCACCGGGTCAACCAGCTGGCCTTCGCCGTGCACGCCGCGGTCCACCGCAGGCGGCCCGAGGTGGTCGCCGTCGTCCGCGCGCAGGGCCCGTACGGGCGGGCCCTCGCGGCCCTGGGCGAACTGCTGGCCCCGATCACCGAGGAGGCCTGCGCCTTCTACGAGGACCACGCGCTCCTCGACGAGTACTCCGGGGCGGACGAGCCGGAGCGGACCGCGCTCGCACTCGGCCCGTACAAGGCACTGGTCCTGCGCAACCGGGGACTGCTGACGGTGGGGGACTCGGTGGACGCCGCGGTCTGGTGGTTCATCGAGGCGGAACGGGCCGCACAGGTGCAGCTGATCGCCCGGGCCGCCGGCAAGCCGGTGCCCATCGACCACCGCGCCGCGACCTCGACCCGCGAGCGGTTCGGGTCCGATCTGGCCGCGTGGGTGAGCTACCAGCCGCTCAGAGAGCTGGTGGCGTCAACATCATGAACCGTTAATCACCTGCTCTGACATCGTGCGCAATCCGGAGCACTGCCGCAGTGGTGCACAATTCGCTGGCATTGCACCGTAGTTCAGAGAGGCGGCACGTACGTGGCTGTCCAAGAGATGTCCCGAGGTACCCACACCACCGCCTGCGCCTGCGACGAGTGCGCCCGCGAGGGCCACCGCCGCGCGGTGACGGCGTTCCTGGAGAAGCGCGACGAGTTCGCCTCCGGGCAGGGCGTGCCGGCCGCCGTGGCCCATTCGCTCGGCGCCTCCCGCCAGTGGGTCTCCGACGAGCTGACCCTGTCGGCCCGCACCGTCGCCGACCGGGGCCGGGAGGCCGGGAACTCCTGGCTGTACCTGTTCTCGCGGCGGGCCGTCCTCGCCATCTGGATCGCCGCCGGGGTCCTGCTGCTGGTGCAGGTCGCCGCCGCGCTCGGCACCGGCTGGTCCACGGCGCGCACCGCCGGGCTGCTGGCGGCCCTGGTGCTGGCCGGACTGCTCACGGTCGCGGCCCGCGCCCAGTCCGTGCGCGGCGGGCTGCTGGCCCCGCTGGTCGGGGAGGACAACCGGCTGTCCACCTCGAAGGCGGTGCCCACCGCCTGGGTGGTGCTGACGGCCTTCGCCACGCTGCTGCCCGCGCTGCGGCTGGCCGCCTCGGCGCCCGGACCCGAACGGCAGGCGCTGTACGCCGGCCTCGCGCTGGACCGGGCGCTGCCGCTGCTGGCGGTGGTCTCGCTGACCTCGGCCGTCGCGGTGCTGGTCCGCCGCGTGGTCTCCGTACGGATCATGGGCCAGCGGCTGCAGAAGCTGCCGGCCGACCGACCGCGCGGGGCGGACCTCCTGACGGACGACGCGGGCCGCGGGAGCTTCCCGGACGCGCAGTACGTCCTGGTCTCGACGGTGGTGCTCGCCTACGCGACGGCCTCGCTGGCGCGCTTCCCCGCCCGGCTGCCGCAGCTGCCCTGGGCGCTGGCCCTGCTGGTGGCCCTGTCGGCCGCCGTGTACCTGGCGGCGAAGTACGCGGAGGGCAGCCGCCCACTGGTGCTGTCGGTGGTGCGCAGACGCGAGCCCGGGGATCTGGACGCGGCCGTCCGCCCGGGGGACGACATCGAGATCCGGGGCGTGGGTTTCGTGCCGCCCGGGGCGCAGACGCCGGAGATGCTGGCCCGTCTGGTGGTACGGATCGGGGCGGTGCACGTGCACGTGCCGCTGGTCCCGGTGGCGGGCGGATTCACCAATCCTTCCGACTCCGTGCTGACCGTGCCGGTCCCGGCGGAGGTGGAGCCGGGGCGCGTCGAGATCCAGGTGGTCACGGCCGCGGGGGTGGAATCCAACCGCTGCACCATCGATGTTGCCGAGTGATCGGGGTACACATGTCGCGTGAACCGAACCGATGTTCTTGAAACCGACGCCCCTCGCGAGGTCGTGGGCCTGCGCGAGCTGGCCTCCCGGCACGCGCTGCTGCCCCTGCGGCTCTTCCTCGGCGTGACCTTCGTGTACGCCGGTCTCGACAAACTGACCGACCCGGCGTTCCTCTCCGCCTCCGGCGACGGCTCCATCGGCGACCAGATGCGCGGGGTGCGCGACACCTCCGCGATCCCCGGCCTCGTGGACCTGTCGCTGAACTCGCCCGTCGGCTTCGCCGTCGCCCTGGCCATCGGGGAGATCCTGGTCGGCCTCGGGGCCCTGGCCGGCCTGCTGACCCGCATCGCGGCCGTCGGCGGGGCGCTGATCGCGCTCAGCCTGTGGCTCACGGTGTCGTGGGCGGTGACCCCGTACTACTACGGCAACGACCTGATCTACCTGATGGCGTGGACCCCGCTGATCCTCGCCGGGGCGCCCTACCTGTCGCTGGACTCGGTGATCCGGTCGCGCCTGTCCCGGCGTACGGCGTAGGTCACCAGCCCGACGAGCGCGGCGAGGGCGAGCCCGCCCATGGTGATCGGGACGACCGCGAACCAGGGCAGGTCCGCCTCGCCGGTGCCGTCGAGCAGGTAGAGCACGCCCGCCACCACCAGGACCAGTCCCGCGATCAGCCGTCCCGGCTGGAACTCATGACGCCGCACGGGCCACCTCCACCTGTCCGAAGTCCGCACCGAGGTGCAGTTCGATCGTCCCGCCGGCCTCGGTGCCGGGAGCCGGCTCGAGGGTTTCCGTACGGTTCTGCTCCCCGGGCCCGGCCCGCTCGATGCGGCCCGCGTAGTCGCCGGGCAGTTGGATGTCGCCCGCCCGCCGGACGGTGACGTCGGCCAGCGCGGTGACCTCCCTGGGCAGGACCACCTTGAGCCGGCCAGCTTCGATGGACGCCTCGACGGCCACCTTGGTGCCCTTCGGCACGTCCAGGCGGCTCAGGTCCAGCGTGGCGAGCCCGGTGCCCGCTTCGTACACGGGCTTCACGTCGGCCACCGCGGCCGGACGCCATTCGACCTCGCGCCAGTCCGTGCTGATCTCCCGTGGCAGGACGGCCGCGCCCGCGAGCAGGCCCGCGGTGCACACGGCCAGTACGACCGTGCCGAAGCCCGTGCGTCCCAGCAGGGAGCTGACCGCGAGGCCCAGACCGAAGACGACCAGCGCGGCGGCGAGCCCGGTCTGCAGGGCCTCGCCGAGCGGATTGCCCTCCCAGGTGGCGGCGGTCCCCGCGACCCCGGCGAGCAGCGCCAGCACGAAGACCCGGCCGCCGATGCCGCCGATGCCGCTGCGCGGACGGGTCGGGGCGGCGGGCGCCTTCGCGGCCGCCGGGGTGCGGCCGGGTACCACCGGGTCCGCCGAGTCGTCGGGCCCCCACAGGTACCCCGTCCCGCCGACCGGACCGGTCGTGCCGTCCTTGACCAGCGGGTCCCGCCACCAGGACGGTCCGCCGGGGACGGGCGGAGCCTTCGTCTCCGGCGGGGCGGGCGAGTGCGCGGCCCGGGGGACGCTGCCGACCGCCTCGGGCGCCTGCGCCTCGGGCCCGCCGGTGTGCCGCTTGCGCTGCGACCAGTACGAGGCCCCGCCCAGCGCCAGGACGACCAGCACCGAGAAGGCCGCCAGCCCGCCGTTGTCCAGCATCGACAGGAACAGCGCGCAGCCCACCAGCGCGGCGAACACCGCTGCCAGCGTGGCCCCCTCGACCCGGCCGGTCAGCAGCTTCTTCGCCTCGCTGTCCTCCTCGCCCTCCAGGGGGAGCAGCAGCCACGCGAAGCCGTAGAAGATCAGACCGACGCCGCCGGTGACCGCGAGGACACCGAGGACGATGCGGAAGACCACCGGGTCCAGGTCGAAGTACCGGCCGAGGCCGCCGCACACGCCCGCGAGGACCTTGTCGCGCTTGCTGCGGCGCAGGAGCGGCCTGCCGTCGGCGGCCCGCGGGGCCCCGGACCCGGCCGGCGGGGCGTCGTGTACTTCGGTCATGGGTCCATGGTGACGGGCCGCAGGAGCGGACGGCACCGGGCCCTACCCTGGTGCAACCCTGATATCCCCCCGGTACAAGTGGGGGGATGCCCTGATGACCGGCCCCCGCCGGGCGTGTGACCCTTGGTGACATGCCCGTAGCCGCCGCTCCCCGAACCCCGCACGCACCGGACGCCGACGAGGTGCCGCAGCGCAAGCTCTACCGCAGCGCCGACGGTCGGATGCTCGGCGGTGTCGCGCGCGGTCTCGCCGGGCACCTCGGGCTTCCGGTGGGCTGGGTCCGCCTGGCGTTCCTCCTGCTGTTCATGTGGGGCGACGGGCTGGGCGTGCTGCTGTACGCCGCGTTCTGGGTCTTCGTACCGCTCGGCGTCGGCGGCCGGACCGGACACCGCTCCTTCTTCGAGACCTTCCCCGACGGCACGCGTCGGGTGCGCAAGCCCGACCGGGGGCAGATCACCGCGCTGATCGCCCTGTTCATCGGTGCCGGCATCTTCATCTCCAAGGTCCAGCTCGGCGGCGCGTCCGGCCGGTACGTGTGGCCGACGCTGCTGGTCGGGGCCGGGGTGGTGCTCGTGTGGCGGCAGGCCGACAACGCCCGCCGCGCCCACTGGTCCACGGCCGCCGAACGGCGCGGACGCCTCTTCCAGGTCGCGCGGGCCCTCGCCGGCGTCGTCCTGGTCGGGATGGGCCTGACCGTCTTCATCGTCGTACGGGGCTCCGCCGCACAGCTCGGCAACGTTCTCACCGCCACCCTCGCCGTCCTCGTCGGCGTGGCCCTGCTCGCCGGACCCTGGCTGATCCGGATGACCCAGGACCTGTCGGAGGAACGCCTGATGCGCATCCGCGCCCAGGAGCGCGCCGAGGTTGCCGCCCACGTGCACGACTCGGTGCTGCACACCCTGACCCTGATCCAGCGCAACGCGGAGGACGTCTCCGAGGTGCGCCGCCTCGCGCGGGCGCAGGAACGCGAACTGCGGAACTGGCTGTACAAGCCCGAGGGCACCGGCAAGGACGAGGCGCAGGAGCCGGCCACCCTCGCGGAGGCCGTGAAGAAGACCGCCGCCGAGGTGGAGGACCACCACGGCGTCCCCATCGAGGTCGTGGTCGTCGGTGACTGCCCGCTCGACGAGCGGCTCGCGGCACAGATCCAGGCCGCGCGCGAGGCGATGGTCAACGCCGCCAAGTACGGTGGCGAGGGCGGGCCCGTACAGGTGTACGCGGAGGTGGAGGGGCAGACCGTGTTCGTGTCCGTACGGGACCGGGGACCGGGCTTCGACATCGACGCGGTACCCGGCGACCGCATGGGCGTACGAGAATCGATCATCGGCCGGATGCAGCGCAACGGCGGGACCGCACGGCTGCGGTCCGCGCCCGACGGCGGCACGGAAGTCGAGCTGGAGATGGAGAGGGCGGCGAACACAGGATGACCGAGGCCGGGGAGAACGCAGGCGTGGGGGAGACCAGGCGCGTCCGGGTGGTGCTCGTCGACGACCACCGGATGTTCCGTACGGGGGTGCAGGCCGAGATCGGCGAGACCGACCGGACGGGCGTCGAGGTCGTCGGCGAGGCGGCCGACGTCGACCAGGCCGTCACCGTCATCACCGCCACCCGGCCCGAGGTGGTCCTGCTCGACGTGCACCTGCCCGGCGGCGGCGGCGTCGAGGTGCTGCGGCGCTGCGCCCCGCTGATGGCGGCGGCCGTGAACCCCGTGCGGTTCCTGGCGCTGTCGGTGTCGGACGCGGCCGAGGACGTCATCGGGGTCATCCGGGGCGGTGCGCGCGGGTACGTCACCAAGACCATCACCGGCACCGACCTGGTGGACTCGGTCTTCCGGGTCCAGGACGGGGACGCGGTGTTCTCGCCGCGGCTGGCGGGCTTCGTGCTCGACGCGTTCGCCTCGACGGATGCGCCGCCGGTCGACGAGGACCTGGACCGGCTCACGCAGCGCGAGCGCGAGGTGCTGCGGCTGATCGCGCGCGGGTACGCGTACAAGGAGATCGCCAAACAGCTCTTCATCTCGGTGAAGACGGTCGAGTCGCACGTCTCGGCCGTCCTGCGCAAGCTCCAGCTCTCCAACCGGCACGAGCTGACCCGCTGGGCGACGGCCCGCCGCCTGGTCTGAGCCCCGGGCAGAGGTCTGACCTGCGGTGTGACCCACGCCGCAGGCCGACCTGGCAACCGGGAGCGCGCACATCGCCCTCTAGGGTGGCGTGATGAGCTTGACCGGTACACCCTTCTTCGCGACGGTGATCGCCCTGACGGTGATCGCCGTCGTCCTTCCGCTGGCCGTGTGGAGCAAGGTGCGCGGCCCGGCCGCCGTCCGCACCATTCTGCGCGCCCTGATGGTGGTGTTCGCCCAGGTCACAGCCGTTGCCGTGGTGTTCGTCGCGGTGAACCGGGCCGAGCACTTCTATGCCTCCTGGAGCGACCTGCTAGGCACCGGCAAGTACGTCACGGCCGCCCCCGACCTCGGCCCGGACGGTCTCGGCGGCAAGAAGGTCGAAGAGGCGCCGAAGGTCAAGCAGCAGTTCCAGCCGGTGGACGGGGTCGGCGGGCGGGTTCAGAAGACCGAGCTCGACGGCAAGATCTCCGGGGTCAAGGGCGATGTCATGGTGTGGCTGCCGCCGCAGTACGACGACCCGGCCTACAAGGACAAGAAGTTCCCGGTGATCGAGCTGATACCGGGCATACCGGGCACGGGGAAGTCCTGGTTCCAGGGGCTCAAGGCGCACGAGGTGCTGGAGCCGCTGATGAAGAGCGGCAAGGTGCAGCCGTTCATCCTGGTCTCGCCGCGCGCCATGCTGCTCGGCAACGGCGACACCGGCTGCGCCAACATCCCCGGCAAGGTCAACGCGGACAGCTGGTTCAGCGTCGACGTCCGCAAGATGGTCGTCGACAACTTCCGGGCCTCGGACGAGGCCCGCACCTGGGGCGTGGCCGGCTACTCGGCCGGCGCCTACTGCGCCGCCAAGCTCGCGATCGCCCACCCCGACCGCTACAGCGCCGCCGTTTCCCTCTCCGGCTACAACGACCCGGGGCAGGAGCCCTCGTCGCTGGTCGCCAAGGACCCCGAACTGCGCAAGACGCACAACCTGAAGAACTGGCTCCAGGCCGCGCCCACCCCGCCCGCGGTGTCGCTGTGGATGTCGGGGGCCGAGCAGGACGGCTACCTGTCCGGTACGGACCTCAAGGCGATCGCCAAGAGCCCGACCGTGGTGCACGCGGAGAAGGTCGTCGGCGGGCACAACCTCGAATCGTGGTCCAAGCAGCTGCCGCAGACCTTCGGCTGGCTGAGCGGCGTGGTCAAGGCCCCGTAGCCCGCGCCCGGCCCTGCGTCCGCCGATCGGCGGACGGCCCCGCGGATCCCGCCGCCGATCTCTGCCGGTCGGCCGATGTGCCCGGCCCCCGCTGGCCGGGAGTCTGGTCCCAGGACGAAATCCAAGGGGGACCAGGGTCATGGCACATGCGGTGAACTGCAGGAACGAGCAGGTCAAGGCGGCGGTGCGCCGCCGGTGGTGGTCGGGTTGGCCCCGCTGGGCCCCGTACGCGGCGGCCGCGTGGTCCCTCGCCTACGGACTGGCCGGGCTGTACTGGGCCTTGGGCGGCGCCGGTTACCCGTTCGGGCCGGTTCCCGAGGACCGCTCGACCGGATCGATCCTCGAACCGAGCCCGGCCGCCGTCGTGAGCCCGATCATTGCCGCGCTCGGCCTCGCGGGGGCGGTCTGCGGGGTGCTCATGGCACGCCGCCCGGCGAGCGGCAGCGCCGCCCGGCGGTTCCTGCTCGGCTTCGGCTGGGCGCAGGCCCTCGCGCTCACGGTGGTGCTGCAGGACTACACGCTGATCGCCGTGGTCGCCTTCGCGCCGCTCCTGGTGGTGTTCGCCTTCACCGGGGTGCCCGGCCCGCAGGACGGCGTCGGCGACATCCTCTACTGGCACCGGGACAACCTGCTGGTCCTGTTCCTGGGCGGGGTGCTCTGGACCCTGGCCGTGCTGGCCCACCAGCGGCGCACCCGCGGACTGTGCGTGCACTGCGGGCGCGGCGGACGGGCCGCGGCCTGGACCGCGCCGGAGTCGGCGGCCCGTTGGGGGCGCAGGGCCGTAACTGTCGCCGTGCTGTCGAGCATCCCGTACGACGTGACCCGGGTGGCCTGGTTCTTCGGCTACCCGTTGGGCATTACCGACGCGTTCATGCAGGACATGCAGGACACCCCGGGCATGCTCGGGATCGGGCTGGGCCTCGCGATCGCGTCGACCGTCGGCGGCGTGCTGACCCACGGGCTGGTCGCGCGCTGGGGCGAGGTCTGGCCGCGGTGGGTGCCGTTCAAGGCGGGCCGGCCGGTCGCCCTCGCCACCGCGATCGTCCCGGCCCTGCTGGTGTCCGTGGTGCTCGTACCCGGCGGCCTCCAGATGATCCGGGGCGGGGACCAGCCCTTCGGCTGGGGGACCAACTACCCCGCGATGCTGTGGGTGCCGTGGGGCGTCGCGCTGGGCGCCGCGACCCTCGCCTACTACTTCCGTCGGCGCGGCACCTGCGGCCACTGCGCCCGGGGATGAGCGGGCCCTTCCGGGCCGGGGTCACGCGGGGCGGGAGGCGCCGGCCCAGGGCATCGAGTCGATCGGCGCGAGCCGGACCGTTGATCCGGGGCGCGGGGCGTGGATCATCTGGCCGTTGCCGACGTAGAGGCCGACGTGGGTGACCCCGGAGTAGAAGAACACCAGGTCGCCGGGGGCCAGCTGGTCGCGGGACACGCGCCGGCCGGCGTTGATCTGGGTGTAGGTGGTGCGGGGCAGGGAGACCCCGGCCGAGCGCCAGGCCGCCTGGGTCAGGCCGGAGCAGTCGAAGGACCCCGGGCCCGTCGCGCCCCAGACGTACGGCTTGCCGATCGCCCCGTGCGCGAAGGCCACGGCGCGGGCCGCGCGCGAACCGTCGGACGGGGGCGGGAGCGTGCCGCCCCGCGACGGAACGGGGACGGAGGCTGCGGGAGCGGCGGTCGGCCCGCCGGACGACTGGGCTTCGTAGGCGGCCCGTTCCTCGGCGGTGAGTCGGGCCAGCAGGTTCTTGGCGGCGGTCAGCTTCTCCTCGGCCTCCGCCTTGTGGGCGGCGAGTTCGTCCTGGCGGGTGCGAAGTTCGGCGAGGTGCCCGGTGGCCCGCTCGCGGAGCTTGCCGACCTCGTCGAGCCGGCGGCGCACGGTGGTGATCCCGGCGGCGTTGCGGTCCCCGGCGCGGGAGATGAAGGCGGCCTGGGAGAGGTACTCCTGGGGGTCGGACGCCAGCGCGAGCTGGACGGTGGTGCCCAGGGAACCGCTGCGGTACTGGGAGGCGGCGAGCGTTCCGAGCGCGCTGCGGGCGGTGTTGAGCTGGTCGGTCTTGCGGGCGGTCTCCTCGCGCAGTCCGGTCAGTGTGCGTTCGGCCTCGTCCGCCCGTTCCTTCGCCCCGTTGTACCGCTCGGTCGCCGCCTCGGCCTCCTCGTAGAGCCGGTCCACCTCCGACGTGACCTGGGCGAGGGTGGGCCGGGGGTCGGCCTGGGCGGCGCCTTCGAAGGCGGTGGCGGTGGCAGCGCCCGCGAGGGCGAGGGTGGCGGCGGTCGTCCGAACCGGGCCGCCGGAGAGCGGGCGCTGCCTGGGCTTTCGATGACTGGCCACCAGGGCCTCACGTCCTTCCTCTGTCGGTGCCTGGAGGAGGACGCTAGACCCGCAGGTAACGGGCGGATGACGAGATGACCGCAAGTGGCCCGATCCGACCGGAGCTGGCTGCAGAGGACCGGAATGGATCGTTCCGGCGTGGGTCAGTGCCAGAGAACGGCGATGAAGATGTTGATCACGGTCAGCCCGCCGACCGCGCCGAACAGGGCCTTGTCCACGTGCTCCTCGTCGCGCTTGACGTAGACGAGGCAGAGGATCACGAAGAGGACGGCCAGCTTCACGCCGACCTTGATGTTGTTGACGGGGTCCCCGGCCATCTGGTTGAAGCCGACCAGGAGCACGCCGGTGACGAGCATGGTGAGCGCGCCGTGCAGCATGGCGGGCGTGAAACGGGCGGTGCCCGCGCTCATCGCCTTCATCTGGGTCAGGAAACCGCCGAGGAGCGCGGCTATCCCGATGATGTGCAGGCCGACGAAGGCGTTGATG
This sequence comes from Streptomyces sp. NBC_01439, assembly GCF_036227605.1. Classification (GTDB taxonomy): domain Bacteria; phylum Actinomycetota; class Actinomycetes; order Streptomycetales; family Streptomycetaceae; genus Streptomyces. The sequence goes on along the minus strand of NZ_CP109487.1, from coordinate 4,053,419 downwards.
AGTGCGTCCATGGCGTCGAGCGTACGAGGCGGCCCGGTCGGCCGAGGAAGCGGGTCAGCTCGCCCGTGACGGCCTCCGGCCGCTCCTCCGGGGAGGTACCGGTCGCTGCCGCCGGCACGGACCGTACGGAATCTTCGAACGATTTGGCCATGTCCGTACGAGAACTGCGTACAGTGGGGTCATGCCTGCTGCCGCCGCCGAGCCGACCCACCCCGCCGTCGACCGCATCGAACTGGTCGAGGTCCTGGCGGCGCTCGGACACCCCGTCCGGCTGGAGATCGTCCGCAAGCTGTCCTCCGGCGGGGAGGCGTTCTGCGGAGAGGTCGTCCCGGACCTGCCCCGCTCCAGCGTCACGCACCACCTCAAGACGCTGCGCGAGAGCGGTGTGATCTGCCAGCGCCCGCAGGGCCGCAAGCTCTTCCTCGCGCTGCGCCGCGAGGACCTGGAGCTCCGTTTCCCCGGGCTGCTCGAACTCGTGCTGGCCTGTCGGTCCCGCCCCCTAGACTCGGAATGCGATGAGCAGCCTCTTTGACGACAGTTTCCTGGCGGACCTCACCCCCTCCGACGAGGTCCCGCCGCCGCCCGAGGACCACGCCGCCCCCGAAGCGGGCGCGGACGACCTCTTCGGGGGGCGGTTCGACGTACCCATGACCGGGGACGCGTACTACCGGGACGGCGCCCCCAGGCCCGTCATCGACCCGGCGACGCTCCTGGACGGGCTCAATGAGCAGCAGTGCGCGGCCGTGGTGCACGCGGGCTCCCCGCTGCTCATCGTGGCCGGCGCCGGCTCCGGCAAGACCCGGGTGCTGACCCACCGCATCGGACACCTGCTGTCCGCGCGGAACGTCCACCCCGGCCAGATCCTGGCGATCACCTTCACCAACAAGGCCGCCGGCGAGATGAAGGAGCGCGTCGAGGGTCTGGTCGGCCCGCGCGCGAACGCCATGTGGGTCTCCACCTTCCACAGTGCGTGCGTGCGCATCCTGCGCCGCGAGTCCAAGCGGCTCGGCTTCACGTCCTCGTTCTCGATCTACGACGCGGCCGACTCGAAGCGCCTGATGGCGCTCGTCTGCCGGGACCTGGACCTGGACCCGAAGAAGTTCCCGCCGAAGGCCTTCAACGCCAAGATCTCGAACCTGAAGAACGAGCTGATCGACGAGGAAGCCTTCGCCGACCAGGCCGTCGACGGTTTCGAGAAGACCCTGGCCCAGGCGTACGCGATGTACCAGGGGCGACTGCGCGAGGCCAACGCCCTCGACTTCGACGACATCATCATGACCACGGTCCACCTGCTCCAGGCGTTCCCGGACGTCGCCGAGCACTACCGGCGCCGCTTCCGGCACGTCCTCGTCGACGAGTACCAGGACACCAACCACGCCCAGTACACGCTGGTGCGCGAGCTGGTCGGCACCGGCTACCCGGACCTGCCCCCGGCCGAGCTGTGCGTGGTGGGTGACGCCGACCAGTCGATCTACGCCTTCCGCGGCGCGACCATCCGCAACATCCTCCAGTTCGAAGAGGACTACAAGGACGCGACGACGATCCTGCTGGAGCAGAACTACCGCTCCACGCAGACGATCCTCTCCGCGGCCAACGCGGTCATCGAGCGCAACGAGAACCGCCGCGCCAAGAACCTGTGGACCCAGGCCGGTACCGGCGCCGTCATCACCGGCTACGTCGCGGACACCGAGCACGACGAGGCCCAGTTCGTCGCCGACGAGATCGACCGGCTCACCGACGCGGGCGACGCCAAGGCGGGCGACGTCGCGATCTTCTACCGGACCAACGCGCAGTCCCGCGTGTTCGAGGAGATCTTCATCCGGGTCGGACTGCCCTACAAGGTCGTCGGCGGCGTCCGCTTCTACGAGCGCAAGGAGGTCCGCGACGTCCTCGCGTACCTGCGCGTCCTGGCGAACCCGGAGGACAACGTCCCGCTGCGGCGCATCCTGAACGTGCCCAAGCGCGGCATCGGCGAGCGCGCCGAGGCGATGATCGACGCCCTCGCGATGCGCGAGAAGATCACCTTCCCGCAGGCGCTGCGCCGCGTGGACGAGGCCTTCGGCATGGCCGCGCGCTCCACCAACGCGGTGAAGCGGTTCAACGTGCTGATGGAAGAGCTGCGCACGATCGTCGACTCGGGCGCGGGCCCGGCGGTGGTCCTGGAGGCGGTGCTGGAGCGGACGGGCTACCTCGCCGAACTCCAGGCGTCGACCGACCCGCAGGACGAGACGCGCATCGAGAACCTGCAGGAGCTCGCGGCCGTGGCGCTGGAGTTCGAGCAGGCGCGGGAGGCCGCGGCGGCCGAGGCCGCGGAGACCGGCGCCCCGGCTCCCGGGTCCGGCACCCTGGCCGAGTTCCTGGAGCAGGTCGCGCTCGTCGCGGACTCCGACCAGATCCCGGACGAGGACACCGAGGGCACGGGCGTCATCACACTGATGACCCTGCACACCGCCAAGGGCCTCGAATTCCCCGTGGTCTTCCTGACCGGCATGGAGGACGGGGTCTTCCCGCACATGCGGGCGCTGGGCCAGACCAAGGAACTCGAGGAGGAGCGCCGCCTCGCGTACGTCGGCATCACGCGGGCGCGCGAGCGGCTCTACCTGACCCGCTCCAGCATGCGCAGCGCGTGGGGCACGCCGTCGTACAACCCGCCGTCGCGGTTCCTGGAGGAGATTCCGGCGGAGTACCTCCAGTGGAAGCGGACGGGCGCGACCCAGAAGCCGGCCGGTCCGATGCGGAGTTCGGGGTACGGGTCGTCTTCTTCGGGATCGGGCAGGGCGACGTTCGGTACCTCGCCGGAGGCGTTCCTGTCCTCGTCGCGTACGAAGTCGGGTCCGTCCGGATTCGCCACGCGGCGGGCTGCCGACAAGCCGGTCATTGCCCTGGTGGTCGGGGACCGGGTCACGCACGACCAGTTCGGACTCGGCACCGTCATGGAGGTCAAGGGAGCGGGCGCGGACGCGCAGGCCACCATCGACTTCGGGGACGACAAGCCCAAGCGGCTGCTGCTGCGCTACGCGCCGGTGCAGAAGCTGTAGGACGGCGGGCGGCCGCGCGGCCTTCGGGCCGCGCGGCGATCAGGCCGGGGGAGCGTGTCGGGCCGGATGCGCAGGCCGGTCGTACCGGGCGCTCACGCCGGCCGGTTGCGCCGGCCGGTCGCGCCGGTCGGTTACGTCGGGTCCAGGCCGTGGCTGCGCAGCCACGGCAGCGGGTCGATCGCGGACCCGCCGCCGGGCCGGACCTCGAAGTGGAGGTGCGGGCCGGTGGAGTTGCCGGAGTTGCCGGAGTAGGCGATGACATCGCCCGCCTTGACCTTGCCACCGCGGATCTTGGTCGAGCTGAGGTGGCAGTACCAGGTCTCGGTGCCGTCGGGCGCGGTCACTATCGCCATGTTCCCGTAGGCACTGTTGTACTGGGTGCGCACGGTGCCGTCGGTGGCCGACATGACCGGCGTCCCGTAGGAGACCGGGAAATCGATACCGGTGTGCACCGACATCCACATGCCGCCGGCCTGGCCGAAGTTGGCGCTCAGGCCGTGCTGTTGGACGGGGATGGCGAACTTGGGGCGGGCGGCCTCCTTGGCCGCGGCCTCCTCCGCCTTCTTCTTCTTTTCTTCTTCCTGGCGCTCGCGCAGGTCGATGCGCTCCTGCGTGCGGCTCGCGCGGTCGGCGAAGTCGCCCGCATCGGCGCTGAGCGCGACCATCTGGGTGTCGAGCTTGGTGTTCGCCGCGACCGGTTTCACCGAAGCCGGGTCGGGCGCGGCCATCGTGGTGGGCTCCTCGGCGGGCCGGTCCGTGCCGGTGAGGCCGCCGACGGAGGCGGCCGCGACACCCGCGACGCCCATCACACAGGCGGAGGGCACGGCGACGGTCAGCAAGGCGGAACGCTTCGCCGGGGTGCGGCGACGGCTGTTGCCGCCGCTGGTGGAGCTGCCGCTCTTGCTGCTGTTGCTCGCCTTGGCACCGGCGCCGGCCTTGCCGTTGCCCTTGGCGGCGGTCCGGCGCGCGGAGCGCGGAGCCGAGGTCACCGGCATGGCCTGGGTGGGGAGGTCGTGGACCGCGGGCACCGCGGGTGCCTCAGGCGCCTCGGGGACCTGAGGCATCTCGTCGGAGAGCACCTCGAAGACGGCGGTCTCGCTGTACGTGTCCGCTCCGGTCTCGAAACCGGCCTCGAAACCGGTCTCGAATCCGCTCTGGTTCCCGGAGTCGATGACGACTGCCTGGGTGGCTTCGTAGGCGTAGCCGACGGTGGTCGCCCCGTACGCGTACTCCTGCTGCACGGGCTCGGGCTCCGGCGCGGGCTGGTACTCGTACACGTAGGCGGCCTCGGGCTGGGCCGGGGTCTCGACGACGGTGTTCCATGCGGTGGCGTCGTAGGCGCCGGTCTCGGTGCCGGTGGTGCCGTAGCCCGGCATCGCCCAGTGTCCGGTCTGCTCGCCGGTGGTGTCGTAGCCGAAGGAGGGCTGCTGGTACTGCCCGTAGCCGGAGTAGTCCGCGCTCGGCGTGTTCCAGGCGCTCGCGTCCCAGCTCCCGGTGGTGTCCTCGAGTGCGCCCTGGGTCGGGAACGTGGACGGGTAACTGTCCTGCGAGGCCCACGCGGTGGTGTCGTACGCACCGGTGTCGTAGGAGCCGTAGGCGGCGTAGTTGACCCCCTGGCCCTGCGTTTCATAGGAAACGTAGGTCGAGTCACCAGCGAAAGCGGTGGTGGAAAGGCCGTCGTACCCGGCATCCGGGTACTGGCCCGACGTGGGGCGGTCGTTCACCAACTTCTCTTTCGCCTCGGCAGTGGGGGCCTGGGTGGCCGGGAACTCGAGGTTCACCGGAGGAGAGCAGTGGCGTGACTGTACCCGGCGGTTACTCGCCACGACAATCTTCGCCGGGTCCCCAGATCTCCGGAACCGGGCATTCGGCCGTCTTTCGGTCGTCGAAATGCGGACCCTTGGCCTTGAGTTCGAAATTAGTTCGACTGTTGGCTGCTCGTCGGCTAGGCGACGGAGGCGGTGTCCGAGCCCGTGACGGCGGCCAGACCGGGCCCTTCGAGGGTGCGCCGGACCGCCGCGATGACGGCGGGATGGATGGCTAGTGCGAGATGTCCGATACCGGTGACCTGCACGTTCTCCACACACAAATCCGGGTGTTCGATCCGCGCGGTCGCGACCGGGGTCATGATCGCGTCGAACTCGCTCCAGAACGCCACGCACCGTGTGGCACAGCCGGGCGCCGGAGCGGCGAGTTCGGTCAGCACCTCGGAGTCCGGGCGGATCTGCCGGATCAGCGGGTGCGCGTCCATGAAGGGGGCGACCCGGGTGCCGGAATGCGGGGTGCCGAGGGTGACGAGGGTCCGGACCCGCGGGTCGCCGCCGAGCCGCTGCACGTAGTACCGGCCGACGAGCCCGCCCAGGCTGTGCCCGACCAGATCCACCCGCTCCTGTCCGGTGCGCTCGCACAGCTCCTCGACGCGCCGGGCGAGATGACGGGCGGTGACGCGCAGGTCGAGGGTGAAGGGCGAGTAGTTGTACGCCTCCACGTGCCGACCTCCCGCCCCGAGGGCGCGGCGCAGCAGGACGAAGACGGACCGGTTGTCGGTGAACCCGTGGAGAAGGAGGACCGGCGGCCGTGTCGCGGGCGGACGGGTGGTGACCTTCTCCTGGCACACTCCGGTGGGATACAGCAGGAGGTGCCCGCCGAACACCACTATCTCGAGAGCACCGGCCCGCAGCGCGGCGCCGGACAAGGGCATGGACATGGGTATGGACAGCCCCATTGACGGCCTCCCCTGAGCCTCTGCGGGATCGCGGCGCTCGCACCACCGTGCCGTGCGGCTGCCGGCACGGTGGCGCAATGCCGTCCCACGTGTGATTTCCCCCTCGTGATTGACCGCGAAACGGCGGCGTGCGCGATGCTGTACTTAACGTTCGTTCACTCGGGAGGCAGTGCGATGGGTGTGACCGGTCCGATCCGTGTGGTGGTGGCCAAGCCGGGTCTCGACGGCCACGACCGCGGGGCCAAGGTGATCGCGCGGGCGCTGCGGGACGCGGGCATGGAGGTCATCTACACCGGCCTCCACCAGACCCCCGAGCAGATCGTGGACACCGCCATCCAGGAGGACGCCGACGCGATCGGCCTCTCGATCCTCTCCGGCGCGCACAACACGCTCTTCGCGCGCGTGCTGGAACTCCTCAAGGAGCGCGACGCGGAGGACATCAAGGTCTTCGGCGGCGGCATCATCCCGGAGGACGACATCGCCCCCCTGAAGGAGAAGGGCGTGGCCGAGATCTTCACGCCGGGCGCGACGACGACCGCCATCGTGGACTGGGTCCGCGCCCACGTCCGTCAGTAGCCTCCGGCGGTTCGGCAGGGGTCGGGCGGCGTGACTGCGCCGTGCCGCGCCCCGCGAGCCGTTGCGGCGCGGGGTGTCGCGCGGAGCCCCGGCATCCGTGCGACGCCAGCAGGCGTACATGCGGCCTCGCCGGCGTTCGGGGCACGGACCCCGGATCGGAGGCCCCAGCCCTCGGTTCCTGCGGCGCGGCCCCCCGGCCGGCGCCGGACCGGGCCGTCCTTCAGGATCCGGCCGGGCCCGCTCGAGGACGCCCCGCTCGAGGACGCCCCGCTCGAGGACGTCGTTCCGTCCGGATCCCCTCCCGGCGGTAGCTGGTGGAGGGTGCACCGCACCGGACGTCCCGGGCTCGTCCGGCGAGATCCGGAAGGGACGGGCTAGGCCGGGGCCAGTTCGGCCAGCATCGCCGCGCGGAGGCGAAGGGTCGAGACGAGCCGCTGGAACGCCTCGGCCCAGTACGCGGCTGCGCCGGGAGCAGCGTCCGGCAGGTCCTCCACGGCCGTGGTCAGGGCCTCCAGCCGGCCCGCTTCTGCGGGGTCGAGGCAGCGCTCCGCGAGGCCCATTACCCCGCTGAAGCTCCACGGGTAGCTGCCGGCGTCGCGGGCGGTGTCCAGTGCGTCCACGACCGCTTGGCCCAGCGCGCCCGCCCACGGCACGACGCACACCCCGAGCAGTTGGAACGCTTCCGACAGTCCGTGGGCCCGTATGAACTCCGCCACCCACTCCGCCCGTTCCGCGTGCGGGAGGGTCTCCAGCAGCTTGGCCCGCTCCGCGAGCGAGGCCGTTCCCGGGCCCGCTGCGGGCGGCGCGGACGCCGGGCCGAGCAGGGCCCGCGACCACGGCGCGTCGCGCTGGCGCACGGCGGCCCGGCACCACGCCGCGTGCAGCTCCTCCGTCCAGCCGTCGCCCGCGGCCACCGGCAGCGCCACGATCTCCGCCGGGCCGAGCCCCCCGAACCGCTCCCGCCAGCACGACAGTGGCGCAGCCTCCACCAACTGGCCGAGCCACCAGGCACGTTCCCCGCGTCCGGCGGGCGGCCGCTTGACCACCCCGTCGCGGAGCATCCCCGCATCGCACTCGGCCGGCGGCGTCACCCCTTCGGGGCCCACGCAGGCCAGTGCGCGCTCGGCCATCCGTCCGGCCAGCGCCGAGTCCGGCAGCGCCGACAGCAATTCGGCGGCCGTGGCACGGACATTGCGGCTGCGGTCACCCAACGCCGCCTCCAGGAAGGGCTCGTCCCCCGCGGACAGCCCGACCCTCAGCGAATCGAGGAACATCAGCCGGTCCTCGGCCCGTTCGGTGGCCCAGGTCGTCATCAGCAGCCGCGGCGCGGCCGCAGCCTCGTGGGCCCGGACGGCTCCGAGCAGGGCCACCCGCTCCGCGAACAGTCCCTCCTGCCACAGCCGTTCCACCGCCGCCCGGTCCGTCACCTCCGGCAGTTCCCCGGTGCCGCCCGAACCGCCGCGCAGGGCGAACCGCCAGTCCGGATTCATCCGCGCCAGCCACAGTCCCCGCGTCCCCGCCAGGGCCAAGGCCTGCGGCCGCAGGTCCGTACGGGCCCGGGCCGCGTCCAGCAGCGCCGGTACGAGTGCGGCCGGCGAGCGGTAGCCGTGCCGCGCGGCGGCGGCCAGCCACTGGGGCAGCAGCTCCGTCAGGTCCGGGGCGGTCCCGCGCCGCCCGCCGCCGTTGACCGGGCCGCTGCGGCCGGCCAGCAGCTGCGCGAGCCTGTGGCCGGCCGCCTCCGGTGGCGCCGGCCGGGGGTCCCGGGGCGCGGGCTCTGGGCGCGGCCCGGCCTCGGCCGGGCGCAGCCCGGCCCGGCGCCGTACGGCGTGCACGGCCGCCGCGTCCAGCAGCGCCTCCGGAGAGCCCGCCGGACCCCCGCCCCGGCGCCGCTCGGTGCCCAGCAGCGCGGCGGCGACCAGCTCCTCCCACTCCCCGTACCCCTCGTCACTCTTGTCCATCGGGCCCCTCCCTAGTCCCTCGTCGTCGGTCGTCCGTCGCGTCATGGGCTCCGGTCCCGCCCCCTCCACGGGACCGGAGCTGTCGATGTCCCCGTATGCCTGCTCGCGTTCAGCTGGCGTGGTTGTCATTCATGCAAGCCCCCCGGCTCGTCGTCGTTCCGCGTGCGGAGCCCCCGGCGCCGCACGTTTCCTCGCCGCCCCCGCGTGACGGCACAGGCCCCCCCAGGCCCCCAGCGATGTGTTCTTTGTTTCCGTTCCTGATCAGGACAGGGCGACGGGCTCGGTCGAGCCCGGCTGCCAGGCCGTCAGAGGGGTGAAGCCGCGGTGCCCGCACTCGCCGAACACCGTCACCGGGCCTCCGCCCGACAACGCAGCCAGCTGCCAAAGCCCCCCGCGGGAGCGGCCGCCCCCGGTGAGGGGCACCGGCAGGGCGGAGGTGCCCTCCGCGTCCGCCAGCTGCCAGCCGAGCTCTCCCGGTATCGGAACCACCGGACCGAGCACCACCGGCCAGGACTCCAGCCACGGGTCCTGCCGCAGGGCCTCCCCGTACGCCTCCAGGGCCGCCCCCGTGCTCACCCCGGCCGGAACCCCCGCGCACGGCGCAGCTGCCGCGAACCTCTCACCGAGGTCCGCCCGCAGCCCCGCCGACCCGGGCCGGAAGTGCACCTCCGCCTCCAGCACCCGCCCCACCGGCAGTGCCAGCCCCGGTGGCCGCCCCGGCGGTCCGAAGTCCAGCACCAGGGCGGGCCGCCCGCCCGCCAGCCCGTGCAGCCATATCCGGCGGGTGGTGAGCCGACCGTCCGGCGAGACCGTGTCGTACTGGGCGAGCACCAGCCACCGGTCCCGTACGGCCTCCCCCTCCCCGGAGGCCGGCAGTCCCACGCGGCTGCGCACCGTCGCCGCCAGCTCTTCCGGCAGCCCGGCCAACCCCAGCCACGCCCGGTCGAGCAGGTGCAGCAGCGCCGCCTCCTCCAGCATCCGGGCCGGCCAGCCGGGGCCGCAACTGGGTATCGTCCCCAACTCCCTTACCCGGGAGGCCAGTCCGGGCGCCTGGGCGTCGACCATGCGGGCCGCGGTCTCCTCCCACCCCGCGTATCCCACCTGCTCCTGGCCCGCGAGGCCGCCGCGCAGTAGATCGGCCAGCCGCTGTTCCAGCTCGGCGACGCCCGCGCCGACGCGCGCCGCCCGCCGCTCGGCCCGCTTCCGGGCCCCCTCCTCGTCGACCGGCGCGGCCCTCCCGCCGAGCGGCCGAGCGGCCTTGGCCGCCCGGTCCGCCAGCCACTGCGCGGCCCACTCCGGAGCCTCGCCCGGCTCGCCGACCCCCTCGGCCGACCAGAGCAGCAACAGCCCCAGGGCGTGCTTGCAGGGGAACTTCCGGCTCGGGCAGGAGCACTTGTACGCGGGGCCCGTGAGGTCCACGACCGTGCGGTACGGCTTGCTGCCGCTGCCCTTGCACAAGCCCCACACAGAACCGGAAGCGGAACCTCCGATCTGCGACCACGGTCCCGCCCCGCCGAGTCTGCCCCCCGCCTTGCGTGAGGCATCGTCAGGAGCCAGATCCAATACCTGCTCCGCTGTCCAGCGGTCCCCCTGATCAGTCATGTGAACAACCGTAGAGACCGCCACTGACAATCGCTCTGACCAGCAACAACGCTATCGGCAGGGTCCGTTGTCAGTGGCGTGGTGCACCGTGGAGTCAGCAGTCGGGAGCGGCTGCCGAGCTTTGGAGGGGGACCATGACCACGCCCGAGAACGAGCAGCGAGCAGAGGCTCTGCGACCGCACGCCGAAGACGCCTTCGCACACGAACTGAAAGCCCTGGCGGCCGCCGACGACCGGCCCCGCCCGACCCGCTGGAAGCTCTCCCCGTGGGCCGTCGCCACGTACCTGCTCGGCGGCACGCTCGACGACGGCACGGTGATCACCCCCAAGTACGTGGGGCCGCGCCGCATCGTCGAAGTGGCCGTCACCACCCTGGCCACCGACCGCGCCCTGCTCCTTCTGGGCGTCCCCGGCACCGCCAAGACCTGGGTGTCCGAACACCTCGCGGCCGCCGTCAGCGGAGACTCCACCCTCCTCGTCCAGGGCACCGCCGGCACCCCCGAGGAAGCCATCCGGTACGGCTGGAACTACGCCCGGCTGCTCGCCCACGGCCCCAGCCGCGAGGCGCTCGTCCCCAGCCCGGTCATGCGGGCGATGGCCGACGGCATGACCGCCCGCGTCGAGGAGCTCACCCGCATCCCCGCCGACGTCCAGGACACCCTCATCACCGTCCTGTCCGAGAAGACCCTCCCGATACCGGAGCTCGGCGAAGAGGTGCAGGCCGTGCGCGGCTTCAACCTCATTGCCACCGCCAACGACCGCGACCGCGGGGTGAACGAGCTCTCCAGCGCACTGCGCCGCCGCTTCAACACCGTGGTGCTGCCCCTGCCCGCCACCGCCGACGCCGAGGTCGACATCGTCGCCCGCCGCGTCGACCAGATGGGCCGCGCCCTCGACCTGCCGGCCGCGCCCGAGGGCCTGGAGGAGATCCGCCGCGTCGTCACCGTCTTCCGCGAGCTGCGCGACGGCGTCACCGACGACGGCCGTACGAAGGTGAAGTCGCCCAGCGGCACGCTGTCCACCGCAGAGGCCATCTCCGTCGTCACCGGCGGCCTGGCCCTGGCCGCCCACTTCGGGGACGGCGTCCTGCGCCCCTCCGACGTGGCCGCCGGGATCCTCGGCGCCGTGGTCCGGGACCCGGCGGCCGACAAGGTGGTCTGGCAGGAGTACCTCGAGGCAGTGGTCCGCGAGCGCGACGGCTGGAAGGACTTCTACCGGGCCTGCCGGGAGGTGACCGTATGAGCCCGAGCCCGACGAAGGGTCCGCTGCTGCTGGGCGTACGGCACCACGGGCCGGGATCGGCCCGTGCCGTGCGGGCGGCCCTGGAGACGGCTCGGCCCGAAGCGGTGCTGATCGAGGGCCCGCCCGAGGGGGACGCGCTGTTGCCGCTCGCCGCCGAGGAGGGGATGCGGCCGCCCGTCGCGCTCCTCGCGCACGCGGCGGACGACCCGGGCCGGGCCGCGTTCTGGCCGCTGGCCGGGTTCTCACCCGAGTGGGTGGCCATCCGCTGGGCCCAGGAGCACGACGTTCCGGTCCGGTTCATCGACCTCCCGGCGGCGCACTCGCTCGCCGCCGCAGGGGACGGACAGGAAGGGGCCGGGCCCGATGCCGTCCGGCTGGACCCCCTGGCCGTGCTGGCCGAGACCGCCGGGTACGACGACCCCGAGCGCTGGTGGGAGGACGTGGTCGAGCACCGCGGCGCCGGGGGCGTGAGGGAGGACGTGCTCGGCGCCTTCGAGGCGCTCGAGGAGGCCATGGGAGCCCTGCGCGAGGCGTACGGCGACGGCGGCCACCAGCGCGACCTCGTGCGCGAGGCGTACATGCGCCAGCGGATGCGGGCCGCCCGCCGGGAGTTCGGCGACGCCTACGCCGTGGTGTGCGGAGCCTGGCACGTCCCCGCGCTGCGCGCCAAGGCCACCGTGGCCGCCGACAAGGCCCTGCTGAGCGGCCTGCCCAAGGTCAAGGTGGAGACCACCTGGGTGCCCTGGACCCACCGCAGGCTGGCCCGGGCCGGCGGGTACGGCGCGGGGATCACCTCGCCCGGCTGGTACGCCCACCTCTTCTCCGCCCGGGACCGACCCGTCGAGCGGTGGCTGACCAAGGTCGCCGGCCTGCTGCGCGAGGAGGACCGACAGGTCTCCTCGGCACACGTCATCGAGGCGGTCCGGCTGGCCGAGACCCTCGCCGCGATGCGGGGCCGGCCGCTGCCCGGGCTGACGGAGACCCTGGAAGCGGTCCGGGCGGTGATGTGCGACGGCTCCGACGTACCGCTCGCACTGATCGAGGACCGGCTCGTCGTCGGTGACGTGCTCGGCGAGGTCCCGGACGGAGCCCCCGTCGTACCCCTCCAGCGCGACCTGACACGACAGCAGCGCACGCTGCGGCTCAAGGCCGAGGCGCAGGACCGCGAGCTGGAACTGGACCTGCGCAAGGACACCGACACCGCGAAGTCCCTGCTGCTGCACCGGCTGCGACTGCTCGGCATCGGCTGGGGCACGCCGACCGCCTCCCGGGCCGGCACCGGAACCTTCCGGGAGACCTGGCGGCTGCGGTGGGAGCCGGAGCTGTCGGTGCGGATCGCCGAGGCCGGGATATGGGGGACCACCGTCCTCGGCGCGGCCACCGCCAAGGCCGAGGCGGACGCCGTCGGGGCCGAGGAGCTGGGCGAGGTGACGGCCCTGGCCGAGCAGTGCCTGCTGGCCGGGCTCGCGCAGGCGCTGCCCGCCGTACTGCGGGCCCTCGCGGACCGGGCCGCGTTGGACACCGACGTGGCGCGGCTCGCCAAGGCCCTGCCGGCCCTGGCCCGTTCGCTGCGGTACGGGGACGTCCGGGGCACCGACGCGACGGCGCTCGGCGCCGTGGCGGCCGGGCTCGCCGAGCGGATATGCGTGGCACTGCCGTCGGCCTGCACGGCCGGGTTGGACGCCGACGCGGCGGCGGAGATGCGCGGTCACGTGGACGGGGTGCACGGAGCGATCGGCCTGCTGGCGGACGCCGACGAGGGGCTGCGGGAGCGCTGGTCCGCGGTGCTCGCCACGCTGGCCGGCCGGGACACCGTGCCCGGCCTGATCCGCGGCCGGGCGGCCCGGCTGCTCCTCGACGACGGTCGGCTGCCGGCCGAGGAGACGGCCCGGCTGATGGGGCTCGCCCTCTCCCCGGCGTCCTCCCCGGCCGATGCGGCGGGCTGGATCGAGGGCTTCGCCGGCGGGAGTTCGGGCGGGGGCACTCTGCTGCTCCACGACGACCGGCTGCTGGGCCTGATCGACACCTGGCTGGTGGGGGTCCCGGAGCGCGCGTTCACCGACGTGCTCCCGCTCCTGCGGCGGACGTTCGGGGCGTACGAGCCGGGCGTGAAGCGGTCCCTGGGCGAGTTGGTGCGACGTGGCCCCGGCGGTGCGGTCGCCGCGGCCTCGGCGTCCTCGGCCCCGGCGGGCTTCGCCCCCGAGCTGGATTCGGTGCGGGCGGACGCGGTGGTGGGGCTGGTGCGGATGCTGCTCGCCGCGTGAGGTGCGGCGCCGTTGCCGGGGCTGCGCCCCGGACCCCGCGCCTCAGGCTCCCCCGGCTACCGCCGGGAGGTGCCCCTGACGGGGCTGGAAGAGCGCCTCAATCGGCGCCGGGTTTTACGGCGGGTTTTACAGAGGGAACACGACGAGTGCAGGGGGACGGACGGATGGGCGGCAAGGACATGGACGCGGGGGTACGACACGAAACCGCAGACCCCGCCGGAGGCGAACGGCTCAGGCGGTGGCGGATGGTGCTCGGCGGGGGAGAGGCCGATGGCACCGGCTGCGCGCTGACCGGGCGGGACGCGGCGATGGACGCCGCGCTCGGCGCCCTGTACGGCGGGGGCGGCGAGGCGGGGTCCCGCAGGACGTCGGGGGCACGGTCGGCCGGGCTCGGCGGGTCCGCGCCGAACGTGGCCCGCTGGCTCGGGGACATCCGTACGTACTTCCCGAGCTCCGTGGTCCAGGTCATGCAGCGCGATGCCATCGAGCGGCTGGGCCTGGCCGCCCTGCTGCTGGAACCGGAGATGCTGGAGGCCGTCGAACCGGACGTGCACCTCGTCGGCACCCTGCTCTCCCTGAACAAGGCGATGCCCGAGACGACGAAGGAGACGGCGCGGGCCGTGGTCCGCAAGGTGGTCGAGCAACTGGAGAAGAAGCTTGCGGCGCGGACCCGGGCGACACTGACCGGCGCCCTGGACCGGTCCGCGCGGATCAGCCGTCCGCGCCACCGCGACATCGACTGGGACCGCACGATCCGGGCCAACCTCAAGAACTACCTGCCCGAGTACCGCACCGTCGTTCCCGAGCGGCTGATCGGCTACGGCCGGGCGGCGCAAGCGGTGAAGAAGGAGGTGATCCTCTGCATCGACCAGTCGGGTTCGATGGCGGCCTCCGTCGTCTACGCCTCCGTCTTCGGTGCGGTCCTCGCCTCGATGCGCTCGATCGCCACCCGTCTGGTCGTCTTCGACACCGCGATCGTCGATCTGACCGACCAGCTCGACGACCCGGTCGACGTCCTCTTCGGTACCCAATTGGGCGGTGGCACCGACATCAACCGCGCCCTCGCCTACTGCCAGTCGAAGATCACCCGGCCCGCCGACACCGTCGTCGTCCTGATCAGCGACCTCTACGAGGGCGGTATCCGCAACGAGATGCTGAAGCGGGTCGCCGCGATGAAGGCTGCGGGCGTGGAGTTCGTGACCCTGCTGGCCCTGTCCGACGAGGGAGCCCCGGCCTACGACCGCGAACACGCCGCAGCCCTTGCGGCGCTCGGGGCGCCGGCCTTCGCCTGCACTCCGGACCTGTTCCCGGACGTGATGGCCGCGGCGCTGGAGAAACGCCCCCTGCCGACACCCTGACGGCCGCGTCCCGGGCTTTGCTGTGAATCGGTGAATCACACGAACTTCCAGTTCAACCGTGAGGCGTTCTGTGACAGGTATCACCGCTCAGGTGTGATCTGCGATTTAGGGTCCCACGTCCCTCGGGGATAACCTGCGGGACGGACATGCCGCGTCCACGGTCACCGTGTGCGCCTTCCTTGTGACAGCGCCGTCACGTTGCCCTCCGCGGCACGCCCACGCAGATAGCAGATAACCGCGAATCACTGCGAATCTTTAAAAAGACAAGGGACGGACGCGCGTGGACCTGTTCGAGTACCAGGCGAGGGACCTCTTCGCCAAGCACGGTGTACCGGTGCTGGCCGGTGAAGTCATCGACACGCCTGAGGCGGCTCGCGAGGCCACCGAGCGGCTGGGCGGCAAGTCGGTCGTCAAGGCGCAGGTGAAGGTCGGCGGCCGCGGCAAGGCCGGTGGCGTGAAGCTGGCCGCCACCCCGGACGAGGCAGTCGCCCGGGCGACCGACATCCTCGGCATGGACATCAAGGGCCACACGGTCCACAAGGTGATGATCGCCGAGACGGCTCCGGAGATCCTGGAGGAGTACTACGTCTCGTACCTCCTCGACCGGACCAACCGCACCTTCCTCGCCATGGCGTCCGTCGCGGGCGGCATGGACATCGAGCAGGTCGCCGAGGAGACCCCGGAGAAGCTCGCCAAGGTACCGGTGAACGCCAACGAGGGCGTGACCATCGAGAAGGCCCGCGAGATCGTCGCGCTGGCGCAGTTCCCGGCCGAGGTCGCCGAGAAGGTCGCCGAGGTCCTCGTGACCCTGTGGGCGACCTTCATCGCCGAGGACGCGCTCCTCGTCGAGGTCAACCCGCTCGCGAAGGTCGCCAGCGGCGACGTCATCGCGCTCGACGGCAAGGTCTCGCTCGACGAGAACGCCGAGTTCCGCCAGCCGGGTCACGAGGAGTTCGTGGACCACGCGGCCGCGAACCCGCTCGAGGCCGCCGCCAAGGCGAAGAACCTCAACTACGTCAAGCTCGACGGTGAGGTCGGCATCATCGGCAACGGCGCGGGTCTCGTCATGAGCACCCTCGACGTCGTCGCCTACGCCGGCGAGAACCACGGTGGCGTCAAGCCCGCCAACTTCCTGGACATCGGCGGTGGCGCCTCCGCCGCCGTCATGGCCAACGGTCTCGAGATCATCCTCGGCGACCCGGACGTCAAGTCCGTCTTCGTCAACGTCTTCGGTGGCATCACCGCCTGTGACGAGGTCGCCAACGGCATCGTCCAGGCGCTCCAGCTGCTCGAGGACAAGGGCGAGGCGGTCACCAAGCCGCTGGTCGTCCGTCTCGACGGCAACAACGCCGAGCTGGGTCGCAAGATCCTCTCGGACGCCAACCACCCGCTGGTGCAGCGCGTGGACACCATGGACGGCGCGGCCGACAAGGCCGCCGAGCTCGCGGCTGCGAAGTAAGGGCAGAGGTCACAGACTCACATGGCTATCTTCCTCAACAAGGACAGCAAGGTCATCGTCCAGGGCATGACCGGTGCCACGGGCATGAAGCACACCAAGCTGATGCTGGCTGACGGCACCAACATCGTCGGCGGCGTGAACCCGCGCAAGGCCGGCACCACCGTCGACTTCGACGGCACCGAGGTCCCGGTCTTCGGCTCCGTCGCCGAGGCGATGGAGAAGACGGGCGCCAACGTCTCCGTCCTCTTCGTCCCGCCGGCCTTCTCCAAGGCCGCCGTGGTCGAGGCGATCGACGCCGAGATCCCGCTGGCCGTCGTCATCACCGAGGGCATCGCGGTGCACGACTCCGCCGCCTTCTGGGCGTACGCGACCGCCAAGGGCAACAAGACCCGGATCATCGGCCCGAACTGCCCGGGTCTGATCACCCCCGGCCAGTCCAACGCCGGCATCATCCCGGGTGACATCACCAAGCCCGGCAAGATCGGTCTCGTGTCCAAGTCGGGCACGCTGACCTACCAGATGATGTACGAGCTCCGTGACATCGGCTTCACCTCCGCCGTCGGCATCGGTGGCGACCCGGTCATCGGCACCACGCACATCGACGCCCTGGAGGCCTTCGAGGCCGACCCGGAGACCGAGCTGATCGTCATGATCGGCGAGATCGGCGGCGACGCCGAGGAGCGTGCGGCGGACTTCATCGCGAAGAACGTCACCAAGCCGGTCGTCGGCTACGTCGCGGGCTTCACCGCCCCCGAGGGCAAGACCATGGGCCACGCGGGCGCCATCGTCTCCGGCTCCTCCGGCACGGCGCAGGCCAAGAAGGAGGCCCTCGAGGCCGCCGGCGTGAAGGTCGGCAAGACGCCGACCGAGACCGCGAAGCTGGCGCGCGAGATCCTCGCCGCCAAGTAAGCGGGACGCGACACTGCACGGGCGTGGCCCGCACCCCTCGGGGGGTGCGGGCCACGCCCGTTCTCATCGGCTCATTCGACCTTCGGGGCGATCCGTGCCGGTCCGGCCTCCGGGTCGGCGAGCAGTTTGTCGTGGAGCTGTTTGCTCCGTTCGGTGAGTTGCTGGGGTCCGGCGAGCGGGGGCACGCCGGAGACGCTCTCGCCGGGCGCCAGCGGGGGCTCGTAGTGGGTGGGCGCGGTCATGACCGTGTAGGCCGTCGAGACGGCGATCATCGCCGTCAGGCTGAGGGTCGCGCGGGTCCACATCCGGGTGCGCCGCTCCCCGCCGCCGCGGACGGCGACCGCCGGGCGCAGGTCGAGGTCGACGGCCGGTCGTAGCGCGGTGAGCAGGTCGCGCAGCAGCGCCGACTGCTTTTCGAGCGGTACGTCGGCCAGTTCGGGGATCCGGTCGGCGAGGTCGGCGTGCGCGTGCACGAGCCGGTTGCCCGCGGTGGGCGTGGTCGCCTCGGTCTCGGCGGCGGTGTCGGGGAGGTCGAGGCCGACGCCGTCGTAGAGCAGGACGGTACGGCGGTTCGCGGGGGAGAGCGCGAGCAGGGCGTCGAGCAGGATCCGGTCGGAGGGTTCGGCGGGCGGCTTGTCGAGATGGCGGTGGGCGCGCCGGAACCGGTGCCAGGGGGAGAGCGCGTACTCGTACGCGATCGCGCGCACCCAGCCCACCGGGTCCGGGTCGGCGGCCACCTCGGGCCACCGGTCCCAGGCCTGGACGAAGGCCTTCTCCACGGCCTCCAGGGCGAGTGACCGGCGGCCGGTGAGCAGGTAGGCCTGCCGGGCGAGGTCGTGGGCGGCGTGGGCGTAGAGGGCGTCGAAGGCCTCGGCGGGCCCCGGCGCGGGGACCCTCGCGGGGGCCTCGACGGGGGCCTCGACGGGGGTCTCGACGGAGGCATCGACGGGGAGCTCGGCGGGCTCGGTCCGCGCGTCCGCGGACGGTCCGTCCGCGGCGGGTCCGTCCGGGGCGGGTGGGTCCGCGGCGGGTTCCTCGGCGGCGGCCTTCGCCTGCTTCGCCTCTCCGGGCGCCCCGGCGGGACCGGCCTCCTGCGGCAGGGCGGCCAGGTGCCCCAGGAACTGCATGTACAGCTCGCGCTTGCGCCCGCGGGGGTCCGTGCGGCCCGATTCCCAGGAGCGGACGGTCGCCGCGGTGACGCCCACGGCCGAGGCGACCTCATCGTGCGTCAGTTCCGCCGCCTCGCGCAGTCTGCGGCGCTCCTTGGGGGCGGGCAGGCTCAGCTCCGAGTCCTCTGGGGAGGTCGTCTCGACGCTTGGTGTCATGCCACACTCCCCGCAAACTGGACGATCTGGGCGAAAAAGTACATAAACGTATATTGAGCGACACCACGGGCATTCGCCTGTTACCAGTCCATAGCGCGTGTCGTTGGCACCATGGCGGGGTGACCCAAGTGACCGAACGCGGGACCCCGTTGTCAGCGGCCCCGCGAGCCGGCGTGCGGCGCCGTTCACCGGCCGCCGCCGCATGCGTCGTGGGCGGAGCCGTGGCGGCCGGACTCGGGCTCGGCTTCCTCGCCGTGCTCGTCATCGTGCTGTGGATCAGTTCCCCCTACCCCGACAGCGGCCCCGGTGGGGCCCTGCACCTGGCCGCCGGGCTGTGGCTGCTCGCCCACGGGACGGAGCTGGTGCGCTACGACACCCTCTCCGGCGTCCCCGCACCCGTCGGCATGACGCCCCTGCTCCTCGTCGTGCTGCCCGTGCTGCTCATGCGGCGGGCCGCCCGGCTGGGGAGCGCCACCGAGGACGACGACGAGGAGGTGCTGCCCGCCGGAGCCGTGTTCTCGGCCGTGCTCTGCGGCTATCTCGCGGTCGGGGCCCTCGTCACGGTGTACGCCGCCGGCGGCCCGCTGTCGGCCGACCCCATCAGTGCGGCCTGGCACATCCCGCTGGTGGCCGTACTCGCCGCCGCAACCGGGGTGTGGGGGGCCCGGGGGCGTCCGCTCGGACCGCTGCCGTCCTGGCTGCCCGGGTGCGTACGGAAGGCTGCCGTGCGCCCCCGCTACGCGCTGGCGCTCCGGGCGGGCGCGGGCGGCGCCCTGGTGCTCCTGGGCGGCGGCGCGCTCGTCGTCGGCGCCTCGCTCGCGTGGCACGGCGCCGAGGTCCAGTCCTCCTTCCTGTCGCTGACCGGGGTCTGGTCGGGCCGCTTCGCCGTCCTGCTGCTCGCACTCACCCTGATCCCCAACGCCATGGTCTGGGGAGCGGCCTACGCGCTCGGGCCCGGCTTCGCCCTGGGCGCCGACGCGACGGCTACCCCGCTCGGTTTCCCGGGCGCGCCGGGACTGCCCCGCTTCCCGCTGCTGGCGGCGCTCCCGGCCGAGGGCCCCGGAACCCCGTTGACCTGGGCGGTCGCCGGGGTTCCGGTGGTCGCCGGGCTCGCGGTGGGCTGGTTCGCGGTACGCCGGGCACGCGAGGTCTCGTACGGGGAGACCGCGCTCACGGCGGCCCTCGGTGCGGTGGTGTGCGGTCTGGCGATGGCCGGGCTCGCGGCGGCCTCGGCGGGGCCGCTGGGCTCGCGGCTGCTGTCGGAATTCGGGCCGGTGTGGTGGACCACCGGGGTGGCGGCCTTCGTCTGGACGGCGGTACTGGCCGTGCCGGTCGCGGTGGCGGTGCACGCGTGGCGGACCCGCCCGGCCATCGGGCCGTCCGCCCTGGACGCCGATGAAGCGGTGGCCGTGGACGACGGGTGGCACGACAGCGGGGTGCGGGAGGTCCGGTGGGCGGCGATGCGGCAGGCTGCGGGGGCGCTGATTCCGGACATTGCGGTTCCCCCGGTACCGGTACCTCCTGCGGTTCCTGCGGTTCCTGCGGTTCCTGCGGTTCCTGGGGTTCCTGGGGTTCCTGCGGGTGTGCCCGGGGGGCGGGCGCGGCGGGCCGTGACCGTGGTGTCCGGGCTGGATCTGGATCCTGGTCTGCTGGCCGGGCCGGGTGGCGTGGCCGGCGCGGCTGAGGTGGCCGAGGTGGCCGAGGCGGTGTCAGTGCCGTTGGCTCCGCAGGTGGTTGGGGCGCGGGTGCTGGCCCGGCGGAAGCCGCCACCGGAGTAGGCCGTTCGGGTGCGGCGCCGCCGCTGGGGCTCCGCCCCAGACCCCGCGCCTCAAACGCCGGCGGGGCTGGAAGGGTGCCTCAAGCGCCGGCGGGGCTGGGGAGGGCGCCTACTGGCGGACCTTCAGGATGTTGCCCACCAGGTTGTTCGGGAGGAGGGTGTTGCACTGGAGTTCCGCCGACTGGGTGAGGGCGTCGTCGCGGCAGACGTAGAAGTCCTTGTAGGCGAGTTGCAGGGCGTACGAGCCGAACGCCAGCAGGATCGCCAGGGAGGCCGTGACCAGGCCGCTCACCGCCGCGGTGCGCTGGGGGCGGGCCGCCGGGCCCAGGGCGTCCAGGCCGGACGGTGCCGCCGGGGCGCCCTCGGCGGTCGCCGCGGCGGGCTTGCCGCGCAGCGCGCTGATGCCCCAGTAGAGGGCGAGCACCCCGAGCAGCAGTGCGACCGACGGGATCTGGAAGATCCCGAAGAAGGAGCCCCACATGCCGGCCAGCAGCGCGTAGCGCGCACGGCGCTGGATTGGGTCCGTCGGGTCCCATCGCGCCGGACCCCGCTGGCCGTCCGAGTCCTTCTGGCCGTCGCCGTTCCCGCCGCCACCGCCGCTGCGCGGCTGCCACGGCTGGTCGGGCCGGCCTTCCGGCGGAGCCGCGAAGGGGTTGTCGTCGGTGGGGGAGTCGGGCTGACGGCGGTCCGGCATCGGGTGTGTTTCTTCCCCTGTGTCATGGACGTCGCGGGGACGTCGTGGCGAGGTGAGGCCAGTTCGTGGCTTGTACGCCAGACGCTACCGCCCGGCCGTCCCCCCGTCCCTCGGGGGCCGTCCCGTGTACCGGTATCGTTGCAGGCGGTCCGTTGCTTCGTATGGTTCCCCATATATCGGTACCCCGAAGTTTCGTACGACCACACAAGACGAACACCGCAATCCCGCGAGAAAGGGCCTCCCATGGCCGCCTCCCGCCTGGTCGTGCTGGTCTCCGGTTCCGGCACCAACCTCCAGGCCCTGCTCGATGCCATCGACGCCCACCCCGGCGGATCCGAGGGCTTCGGTGCCGAAGTCGTCGCCGTGGGAGCCGACCGCGAGAACATCGCCGGCCTGGAGCGGGCGGAGAAGGCGGGGATCCCCACCTTCGTCTGCCCGGTCAAGGGCTACGACAGCCGCGCGGAGTGGGACGTCGCCCTCACCGAGGCGACCGACGCGTACGCGCCGGACCTCGTGGTGTCCGCGGGATTCATGAAGATCGTGGGCAAGGTGTTCATCGACCGCTTCGGCGGCCGGTTCATCAACACCCACCCCGCCCTCCTCCCCGCCTTCCCGGGTGCGCACGGCGTACGGGACGCCCTCGCCTACGGCGCGAAGGTCACCGGCTGCACGGTCCACTTCGTGGACAGCGGCGTGGACACCGGTCCGATCATCGCCCAGGGTGTGGTCGAGGTCCGGGACGAGGACGACGAAGCCGCTCTCCATGAGCGCATCAAGGAAGTCGAGCGCCAGCTGCTCGTCGATGTCGTGGGGCGCCTGGCCCGGCACGGCTACCGCATTGAGGGACGAAAGGTAACAATCCAGTGACCGCCGCAGACACCGCAGCGAGCAACGACCCGACCACGACCCAGCGGCCGATCCGGCGTGCGCTCATCAGCGTCTACGACAAGACGGGACTGGAAGAGCTGGCCCTCGGGCTGCACGGGGCGGGCGTCGCGCTCGTCTCCACCGGCTCCACCGCCTCGAAGATCGCCGCCGCCGGGGTGCCCGTCACCAAGGTGGAGGAGCTGACCGGCTTCCCCGAGTGCCTGGACGGCCGGGTCAAGACCCTGCACCCGCGCGTGCACGCCGGCATCCTCGCCGACCTGCGCCTGGAGGACCACCGCAACCAGCTCGCCGAGCTGGGCGTCGAGCCCTTCGACCTGGTGGTCGTCAACCTCTACCCCTTCCTGGCGACCGTCCAGTCGGGCGCCACGCCCGACGAGTGCGTGGAGCAGATCGACATCGGCGGCCCGTCGATGGTCCGCGCCGCCGCCAAGAACCACCCTTCGGTCGCGGTCGTCACCAGCCCGGCCCGCTACGCCGACGTCATCGCGGCGGCCCAGGGCGGCGGCTTCGACCTCACCGCCCGCAAGCGGCTCGCGGCGGAGGCCTTCCAGCACACCGCCGCCTACGACGTGGCCGTGGCCTCCTGGTTCACGAACGCCTACGCCCCGGAAGCCCCCGAGGACGACGCCGCGGCGCTGCCCGAGTTCCTGGCCGGCGCCTGGGAGCGCAAGTCGACCCTGCGCTACGGCGAGAACCCGCACCAGGCCGCCGCCCTCTACACGGACGGACAGCCGGGCGGACTCGCCAACGCCGAGCAGCTGCACGGCAAGGAGATGTCCTTCAACAACTACGTGGACACCGAGGCCGCGCGCCGCGCCGCCTACGACCACGACGAGCCCTGCGTCGCGATCATCAAGCACGCCAACCCGTGCGGCATCGCGGTCGACGCGGACGTCGCCGCGGCCCACCGCAAGGCGCACGCCTGCGACCCGCTGTCGGCCTTCGGCGGCGTCATCGCCGTCAACCGTCCGGTGACCGTCGAGCTCGCCGAGCAGGTCGCGGAGATCTTCACCGAGGTCATCGCCGCCCCCGCCTACGAGGACGGCGCGGTCGAGATCCTGGCCAAGAAGAAGAACATCCGCGTCCTGAAGGTGGACGGCACCCCGCACCAGCCGGGCGACCTCAAGCCCATCTCCGGCGGTGCGCTGCTCCAGCAGAGCGACCTCTTCCAGGCCGAGGGCGACGATCCGGCCAACTGGACCCTGGCCACCGGCGACGCCCTGTCCCCGGCGGAGCTCGCCGAGCTGGCCTTCGCGTGGAAGGCCTGCCGGGCCGTCAAGTCCAACGCGATCCTGCTCGCCAAGGACGGCGCCTCGGTCGGCGTCGGCATGGGCCAGGTCAACCGTGTCGACTCCGCGAAGCTCGCCGTCGAGCGGGCGGGCGCCGAGCGCGCGCAGGGCGCGTACGCCGCGTCCGACGCCTTCTTCCCGTTCCCGGACGGGCTGGAGATCCTGACGGCCGCGGGCATCAAGGCCGTGGTCCAGCCGGGCGGTTCGGTCCGTGACGAGCAGGTCATCGAGGCGGCGCAGAAGGCCGGCGTGACCATGTACTTCACCGGGACCCGGCACTTCTTCCACTGAGTCCGGCCCGTCTGACACACGGCGAAGGCCGCGCCCCGTACTACGGGACGCGGCCTTCGCCGTATGCGTACGGGACGGTCAGTACTGGGGACGGCGGAAGTAGTCCCCGGCCTTGGCGAGGCCGATGACGATGGTGAGGCCGAGGGCGAGGGAGATCAGGGACGGCAGTGAGGCGACCACGCCGAATCCGACCGGGACGTGCTCGTCGGTGCCGAGAGTGATCAGGTTCGCCAGGACGCCGAAAGCGGCGAAGAAGGTCTGCAGCGATCCGTAGATGATGCCGGAGACACGGACGCCGCCCCGACCCTTGGCCATCTTGGCCGCGGTCAGGATGGGCCACAGGGACAGGCCGATGAAGACGATTCCGATGACGACGCCCACGGTGCCGGCGACGGCGCTCAGCTCCTCCGCGGAGGAGCTGGAGGAGCTCGAGGAGCTGGAGGAGCCGGCCTCCGCGAGCACCGCGGCGAACACGGCGCCCCCGATGATCGCGAACAGGCCGCCCAGCACCTGCAGAGCGCCCACGATGAAGAGGATGACGCGGGCCGCCTTCGCACCGCCCGGCATCTCCATGTGCGCACCCGGGTACCCGCCGGGACCGCCCGGGTAGCCCTGCGGGGCCTGCTGCGGGTAGGCGTAGCCGCTCTGCGGAGGAATGCCCTGGGGTGCCTGCTGGGGGTAGCCGTAGCCGGGCTGCCCCTGCGGCGGCGGCTGCTGTCCGTACGGGTTCTGCGGTTCGCCGAAGCTCATGTTGGGGTGTTCCTCCGTGGAAGTGCGGGGACGCACGGCTGAGCACGGAGGAATCCTTGCACGGTGCGGTCCCGCCCCCCGGCACTGCCCGCGGTACATCAGTCGATTCATCGTGGTCCGGCGGGCCCGGGCTTGTCCAGTCGGTTAGGTTACGGCCGGTGACTTGTTGTGCAAGTGCAATGAACCCTGAGCCCCTGCGAGTGCCTTGACTGGAACCGGGGCCGCCTCATCCGGGAGGATGGGGGCATGACCGCCCAGATTCTCGATGGCAAGGCCACCGCCGCAGCGATCAAGTCCGAACTGACCGCCCGCGTGGCGGCCCTGAAGGCCCGGGGCATCACCCCCGGCCTCGGCACCCTCCTGGTCGGTGACGATCCGGGCAGCCGCTGGTACGTGAACGGCAAGCACAAGGACTGTGCCGAGGTCGGCATCGCCTCCATCCAGCGCGAACTGCCCGGGACGGCCTCCCAGGAAGACATCGAGGCGGTCGTCCGGGAGCTCAACGCCAACCCGGAGTGCACCGGCTACATCGTCCAACTCCCGCTCCCCAAGGGCATCGACACCAACCGGGTCCTGGAGCTGATGGATCCGCTGAAGGACGCCGACGGTCTGCACCCGATGTCGCTCGGCCGACTGGTGCTGAACGAGCCGGGACCGCTGCCCTGCACCCCGTACGGGATCGTCGAACTGCTGCGCCACCACGACGTCGGCATCAACGGCGCGCACGTCGTCGTCCTCGGCCGCGGGATCACCGTCGGGCGCTCCATCGGCCTGTTGCTGACCCGCAAGTCCGAGAACGCCACCGTGACGCTCTGCCACACCGGTACGCGCGACCTCTCCGCGCAGCTGCGCCAGGCGGACATCATCGTCGCGGCGGCCGGTGTCCCGCACCTGGTCAAGCCGGAGGACGTGAAGCCGGGCGCGGCCGTGCTCGACGTGGGCGTCAGCCGCGACGGGGAAGGGAAGATCGTCGGCGATGTGCACCCCGGCGTGGCCGAGGTGGCCGCGTGGATCTCGCCGAACCCGGGCGGGGTCGGCCCGATGACCCGCGCCCAGCTGCTCGTCAATGTCGTCGAGGCGGCGGAACGGACCACCAGTGCAGGCTGAGTCGGACGCGGAGAACGCGACGGGCGGCGGCGCGGCCCGGACGAACGGCACCCCCGTCGCTCCGGTCGTGCCCGCGACGCCCGTCGGGGCCGGTCCCGTCGCGGCCGGTCCCGTCGCGGCCGGTCCCGTCGCGGCCGGTCCCGCCAAGGCCGGCGCCGAGGCGCCGGTCAGGTCCCGCCGCTTCCCCTCCATCACCCGGGACACCGCGCGCCCCGAGGGCAGCGGCCGGGCCGTTCCGGGGGCCGTGTCCACGCCGGCCCGTCAGTGGCCGATGCTCAGCGTGCTCACCGCGACGGCGGTCGGACTGTTGGCCACGGCCTTCGGGCACCCGCGGGTCGGCTGCCTGGCCATCGGCCTGGCCCTGATCGCGGCCTCGGTGATGCGGCGCGTGCTGCCCTCGGTGGGCATGCTCGCGGTGCGCTCCCGTTTCACCGACATGATCACCTACGGGCTGCTGGGCGTGGCGATCACGCTGCTCGCGCTGGTGATGGCAGCGCCCAAGCCGTGGCTGGTGCTCCCGTTCATGGAGAGTGCGGTCCGCTTCACCGTGCGGTGAGCGGCGCGCGTGACGCGGGCGACGCGGGCGAAGCGAGCGCGGCCTCCGCGGGATTCGACGCCGTGCCCGTGGCCCGCGCGGCGAACGCCTACGTCAAGTCGGTCGAAGGACACCGGACGGGCCGGGCCTTCCTGGTCGAATAGCGGTCCGAGGACCGGTCGAACCTTCGAACGCCGGGGTCCGTGTGCCGTGCACCACACGGACCCGGGGGTTAGCCCGGTCCCGGGTCGGATAGCCTGACCGCGGATGTCTCTTCACGTCAAGATTTACTGGGGAGCGGCGTCCTCCAGCACATGGGGCAGGGACGCCCCACCGCCAGCTGTCTAACGGAGAAGGCCATGACCCGCACTCCCGTGAATGTCACCGTGACCGGCGCCGCCGGCCAGATCGGCTACGCGCTGCTCTTCCGCATCGCTTCCGGTCACCTGCTCGGCGCGGACGTGCCGGTCAAGCTCCGTCTTCTGGAGATCCCCCAGGGCATGAAGGCCGCTGAGGGCACCGCCATGGAGCTTGACGACTGCGCCTTCCCGCTGCTCGCCGGCATCGACATCTTCGACGACCCGAACCAGGGCTTCGACGGTGCGAACGTCGCGCTGCTCGTGGGCGCCCGCCCGCGCACCAAGGGCATGGAGCGCGGCGACCTGCTCGCCGCCAACGGCGGCATCTTCAAGCCGCAGGGCCAGGCCATCAACGCGCACGCCGCGGACGACATCAAGGTCCTGGTCGTGGGCAACCCGGCCAACACCAACGCGCTCATCGCGCAGGCCGCCGCCCCGGACGTACCGGCCGAGCGCTTCACCGCGATGACCCGCCTGGACCACAACCGCGCGATCTCGCAGCTGGCCGCCAAGACCGGTAGCGCCGTCTCCGACATCAAGCGCCTGACCATCTGGGGCAACCACTCGGCGACCCAGTACCCGGACATCTTCCACGCGGAGATCGCCGGCAAGAACGCCGCCGAGGTCGTCAACGACGAGCTGTGGCTGGCCGACACCTTCATCCCGACCGTCGCCAAGCGCGGCGCCGCGATCATCGAGGCCCGTGGCGCGTCCTCGGCCGCCTCGGCCGCCAACGCCGCGATCGACCACGTGCACACGTGGGTCAACGGCACCGCCGAGGGCGACTGGACCTCGATGGGCATCCCGTCGGACGGCTCTTACGGCGTCCCGGCCGGTCTGATCTCCTCCTTCCCCGTCACCTGCAAGGACGGCAAGTACGAGATCGTCCAGGGCCTGGACATCAACGAGTTCTCCCGCACCCGCATCGACGCCTCCGTCCAGGAGCTGTCCGAGGAGCGCGACGCGGTCCGCGAGCTCGGCCTGATCTGATCCGGTCACCCGACTCGATCCGCACGTCCGAAGGGCCCCGGCGCATTGCGCCGGGGCCTTTTGGCGCGATCGAGCCTGTCGCGCCCCCGGTGATCGCCTTATCGTTTCCCTCCGCACACCGAAAGGGGGATTCGGTGACAGGCACCGCGGACGACAGAACTCCGGTGCACCCTTCGCTCAGCGAAGCGGGCCGACTGTTGTGTGCCGGCAGCTATCTCGACGCCGCGTACCGCGACCGGGTGATCCAGGAGCTCTACGTCCACGAGGAGCGCTACGTCGCGCCCTCCTACGGCTTCGACGCCTCCCGCGTCCTCGCCCACGCGCTCCAGGCCCGCCGTGCCGAAGCGGCCTGGGCCTCGGCCGTCCTGGCGGTGTGGGGCCTCGGGCTGTTGCTGGCCCAGCCGCTCATGCTCTTCCTGCTCCTCCCGGCCGCCTTCCTGAGCGGTGCCGGGCGGATCGCGCGCCGCCGGAAGAAGACGGGGCGCGGCAGCCGGTTCTTCGAACTCCTCCTGCGCGGCTGCGGCTACCTGCTGCTCCTCGACGTCGGTCTGGGCCTGCTGGCCGGTGCGATCGACGGTCAAACGGGCGTGGGAGGGACCGACGATTCGGCCCTGACCTTCAAGGTCATGCAGCGGGCGTTCGAGCTGGCGCCGTTCGACACCTTCTTGGCGCTGCCCGTGTTCGGCGCCGCGATCGCGAGCGACTACGCCTGGACCGCCCTGATCGTCTTCGCCCTGTTGACCCTGGTCGTCGGCCTCCAGCGGGGCCACTTCGCCCGCGTCATCAGCACCTCGCTCAGCCGGACGCGGTACGCCGACCCGAACGCCGACCCCGCCTCCGGCCGCCGGTTCGCCAGGATCCGCGACCGGATCCTGCGGACGCAGCACAGCCGCCTGGTCATCTACGACGTCGACGATCCGTTCTGCGGCGCCGGCGCGCCCTACCGCCCCTGGCACCTGTCGGTCGAGCTGCGCCCGCGCGCGGAGGGGGTCGATCCCGAACCGCTGGACAACGAGCGGATCATGGCCCGGATCCGGCCGCGGCTGGAGGCGCTGCGCGTCCCGTCGCCGCACGGCTCGCCGGAGGCCGAGCAGGCCGTACTGGACCGGCTGCGGGAACTGGTCATCGACGAGTGCGTGTTCCTGCCGGCGTCCGGGCTGCCCGCGGCGCACGAACCGGACCTCTCGGACCGGGCGTTCGAGGCGCACCGGGCCGCAGCGGTGGAGGAGGGCGGGGAGCGCCGCCGCCACTTCCTGCGGGTACGGGTCGGCGGCTGGGACGAGAACCTCGTCGTCACCGTCTTCGTACGCGTCCACACCCAGGGCGGGATGCTGATGCTGGAGGTGGCGCCGCACGTGCTGCTGCCCGTACGGCCCCGGTTCCAGGAGGCCGACGACGTGGCCCGGCGCCACCTGCGGAACAACCCCTTCGCCAAGACGGTCTGGGCGCTCAAGCACGCCCCGCGCTCGCTCACCAAGGCGCTCACCGCCCTCGCGGGCGGCAGCCGTGGCCCGTGGCAGATCGCCACGGAGGGTCACGGCGGCGCGCTCCCGGCCGGTCCGGCCGTGTCCGTGCGCGAGCTGGCGGCGCAGGAGGACGCCTCCCTCTTCCAGCTGATGGACCTGGACCGGTACTTGAAGACCATTCAGGACCGGATCGTCGGCGGTGTGACCCTCGCCCTGCACGAAGCGGGCTGGCACACGCAGGAGTTCGCGCAGCGGGCGGTCACCGTCGCGGAGGGCGGGGTGTACATCCAGTCGGTGAGCCACAGCGCGTTCAGCGTGGGCGGCAGCGGGCACCACAACCAGACGAGCCACCACACAGGCAGGGGAGACCGGCAGTGACGCAAGACGGGGGAGCCGGGGAAGTGCGGATCAACCGCATCGAAGGCAGCGCCTTCAGCATCGGCGGCACCAACAACACCAACACCACGATCCACCAAGGCGGTACGGGGGCGGGCGCCCCGGGCGCGGCGGAACTGCTGGAGGCCGTACGGGAGCTGCGCATCGCCCTCGTCCGCCTGCCCCGCAGCGCCGACCGGTCGGCGCTCGACGCCGAACTGGACGAAGCCGCCGGCGAGCTGGAGGAGGCCGGGGAGATCCGGCCCGGCCTGCCCGCCCGGCTCAGGGGTGCGCTCCAGCGCTGGGCCCCGCTGGTGGACTCGGTGAACGCGGCCGCCGCCCTCGGAGGGCTGCTCGCCTCGCTGGGGAGCTGACCGGTGGCCACGGGTGGCGGTGCCCACTGGAATCCGCAGTCGCAGCGCTGGGAGCGGACGGAGCAGCCCCCGCCGCCCCCACCGCCCCCGCCCTCGTACCCGCCCCGCCCACCAGGGGGCGGCCCGGGAGGCCCGGGTGGGCAGGCCGACCCGGGCCGGGAACGCTCGTGGCGGGGCCCGCTGCTGGTGGCCCTCGGGGCGGCGGTGCTGGGTGGCTGCGCCGTGGCGGGATGGTTCGTACTGGGCGGCGGGGAGCCGAAGGCACCTGCCGCAGCCCCGTCGGCTCCGGGCACGCCGGCCCCGCCGTCCGGTACGGGGCCGGACGCGTCCCCGTACCCGCCCCCCTCCGTCTCCGTCTCCTCCTCCGCGTCGCCCTCGGTCCCGCCGGCGTACTCGGTGGTGCGCGACGACGGCGGCTTCTCGGTCGCGGTCCCCACGGGCTGGGAGCGCAGCCACGACGAGACCGGCAGCGGTTCCTTCTACCGGCGGCCCGGGGACCGCAGCGCGCTGGTCCAGATCTTCCGCGTCGCCGAGCCGGACGGCGTCGGAGCGTGCGAGCTGCTGCGGACCTCCTCGCAAGCCCTCGGAAGCCGTCCCGGCTACCGGGAGGTCTCCCTCGATCCGGTGTCCGGTGGGTCCTGCGAGCTGGTGTACGAGTACGACAACGAGGAGTCGCACGGCCGTCGCCGCGCGATCGAGCGGATCACCGTCGCCCCGGACGGTCGGCGGTGGGCGCTGCTGGCGGCCGGACCGGCCGCCGACGGCACGACGGTGCGCGCGAACCTGACGGCGGCCGTGGAGTCTTTCAGGCCGGAATGACCCGGCCGGAACGACCGGTCCTACTTGTACATGCCCGGGGTGTAGTGGCCCGGCACCATGCGGGTGGTGACACCGATGCGGTTCCAGACGTTGATCGTCGCGATGACGGCGATCAGCTGGGCGAGCTCGCGCTCCTCGAACTGCTCGGCGGCCTTCTCGTAGACCTCGTCGGGCACGAAGCCGTCCGTCAGGACGGTGACGGCCTCGGTGAGCTCGATCGCGGCGAGCTCCTTCTCGGTGTAGAAGTGCCGCGACTCCTCCCAGGCGCCCAGCTGGATGATGCGTTCGACGCTCTCACCGGCGGCGATCGCGTCCTTGGTGTGCATGTCGAGGCAGAAGGCGCAGTGGTTGAGCTGGGAGGCCCGGATCTTGACGAGTTCGACCAGGGAGGGATCCAGACCCTTCTTGGAGGCGATCTCCAGGGCGAGGACGGCCTTGTAGACCTCGGGGGCGAGCTTGGCCATGTGGATGCGCGGGGTGTGCTCGGGGGCGTGTTCGTTCGTGATCGTCATGTGATCCACCGTAGGACGCAGGCGGCCCACCGATATGGTCCATATCCATGACGGAATCGTGGGCCACTTTCGGTGCCGACCTGCATCTGCACCTGGACCTCACCGCCGGACGCGGCCTGCGGGCCGGTCTGACCGAGGCCCTGCGCGAAGCCGCGCGCAGCGGACGGCTGGCGGCCGGCACCCGGCTGCCGTCGTCCCGCACCCTCGCCGCCGACCTGGGCATCGCCCGGAACACGGTCGCCGAGTCGTACGCCGAGCTCGTCGCCGAGGGCTGGCTGACGGCCCGCCAGGGTTCCGGCACCCGCGTCGCCGAACGGGCCCGCCCGCGCCGGTCCGCGGCCGCCGCCCCCGTACGGCGCCCCGCGCGCAAGGGGCCCGCGTACAGCCTGATCCCCGGCTCCCCGGACCTGGGCGGCTTCCCGCGCGCGGCCTGGCTGTCAGCGGCCCGGCGCGCGCTGACCGATGCGCCGAACGAGGCCTTCGGGTACGCGGCCGACCCGCGCGGCCGCATCGAGCTGCGGCAGGCGCTGGCCGGATACCTGGCGCGGGCGCGCGGGGTGTACGCGGATCCCGACCGGATCGTGCTGTGCGCGGGCTTCCTGCACGGGCTGAAGCTGCTCGCGGCGGTGCTGAGGGCGCGGCGGGTGCGCGAGGTGGCGGTGGAGGGCTACGGCCTGGACTTCCACCGGGACGAGCTGGTGCGGGCGGGGCTGCGGACGAGCCCGCTCGGCGTGGACGGGGAGGGGGCCCGGACGGGGGAGCTGACCGCGGCGGCGGGAGCGGTGCTGCTGACCCCGGCGCACCAGTTCCCGACGGGCGTCGCCCTGACCCCGGCCCGACGGGCGGCCGCGGTCGACTGGGCCCGGACCACGGGCGGGCTCATCCTGGAGGACGACTACGACGGGGAGTTCCGCTACGACCGCCAGCCGGTCGGCGCGCTGCAGGGCCTGGACCCGGACCGGGTGGTGTACCTCGGGACGGCCAGCAAGTCGCTGGCGCCCGGGCTGCGGATGGGCTGGATGGTGGTCCCGCCGGGGCTGCTGGAGGAGGTGCTGGCCGCCAAGGGCCCCACGGACTGGGCCACCAGCGCGCTGGATCAGCTCACGCTGGCGGAGTTCCTCACCTCCGGGGCCTACGACCGGCACGTGCGCGGGATGCGGCTGCGGTACCGGCGGCGCCGGGACGAGCTGGTGGCGGCGGTGGGGGACCGGGTGGGCGTGTCGGGGATCGCGGCGGGGCTACACGCGGTGCTGGACCTCCCGGAGGGGCTGGAGCGGTCGGTCCTGCAGTCGGCGGCCTGGCAGGACCTGGCGTTGCACGGGCTCTCCGCCTTCCGCCACCCGCAGGCCGAGTTCGCGCCGCGGGACGCGCTGGTCGTCGGCTACGGGACGCCGTCGGACAGCGCGTGGTCCCCGACGCTGGCGGCCCTGTCGGCGGCACTGCCGTGACGCGTGCCCTGCGGCGCCGTTGCCGGGGGCGCCGCCCCCGGACCCCCGCGCCTCAATCTCCCCCAGCTACCGCTGGGAGGTGCCCCCTGGCGGGGCTGGAAGATCGCGGCGGAGTGGTCGGGAGCCGGGCGCCGGGTCGGCCCTGTTCAGCCGGCCGGGTCGGGCTCCGCCGGGGTCGGGGGTTCGCCGAAGCGGGCCAGGGCCAGGGAGCCGGCCACGGCCACCGCGAAGCCCGTCACCGCCAGCCAGGCCAGGCCCTCGCGGGTGCTGTCGCCGAGCCAGACCACGCCCACCACCGCCGGGCCGATCGTCTCGCCGATCACCATGCCCGCCGTCGCCACCGTCACCGAGCCGCGCGCCAGGGCCGAGGTGAGGAGCAGGAAGGCCGCGCCGCCGCCCAGCAGGAGGGCGTACAGGGCCGGGTTGCGCAGGTCCCACGGCGAGTCGATGAGCCGTACCGAGACCTCCACCACCCCGAAGCCCGTCCCCGCCGCGAGGCCGAGCACCAGCGCGCGCGGGCCGTCCGGGAGCCGGCCCGCGACCACGCCGACCAGCAGCACCAGTCCGGCCACCGCCAGCATTCCCACTTCCAGCGCCGCCGACCCGGTACCCGTGCCCTCCTCCCCGGCGGAGAGCCCCAGCATCAGCAGCCCCGCGCACACCACCGCCACCGCGCCCCATTCGGTCCGGGACAGCCGCGCCCGCAGCAGCCGCGCCGCGACCACCGCCGTCACCGCCAGGCTGGCCGCCAGCGCCGCCCCCACCGCGTAGATCGGGACGTGCCGCAGGGCGATGATCTGGAGCACGAAGCCGGCTCCGTCGAGGGCCAGACCCGCCAGGTACCGCCACTGCCGCACGGCCCGCAGGAACAGCGCCGTGTCCACTCCGGACCCGCTGCCGGGCTCCGCCGCCCGCGCCGCGACCGCCTGCAGGACCGAGGCCGTACCGAAGCAGACCGCCGCACCGAGCGCGCAAATCATCCCAATCAGCACGAACTGACTCTAGGTCACGGATCTCACAGCGGCCGGATTCCATCGGCCGGTGCCCCCGCTCTACTCTGTCGGCAGCACGCGAGGCCCCAGGGGGAGCAGCAGACATGGACAGCAGCAGCACCAATCAGCGACGCATGCGTTCCGGCGCCGTCGCCCTCGGCGGCATGGGCCTGCTCGCGGCCACCCTCGTGGCCTGCGGCAGCAGCGACGAGCCCGACAAGCGCTGCGCCTCCCGCTCCACGCTGCAGCACCTGAACAACAAGGAGTGCAAGAGCGGCGGCCGCGGCTCGTACTACTACGGCGGCTACGTGGCCGCCGGCAAGGTCGCCGGCGGCAGCTTCGAGAAGTCCGCCGTCACCCGGGGCGGCATCGGCGGGAACACCTCCGGCTCCAGCGGCGGCTGATCGCACCATGGAGCGGCACACCATCGAGCCCCGTCCCGACTGGCAGAAGATCGTCGAGGAGCAGGGGGTGATCTACCCCCTGACCCGTTACCCCGACGACTCCCTGCGCCCCTACTGGGACGAGAGCGCGTACTACTCCTTCTCGCTCCCCGAGGTCGAGGCCCTGGAGAACGTGGTCGAGGAGCTGCACGCCATGTGCCTGGCCGCGGCAGCGCACATCGTCGAGCACGACCGCTTCGCCGACCTCGGCATCACCGACCCCGGGCTCGCCGCGCAGATCGCCGAGTCCTGGCGGCGCCGCGCCGAACAGCCCTCCCTGTACGGCCGTTTCGACCTGCGCTACGACGGCACCGGCAGCCCGGCCAAGATGCTGGAGTACAACGCCGACACCCCCACCTCCCTGGTGGAGGCGGCCAGCCCGCAGTGGTTCTGGATGGAGGAACGCTTCCCCGGCGCCGACCAGTGGAACTCCCTCCACGAGCGGCTTGTCGACGCCTGGCGGCGCCAGGCCGAGCTGCTCCCGCCCGGCCCGCTGCACTTCGCGCACTCCGAAGCCGACGAGCTCGGCGAGGACCTGATGACGGTCGCCTACCTCCAGGAGACCGCCGAGCAGGCCGGCCTGGACACCCAGGCCCTGTCCGTCGAGCAGATCGGCTGGGACAGCCTGTCCGGCCGGTTCGTGGACGAGAAGCTCCGCTTCATCCGCTCCTGCTTCAAGCTCTACCCGTGGGAGTGGCTGGCCGAGGACGAGTTCGGCCCGCACGTCCTCGGCACGTACGACCACGGCGGCGGCTCCGGCTCCACCTGCTGGATCGAGCCGCTGTGGAAGATGCTGCTGTCCAACAAGGCGCTGCTCGCGATCCTGTGGGAGCTCTTCCCGGAGCACCCCAACCTGCTGCCCGCCTACCTCGACGGCCCGCGCGAGCTCGCCGAGCCCGGGTCCGCCGGCTACGTGGCCAAGCCCCTCCTCGGCCGTGAGGGCGCGGGGGTCACCCTGCACGGGGCGGGCGGGGGCGACGAGCCGTTCGTACCGCAGGACGGGGAGCGGTACTGCTTCCAGGGCCTGGCCCCGCTGCCCGACTTCGACGGCAACCGGGTGGTGCTCGGTGCATGGGTCGTCGAGGACGAGGCGGCGGGGCTCGGCATCCGCGAATCGGCGGGGCCGGTCACGGACGAGTACGCCCGCTTCCTGCCCCACGTCATCCTCTGACCGGACCGGGCGACCCTAAGCGCCGAGCACCGAGCGGAGCTGGGCCAGGCCCCAGTCCAGGTCCTCCTTGCTGATCACCAGCGGCGGGGCGATCCGGATCGTCGACCCGTGGGTGTCCTTCACCAGCACCCCGAGCTCCATCAGCTTCTCGGAGATCTCCCGGCCGGTGCCGCGCGAGGGGTCGATGTCGACGCCCGCCCACAGCCCGCGGCCGCGCACCGCGGTCACCGCGCCCCCGCCGACCAGCAGGTTCAGTTCCCGGTGCAGGTGCTCGCCCAGCTCGGTGGCGCGGCCCTGGAACTCGCCGGTCCGGAGCATCGCGATGACCTCCAGCGCGACCGCGCACGCGAGCGGGTTCCCGCCGAAGGTGGATCCGTGCTGCCCGGGCCGGAACACCCCGAGCACGTCGCGGTCGGCGACCACGGCGGACACCGGCACCACGCCGCCGCCGAGCGCCTTGCCGAGGATGTAGACGTCCGGGACGACGCCCTCGTGCTCGCACGCGAAGGTCCGGCCGGTCCGCCCCAGCCCCGACTGGATCTCGTCCGCCATGAACAGGACGTTCCGCTCGCGGGTCAGCTCCCGTACGCCGCTCAGGTACCCGGCGGGCGGCACCAGCACCCCCGCCTCGCCCTGGATCGGCTCCAGCAGCACGGCCACCGTGTTCTCGGTGACGGCGTGGGACAGCGCGGTGAGGTCCCCGTACGGAACGATCTCGAAGCCCGGCGTGTACGGGCCGAAGTGGTCGCGGGCGTCGTGGTCCGTGGAGAAGGAGACGACGGTCGTGGTCCGCCCGTGGAAGTTGTCGGCGGCGACCACGATCTTGGCGTGCCCGTCCGGGACGCCCTTGACCTCGTAACCCCACTTGCGGGCGGTCTTCACCGCCGTCTCCACGGCCTCCGCCCCCGTGTTCATGGGGAGCACCATCTCCTTGCCGCACAGCGCGGCGAGCTCGGTACAGAAGTCGGCGAACCGGTCGTGGTGGAAGGCGCGCGAGGTGAGCGTGACCCGCTCCAACTGGGCGTGGGCCGCGTCGATCAGACGGCGGTTGCCGTGCCCGAAGTTGAGGGCCGAGTACCCGGCGAGCATGTCGAGGTATCTGCGGCCCTCGACATCGGTCATCCAGGCGCCTTCCGCCGACGCGACGACCAGGGGCAGCGGGTGGTAATTGTGCGCACTGTGCGCGTCGGCGGAGCGGATGGCATCAGCAGTTGTCGACACGGGGTCTCCGATCGTCCGTCCGGGCGGGATGAAGCGCCGGGTGCAGCGGTGACGAGGGTGGCGTCACCTTCTTATCGTCGCTCGTATCGCGGACGCAGAAACCTCTCTCCCGGCGCGCCCGCTAAGGTGTCCGGTACGCACGGCGACTGGCGTACGGAGAACCAACTCCGGGGGAGTCGTGCGCGCTCGACCGCATACAGGGCCGCTCGCCTGGGCCTCGCGGGGTACCGATCACATCGACCCCGGAGGAGCCCGCCATGTCCGCGAGCCGCCATCCCGCCCTTCTCTCCACCGACCCCGAGCTGGCGTCCTTCGTCGCCGCCGAGGAAGTGCTGCAGGCACAGACCCTGCGCCTGATCCCCAGTGAGAACTACGTGTCCGCGGCCGTCCTCGAAGCCTCCGGCACCGTGCTGCAGAACAAGTACAGCGAGGGCTACCCCGGCCGCCGCTACTACGAGGGCCAGCAGAACATCGACCGCGTCGAGGCGCTGGCGATCGAACGGGCCAAGGGCCTGTTCGGCGTGGACCACGCCAACGTGCAGCCGTATTCCGGCTCGCCGGCCAACCTGGCCGTGTACCTGGCCTTCGCGAAGCCGGGCGACACGGTGATGGGCATGGCCCTGCCGATGGGCGGGCACCTCACCCACGGCTGGGGCGTCTCGGCGAC
The DNA here is from genome assembly GCF_036227605.1 of Streptomyces sp. NBC_01439. GTDB lineage: Bacteria > Actinomycetota > Actinomycetes > Streptomycetales > Streptomycetaceae > Streptomyces. The sequence goes on along the minus strand of NZ_CP109487.1, from coordinate 4,016,796 downwards.
CGGCTCCTGGTTCCGGGGCGTGCAGTACGGCGTCCGGGCCGACACCGGCCTGATCGACTACGACGCGGTGCGCGAGCTGGCCCTCGCCGAGCGCCCCAAGGTGATCTTCTGCGGCGGTACCGCCCTGCCGAGGACCATCGACTTCGCCGCCTTCGCCGAGATCGCCCGCGAGGCGGGCTCGATCCTGGTCGCCGACGTGGCCCACATCGCGGGTCTGATCGCGGGCGGCGCGCACCCGTCCCCGGCGGACCACGTCGACGTCATCTCCACCACCACGCACAAGACCCTGCGCGGTCCGCGGGGCGCGATGCTGATGTGCCGGGAAGAGCACGCGAAGGCCATCGACAAGGCGGTCTTCCCGGGCCTGCAGGGCGGCCCGCACAACCAGACGACCGCCGGTATCGCGGTGGCGCTGCACGAGGCGGCCCAGCCGTCCTTCACGGCGTACGCGCACCAGGTCGTCGCCAACGCCAAGGCGCTGGCCGCGGCGCTGCTGCAGAAGGGCTTCGACCTGGTCTCGGGCGGTACGGACAATCACCTGATCCTGATCGACCTGACGGGCAAGGACGTGCCGGGCAAGATCGCGGCCAAGGCTCTGGACCGGGCGGGCATCGTCGTGAACTACAACACGGTGCCGTTCGACCCGCGCAAGCCGTTCGATCCCTCGGGGGTGCGGATCGGTACGCCGTCGCTGACGTCCCGCGGGCTGTCCACGGAGCACATGCCGGTGGTGGCGGACTGGATCTCGCGCGCGGTCGACGCCGCCGCGAAGGGTGACGAGCAGGCCCTCGCCGTGATCCGTGCCGAGGTGACGGACCTGATGGCCGCCTTCCCGGCCCCGGGCCTGCCGCTCGCCTGACCGGCGGCCCGATCGCCCCGATCGCAGGCGGGGCCGGAAATTCCGGCCCCGCCTGCGATCGAGGCGCGGGTGGGGGATCCGGCCGGCGGCGGGCACGGGCCCGCCCCCGCACCTGAGAGAATGAAGCCATGGCTTCTGATCGTCCTCGCGCGCTCTCCGGCATCCAGCCCACCTCCGGTTCGTTCCACCTCGGGAACTACCTCGGAGCCATCCGCCAGTACGTCGCCCTGCAGGAGACGCACGACGCCTTCTACATGGTGGTCGACCTGCACGCGATCACCATGCCGCAGGATCCGAAGGATCTGCGCGCGAACACCCGCCTCTCCGCCGCCCAGCTGCTGGCCGCCGGCCTGGACCCCGAGCGCTGCACGCTCTTCGTCCAGAGCCACGTGCCGGAGCACGCGCAGCTCGGCTGGGTCATGAACTGCATCACCGGGTTCGGTGAGGCCAGCCGGATGACCCAGTTCAAGGACAAGTCCGCCAAGGGCGGCGTCAACAGCGCCAGCGTCGGCCTGTTCACGTACCCGATCCTCCAGGTCGCCGACATCCTGCTCTACCAGGCGAACGCCGTCCCCGTAGGCGAGGACCAGCGCCAGCACATCGAGCTGACCCGCGACCTGGCGGAGCGCTTCAACCAGCGCTACGGCCGGACCTTCACCCTACCCGCCGCGCACATCGTCAAGGAGGTCGCGAAGATCTACGACCTCCAGGACCCGGCGATCAAGATGTCGAAGTCCGCGTCGTCCCCCAAGGGCCTGATCAACCTCCTCGACGAGCCCAAGGTCACCGAGAAGAAGATCAAGAGCGCGGTCACCGACACCGAGGCCGAGATCCGCTTCGACTCCGAGAAGAAGCCCGGCGTCAGCAACCTGCTCACGATCTACTCCACCCTCACGGGCGAGACCATCGCCGAGCTGGAGGCCAAGTACGAGGGCAAGGGCTACGGCGCACTGAAGACCGACCTGGCCGGCGTGATGGTCGATTTCGTCACACCGTTCAAGAAGCGGACCCAGGAATACCTGGACGACCCGGAGACGCTGGACTCCCTCCTGGCCAAGGGCGCGGAGAAGGCCCGCGCGGTCGCCGCCGAGACGCTCGCACAGGCCTACGACCGCCTCGGTCTGCTGCCCGCCAAGCACTGACGAACGCAACTACGGACAGAGAGCCCTGGCACGAAGGGGGGTGCTGCCGCCACACTGGGCGGCAGCAGTCCACAGCGACAAGCGGAGGAGAGATACGTGGGGACCGTAACGCTCGGCGTTTCGATCGCGGTCCCGGAGCCGTACGGCAGCCAGCTCCAGGAGCTGCGCGCGGGCTTCGGGGACGCTGCCGCGTACGGCATCCCCACGCACGTCACCCTCGTCCCGCCCACCGAGGTGGAAGCGGAACGGCTTCCCGCGATCAGGGCCCACCTGGTCGAGGTCGCGGCCGCCTTCCGGGCCTTCCGGATGCGGCTGGCGGGCACGGGAACCTTCCGCCCCCTCTCGCCGGTCGTCTTCGTCAAGATCGCCGAAGGGGTGGCGGGCTGCACCCGCCTCCAGAACGAGGTCCGCGACCCCCAGGGGCCGCTCGACCGGGAGCTGGCGTTCCCGTACCACCCGCACGTCACGGTCGCCCACGGGATCTCCGAGGAGGCGATGGACCTGGCGTTCACGACCCTCGCCGCGTACGACGCCGAGTGGGTCTGCGAGGGCTTCGCGCTCTACGAGCAGGGCTCGGACGGGGTCTGGCGCAAGCTGCGCGAGTACCCGTTCGGGAGCGGGCCGAACTGTGTCCCGGCGCAGGCCGGCTCACCCGCCGACCAGGCCGCCGGGGCGGCCGGGACGGCCGGAGCCGCCGGGGCGACCGTACCGCCGTCCTGACGGAGCTGGCGCGGGGCCGGGGGCAACAGCAGGGTCAGGGGGAGCCGGGCGATGCGCCGGGCACGGAATCTCAGCCTTCGCAGGACCAGGGTGTGGAACGGGCGACCCGTAGGGCGCGTTTCGGGAAAAGTCACAATCGACGACCGTAGCGGCCGGAGCGGACAATCACGGCTATTTCCGTGAGCTGAATTACGGTGACCCCATGGACTGGCTGACGAAACTCCCGGTGATCGGGCCCCTCGCGGCCCGGCTGATGCGGACGCACGCGTGGCGTTCGTACCAACGTCTCGACCGCGTGCACTGGACCCGCCTCGCCGCCGCCATCACCTTCATCAGCTTCCTCGCGCTCTTCCCCCTGATCACCGTGGCCGCCGCGATCGGCGCGGCGCTGCTCAGCCCGGAGCAGCTGGACCGGCTGGAGAAGAACCTCTCCGAACAGGTCCCCGGCATCTCCGACCAGCTCAACATCGAGGGGCTCGTCGCCAACGCCGCCACGGTCGGTCTCGTCGCCGGCGCCCTCCTGCTCGTGACCGGTGTCAGCTGGGTCGGCTCCATGCGGGACTGCCTGCGCGCGGTCTGGGAGAAGGACGACGAGGACGACGGGAACCCGATCGCCCGCAAGGGCAAGGACACGCTCGTCCTCATCGGCCTCGGCGGTGTGGGCCTGGCCTCCGCCGCCGCCTCCATCCTCGGATCCAGCGCGGTCGGGAAGACCGCCGAATGGCTGGACATCCCCCGCGAGGGCGCGGGCGGCGCGCTGCTGCGCTCCCTCGCCTTCCTCGTCGGCGTCGTGGCCGCCTTCCTGCTGCTGCTCTACGTGCTGACCCTGCTCCCGGGCGTCGAACCGCCGCGCGGCCGACTGATCCAGGCGGCCCTCATCGGCGCGGCCGGCTTTGAGCTGCTGAAACTGCTGCTCAGCGGCTATATGCGGGAGGTCGCCGGGAAGAGCATGTACGGAGCCTTCGGCGTACCGATCGCCCTGCTGCTCTGGATCAACTTCACGGCGAAACTGCTGCTGTACGTCTCCTCCTGGACGGCCACGCGCGACGATGCGGACGGCGACGGCGCGGAAGACCCTCCGGCCGCTCCGCCGACCGCCCCGCCGGCCGGCGCGCCGGAGCCCTCCGCCGGCCGCTGAGCCGGCGCGTTCCCCCCGGGGTGCCACCCCTGGGGGAACGCGCCGGTGGCGCACCGGTGTGGGGCCCGGTGCGCCACCGGGTGGTGCCGGAGGGAAGCTCTACCAGGTGCCGTTGCCGCAGCCGTACACCCACCGGTGCGAGGCGGCGTTGTCGTGGACCGCCTTCCACTGACCGCTGGCGTCGCCGTTGCGGGTCCAGTTGAACGACTGCGCGTTGCCCCGCAGGTTCCATTCGGTGCCGTAGCCGATGCAGGCGTAGGCGCCGGTGTTGTTCTCGTTGTAGTAGATGTTGACGTGGTCGCGGCCGCCGGCGCTGCCGCTGTTGCGGACCCAGTCGACCTTGTTCTTGACCTGGTAGGGCCAGTCGTTGGAGTTGCCGGCGTTCTGGTAGAGGTAGTTGTAATCGTCCGAGTAGGCACAGAAGTTCGTGTATCCGCAGCCGCCGTCGGCCTGCGCCGCGGTCGGAACGGCCACCACCGCCGCACCGGCGATCGCGAGCCCCGCGAGGAGCGTCCTGAGCTTGTTCATCTGGGGTCCCTCCCAATGAGTGCCGTACATGGTTCACCGCCGTTCGGCGGTACGCGACGTCAGCTCCCGGTGTGCCGGGCGACCACATCGCGAGCTGTGGGCAGGGCCGCCACCTGCAACCGACGCACGGCGTCGAAAGCGGCCCCGTTCTCGGCGCGGATCACGTCCGAAAAGCGCCGGTGCAGGTCCTGCGCGGTGTCGGCGAGCCCGGTCGAGCGGGCGCACTCGGCCTGGGCGCTCGCCATCGGCACGTCCTCGGCCTCGGCGGCCGGACCGGTCCGTGCCAGTTGTTCGTCGCGCTGCCGGACCGGGTGCGCGGCCGGGAAACCGCGCCGTCCGACGCACTCGCTCCACCCGGCCAGCGCCGTTCGGAAGGCGGGGTCCTGGTTGACCCGGCCGGTGCGCACCGCGCCGAGCTGCTTCACGGTCTCGCTGGAGCCGTACCACAGGCGGACGTCCCCGTAGAGCTGCCGCCACGACGCCGTGATGCAGCCCCGGTCGCTGTGGCTCAGCGTGCCCCCGCCGGGGTTCTCGACCGCCAGCCCCGTCGCATCGGGCCCCATGAGGGCCACCCCGAGAGCCTGCAGCCGCTGTGCGGAGAGCCCGCTCTGGTACTGGGCGCGCGGCCCCGAAGCCGCCTCCTCGTCCAGCTGCCGCTCGATCCGGCGCCCGAACCCGTGGCTGCGGGCCCAGTCCACGTCGTCCACGCCGTACGGGAAGTCCCGCCAATCCGGGTGCGGCACGCGCGGGACCGGCCAGTACGAGAATCCCTGCGCCCGCATGCAGTCCCGTACGAGCAGTTCTCCCGCGGTGTGGAGCACGTCCAGCTCGGCGGCCTCCAGGGCGCGCGGCGGGGTCCGCCGGCCGGCGCCGTCGGCCGGGAGAGCGGTCCGGGCCGCCACGGCGAGCAGTGCGCCGCAGGCCACCACGACCGCACAGGCCACCAAGACGACGGCCGACCATCTCCTCCGCATGGGAGGACCCCCTTCCCGCCGGCTTCGTGCCGACGGGAGCGAGCAAACCCTGCCGAGGCCCTCCGGTGAACCTGTGAGTTACTAGGTGGTGCGGTTGCCGGAACCGGGCTAGCGCGGCTCCGTCTCCGGCGGTCTCAGACCAGCTCTTCGCCCCGGCCGCGGCGTCCGCGGGGCCAGCGGCGGTTGACCGCGAAGGCGCCGCCCGCCAGGACGGCCAGCACACCGCCGGCGACGGCCAGCGCGGTGCCCGCGCCGCCGCCCGAGTCCTTGCCGGCCGCCGCCGGGTCGTTCTCGTGCGACTGCGCAGGGGAGCCGTGGGAGGAGGTGTCCGCGCTCTTCGGCGGCACCAGTTCACCCACCGGCTTGACCTTCCCGGCCGCCGCGAAACCCCAGTCCAGGAGCGCGGCGGTCTGCTCGTACACCTGGTTCGCCCCGCCCCCGTCCGGGTTCATCACCGTGACCAGGAGCTTCCGGGAACCCTGCTGGGCGGCGCCGGTGAAGGTGGCCCCGGCCATCGAGGTGTTGCCGTTCTTCACCCCCGCCATGCCCTTGTACGGGGCGATCCCGGCCGCGCCCGTGAGCAGCCGGTTGGTGTTCGCGATCTCGAAGTACTCGCGCGGCTTCCCGGGCTCCTGCAGCCCGGGGAACTTCGCGCTCACCGTGCCGCAGTACTCCCTGAAGTCCTGCTTCTGCAGTCCGGAGCGGGCGAACAGCGTGAGGTCGTACGCGCTCGACACCTGTCCCGGGGCGTCGTACCCGTCGGGGGACACGACGTGGGTGTCCAGTGCCTGGAGCTCCTCGGCGTGCGCCTGCATGTCCTTGACGGTCTTGTCGATGCCGCCGTTCATGGCCGAAAGCACGTGCACGGCGTCGTTGCCGGACTTGAGGAACACGCCGAGCCACAGGTCGTGGACCGAGTATTCGAGGTGCTCCTTGACCCCGACCATGCTGCTGCCCGGGCCCACGCCCTCCATGTCCTTGTCGGTGACCTGGTGGATCTGGTCCTTGGGCAGGCTCGGCAGCACGGTGTCCGCGAAGAGCATCTTCATGGTCGAGGCCGGGGGCAGCTGCCAGTGCGCGTTGTGCGCGGCCAGTACCTCACCGGATTCGGCGTCCGCCACGATCCACGACCGCCCGGTCAGGGTCGCAGGCAGCGCCGGAGCACCCGGTAGCAGGTTCACCTGGGTCCCCGGCTGGCCGAGCAGCGATCCGCCGACCGTGGACATCGAGACGGGCGGTGCCGGTGCGGGGGCCGCGGCCTGGGGCGGCTGGCCCTTCGCGTCGGCCGGCGGGGCCGGCGCGGCGTGAGCGGGGGCCACCAACAGGGCGGGCACCAGCAACGCGGCGGAAAGGACCGTCAGCGCGGTCGTCTTGGCAGACACGCAGGTGAAAGTACCTCCCGATGAGCTGGAGAGCGCAGCGGACCGGCCAATTCCGGGCAACCAACCCCGGGACAGCCCACCCCGGCGCGTCCGTCCCGGGGACGAATCCGATACTGAAGGCATGAGACTCAGCCGTACCGCCTCCTGGTTCCTGCTCGCCTTCGGAGTGTGGAGCTGGTTCATCTGGGTGTCTTTCGTCCGGAACCTGTGGAAGAACGGCAGTGGTCTTGCCTTCGATGCGGCCGGCGATCCCACTTCCTACTTCTGGGTGCACCTGACGCTCGCGGTGACGTCCTTTCTCCTGGGGACGGCGGTCGGTCTGATCGGGTTGCGCAGCGTCCTCGCCCTGCGGCGTTCGTCACGTGCGGACGGTGTGGAGCGTACGGACGGAACGGACCGTCCGGACCGGGGCGCACCGGCATGACGGTCCTGGTCTTCGCGCTCGTCGCCCTGGCGGTCTGCGCCCTCCTGGTCCTGGTCCACCGCTGGCTCTGGATCCGCCTGGTCCGCGACACCACCGCCCCCGGCGGCCGGACCCGGCGCATCGGCACGGCCTTGGCCATCGCCCTGCCCCTCCTCTCTGTGGCCGCGCTCACCACGGGTCGCGCGGGCGCGCCCTTCTGGCTCCAGCAGACGGTGGCCTGGCCCGGGTACCTCTGGCTCGCGGTACTCCTGTACCTGACCCTGACGATGCTGGTCGCGGAGCCGATCCGCGCGCTGTCGCTGCGCCGTCTGGCCCACCGTGATTCCGCCGGATCGGTGGCCGACCGGCCCGAGCCCGTGGAGGTGCCCGCCGCGGCTGCGCCCGCGGCCGCCCCGGCCGCCCCGGCCGCCGCCGAGCGGCCCGCCGCGGGCGACGGGCTGAGCCGCCGCCGGTTCGTCGCCCGTACGGTCGGCGGGACGGCCGCCGCCGTGGCCCTCGGCACGGTCGGGGCCGGGACCCACGGGGTCCTGCGCGGGCCGAGCGTGAAGCGGGTGCGGGTCCCCCTCGCCAAACTGCCGCGCGCGGCACACGGTTTCCGGATCGCCGTCGTCAGCGACGTCCACCTCGGCCCGGTGCTCGGCCGCGCCCACACCCAACGCATCGTGGACACCGTCAACCGCACCCAGCCCGACCTCATCGCCATCGTCGGCGACCTCGTCGACGGCAGCGTCCCCGACCTCGGGCCCGCCGCGGAGCCGCTGCGCCGGCTCGCCGCCCGCCACGGCTCGTACTTCGTCACCGGGAACCACGAGTACTTCTCGGGCGCCCAGCAGTGGATCGACCACGTCCGCGAGCTGGGGCTGAACCCGCTGGAGAACGCCCGCCGCGAGCTGCCGTACTTCGACCTCGCCGGGGTCAACGACATCCAGGGGGAGCGGGAGGGGAGCGGCCCCGACTTCCGGGCGGCCCTCGGCGACCGGGACCGGACGCGGGCCGCCGTGCTCCTCGCGCACCAGCCCGTCGTGATCCACGACGCCGTCCGGCACGGCGTCGACCTCCAGCTCTCCGGCCACACCCACGGCGGCCAGCTCTGGCCCGGCAACTACCTCGCGGAGCTCGCCAACCCCACCGTCGCGGGCCTGGAACGCTACGGAGACACCCAGCTCTACGTGTCCCGCGGGGCCGGAGCGTGGGGGCCGCCGGTCCGAGTTGGGGCGCCGTCCGACATCACGGTCGTCGAACTCGCCTCATTTCAGGCCTGATCGGCGTCAAGCGCCCGGAGCATCCGCCCCAACTGACCTTCCGGAGGCCAGAATTCCGTGATGGGATGACCGTTAATCGGACAGCAGGTCGCTGTCTTCGGTCATGGGGTGGGGTTCAGGGGATGCGGTCTGTCCGCTCGAAGATAATCGCGGCCGGGCTGGTCCTCGGCGTGGTCGGCGTGGGTGCCTGGCAGTTGCTGCCCGAGGACGGCGGCGGCCGCGGTGCCGTCCGGGTGGGTACGAGCGACGTCGTCTCCTCCCTCGACCCCGCCGGGGCGTACGACGCCGGTTCCTGGGCCCTGTTCAGCAACATCTACCAGTCGCTGCTGACCATCAAGCCCGGCTCCGACGCCCCCGTGCCGGACGCCGCCGCCTCCTGCGGTTTCGTGGGCCAGAAGCTCACCGTCTACACGTGCGAGCTCCGCCCCGACGTGAAGTTCGCGGGCGGCCGCACCATCACCGCCGAGGACGTCAAGCACTCCTTCGACCGCATCAAGGCGATCAACTCCGACCAGGGGCCGGCTCCGCTCTTCAACACCCTGGAGTCGGTCAAGGCCGAGGGACGGACCGTCACCTTCAACCTCTCCGCCGGCGACTCCACCTTCCCCTTCAAGATCGCGACGGGCGCCGCCTCGATCGTCGACAAGGACAAGTACCCGGCGAAGTCCCTGCGCGAGGACGGCAAGGCGGACGGGTCCGGCCCGTACACGCTGGGCGGCTACAAGGCCGGCACGAGCGTCGAGCTCAAGCCCAACAACTCGTACAAGGGCCAGGGCAAGCCGGCCCACACGCCGGTCACCGTCAAGTACTTCAAGGACTCCGAACAGCTCGACCAGGCCTGGAAGGCCCGCCAGATCGACGTCGCGCACCGGGACATGCCGCCCGCCGTGCTCGCCGGCCTCAACCCGGGCCTGAAGGACACCCGCTACCAGGCCTCCGGCGGCAGCGAGACCCGCTCCATCGTCTTCAACGTCCGCCCCGGCTCCACCGCGGCCCCGCTCGCCGTCCGCCAGGCCGTCGCCGCCGTCCTGGACCGCGCCAAGGTGGCCGTCGAGGTCCACCTGGGGACCGTCACCCCGCTGTACTCCCTGGTCCCGGCGGGCATCGCCGGCCACAGCACGCCGTTCTTCGACGCCTACCCGGCCCCGAACCAGGCGACCGCCAAGAAGCTCTTCAAGGACGCCGGGATCACCGGCCCCGTCCGCCTCAACCTCGGCGTGAACGTGCGCGGCGCGAACCTGCCCGAAGCCGAGGAGCTCAAGCGCCAGCTGGAGGCCACCGGCCTCTTCCAGGTGACGATCAAGCCGGTCGACGTGTGGAGCGACTTCCAGAAGGCGTACGCGGCGGGCGAGTTCGACGCCTACACCATCGGCTGGATCGCGGACTTCCCGGACGCGGACAACTTCCTCGCCCCGCTCGTCGGTGCCGATTCGTCCATGAACAACGGCTTCTCGGACAAGCGCGTCGACGAGCTGATCACCCGTACCCAGTCCCACGCGGAGCGGAGCGAGGCGGCCACGGAGTTCCGCGACCTCCAGCAGCTGGTCGCCCAGCAGGCCCCGATGGTGCCGATCTGGCAGAAGAAGGACTACGTGATGTCCCGCGAGGACGTCACCGGAGCCCAGTACCTGTCCGACGGCACCGGCGTCTGGCGCCTGTGGGAACTCGACTGGCTGTAGCCGTCGCGTTCCCGGCGGCTACGCGGGGTCCGTCCCCGTCCCCGTCCCCGGGTACGGGTCCGAGGCCCGGCGCCGGGCCCCCGCCGTGGCCGTCTGGGCCATGCCCGGCAGGAAGTCCGCGAACAGCTCGTGGACTTCCCGCACCAGCGGCCGCAGCACCCGGAAGCGGGCCAGCACGATGCCCCGCGTCGTCAGCTGCGCACCGCGCTCCGCGAGCCGCCGCGTCTTCTCGCTGTTCGGCGAGCGGTCGAAGACCCAGTACAGGACCAGGCCCATTTGCGCGAGCCACATCAGCTCGGGCAGTACGTCGGCCAGCTCGGCCGGCACCTTGGTCTTCGCGCCGGCCAGCACTTCGCGGTGGATGCGGATCGCGGCCTGCCGCGCCTGCTCGGACTCCGGCGAGAACGGGCTGAGCGGACTCTCGGGATCCGCCGCGTTCTTGAAGAACTGGGAGGCGAACTCGTGGTACGGGGCCGCGATGTCCAGCCAGGCCGTCAACACGCCCGCGTACCGCTTCTGCAGATCGGTCTCGTTGTCCAGGATGGGCCGTACCGCGGCTTGGTGGGCGGCGCCGATCCGATCGTAGAACCCCTGGACCAGGTGTTCCTTCGATTCGAAGTAGTAGTAGGCGTTGCCGACCGAGACGCCGGCCTCCTTCGCGATGCCCCGCATGGTCGTCTTGTCGAAGCCGCGTTCCTGGAAGAGGCGGAGCGCGGTTTCGAGGATGAGCGTGCGGGTCTGCTCGCTCTTGGGAGCCTTCTGATCAGTCACGATGTATGAGCCTATCGGGGGACGGAACACTCGTCGTCACAGGCCGGTCCCTCGGCGGCCTCCGGGTAACCCTCGGTACGTACGGCCCGCCGCCAGGCGGAGGCCGTGTGCATCGCCGCCCGGGCGAAGGGCCGGCCGGCCGGGGTGGCCAGCCAGTTCGCCTTCGGCCGGTGTTCGACCAGCGCCCACAGGCACACGATGAAGGCGTCGGTCCCGGTCCACACCTGCCCCGTGTCCCCGATGACGGTGATCTCCCGCAGCGTCGACGCGTGGTCGAGGCGGGGGAACCGCCGCCGCGCTTCCCAGGAGGCGGCGGGGACCAGGGCGAGCGGGACCAGCCACCGCTGCGCGAGCAGCCAGTGCCGGATGTGCACGCAGAACGGGCAGCCGGCGTCGTAGAGGACGGTCAGGTTCCGCACGGGCGCGGTGGCGGCGGCGGTCGTCACGGCTCAGGCTCCGACCGGTGCGGTCCACGCCTGCGGGGGGACGGGCGGGGTCTGCTGGCGCTCCATGATCCCGCGGCGGCGCATCTTGTTCAGCACCCACACGTTCCCGAGGTGCATGACACCGAGGACCAGCAGGACGACGCCGAGCTTGACCGAGAGCGCCTCGAAGAGGGCGCGGGGGGTCCGGATCTCCTGGCTCGACCGGAGGTAGAGGGTCACGAAGCCGATGTTCACGAGGTAGAAGCCGACCACGAGGAGCTGGTTGACGGCGTCTGCGAGCTTCTCGTTCCCGTGCAGGACGTCACCGATGAACACACGGCCGTTGCGGCTGAGCGTGCGGGCCACCCAGATGGTGAGGGCGATGCTGATGAGCAGGTAGATGACGTACGTGACGACGGTGAGGTCCATGTTCCCCAACCCCTTTGAACGTGTTCAAACTTGCTGACGAGGGTGACTGTAGACCCCTTTTTGAACAAGTTCAAGCGATGTTCAGCGGGCACTGCGGAAGCGGTTCGCGATCAAGGAGATCGAGAGCATCGCGGTGATCACGCCGACGGCCAGGGTGAGCGTGCCGGCCCTGCCGCCGCCCATGGCCCAGCCGTTGCCGAGCAGGAGGGCGGTGCCGCCGACCCGGGCGAGCAGGGCGTACCGACGCTCACCGGCGCGGCCGAAGCGACGGCCCAGGACGTAGCAGGCGGCGATCAGCGAGAGGAAGGTGATCGATCCCGCGGCGAAGTGGGCGTAGCTGTGCCAGGTGAGGGCGGCGGGCTGCCCGTAGGGGGTACCCGCGGGGAAGCCGTCGGCCGGGTCCATGACGAACGCGCCCGCGGCGATCATGCCGACACCGGCGGCGCGCACCAGTCGCGGCGCCCAGATGCCTCCGGGTCCGCCGTGCAGGGCCCGGCGCAGGCCGGTCGCTCCCACGGCGAGCAGCACTCCGACGATCAGGAAGTTGGTGATCTGGAGCCACCCCAGGGATCCGTTGCTCAGGGCGCTCAGCGGGTGGCGGGTGATGTCGAAGCCCTCGCGGAGGGCGGCCTGGGGCAGGGCCACGGCCACCCACAGCGGGGTCGCCGCGACCGCACAGGCGAGCAGGGAGCGGGTGGCGGCCCGGGTGCGGGATCGGGTCGCGGGGGCGGTGGTGGTGGCGGCTGTGGTGGTGGTCATGTGGGTGCCTCTCTGCTCGGTCGTTTCCGGTTCTCGCCGACACGTCGATCCGGCGGTGTGACAGGGAACGGCGACCGTTCCCTGTCACACCGCCCCGTTCGACGTGGTGTCGCAAGCACCGCACGACCGAGGAGAGGGACCCCATGCGCTACCTGATGACCACCCGGCCTTCCGACACCGCCCCCGACGAGAACCTGTACGCGGAGATGGGCCGGTTCATCGAGGAACTGTCGGCGGCCGGTGTCCTGTTGGCGACCGGCGGCCTGGAGCCGGGCGGTGTCCTGGTGACGTCGCTCGGGGACGAGATCACCGTGACGGACGGGCCGTTCGCCGAGGCCAAGGAGGCCGTGGCCGGTTTCGCCCTGATCGAGGTCCGCTCCAAGGAGGAGGCGATCGAACTGGCCCGCCGCTTCCGCAGGATCGTCGGTGACGGCGAGAGCGTGGTCCAGCAGGTCTTCGGCCCCTGACCCGCCGGCGCCGTGGCGCCCCGTATCCGGCCCCGGCTTGCGTGCGAGCCGGGGCCGGTGTTGTGATCGTGCCCGTGCCGGACACCCATCGCACGATCGACGCCGTCTGGAAGCTCGAGTCCGCGAAGATCATCGCCGGGCTCACGCGGATGGTCCACGACGTCGGCCTCGCCGAGGAACTGGCCCAGGACGCGCTCGTCGCCGCACTCGAACAGTGGCCCGTCACGGGCGTCCCCGACAACCCCGGCGCCTGGCTGACGACCACGGCCAAACGGCGGGCGGTCGACCACATCCGGCGCGACCGGCGGCTGGCGCACAAGCAGGAACAGCTCGCCCACGAGCTGGAACAGCAGCGGGAACCCGAACAGGACGACGTCCTGCGGCTGATGCTCATCTCCTGCCACCCCGTCCTGCCGACCGGGGCCAGGGCCGCACTGACGCTCCGGCTGCTCGGCGGCCTGACGGCCGAGGAGATCGCCCGCGCCTTCCTCGTCACCGGGCCCGCCATCGCCCAGCGCATCGCCGCCGCCAAGCGGACGCTGGCCGAGCAGCGCGTGCCCTTCGACCTGCCGGACGAAGCCGAACTGCCCGAACGCCTCTCGTCCGTCCTGGAGGTCATCTACCTGATCTTCAACGAGGGTTACTCGGCGACCTCGGGCGACGACCTGATGCGGCCCGGGCTCTGCCTCGAAGCCCTGCGGCTGGGCCGGCTGCTGGCGGAACTGGCGCCACAGGAGGCCGAGGCGCACGCACTCGTGGCCCTGATGGAGATCCAGGCCTCCCGCTCGGCCGCCCGCACCGGCCCGTCGGGCGAGCCCGTACAGCTGCACGAGCAGAACCGCGGACGCTGGGACCAGCTGCTCATCCGCCGCGGGTTCACCGCCATGCTGCGCGCCCGGCAGGTCGGCGGTACGTCGCCCGGCCCGTACCTCCTCCAGGCGGCGATAGCCGTGTGCCATGCGCAGGCCACCACCGCCGAGGACACCGACTGGGCCCGGATTGCCGGCCTGTACGGGGCCTTGGCGCAGCTGCTGCCGACACCGGTCGTCCAGCTCAACCGGGCCGTGTCGCTCGGGATGGCCCACGGCCCCCGGGTCGGTCTGGATCTGGTCGACTCCCTGGCCGCCGATCCCGCACTGCGCGACTACCACCTCCTGCCGAGCGTCAGGGGAGACCTGCTGGTGCGCCTCGACCGGCAGCAGGAAGCGCGGCTGGAGTTCCACCGGGCGGCAGCACTCACCCGCAACGCCGCCGAGCGCGCCTTCCTGGAGCGGCGCGCGGACGCGATCGCCGGCACGGACCCGACCGGTCACGGACCCACGCTCGGGGAGGCCGCCCGCGACTTCCTCGCCCGCGACGAGCTGGACCCGGCGACGGTCCGCTCCTACGGACAGACCCTCCGCAGGCTGCTCCTGGACCTCGGCGACCGGCGACCGCTGGCCTCCCTGACGGCCGACCAGGTGGCCGGCGTCGTCAGGGCGGCCTGGGGCGGGGCGGCGGCCAGGACCTGGAACCGGCACCGCTCGGCCGTGCGGTCCTTCGGCTCCTGGGCCGACCTGGGCGACCTCGCGGCAGGGCTGGAGCGGCGCGCGGAGGAGACCGGCTCCCGGGCGCCGGCGCTGGGCCCCGCCCAGCTCGACGCGCTCTGCGGCCGTCCGGACCTGCCGCTGCGCGAACGGACGCTGTGGCGGCTCCTGTTCGAGTCGGGGGCCGGGGTGAAGGCGGTCCTCTCACTGAACGTCGAGGACCTCGACCTCGCGGACCGCCGGGCTCCGGCCGGCCGCACCTGGGTGAGCTGGCGCTCGGGGACCGCCCGTCTCCTACCCGGGCTGCTGGCCGGCCGGACCCGGGGCCCGGTGTTCCTCTCTGACCGGCGGCCCGGACCGGGTCGGACGCCCGCACCGGCCGACCTCTGCCCGGACACGGGCCGGCGCCGCCTCTCCTACGAGCGGGCCGAGTACCTCTTCAAAGAGGCCACCCGCTCCCTGGATCCGGCGGCCGGCGGCTACACGCTGGGCCGGCTCAGGCCCCGCCCGGCGGAGCGCGGGCCTCACATGCTCAGCGACCGCGCGTAGCTCACCTGGGACATCACCCACTGGTAGGTGTACGCGTCCACCGCCGGGATCATCGTGGAGTGGTGGCGGCCACCGCTGGTGACCGTGACCTGGATGTAGCCGGTGGTGGTCTTCTGCTTCATCAGCAGGAAGAGCAGTCCGAGCAGGCAGAAGAGGAAGAAGATGATCGCGAGCACGATCGCGTGCGGCGGGATCTTCTCCTCGGTGCGCGAGAAATCGGTCGCGTTCCACATCGCGCCCCGGAGCGGCATGTTGCCCGACGGGGTGATGATCTGGTCCCCGGCGACGGTGATGTCACCGAGGGACAGACCGGCTCCGCCGACCGGAACGGCGGTGCTGTAGGCGGGGGTCGGAAAGCCGGCGCCGCCGATGGTCGGCTGGTAGGCCGGCGCCGTCGGGTAGGGCTGCGGGTAGCCGTAACTGGCTTCGCCGGGACCCCACTTGTAGTCACCCTGACCGGGCGTGGCGGGCGTGCCCGGCTGACCGCCCTGGCCGGCGGGGTCGCTCGTGTACGGATTCGGCTGCTGCTCGCTCATGCAGTCGATCCTTCCACAGGGACCCCCGCCCCGTACCCCCGCTCCCCAACCCAGGTCAGAGCGCCGCACCGACCGGGGCCGTGACGTGCTTGCGCACCAACTCGCCCTCCGTGCTTGCCGGGAGGCGGGGACAGAGCGGTCCCCGGGCTTGGCCCGACTTCGCGCGTGCACAAGGGGTGACGACGAGGGTCAGTACCGAAAGCTTGACCGCCCCTCGCTGAGATAGATCATCCACGGGCGGATCGGCTCACCGCCCACCACAGGCCGCAGTTCCACACCGAGTTCTCGCACAGCGGCGAGCGCGCCGATCAGGTGCTCGGGAAAGCGCTCACGTCGTGCCTCCTCCTGAGCGGCGAAGAGCGGACCGAGCTCATCCCAGCCGGCTGCCGGCACGAAACGGCAGAGGAACCACGGTTGATCGACATGCACGTCCCAGAGCGCACCGACCAAGGTGTCGCCGTGCCAGACCTCGTATGCGGCCGTCTCCTCCACGGATCCCTCCCCGGTTCCTTGCCGGACGGTATCCGCGGCGCACACGAGCCGCGAGACACCAATGCGCCATGATCTGCGGGGGAACGACGAGGCCCCGCCCCCGGGCGAACCGGGGACGGGGCCTTCGCACTCGGACCGGAAGGTCAGAAGCGGCGCGTGATCAGCGCACGCTTGACTTCCTGGATCGCCTTCGTGACCTCGATGCCACGCGGGCACGCGTCGGTGCAGTTGAAGGTCGTGCGGCAGCGCCACACGCCGTCCTTGTCGTTCAGGATCTCCAGCCGCTGCTCGCCGGCCTCGTCGCGCGAGTCGAAGATGAAGCGGTGCGCGTTGACGATCGCCGCCGGGCCGAAGTACTGGCCGTCGTTCCAGAACACCGGGCACGAGGACGTGCACGCGGCGCACAGGATGCACTTGGTGGTGTCGTCGAAGCGCTCGCGGTCCTCGGCGGACTGCAGGCGCTCGCGCGTCGGCTCGTTGCCCTTGGTGACCAGGAACGGCATGACGTCGCGGTAGGCCTGGAAGAAGGGCTCCATGTCGACCACGAGGTCCTTCATCACCGTGAGGCCCTTGATGGCCTCGACGGTGATCGGCTTCTCCGGGTTGATGTCCTTGATCAGCGTCTTGCAGGCGAGCCTGTTCTTGCCGTTGATCCGCATCGCGTCGGAGCCGCAGATGCCGTGCGCGCACGAGCGACGGAAGGTCAGCGTGCCGTCGAGGTCCCACTTGATCTTGTGGAGACCGTCGAGCACGCGCTCCTTCGGGTCGATCTCGACCTGGAAGTCCTGCCAGGTCGACTCCTCGGAGATCTCCGGGTTGAAGCGGCGGATCCGGAAGGTGACCGTGATGAACGGCGAGGCGGCGGCCGCCGCCTCCATCTTGTCCAGGGTGGGGGTGGCCATCAGTACTTACGCTCCATCGGCT
The DNA here is from genome assembly GCF_036227605.1 of Streptomyces sp. NBC_01439. Classification (GTDB taxonomy): domain Bacteria; phylum Actinomycetota; class Actinomycetes; order Streptomycetales; family Streptomycetaceae; genus Streptomyces. The sequence goes on along the minus strand of NZ_CP109487.1, from coordinate 3,999,810 downwards.
GGTAGCGGGTGACGACGACGGGCTTGTAGTCCAGCCGGACGGAGTCCTTGCCGTCGTCGCCGACCTCGCGGTACGCCATGGTGTGGCGCATGAAGTTGACGTCGTCGCGGTTCGGGTAGTCCTCGCGGTAGTGACCGCCGCGGGACTCCTTGCGCGCCAGGGCGGACACGGCCATGACCTCGGCCAGGTCGAGCAGGTTGCCCAGCTCGATGGCCTCCAGCAGGTCCGTGTTGAAGCGCTTGCCCTTGTCCTGGACGGACACGTTCTTGTAGCGCTCGCGCAGCTCCGCGATCTTCTCGACCGCGGTCTTGATGGTCTGCTCCGTACGGAACACCATCACGCACGCGTCCATCGTCTCCTGGAGCTCCAGACGCAGGTCGGCGACCCGCTCGTTGCCCGTGGAGTTGCGTAGGTGCTCGACGAGGTCGGCCACCTGCTGCGCCGGGTTCTCCGGGAGCTCGACGAAGTCGTTCTCCTGGGAGTACTTGGCGGCGGCGATGCCGGAGCGCTTGCCGAAGACGTTGATGTCCAGCAGCGAGTTGGTGCCCAGGCGGTTCGCGCCGTGCACCGACACGCACGCGACCTCGCCGGCCGCGTACAGGCCCGGGACGACGGTGGTGTTGTCCGACAGGACCTCACCCTCGACGTTGGTCGGGATGCCGCCCATGGCGTAGTGCGCGGTGGGCTGGATCGGGATCGGGTCCGTGTACGGCTCGATGCCCAGGTAGGTGCGCGCGAACTCGGTGATGTCCGGGAGCTTCGCGTCGAGCTGCTCCGGCGGCAGGTGCGTGAGGTCCAGGTACACGTGGTCACCGGCCGGACCGCAGCCGCGGCCCTCACGGATCTCGGTGTAGATGGAGCGCGAGACGACGTCACGGGACGCGAGGTCCTTCATGACCGGCGCGTACTTCTCCATGAAGCGCTCGCCGTCCTTGTTGCGGAGGATGCCGCCCTCACCGCGGGCGCCCTCCGTCAGCAGGATGCCCATGCGCCAGATGCCCGTCGGGTGGAACTGGAAGAACTCCATGTCCTCCAGCGGCAGGCCGCGGCGGTAGCAGGCCGCTTGGCCGTCACCCGTGAGGGTGTGCGCGTTGGAGGTCACCTTGAAGAACTTGCCGGTGCCGCCGGAGGCGTAGATGACGGCCTTGGCCTGGAACACGTGGATCTCGCCGGTGGCGAGCTCGTACGCGACCACACCGGCCGACTTCTTGACGCCGTCCTCCTCGACCAGGAGCTGGTCCAGGACGTAGAACTCGTTGAAGAACTCCACGCCCTCCTTGACGCAGTTCTGGTACAGCGTCTGGAGGATCATGTGACCGGTGCGGTCCGCGGCGTAGCAGGACCGGCGGACCGGGGCCTCGCCGTGGTTGCGCGAGTGGCCGCCGAAGCGGCGCTGGTCGATGGTGCCGTCCGGGGTGCGGTTGAACGGCAGGCCCATCTTCTCCAGGTCGAGGACGGCGTCGATGGCCTCCTTCGCCAGGATCTCGGCGGCGTCCTGGTCGACCAGGTAGTCACCGCCCTTGACCGTGTCGAAGGTGTGCCACTCCCAGTTGTCCTCTTCCACGTTGGCCAGCGCGGCGGCCATGCCGCCCTGCGCGGCGCCCGTGTGGGAGCGGGTGGGGTACAGCTTCGTCAGCACGGCGGTGCGGCTGCGCTTCGTCGACTCGATGGCGGCGCGCATGCCCGCGCCACCGGCGCCGACGATGACGGTGTCGTACTTGTGGATCTTCATTGGTTTCGCCTCAGCCCCGTTGCCTAGCGGATGTTCGGGTCGAAGGTGAAGATCACCAGCGTGCCCAGAAGGATGGTGAACACCGTGGCGGTGTAGAGCAGGCCCTTCAGCCACAGCCGCGTGTTGGCACGCTCCGCGTAGTCGTTGATGACGGTACGCAGGCCGTTGGCGCCGTGCAGCATGGCCAGCCACAGCATCAGCAGGTCCCAGACCTGCCAGAACGGGGAGGCCCAGCGGCCGGCCACGAAGGCGAAGCCGATCTTGGACACGCCGCCGTCGAGCACCAGCTGGATCACGAGGTGGCCGATGACCAGGACGACGAGCACGATGCCCGAGAGGCGCATGAAGAGCCACGCGACCATCTCGAAGTTGCCGCGGGTCGAGCGCGGGGTCTTGCCGGTCCGCTTGCGCGGGGCCTCGATGTAAGGCGCCGGGTTGTCCACGTCGTAGAGGGAAACGCCCTCCACGTCGCCGACGCCCTTTTCGAAAGAAGTGTCAGAAGACATGCGTGTCACTTCCCGAACAGTTCAAGGTAGGCGTGGCCCAGTACGGGGTACAGGGCCAGGGCCATCATCACGACCCAGATGCCCACGACGGTCCAGAGCATCTGCTTCTGGTAGCGCGGGCCCTTGGACCAGAAGTCCACGGCGATGACACGGAGACCGTTGAGCGCGTGGAACAGGATGGCGGCGACGAGGCCGTACTCCAGCAGCGCGACGATCGGAGTCTTGTAGGTAGCCACGACATCGTCGTACGCCTCGGGGGAGACGCGGACGAGAGCGGTGTCGAGGACGTGTACGAACAGGAAGAAGAAGATGAGGACGCCGGTGACTCGATGAGCCACCCAGGACCACATTCCTTCCCGGCCGCGGTACAACGTTCCAGCCGGCACGGAAAACCCTCCGGAAGCGGGGCGGGGGCCAGCCGGCTTCTTTGTCGGTCGGGCCCGGCCGGGTACGGTCCTCCGGCCCCGGACATCGTAGCGACGCTTTGTCGGTTCCCTTGCGCGGGGTCCATCGGTGTGATCAAACAGGCACGTACGGGCTATCCCACAGGGGCGAATAGCCCGATTTCCGTGGCAGTCAGCCCATCCGGAGAGGTCAGCCAGCGTGTCAGATCCCGGAGCCGGGCCTGAGCGACACGACGCAGCTCGTCAGCGGAGATCGAGCGCTCCTCGTCGACCTCGTGGCCCATCCTGCGGCGGATCGCGCCCAGCAACTGGTCGGCCTGCTCCTCCGGCGGGTGCCCGTCGAGGCAGATCACGAAGGCGTGGCCGAACTTTCGTTCGTACTCCGCGTGGGCCGCGTCGAGGGCCAGCAGGGCGGCGTACGGAGCCCCGTGGTCCAGCTCCGCCGAGCACTCCGCGGCCAGGGCCTCGGTCAGGTCGCCCTGCGAGAGGTCGTACGAGGCCTCGTCGGCGGCGGCGAGCAGGGTCGCGGAGTCCGGGTAGGGGCGGTGCGCCGCCACCCGGTGCGCCCAGCGGCGGCTTCCGCAGCAGTGCAGCAGGACGGCCCGGGCGGCTTCGGGGGACAGGGCGTTGAACCGGGCCAGTCCGAATCCGTGAGGAGGGGCGGAGCTTCCCGTGGATCCGGTCCGGGAGGTGCGCCCTGGGGCCTGTGCCGGAAGGTGGCTGGACAGCAGGGGGCTCCTCGGGGCGCGGCGGGGGTGTACCGCCACGCTATCGACGCAGGGCAGGGTGTGTCGTACCGATTCGGGGATTTCACCCGGAAGTGAGTCGAAAGGATGACGTGAGCGCCACGGACGGGCAGGGTGAGGGCCCCGGGAAGGGGAGGGCGACCGAGGCCGCCACCCCCCACAGGAGAGGCCCCGGTCGCCGTCCGTCACGGGCTCGTGCGACAAGCCCGTACCCCTGTCAGCGCCTCGGGTGCGTTTTCTGTCACACCTCGCTCCGCACAGGATTGGTTGCGCGTTGTATCACTCGTGGACGAGAGGTGCTTGAAAGCCGTAACGTGCTGATTTGCGCCACACGTACAGGACAGTGAACGGGTTGGGGACTTTGCTGGGGGACGACGCGGAGCTGACCGCCGCGGTGCTCGCGGCACAGGACGGCGACGAGAACGCGTTCCGTGCTGTGTACCGCGCCGTGCACCCACGGCTGCTGGGATACGTACGCACGCTCGTCGGGGACGGCGACGCGGAGGACGTGACCTCGGAAGCCTGGCTGCAGATCGCCCGCGACCTCGACTCCTTCACGGGCGACGCCGACCGCTTCCGCGGCTGGGCGGCCCGCATCGCCCGCAACCGCGCCCTCGACCACATCCGCATGCGCGGCCGCCGCCCCGCCATCGGCGGCGACGACACCGAGCTGACGAGTTGGGCCGCCGAGTGCGACACCGCGGGCGCGGCCATGGAGTCCCTCGACACCGGGCGCACCATGGCGCTCATCGCGCAGCTGCCGCAGGACCAGGCCGAGGCCGTCGTCCTGCGCGTCGTGGTCGGGCTGGACGCCAAGAGCGCGGCCGAGACCCTGGGCAAGCGGCCCGGTGCCGTACGGACCGCGGCCCACCGGGGCCTGAAGAAGCTGGCCGAGCTGCTCGGTACGGAGGGTGGCTTCGAACCGGACCCGGACACCGGATCGGATCCGGCTCCGACGGTCGGCCATAATGCCCGTGGCCAGGCATGGGGCGGCGGGGGCGGGAGGGATCTCGACGCCGTACCCGCGCAGCGTGGCCGGAGCGGGGGCTTCGTAGAACAAACCGGTGTGACGGATTCACGTTGGCGGACGCAGAAGGACATGTGATGGCCGACGAGCGCAACAGGTGGCTGGACGAAGCCGCTGCGGAAAAACTGCTGCGCGGCGAACCGGTGGAACCTGTGGGGCCGGCCGCCGATCAGCGTGCCCGGAACGAGGCCGCGCGGCTGCGTGCCGCCCTGGACGCCCTCGGTGGCGTGAAAGGTCCGCTGCCCGCGGGCACGGAACTGCCCGGTGAGGACGCGGCGGTGGCCGCCTTCCGTACGGCGCGCGGCGGCGCGCGCCCGTCCGCGATTCCTTCCGGGGCGTTTCCCGTGACGGCCGTGTCCGCCGAACCCCTGGTCGACCTCGGCCGCATCGTGCCTCCGCCCGCGCCCCGGCGCGGCCGGGCCGTGAGCTTCGGCCTGGCGGCGGCCCTGGCCAGTGTCGCCGTCGGCGGACTGGCCGCCGCGGCGGGCGCCGGGCTGCTGGAGCGGTCCCGGCACGACAGCGCGGGACCCGGTCCGGCGATGTCCGTGAGTGCCGGCGAGGACCCGGCCCTGGGCATCGGCAGCGGAGCTCCGAGCGCCAGTCCGAAGCCCACGCCCACCTCACTGCCGAGTGGCTCGAATCCGACGCACGCCCCCGGTACGGCGCAGCCGCCCGGTACGGACGGGCCTGCCGCGACGCCCGGGACCGGCGCGGGCGACGGCACCTCCTCGGGCTCGTCGGCGACGACCGGCTCGGGCAAGGACCTCCAGAGCGGCGCGGCGGCCTCGGGCGGCACGGGCAGTACGGGCAGCAAGGACGGCGACCGGGACACCTTCGGTGGCGGCGACACGGCCGGCAAGGACCGGGACCGCGAAGGCGAGAACCGTCTCAAGGTCGCTGACCTCTGCACGGAGTTCAAAGCGGGCCGGCTCGACGAGACCCGCCGCGAGCGGCTCTCGCGCCTGGCCAACGGCCTCACCCGGATCCCGGACTACTGCAAGTCGGTGCTCGACGACGGGAGCTCCGGCGGCAAGCGCAGCGGCACCCTGGAGGGCGGGACGCTCAGGGCGCCGACCCTGACGCCGGCGATTCCGCGGGGTTCGGTCGACCTGCGCACCGGCCGTTGATGCATGTGCTGACCTGCCTGTAACACTTTTCGAACCGGTGGCGCAGTACATATCGAGCCGACTGGTCATCGGCCGCGCATGAGCCGGGGTTCCCCCCGTACCCCTGGGCTCTGCGCAACCGGCGCGGGCGGGGCACGTTCCCCCGGCCCTGCCCGCGCCCATTACGTTCGGACCGGGAACCGAAGAAGCCCGAGGCGATGCCTCGGGCTTTTCGCTTGCTTCCTGTCCGTCGCGGGCCCGGGCGCGGGTGCGGCCTCGGGCACGGTCTCGGGCACCGCGGGACCGGACGGCGGTCCCGCCCCCCCGCCCCGGCGGGCATCACCAGTAGACGACGACCTTGTCGCCGACCCGCACCTGGTCGAACAGCGCCGAGAGCTTCCCCTTGTCCCGGACGTTCACACAGCCGTGCGAGGCCCCGTTGTAGCCGCGGGCCGCGAAGTCGGCCGAGAAGTGCACCGCCTGGCCGCCGCTGAAGAACATCGCGTACGGCATCGGCGTGTGGTAGATCGTCGACGTCCACTCCTTGGCCTTCCAGCCCACGTCGAACACGCCCTCGCGGGTCGGGGTGTTCTCGGAGCCGAAGCGCACGTCCATCGTCGAGACGACCTTGCCGTCGATCATCCAGGCGAGCGTGCGGCTCTCCTTGCTGATGCACATGACGCGGCCCTGCATGCAGCGCGGGTCCGGGGCGTCGACCTCGTTGACGGTCGACGGACGCAGCTCGTCGGCGGTGGGCTTCTTGCTGTCGCTCTGGATCTTCTTCCAGCTGGCCTCGTCGACCGAGCCGGTCGCGTTCAGCCCGTGCTTCGACTGGAAGGACTTGACCGCGGCGGTCGTCTTGGAACCGTAGAAGCCGGTCGGTGCGACCGACATCAGCTTGAGCTGGCGCAGCCGGGCCTGGAGCTCGCGCACCTGCTCGTTCTCGTCGCCGTTGGCCATGATCTGCTTCACCGACGGCGAAGGGGAGGAGGAGGGGGAGGCCGACGCGGAGGAGGAGGCGGAGGCGGAGGCGGACGGGGACGCCGAGGCCTCGCCGGGCTTGTTGTCGGTGGAGGGGGACGCTTCGGGGGAGCTGCCCGCCGTGGGCGAGGACGGAACCGAGGAGGCGGAGGCGACGGGCTCCGTCTTCTGCGATCCGCAGGCGGTCGCGGCGAGTGCGACGGCGGTTGCCACCCCGATCGTGCGGATTATGACTCTCTGGCGCTGCATTGCAGTCCCCCCGGTTTCTACGTCGTGTATCTAGGTGATGCTCCGCGTGCGTGGACAGTTGCGCTCGGCTCCGGGATGTTGCGCCATTGTGACCGGCAGCCGTCCGCAGCCTTGCGAAGCGATGCGCGGCTGGGGGCGCCCCAGCGGGGGCTCGGGGAGGTCCCGCCGGTCCCGGGCCCGCTTGCTCGACGGAGGACTGCGTCACATGGCACACACCGAGAGCGGAATCCCCATCGAACCCGTCTACGGGCCCGATGACCTGACGGGGTGGGACCCGGCGGCCGAGCTCGGGCAGCCCGGCGACTTCCCCTACACGCGGGGGATTTATCCGAACATGTACACCGGTCGGCCGTGGACGATGCGGCAGTACGCCGGCTTCGGCACGGCCACCGAGTCCAACGCCCGCTACCGGCAGCTCATCGAGGGCGGCGGCACCGGGCTGTCCGTCGCCTTCGACCTGCCGACCCAGATGGGGCACGACTCCGACGCCCCCCTCGCGCAGGGCGAGGTCGGCAAGGTCGGCGTCGCCGTCGATTCGCTCGACGACATGCGGACGCTGTTCGACGGGATCCCCCTCGACCGGGTCTCCACCTCGATGACGATCAACGCGCCCGCCGCGCTGCTCCTGCTGCTCTACCAACTGGTGGCGGAGGAACAGGGCATCTCGGGCACGCAACTGACGGGGACGGTCCAGAACGACGTACTGAAGGAGTACATCGCGCGCGGGACGTACATCTTCCCGCCCGGCCCCTCGCTACGACTGACGGCCGACACCTTCCGCTACTGCCGCGCCGAGATCCCCCGCTGGAACACGATCTCCATCTCCGGCTACCACATGGCCGAAGCCGGCGCCTCGCCCGCGCAGGAGGTGGCCTTCACCCTCGCAGACGGCATCGCCTACGTCCGGACGGCCCTGGCGGCCGGGATGGAGGTCGACGCGTTCGCGCCCCGGCTCTCCTTCTTCTTCGTCGCCCGCACCACCCTGCTGGAGGAGGTCGCGAAGTTCCGCGCGGCCCGGCGGATCTGGGCCCGCGTCATGCGGGAGGAGTTCGGGGCTCGGGACCCGAAGTCGCTGATGCTGCGCTTCCACACCCAGACCGCGGGGGTCCAGCTCACCGCGCAGCAGCCGGAACTGAACCTCGTACGGGTGGCCGTACAGGCCCTGGCCGCCGTCCTCGGCGGCACCCAGTCGCTGCACACCAACTCCTTCGACGAGGCGATCGCGCTCCCGACCGAGAAGTCCGCCCGCCTCGCGCTGCGCACCCAGCAGGTCCTCGCGCACGAGACGGACGTGCCGCACACCGTGGACCCCTTCGCCGGGTCGTACGCGGTGGAGCGGATGACGGACGAACTGGAGGCGGCGGCGCTCGCGCTGATGCGCCGGATCGAGGACCGGGGCGGGGCGGTCGCCGCGATCGAGGCCGGGTTCCAGAAGGCCGAGATCGAGCGGAACGCCTACCGCATCGCGCAGGAGACCGAGAACGGGGAGCGGGTGGTGGTCGGGGTCAACCGCTTCGCGCTGGAACACGAGGAACCGTACGAGCCGCTGCGCGTGGACCCGGCGATCGAGGCGCGGCAGTGCGCGGCGCTGGCCCGGCTGCGGGCGGAGCGCGACGGGGCGGCGGTGGCGGCGGCGCTCGCGGCCCTGAAGGAGGCGGCGGCGGGGACGGCGAACGTGCTCTACCCGATGAAGGAGGCGCTGCGCGCCCGGGCCACGGTGGGGGAGGTGTGCGGGGCGCTGCGGGAGGTGTGGGGCACCTACGAGCCCACCGGTTCCACCTGGTGAAACACACTGGCGCGACAGGTGCAACCCTATGGGACACTCCTGCGCATGCTGGGTGTGACAGATCTTCCGACTTATCTCGCCGGCCTGGTGCTGATCATTTTGCTGCCGGGGCCGAACTCCCTCTACGTGCTCTCCGTGGCCGCTCGCCGTGGGGTGCGCACCGGGTACAAGGCCGCCGCCGGGGTGTTCACCGGCGATGCCGTGCTCATGCTGCTGACCGCCGTGGGCGCCGGGGCGCTGCTGCGGGCGAGCCCACTGGTGTTCACCGTGGTGAAGTTCCTCGGCGCCGGGTACCTGGCCTGGCTGGCCGTGGGGATGATGCGGGGTGCCTGGGCGCTGTGGCGCACGCGCGCCGAGCGGGCCGAGGCGGAGGCCGCCGTCCCCGCCGATCCGGCCGAGAACGAGCGGCCCTACCGGAGGGCGCTGCTGATCAGCCTCCTCAACCCGAAGGCCATCCTCTTCCTGATGTCCTTCTTCGTGCAGTTCGTGGACCCGTCCTACGCCTACCCGGCGCTGTCCTTCCTGCTGCTGGGCGGTCTGCTGCAGACGGGCAGCTTCCTGTACCTGACGATGCTGATCTTCGGCGGGACCCGCCTCTCGGCGGCCTTCCGGCGCCGCAAGCGGCTGTCGGCCGGGGCCACCTCGGCGGCGGGCGTGCTCTTCCTCGGCTTCGCGGCCAAGCTCGCCGTCAGCTGATGACCCGGCGCAGCCATCCCATCCGCCGCACGGCCCGGCGCACCGCCCGGCTGCGCGGCAGGAACGACAGCTGCGCCGGGATGCCGCCCGGCAGGCCGAGCGCGGTCAGCCGGCGGCGCGTGAAGTACCGCCAGGTGTGCGGGGTCAGGCGCTTGGCCAGGTAGGCCTCGGCCGCCGGGCGGCGGGCGGCCAGGATCTGCGGCTGCATGGTGAACCCGACGGCGGTGAGCAGCGCGGCCGGCTCCGCCCGGACCTGCTCGGGGGTCGGTGGCGTCCAGGCGCGGACGGCCCCGGCGTCCGCGAGGTCCGGAAGCAGCGCGTCCACCAGGGCCAGCGGGACCCGGTTGCTGTTCGGGTACGGGGTCAGGGCGGCCAGCACCGCGTCGGTGCCGGTCCGGGCGACGGGGAGCCCGTACAGCGTGGCGGCGGTCAGCAGCCCGGTGGAGAAGCAGCCGACGACCAGCGCGGGGCGCAGCCGCTGGTAGAGGGTCTCGGCCAGGACCGGGGCGGCGATCACGGTCAGCCGGGCGCCGAGCCGCTCGGCCTCCTCCTCGGCCCGGCGCCAGTACGCGGCCGGGGCGCCGGGGTGCGGTTTGAAGACCAGCTCCCGGTGGCCGAGGGCGTGCGCGCCCCGGACCATCGACACGTGCAGCTCCTCCTCCTCGGCCAGGGTCATCAGGTCGAGCGCGGAGAGGTACTGGCCCAGCAGGAGGGCCGGAGGGTCGGTGGGCCAGGGTGCCCCGTCCGCGGTGGCATCGGCGAGCTCCGCGAGGACCTTGAGGAACGGCTGCGTCGGCACCAGTTCCACCCGCACCCCGAACTCCGTCAGCAGCAGCGGCTCCAGCCCGGGCACCAGGTCCAGGTGGAGCACCCGCCGCACCCGCATCCCGAGCTGGGGGTCGAGGCGGAAGCGGGTGGGTCCGTAGCTCATGAGCCCGTCGGCGTAGACGTCGACGGCCGCGCCCGGGAAGAGCCGGCACAGGCTCTGGGCCGGCGGGACCTGGAGGGACTCCACGATCAGCTCGACCCGGTCCTCGCCCAGGTTCCACAGCGTGCGCAGCTGCCGCTCCCAGATCGGGACGTCCTCCGCGCGCGGGGCCCAGGTGCTCGGGTGCTGCGGCTCGATGACGCGGTTCCAGTCGAGGACCTCGTCGAAGCGGGGGCGCAGGGCGGCGAAGCCCGGCATGTCCGTGACCCCCGGGGTGACCTCGGCCGTGACGGCGTGGTTGCTGGTCAGCAGGATGCGGCGGCCGGCGGGCGGGAAGGATCCCGCGTCGATTCCCGCCGCGAGCGTGGCCGCACCGTAGAGGGTGGAGGCCAGGAAGATCTGGGTGGTCATCGGGCACCCGCTCCCGACGGGGCGGGGCGGCGGCCGGTGCGCAGGCGGCGCAGCACGGTGGAGCGTTCGACGTCCATCGAGTCCAGGGCCTGGTCCAGTACGTCCTGCGGCATGCGGCCGAGCGCGGCCGAGCTCATGAGACGGAGTTTCTTGGCCACGTCCGGCTCGAACCTTTCGATGGACCCGAAATGGTGGGCGATAATTGCACAATAGGTTCGGACGGCTTTCGGGAGCAGTCGATCGCATTCTCGATCGGCGATGACCTCCGCGAGCACTTGATCGAATGCGCGGATGAAATCGAGCTGCCGTTCGTCCCCCACCTGCGTCAACGAAGTGGAAACCCCGCGCCGATAGAAGATACCGGGCAGCCCGACCGCGGCGAACGACTCCGCCTCCCGGTGCAGCCGCCAGATCCACGGCCGGTCCTCCGCGGTCCGCAGCCCGTCGGTGAAGTGCAGCACCCCGCGGTCCAGCAGCCGCCGGTGGTACATCCCGGCCCAGGCGTACGGATAGTCCACCGAGGTGGCCCGGTCGGCGGGCAGGATCGCGGCGCGCGGCGCGGCGACCACCGATTGCGGGCCGTAGGGGACGCGCTGCACGCTCCGCGTGCGGCCGGTGCACCGCACATGGTCGGTACGGACGAAATCGCAGCTCAGGGACTCTATGGCGGCCAAGGTCCGGGCCAGGTGGCCGGGCGCCAGCCAGTCGTCCCCGTCCAAGAAGGTCAGGTACTCGCCGCGGGCCGCGTCCAGGCCGGTGTTCCGCGCGGTGGCCAGGCCGCCGTTGCGCTCGTGTCTGAGGTGCACCGCCCCCGGCAGCTCGCGCGCCGCCCGTTCCAGCAGGTCGGGCGTCCCGTCCGTCGAGCAGTCGTCGACGAGCAGGAACTCGAAATCCTCCCGGGCATTGAGTTCGAGACTCCTCAGGGCGTCCGGTGCGTACGTCTGCACGTTGTAGAACGGCACGACAACAGAGAGCTTGGGCACCTGCGAGACATTAGGGCGCCGCCCGTCATTCACTGTGGCCCGTACGCGGAATCCATGTGAACGGCGCGGGGCGGGCGAGTTAACCCGTGCGCTTTCGCATTTAGTCGACGCGTTGTTAACCCGCTGTTGTGCGGTCGTTGGGCCGATCACCGAAATCGCGGAATAGCTTCTGCCGCGTGCCAGAACGCAAACGCGTCGCCGTACTCGCCGATTCCGATACGCGATGGAAATGGGGCGCACTCACCGCCCGCCGTCTCGTACCCGACCACCAACTCACCGGATTCCTGCTGCGCGGCCGGGCCACGCCCACCGCGCGCCAGCTCGGCGAGGTGGGGGTGCGGGCCGACCGGCTCTCCGAGGTGACCTGCGCCGAGTTCCTCGCCGAGATCGAACGCGAGCGCTACGACGTGGTCGTCCTCGCGCTCGTCGGCGGGGCCGTCCAGGCCGTCCTGCACGGGGCCCGCGCCCTGTGGCCCGCCCCCGCCCGGCGCCCCGTCCTCGTCACCGGATACGTCGGAGTCGTATACGAGAAGCTCGCCGACGGGCTGCTGCTGCGCCACGGCGCCGACCTCGTCCTCGCCAACTCCCGCCACGACGCGCAGCGGTTCCGCGCCGTGTACGAGGGCGTCGGCGCGGACGCCGCCGCCGTCACCGAGACCGCCCTGCCCTTCCTGGGCGGAGCGCCGTACGAGCCGGCCGTCAGCCGCGCCCGCACGGTGGTCTTCGCCGTTCAGCCCTCCGTGCCTGACAGCCGCGCCGACCGCGCCTACCTGCTGGAACGGGCCGTCGGACACGCCCGGCTGCACCCCGAGCGGGACGTGCTGATCAAGCTGCGCAGCAAGCCCGGGGAACACACCACGCACCTGGAGGAGCAGCCGTACCAGCGGCTCGCCGAGAAGGTTCCGGGCGGACTGCCCGCCAATTGCCGCCTGGTGTACGGGAACATGGGCGAGGTCCTGGACGGCGCCGACCTGCTCGTCACCGTCTCCTCCACGGCCGCCCTGGAATCCCTGCACCGGTCCATCCCGACGGCCGTCCTCACCGACCTCGGCATCCGCGAGGCCCTCGGCAACCACCACTTCCTCGGCTCCGGCTGCCTGGCCTCCTGGGACCAGATCGACTCCGGTCTCCTCCCGGTGGGCGACCCGGCCTGGTTGGCGGCGCAGGGCGTCCTGCCCGCCGCGGACACGGGTGGGGGCGCGGCCACGGGCGCGGACGCCCACGCCGTCGCCCGGGCCAAGGTCGCCGGACTGCTCGCCGCCGCCCGGCTGCCCTCGCCCGCCCCCTACTACACGCGCACCACCGCACCCGGATACCTCCCCGGGATCCTCGCCCGCCACCACCTCGCACCCGACGGCACCCCGCTGCCCGGCGCGGTGCGCCCGGCCGCGGGGGAGTCCCGGCTGCGCCGCAGGCTCCGCGGCCACCTGCGCGAGGCCGCCCGCGGGGCCTACCGGCACGGCGTGCAGCGCGTGGCCCCGGTGATCCGCAGGTTGGGGGAGCTGTGAGGGTCCTCGCCGTCATCCCGGCCCGCGGCGGCTCCAAGGGGGTCCCCGGCAAGAACCTCGCCGAGGTCGCCGGCACCCCGCTCGTCGCCCGCGCCGTCCTGGCCTGCCGGGCCGCACCGACCGTCACCGACGTGGTGGTCTCCACCGACTCCGAGGCGATCGCCGCCGCCGCCCGCGCCGCCGGGGCCGACGTCATCGCCCGCCCCACCGCGATCTCCGGCGACACCGCGAGCAGCGAGGCCGCGGTCCTGCACGCGCTCGCCGCCTTCGAAGAACTGCACTCCCTCGTCGTGGACGTGGTCCTCCTCGTCCAGTGCACCAGCCCCTTCCTCGCCACCTCCGACGTCGAGTCGGTCGCCGTGGCCGTCGCCTCCGGGTCGGCCGACTCGGCCCTGACGGTGGCCCCGTTCCACGGGTTCCTCTGGCGGGAGGGGGCCGACGGCTGCGGGGCCGGCGTCAACCACGACGCGGCGCACCGCCCCCGGCGCCAGGACCGGTCGCAGGACCTGCTGGAGACGGGCGCCGCCTACGCCATGGACGCCGCGGGCTTCCGCAGCGCCCGGCACCGGTTCTTCGGCCGCACCCTCCCCGTCGCCACCGACCCCGCGCGCGTCCTGGAGATCGACGACCCGCACGACCTGGCCCGCGCCCGACTGCTCGCCCCCCTGCTCGACCCGCGCCCCGACGCACACCCCGAACGGCCCGTCCCGGATCCGGACGCACACCCCGACCCGCAGCCCACGCCCCGTACGCCCCGTACACCCCCGCACCGAAGGACGCCTCCTGCCATGACGACCACCCCCGACTCCCGCCTGCGCAGCTTCGGCCCCCGCACCGCCGGCCCCGGCCGCCCCGTCTACGTCGTCGGTGAGATCGGCATCAACCACAACGGCGACCTCGGCAACGCCTTCGCCCTCATCGACGCCGCCGCCGAAGCCGGCTGCGACGCCGTGAAGTTCCAGAAGCGCACCCCGGAGATCTGCACCCCGCGCGACCAGTGGGACATCGAACGCGACACCCCCTGGGGCCGGATGACCTACATCGACTACCGCCACAAGGTCGAGTTCGGCGAGGACGAGTACCGCGCCATCGACGATCACTGTGCCAAGCGCGGCATCGACTGGTTCGCCTCCCCGTGGGACACCGAGGCCGTCGCCTTCCTGGAGAAGTTCGACGTCCCCGCCCACAAGGTGGCCTCCGCCTCCCTCACCGACGACGAGCTGCTGCGCGCCCTGCGCGCCACCGGCCGCACCGTCGTCCTGTCCACCGGCATGTCCACACCGCAGCAGATCCGTCACGCGGTCGAGGTCCTCGGCAGCGCCAACATCCTTCTCTGTCACGCCACTTCGACGTACCCGGCCAAGGCTGAGGAGCTCAACCTGCGGGTGATCAACACCCTCCGGGAGGAGTACCCGAACGTCCCGATCGGCTACTCCGGCCACGAGACGGGCCTGCAGACCACCCTCGCCGCCGTCGCCCTCGGCGCCACCTTCGTCGAGCGCCACATCACCCTCGACCGCGCGATGTGGGGCTCCGACCAGGCCGCCTCCGTCGAGCCCGGCGGCCTCACCCGTCTCGTCCGCGACATCCGCACCATCGAGACCGCCCTCGGCGACGGCGTCAAGCGCGTCTACGAGTCCGAGCTCGGCCCCATGAAGAAGCTCCGCCGCGTCCGGGGCGAGCTGGCAGCCGTCTGAGCCCCGCCGCCTGGCGCGTACGCGTTCCGTCCCCCGACAAGGAGCACGTGGTGACCCCCTCCAGCCCCTCCGCCCCCACCCTGGCGTTCGTCGAGAGTCCGGTCCAGCTCCTGAACGTGCTGGAGTGGGCGTACGCACGGCCCGGAGGGCAGCCGCAGCTGGACGGCGTCCCGCGCCAGCGGGGCCGCCGCGGCGACGGCGGGGACCCACCCGGCGCCGCCCCCCGGCCGGGCGGCGAGGCGTCACCCCTGCGGATCGTCGTCCTGCCGCCCACCGACCCGATGTCCCGCGGCCAGCTGCGCCGGGTGGCCGCGCTGGCGCGGGACGAGGGACACGAGGTCCGGTGGCAGGAGGCGCGCGGGAGCCGGTTCGCGCCGCTGAAGGCGCTCACCGCGCTGGCGCGCGACGTGCGCGCCGCGCGTACGGTCGTCGTCGGAGACCCCTTCTCGCGCTACGTCCAGCTGCTGCTCACCCTGGTGCGCGCCGAGGAGCTCGTGGTGGTCGACGACGGCACCGCCACCATGGAGTTCATGGCCCAGACCGCCCGCGGCGAACGCCTCGTACGGTGGCACCGGGTCGGCGGCGGCGGACTGCCCGGCCGGGTCCGCGAGCTGGCGTACGCACCCGTCTCGGCGACCGCGCGCCGCCGCTTCACCCCGGCCGCACACCGCGGCCACCGCGTCGAGGTGTTCAGCTCGATGCCCGTCACCGCCCACGGCGGGATGACGCTGCGCGTCAACGACTTCGCCTGGACCCGCGCCCGGTTCGGCCCGCCCCGGCTGACCAAGGGCACCGACCTGGTTGGCACCTCGCTCGTGGAGACCGGGGTGGTGGACCCGGACCGCTATCTGGACGCGGTGCGCGCCCTGACCCTGGAACACGGAGCCACCCGCTACTTCGCCCACCGCCGCGAGTCCCCGGAGAAGCTGCGCGCCCTGAGCCGGGCGACGGGACTGGAGATCGTGCGCCCGGACCTGCCGCTGGAACTGATCGCCCGGCGCGGGCCCGTCGGCCGGACGATCGTCAGCTTTCCGTCCACCGTCGTCCACACCCTGCCGTACGCCCTGACCGGTACCGGTGTCACGGTCGCGGTGTGCGAGGTGGATCCCGCCTGGCTCACCGGGTCCGCCTCCCCGCGCGCCCGCAGCTTCCTCGCGGGGGTCACCGACACCGCCCGTGATGTGCGCAGACTGCCTGCCCAGGCGGCTCCCACGGCCGGATGAGCGCGCGAGTTTACCCCCGGGTGCATCCGGTCATGCGTCCAGAGGCCGGGTTTCTTTCCCCTAACGGCATGAACTTTTCGTGATCCCCGGCCAGTTGACCCGTCCGTGGGCCTACCCTTCAACGGGTGAACCAGTTGATGTCCCGCGAGTCCCAGACCGCCCAGCCCGCCGCGTCCGACCGGCCCGAGCTGCCCGGCAAGCTTCCGGACCACCTGCGTACCGAACTGATCGCCTTCCGCCGGGACTTGCACATGCACCCGGAGCTCGGACACCAGGAATTCCGTACCACCGCGGCGATCAAGGCCCGGTTGGAGAAAGCCGGCCTGCGACCACGGGTGCTGAAGTCCGGTACGGGCCTGATCTGTGACGTGGGCACCTGGGACGGGGGCCGGCCGATGCTGGCCCTGCGCGCGGACATCGACGCCCTGCCCATTCCCGATGCCAAGACGCACGTCCCGTACCGCTCGACCTTCGCCGACCGCGCCCACGCCTGCGGCCACGACGTGCACACCACGGTCGTCCTCGGCGCCGGCCTGGTCCTCGCCGAACTCGACCGGCAGGGCCTGCTGCCCCGCCCCGTCCGGCTGCTCTTCCAGCCCGCCGAAGAGGTGCTCCCGGGCGGAGCCACCGACGCCATCGAGTCCGGGGTCCTGGACGGGGTCGGGCGGATCGTCGCCGTGCACTGCGACCCCCGCGTCGACGCGGGCCGCATCGGGCTGCGGGCCGGCCCCATCACCTCCGCCTGCGACCGGCTGGAGGTCACCCTCTCCGGCCCCGGCGGTCACACCGCGCGGCCGCACCTGACCACCGACCTGGTGACGGCCGCCGCCCGGGTGGCCGTCGACGCCCCGGCCCTGCTGGCCCGCCGGATGGACGCCCGCTCGGGCATGTCCGTCACCTGGGGCCGGATCGAGGCCGGGCACGCCTGCAACGTCATCCCGATGCACGCCGAGCTCTCGGGAACGGTGCGCTGCCTGGACCTGAACGCCTGGCACGAGGCGCCGGACATGATCCACGCCGCGATCGACGAGATCGCGACCATGCACGGGGCCAAGTTCGAGATCAACCACGTGCGCGGGGTGCCCCCGGTGGTCAACGACCCGGTGATCACCGAGCTGCTGCGCGAGGCGATGGGGGCCCGCTGCGGAGCGGAGTCCGTCGAAGACACCGAGCAGAGCCTGGGCGGGGAGGACTTCTCTTGGTACCTGGAGCACGTTCCGGGCGCGATGGCCCGGCTGGGGGTCCGTGCGCCCGGTGACACCGCCAAGCGCGACCTGCACCGGGGCGACTTCGACGTGGACGAGTCCGCGATCGGCATCGGCGTGGAGTTCTTCACGGCCGCCGCGCTGCTCGACGGACGTCGCGCGAGGCCCGTCGGCGACCGTTGACCGAAGAGGGGCCGGGCCGTCATCGCCCGGCCCCTCCGGTGGGTGCGAGCCACGCCTTCCCGTCGGTGCGCAGCACTGGAACACTGCGGCCGGGAAGGAGCCGGCTCAGCGGCGGATCAGATGCGCCCGTGCTCGTATCCGAGCGTGTAAATGCCCGCATTCGCGGTACGGCGGTCCGGTTCGGTACACCGTCGACGATCTGTTGCGCAGGCGAGTCCAGCCCTTGGGACGCAAGGGCTGGGCGTACGGGCGTCACTGATCGGTCACTGTCCGGTTCGCGACGATCCGATAACGACTGATGAACGGGCCTTTAACTGACATCTACGCGCGTTACGATCGCCGCGAAACCAGCGCCGGAAGAGGCGCTTTCGGTCAGTCTCGAAGGGACCCTCCTCTTGCGCCGGGTATCTAAGATCGTCTCCGCGTCCATCGTGACTGCGGCTCTCGCCCTCTCCGCCACCGCCTGCGGTGAGTCGTCCACCGAGAGCTCCGGCTCCGGCGACGGCAACGGCAAGGTCAAGGTCGGCATGGCCTACGACGTCGGCGGCCGTGGCGACAACTCCTTCAACGACTCCGCCGCGCGTGGCCTGGACAAGGCCAAGGCGGACCTCGGTGTCGAGACCAAGGAGCTCACCGCCAAGACCGGTGAGACGCCGGCCGACCGCGAGCAGCGTCTCGTCTCCCTCGCCGAGGGCGGCTACAACCCCGTCATCGGTGTCGGCTTCGCCTACAAGGACGCGCTCGAGAAGGCCGCGGCCAAGTACCCGAAGACCACCTTCGGTCTCGTCGACTCCGTCTCCGAGAAGCCGAACGTCTCCTCGATCGTCTTCACCGAGGAGCAGGGTTCCTACCTCGCCGGTGTCGCTGCCGCGCTGAAGTCCAAGGACGGCCAGATCGGCTTCATCGGTGGTGTGGACATCCCCCTGATCAAGAAGTTCGCCGCCGGCTTCCAGCAGGGTGTCAAGGACACCAAGCCCGAGGCCAACGTGCAGATCCAGTACCTGTCCACCGGTACGGACATGTCCGGCTTCGGTGCCCCGGACAAGGGCAAGGCCGCTGCCAAGGGCATGCTCGACAAGGGCATCGACGTCGTCTACTCGGCCGCGGGCGGCTCCGGCGCCGGCGCCATCGAGGCCGTCGCCGCCAAGCCGGGCGCGTGGGCGATCGGCGTCGACTCGGACCAGGCCAAGGACCCGGCCCTGTCCAAGTACGCCGGCTCCATCCTGACCTCGGTCGTCAAGAACGTCGACACCGGTGTCTTCGAGCTCGTCAAGTCCGTCCAGGACGGCAAGCCGATGACCGGCACGCACGCCTACTCGCTCGCCGAGAACGGTGTCTCGCTGACGACCACGGGTGACCACCTGAAGGACATCCAGGCCCAGCTGGACGAGGCCAAGAAGAAGATCGTCGACGGCCAGATCAAGGTCGCCACGACCCTCTGACACGGGTCACACTGGGGGCCCGGAACGGCTTCGGCCGACACTCCGGGCCCCTTTCCGTGTACGCATGCGGGCAGTTGAACATTTTTGCCAATGCTACGCGCGTAGCATGTCTGGTCGCACGGTAGCTTTCGCCACCAGCGCCCGCGTTTCTGCCCGTTCCTCGCCTCGTTCGAGCCCCGTCCAGCCTCGTCCTCCCACGCTCCCTTCCTTGGAGAGTGCGCCATCAAAGCCTCAAGTCCCAACGCCGTAGAACTCCGCGGCATCACCAAGCGTTTTCCCGGAGTCGTGGCCAACCACGACATCGACATCACCGTGCGCCGCGGCACCGTGCACGCCCTCGTGGGCGAGAACGGCGCGGGCAAGTCGACCTTGATGAAGATCCTCTACGGCATGCAGAAGCCGGACGAGGGGACCATCACGGTCGACGGCGAGCAGGTCGTCTTCAACGACCCCGGCGACGCCATCGACCGCGGCGTCGGCATGGTGCACCAGCACTTCATGCTCGCGGACTACCTCACCGTCCTCGAGAACGTCGTCCTCGGCTCCGAGAAGCTGTACGGCATCGGCGACAAGGCCCGCGCCAAGATCAAGGAAATCTCGGACGCGTACGGACTGGGCGTCCGCCCGGACGTCCTCGTCGAGGACCTCGGTGTGGCCGACAGGCAGCGTGTGGAGATCCTCAAGGTCCTGTTCCGCGGTGCCCGGACGCTGATCCTCGACGAGCCCACCGCGGTCCTGGTCCCGCAGGAGGTCGACGCGCTCTTCGACAACCTCCGCGAGCTCAAGGCCGAGGGCCTCACCGTCATCTTCATCTCGCACAAGCTGGGCGAGGTCCTGTCGGTCGCCGACGACATCACCGTCATCCGGCGCGGCACGACGGTCGGTACGGCGGACCCGGCGAACATCACGACCAAGCAGCTCGCCGAGCTGATGGTCGGCGCCGAGCTGCCCTCCCCGGAGACCCGCGAGTCGACGGTGACGGACGTCCCGATGCTCACGGTCGACGGGCTGTCGCTGAGCGCCGTCGACCCCGACGGAGTCGTCCGCGCGGTCCTCGACGGCATCACCTTCACCATCCACAAGGGCGAGGTCCTGGGCATCGCCGGCGTGGAGGGCAACGGCCAGTCCGAGCTCGTCGACTCGATCATGGGAATGCGCCACCCCGGCCAGGGCGTGGTCACCCTCGACGGCAACGACATCTCCACCGCGCCGACCCGCAAGCGCCGCGAGGACGGCATCGGCTGCATTCCCGAGGACCGCCACCGGCACGGCCTGCTCCTGGAGGCCCCCCTCTGGGAGAACCGCATCCTCGGTCACGTCACCGAGAAGCCGAACTCCCGGGGACCGATCCTCGACCTGAGGGCCGCCCGCAAGGACACCGAGCGGATCGTGCGGGAGTACGACGTCCGCACGCCCGGCATCGACGTCACTGCGGCGTCGCTCTCCGGCGGCAACCAGCAGAAGCTGATCGTCGGTCGCGAGATGAGCCACAACCCGAAGCTGCTGATCGCCGCGCACCCCACCCGGGGCGTGGACGTCGGTGCGCAGGCGCAGATCTGGGACCAGATCCGCGAGGCGCGCCGCGAAGGCCTGGCGGTGCTGCTGATCTCCGCGGACCTGGACGAGCTGATCGGCCTCTCCGACACCCTGCGCGTGATGTACCGCGGCCGGCTGGTCGCGGACGCCGACCCGGCGACCATCACCCCGGAGGAGCTCGGATCGGCCATGACCGGTGCCGCCGCCGGACACCTTGAGCACGAAGAGAGCCCTGAGGGCACCGACGGCCCGGAGGACGAGGCCCGATGAAGAAGATCGACAAGGAGCGGCTGCTCCTGGGCATCGCGGCCCCGCTGCTCGCGATCGTCGCCGCGTTCCTGATCACCGCCCTGATCCTGGCCGCGACCGGCAAGGAGCCGTTCAGCGCCTTCGGGATCATGTTCGAATACGGCGTGAAGTCGGACAGCCAGGTCTACATCATCAACAAGGCGACGCCGTACTACCTGGCGGGTATCGCGGTGGCCGTCGGCTTCCGCATGAACCTGTTCAACATCGGTGTCGACGGCCAGTACCGTCTCGCGGCCTTCTTCGCCGCCGCCGTGGGTGGCGCGCTGGCCCTGCCGGGCATCGTGCAGATCCCGCTGATCATCCTCACCGCGATGATCGTCGGCGCCATGTGGGCCGGCATCGCGGGTGTCCTCAAGGTCACCCGGGGCGTCAGCGAGGTCGTCTCCACGATCATGCTGAACATGATCGCGACCGCGATCATCGGCTACCTCCTCCAGCCCGGCCGCCTCGGCCACCTGGACGCGGCCGGCACCAAGGTCGCCACGACCCCGCTGCCGGACTCCTCGCACTTCTTCGACATCCCGACCGCGCCGACCCCGATCTACGGCTTCGTCGTGGTCGCGGTGATCGCCGGTGTCGGGTACTGGTTCACGCTGGCCCGCACCCGCTTCGGTTTCGACCTGCGCACCGTCGGCCAGTCCGACACGGCCGCCGCCGCCAGCGGTGTCAACGTCAAGAAGATGGTCATCACGGCCATGCTCATCTCCGGCGCCATGGCCGGTCTGATCGGCATGCCGACGCTGCTCAACGACTCGTACGAGTTCGGCGGCGACTTCCCCCTCGGCATCGGCTTCCTCGGCATCGCCATCGCCCTGCTCGGCCGCAACCACCCGATCGGCATCGCGCTCGCCGCGATCCTCTGGGCCTTCCTGGAGCGCGGCGGCCAGAAGCTGGAGTTCGAGAACTACGACCGGGAGATCGTCGGCGTCATGCAGGGCGTCATCGTCCTCTGTGTCGTCATCGCCTACGAACTCGTGCGCCGCTACGGCCTCAAGCGCCAGCAGCGACAGGTCGGCGAGAAGCTCGCCGCCCAGGCCCGTTCCAACGACCAGACGGAGGTGTCGGCGTGACCGCCACGGCGACTTCCACCCCGCCGCCCGCCGCCCCCAAGGCGGCCGGTGGCAAGGGCGGCCGCACCCGGCTCTCCCTCCCGGTGATCCTGCTGATCATCGCGGGCGCGCTCGTCGCGCTCTCCGCCGTGCGCGCCATCACCGGAGCGCAGGACCTGACCTCGTCGGGCCAGATCAGTGCGGCCCTCTCGCTGGCCGTGCCGATCGGCATGGCCGGTCTCGGCGGTCTGTGGGCCGAGCGCGCGGGCGTGGTCAACATCGGCCTCGAGGGCATGATGATCCTCGGCACCTTCTTCGGCGCCTGGGCCGGCTGGCAGACCAGCCCCTGGCTCGGCGTCCTCGTCGGCGTCCTGGGCGGCATGTTCGGCGGCCTGCTGCACGCCGTCGCCACCGTCACCTTCGGCGTCGACCACATCATCTCCGGCATCGCGATCAACATCCTGGCCGTCGGTCTCACCACCTACTTCGCCAAGCTGTGGTTCAACACCGGTGCGGCCGCCGCCGCGGGCGGCAGCCCGAAGCAGTCGCCGCCGGCCGACAGCATCACCTCGTTCAGCGTGCCGGGCCTGTCCGATTGGCTGGCCGACATCGAGAAGCACCACTGGTTCGTCGTCTCGGACGTCGCGGGCATCCTCGGCGGCCTGGTCACCAACCTCTCGCTGCTGACGATCGTCGCCGTGGCCCTCATCATCGGCACGTTCTTCGTGCTGTGGAAGACGGCGTTCGGTCTGCGGCTGCGCTCCTGCGGCGAGAACCCGATCGCGGCCGAGTCGCTGGGCGTCAACGTCTACAAGTACAAGTACATCGCGGTGATCGTCTCCGGCGGTCTGGCCGGCCTCGGCGGCGCCTACCTGTCGCTGGTCACCTCGCACATCTACAACGAGGGCCAGACCGGCGGCCGCGGTTACATCGGCCTCGCGGCGATGATCTTCGGCAACTGGCGGCCGGGCGGCCTCGCGATGGGTGCCGGCCTGTTCGGCTTCGCCGACGCCCTGCAGCTGCGCAGCGGCGGCCAGTCCGTGCACGCGCTGCTCCTGCTGCTGTTCGCGGTCCTCGTCGCGATCGCGGCCTGGAAGGCGTACAAGAAGCGCTGGATCACCTCTTCGATCGCCATCGTCATCGGTGTCGGCGTGTTCATCTGGTACCTCGGCACGGAGAGCGTCCCGGTCGAGTTCGTCAGTGCCACCCCGTACATCGTGACCCTGCTGGTGCTGTCGCTCTCCGCGCAGCGGCTGCGGATGCCCAAGGCGGACGGCATGCGCTACCGCAAGGGCGAGGGTAAGTGACCCCGGACCCGACGGTGGACTGGGAAGCCCTGCGGACGTCCGCCCGGGAAGCGATGACCCGGGCGTACGCCCCGTACTCGGGCTTCCCGGTCGGGGTGGCCGCCCTGGTGGACGACGGCCGCGTCGTGACCGGCTGCAACGTCGAGAACGCCAGCTACGGGCTGGGCCTGTGCGCCGAGTGCGGACTGGTCTCCTCCCTCCAGGCCACCGGCGGCGGCCGCCTCACGCACTTCACCTGCGTGGACGGCAAGGGCGAGATCCTCGTCCCGTGCGGCCGCTGCCGCCAGCTGCTCTACGAATTCGGCGGTGACGAACTGCTGGTGGAGACCCCGGACGGGATCCTCCCGCTGGCGGCGATGCTGCCGCAGGCCTTCGGGCCCGGCCACCTGAGATAGCCGTACCGACGGCCCTTCGCCCCTGCCGGGGCGGAGGGCCGTCGCACTTCCGTTCCTGAACCCTTCATCTCCCCCTCTCTATGCGCGTAGAAGGAAGTACCACATGGACGTCATCTCCGTCATCCGGACCAAGCGGGACCGCGGTGAGCTGAGCCCCGAGCAGATCGACTGGGTCATCGACGCGTACACCCGCGGTGTCGTGGCCGACGAGCAGATGTCGGCGCTGGCGATGGCCATCCTGCTCAACGGCATGAACCGGACCGAGATCGCCCGCTGGACCGCGGCGATGATCGCCTCCGGTGAGCGCATGAACTTCGACTCCCTCTCCCGCCCGACCGCCGACAAGCACTCCACGGGCGGCGTCGGCGACAAGATCACCCTCCCGCTCGCCCCGCTCGTCGCCGCGTGCGGCGCGGCCGTCCCCCAGCTGTCCGGCCGCGGCCTCGGCCACACCGGCGGCACCCTCGACAAGCTGGAGTCCATCCCCGGCTGGCGCGCGCTCCTCTCCAACGAGGAGATGCTGCACGTCCTGGACACCACCGGCGCGGTCATCTGTGCGGCCGGCGACGGCCTGGCCCCGGCGGACAAGAAGCTCTACGCGCTGCGCGACGTCACCGGCACGGTCGAGGCCATCCCGCTGATCGCCTCCTCGATCATGTCGAAGAAGATCGCCGAGGGCACCGGCTCGCTCGTCCTGGACGTCAAGGTCGGCACCGGCGCCTTCATGAAGAACATCGAGGACGCCCGCGAGCTGGCCCGCACCATGGTCGGCCTCGGCACCGACTCGGGCGTCAAGACCGTCGCGCTGCTCACCGACATGTCCACCCCGCTGGGCCTGACCGCCGGAAACGCCCTCGAAGTCCGCGAGTCCGTCGAGGTCCTGGCCGGTGGCGGCCCCGCCGACGTGGTCGAGCTGACCATCGCGCTGGCCAAGGAGATGCTGGACGCGGCGGGCATCAAGGACGCCGACCCGGCGAAGGCCCTGGCCGACGGCTCCGCGATGGACCACTGGCGCCGGATGATCGCGGCCCAGGGCGGCGACCCGGACGCGACCCTCCCGGTCGCCCGCGAGCAGCACGTGGTCACCGCCCCCGAGTCGGGCGTCCTGACCCGCCTCGACGCGTACGGGGTCGGCGTCGCCGCCTGGCGCCTGGGCGCCGGCCGCGCGCGCAAGGAGGACCCGGTGCAGGCGGGCGCGGGCGTCGAGCTCCACGCGAAGCCGGGCGACACGGTGACGGCGGGCCAGCCGCTGATGACCCTGCACACGGACACCCCGGAGAAGTTCGACTACGCCCTCGCCTCCCTGGCGGGCACGTACGACATCGCCCCGGCGGGCACGGCCTTCTCCGCCACGCCGATCGTCATGGACCGCATCGCCTGACCTTACTCACTCGTGCGGCTGAACGGGACCGGTGGACGCCCACCGGTCCCGTTCGTCATGCTGGGATCGGTGACGAACCGATTGAGGAGCACACCATGAGCGCACTCACCGTCCAGCAGGAGCCGGCAAACGGCGACAGCTGGGAGGGCCTCGTCCGTCTCTGGGAGGAGATGGACTGGCCCGAGGGCTGCAAGGTGGAGATCATCGAGGGGATCATCACCGTGGCACCACCACCCGTCAACGACCACAACTTGATCGCGGTATCCGTGCAGCGCCGTCTGTACACCGTGATCCCTGACGGCTGGGAGATCTTCCAGACCCTCAACGTGGCCGTGCCCAGCCATACCGGGCTCTACGTCCCGGACCTGGTGGTCGTCCCCAGGGAAGAGGTCCCGGGAGGGGAGAACTTCGTTCCCGCGGCCGCGGCCGAGCTCGTCGTCGAGGTCACCTCCAAGTCGAACGCCGTCAACGACCGCGTGTCCAAGCTCAAGGGATACGCCGCGGCGGGCATCCCGCTCTACCTGCTCATCGACCCGCACGCCACGGGCAGCCCCACCATCCACCTGTACGGCGAGCCCAGCGACGGCAAGTACCGCCTTCTGTACGCGGGCAAGTTCGGCGAGGCCGTCCATCTCCCCGAGCCGTTCGACCTCGTGCTCGACACCTTCGGCTTCCCCCGCCCCTGACTTCACAGCCCCGGCGGGACCTCACCGGGCCGTGGTGCGGATCCGCCGATGAGTTCCGGCGGGCGGGGGAGTCACCCCCTCGTGGACATCGGACGACTCGTGCTGCCCGGCCCCGGGCCGGCCGCCCCGCAGGACGCCGCACCGCTGTGCGCCCGGCTGGCCCGGCTCTACGACGCCGGGGTGGTCGCGGTGGTCTGCGACGCCGCCGCGGTGACGGCGCCCGGGCTGGCCGACGTACAGGTACTGGCCCGGCTGCGGCTGACCGCCCGGGGGCGGCCGCTGCGGGTGACCGGGGCCGCGCCCGCCCTCCGGGCCCTACTGGGCCTCGTGGGCCTCGTCGAGCTGCTCGGGGAGGCCGAACAGCGGGAACCACCGCGCGGTGTCCAGGAAGGCGTTGAGCCCGACGATCTTGCCGTCTGAGATCTCCAGCACCTGGAGCGCCCACGGGGTGTGGCCCGGCCGTCCGTCCTCGCGCGGACGGTACTGGCCGAAGGCGGGCAGGCCGTTCGCCGTGGTCGGGACGAGCCGGGAGCCCTTGCAGCCGATGCCCTGGTTCAGGTGCCAGGCCGCGATGTCCTCGTGTCCCCGGAGCCACAGGTCGAACGGCGGCATCGAGAGCACCGCGTCCTCGTGGAGGAGGGTGGTGAGCCGCGAGATGTCGTAGGCCTCGAAGGCGGAGAGGTACCGCTCCAGCAGCTTCGCCTGGTCCGCGTCGAGCGGATCCGCCGGGTCGCTGTCGCGCAGCGACTGCCCGGCCAGGGTGGCCCGGGCCCGCTGGAGGGCACTGTTCACCGAGGCCGTCGTGGTCTCCAGGAGCTGCGCCACCTCGTCGGCCTTCCAAGCCAGCACCTCGCGCAGGATGAGCACCGCCCGCTGCTTCGCCGGCAGGTGCTGGAGCGCCGCGACGAAGGCCAGGCGGACGGACTCCTTCGCCAGCGCCATCTCGGCCGGGTCGGCGGTCTGCGGCAGCACCCGGCCGTCCGGGACCGGCTCCAGCCAGGTCACCTCGGGGCGCTCGTTGAGCACGGCGGAGGCCTGGTGCTGCGGGGCGGTCAGGTCCATCGGGCGGGCCCGCTTGTTCCCGGCGTTCAGCAGGTCCAGGCAGACGTTGGTGGCGATCCGGTACAGCCACGACCGCAGCGAGGAGCGGCCCTCGAACTTCTCGTAGCTGCGCCAGGCCCGGATGTACGTGTCCTGCACCGCGTCCTCGGCGTCGAAGGACGAGCCGAGCATGCGGTAGCAGTAGCCGGTGAGCTCGACCCGGTACCGGTCCATCGCGGTGTCGAGGTCCACATCGGTGGCGAGATCACTCATGTCCGTTCATCCCCCTGGTCGTTCCGCTCCTTCGGAACCTACCGGAGGGGTCCGACAACGGCAGCCGGAAGCGCCGGAGCACCCACATATGTCGTCATCAAGTTTCTTGACGTCAAGATTAATGTGAGGCAGGGTTCCGTCATGTATCTCGATGTCGAGATACATGGGTGGCGGGCGCGGTCGAAACGGGGGACTGGGATGCGGATCGGCGGGCGGATCCGGAAGGCACGGCAGGGGGACGGAGGTCTGCTGGCGCAACTGCGCCGGCCGCCGGGCGGCCGTGACGCGCGGATCATGCTGCTCACCCAGGCGTTGGACCGAGCGGGCACCGGCGTGTGGGCCGCGTCCTCCGTCCTCTACTTCACCTTCGTCGTCGGCCTCGACGCCGGACAGCTGGGCCTGCTGCTGGGTGCGGCCGGGGTGGCGGGCATCGCCGGATCGCCGCTCGCGGGCCACCTCGCCGACCGCTTCCCGGTGCGCACCCTGCTGATCGGCTGCCACCTCGTCCGCCTCGGGGCCCTCTGCGTGCTGCTGGTGGTCACCGACTTCGGCCCGCTGCTGCTCCTGTTCGCCGTCACCCACCTGGGAGACCGGGCGGCCAAGACGCTGGAGATGCTCTTCGCCACCCGGGTCGCGGGCGAGCGGCGCGCCACCTACCAGGCACTGTCGCGCAGTTCGGCGAACGCCGGATACGCCCTCGGTGCGGGCCTCGCCGCCATCGGACTCGCCGTCGGCACCCGCGGCGCCTACCAGGTGCTGATCCTCGCCAACGCCCTGTCGTTCCTCGTGGCCGCGGCCCTGGTGTGGCGCACCCGCGAGCCGCACGGCCGCGGGCTCGTGGTCGCCCGGCCCGGAGCGCAGGAGGGCGCTCCCGGCCGGGCCGGACCCAGCCCCTGGCGGGACCGCGGCTACCTGCGGTTCGTCCTGCTGGACGTTCCGATGAACCTGGACGACTCGATCCTCGGCGTCGGCGTGCCGCTGTGGCTCGTCGGCCACACCACGGCCCCGCACGCCCTGATCCCGGCCTTCCTGGTCATCAACACCGTGCTCGTCGTCGCCCTGCAGCTACGGGTGTCGGCGCGGGTCCGGGACGCCCGCCAGGCGGCGGGCGCGGTCGCCCTGTACGGCCTGACGACGCTCGCCTGCTGCGTCTGCCTGGCCACCGCCCCCGCGGGCGGGACCCGGGCCGCCTCGATCACCCTGCTCGCCGCGGCCGTCCTGGCCACCGCCGCGGAGCTGATGCGTTCGGTGAGCTCCTGGGAACTGGCGGTCTCCCTCGCGCCCCCGGAGGCGCGCGCCTCGTACCTCGGGGTGGCCGGCATGGCACAGTCCGTCCAGAAGTCCGCCGGCCCGCTGCTGCTCACCGGCGCGGTGATGGCGGCCGGACCGGTCGGCTGGCTGGTCCTCGGGGCCGGGGTGGCGGGCCTGTCCCTCGTCCAACGCCGCTCCGCCCTGCGGCGGTTGGACCGCCTGAACACCAGGCCCGCGCCCGAGCCCTCGACGGCCTAAGCCCCGCCCGCCGAGCCCGCACCCGCTGGGTCGACCACCCCCGCGGACAGCCCTCAGGTGCCGGGCTTGCGCCCGTACACGTAGACGTCCTCGCCCTGCCCCAGCAGGTTCCAGTAGGCCTTGGCGTCGGCGGAGCGCATGTTCACGCAGCCGCCCGAACCGGGCGGGTTCCACATGCTCTTGGTCGTCGAGTGGAAGGCGATGCCGCCGTCGAAGAACTGCGCGTACGGCATCGAGACGTTGTAGAGCGTCGACCAGTGGTCGATGTTCCGGTAGTAGATCTTCTTCAGGCCGGTGCGCGTCTCCGTGCCGTCCTTGCCGGTGCGGACCGGGACGGGCCCGTACGTCAGGGTGGCGCCGTCCTGGATCCAGCTGAGCTGCCGCGTCAGGTCCACGCAGGCGATCCGCCCCCGGTTCACGGGGCAGTCACCCGCCTTGTTCGGCGTGCTGCCGGCCGCCCGCTGGGCCAGGATCGTGCTCATCGTCTGCCAGGTCAGCGGCCCGGCGTAGCCCTGGGTCGGGGTGATTCCGTGGCTCGCCTGGAAGGAGCGGATCGCCGAGCAGTCGGCCGCCGATTGCTTCCCGTCCACCGGCCGGCCGAGGAACTGCTCGACCTGCCGCTGGTACGGCCCGGTGGTGAGGTTGCAAGAGGCGGCGGCCTGCGCCGCCCCGCCTCCCGTGATCACCACCGGCAGCGCGAGCGCGAGGGCACCGCCCAGCACCGCCACCCGCTGCCCCGCGCGCCCGCGTGACGCACGCGTCCCCGTCCCTGTCCCCATCCCCGTTCCCGTCCCCATCCGGTCCTCCCCTGATCGCACACCGTCGTCCTCCGTTTTGAATGCCCGGAAAACGAGCCGGGGTTGCCTACGAGGGGCGTAATTTTCGTCAGCGCGCGCCCAGGGCCGACGCCGGCATCCGCCGCTCCGCGCGCGCCGCGTGCGACCCGTACAAGGTGATCGACACGACGCCGAGCACCGCCAGCAGCGCGATGCCGACCGTGGCCGCCCAGCCGGCCCCGTGGTAGGCCAGGGCGCCCAGGGTGCCGCCCGCGCTGGAGCCGAGGTAGTACGCCGACTGGTAGAGCGCGGAGGCCTGCGCCCGGCCCGTCTTCGCCGTCCGGCTCACCGCGGCCGAGGCCACCGCGTGCCCCGCGAAGAAGCCCGCGGTGATCAGGACCAGCCCGAGCACGATCGCCGCCAGGGAGTCGGACAGCGACAGCAGCAGCCCGAGCGCCGTGGTCGTCACGGCCAGGTACAGCGCGCCGCGCCGTCCGGTGCGGGCCACCAGCTTGCCGGCGGCGGCCGAAGAGACCGTACCGACCAGGTAGATCAGGAAGATCGACCCGATCACGCCCTGGCCGAGCGAGAACGGCTCGTCCACCAGGCGGTAGCCGATCACGGTGTAGACCGCGCCGAAGACCGTCATGAACAGCGCGCCGATCCCGTACAGGCGCAGCAGCAGCGGATCGCGCAGATGACCGGCGACGGTACGGCCCACCGCGCGCGGGTTCAGCGACGCCGGACGGAAGAACCGGGCCCGGGGCAGCAGTACCAGGAAGGCCACGGCGCACGCCAGCGCCACCAGGGCGACGGCCAACAGGCCCGCGCGCCAACCCCACAACTGCGCGGCCCAGCCGGTGACGAGACGACCGCTCATGCCGCCGATGGAGTTCCCCGCCACGAACAGGCCGATCGCTGCCACCAGGGCCTTCGGCTTGACCTCCTCCGCCAGGTACGCCATCGCGGAGGCCGGGATCCCGGCGATCGCCGCGCCCTGGACGGCGCGCAGCGCCACCAGCCACTCCACGTTCGGCGCGAACGGCACCAACAGGCCGACGCCGACGGCGATCACCATCGAGTACGTCATCATCCGGGTGCGGCCGAACCGCTCGGACAGTGCGCTCAGCGGGAGGACGAACAGCGCGAGCGCGCCGGTGGCCGCGGACACCGTCCAGCTGGCCCGGCCCGCCGTCACCCCGAAGCCGGCGGAGATCGCGGGCAACAGTGCCTGGGTGGAGTAGAGGAGGGCGAACGTCGCGAGTCCGGCGGCGAAGAGCGCGAGGCTCATCCGGCGGTAGCCGGGGCGGCCGGGGGAGAGGGGCTGCGGTGCGGGGGACGACGGGGTGGAGGCACCCGGGATGACGGGTGCCCCGGTATGAACGGGAGGCATGCTTCGACGGTAGGCCTGTTGGTTTCATGCGTCCAATGCACGGAATTGCAATAATCGATCCGCTGATGCATCAACCCAGCTCAGAGGCCTGGATGTCGATGAACCGTTACGTAGAAGACATGGCCGTAACAACCTTGCTCGCGCCGCGGCTGGCGTATTTCGTCGCCGTCGCCCGCCACGAGCACGTCACGCGCGCCGCCCACGAGCTGGGCGTCCCGCAGTCCACCCTGTCCCGCGCCATGGTCCGGCTCGAACAGGACCTCGGTGTCACGCTGTTCGCCCGCAAGGGCCGTACGGTCGCCCTCACCACGGCCGGCCGCACCTTCCTGGCCTCGGCCGAGCAGGCCCTCACGGAGATCGACCGTGCGGCCGAATCCGTACAGCAGGACGCCGATCCGGCGGCCGGCAAGGTGGCCTTCGGCTTCCTGCACACCCTCGGGTCCGAGACCGTACCCGGCCTCATCCGCGCCTTCCGCGCCGACCACCCGCGCATCCGCTTCTCCCTCGTCCAGAACTACGGCGAGGCCATGTTGGAGAAGCTGCGGGCCGGCGAACTCGACCTGTGCCTGACCTCCCCGCTGCCGGACGCGCCCGACCTGGTCGCCCGGCGCCTCGACGAACAGCGGCTGAGGCTGGTGGTCCCGGACGACCACCGGCTCGCGACCCGCAAGCGCATCCGCCTCGCCGAGGCCGCCGAGGAAACCTTCGTCACCCTGGAGCCCGGCTACGGCATGCGCCGCATCACCGACGCCCTGTGCGCGGAGGCCGGGTTCACCCCGAAGATCGCCTTCGAGGGCGAGGAGGCCGAGACCCTGCGCGGCCTGGTCGCCGCCGGCCTCGGCGTGGCCCTCCTGCCGCCCCCGGCCGTGGCCCGCCCCGGCGTGGTCGAGCTGACGGTCACCGCCCCGCGCGCCGTCCGCGAGATCGGCCTCGCCTGGCTCGACGGCCACCCCGACACCCCGCCGGTGGCGGAGTTCAAGCGCTTCCTCCTCTCCCGCCGCGGCCGCCTTATCCCGGAACTGGAACCGCTCGCGCCGCAGGAGGGCCACCAGCCCGAAAACTGATGGCCGTCCGCGGCCCCGGCGAGCAGAATCACGGGGTTGCCGGGTCGGGGGAGATGCTTTTTGGACGTGTTCGCGTGCGCCGGATGCGGTACGGAGCTGACGGCCCCGGTCTCCCGGGTCGCCCTCCCCGTCCACGCCTACTACGGGGCGTGGGAGCAACTGCACCCCCCGCTGATGGAGCCGGCGACGTACGCCGTCGAACCCCGGCCCAGCGGACCGCCCTGGCGGCTGTGGGACGAGGTCGGGGAGGAACTGGCGGCCGAGCAGGGGGTGTACCTGCCGCAGTACTGCGTGTCGTTCGGGTCGCGGGGTGCGGTCGTTATCGCGCCCGGCGACTCCCGGGGCATGGCCCTGATCCCCGAGAAGTGTGCGGGCCACTGCATGGGCATCGACGGTAGGGACGGACCCAATCTGGCTTGCGAGGGCTGCGGGCGCGCGGTGGCGACGCGGATGGACGACTGCGGGCTGTGGCAGACGGTGTGGCTGGAGCCCGCCGCCGTGCGGCGC
Organism: Streptomyces sp. NBC_01439; assembly: GCF_036227605.1. GTDB lineage: Bacteria > Actinomycetota > Actinomycetes > Streptomycetales > Streptomycetaceae > Streptomyces. Next base: position 3,967,771 of record NZ_CP109487.1, on the reverse strand, counting down.
GTGCCCTCTGGCCTGCCCGCCGTCCCGGTCCCCGGCTGGGACGAGCTGGTGCTGGAGTCGTACGCCGTGCCGCCCGTCGAGCTCGACGGTTCCTGGAGCCGCCGCTGGGCGGCCGCGGTTCCCGTGGCGCTCGCCCACCTGGTGGTGGCCTGCGAGGGCCGCCCGGTGGCGCTGCCCGGCCCCCTTGCCGAACTGGTCGGCGCCACCGCCGGCTGCCTGCCCGCCGGGCCCTCGGTCCTCACCAGCGGCCTGGCCGGGCCGGGCACGCCCGTGCCCCGGTCCGGCGCCGACGTCCTTCTCGTACCCCGCCACCCGGTCACGGGCGAGCCGTGGCGGCCCGCGTACGGCGGGGCCCCGTCCGTGGTGCCACTGGACATCGGGGTCTGGGCCCATCTCGTACTTCCGGGGGAGACCTCGCCGCTGCCCGCCTCCGGCACGCTGCCGGAAGGCGTCCTGCGCGATGACTACCCCTTGCCGCTGCGCCCGCGGCACGCGTTCTGGCCCCACCACCGGGCGTTCGGGAACACCCTGGCGTGCCTCCCCGGCATACGCCGCCCGGAGCTGCGCACCTACTACGACCGGTACGCCAGGACTTAGGCCGGGTCCGGCGGGGTCGGGGCCGGGTGCGAGGAGAGCAAGTAGCCCGCCTGGAAGCGGGACTTGGCGCCCACCGCGCGCATGATCTCCGCGATGTGGCGCTGGCAGGTGCGCTCCGACATGCCGAGGCGGCGCGCGATCACCTTGTCCTCCAGCCCCTCCGACAGCAGCCGGACGATCGTCTGCCGCAGCTCGTCCGAGATCGAACGGGCCGCCTCCGGGCTCACCGACGTGGGGAAGGGCTCCGCGCCCACCCAGGAGCGCTCGAAGGCCGTCGTCATGAAGTGCACGACGCTCGGCTCCCGCACCACCAGCGCCGCCCCGGTGCGGTCCGGCACCGCCATCACGCCCGTGTGGTCGTCGAAGATCAGCATCCGCATCAGCCCGTCGCCCAGGGTCCGTACCTGGGCGCCCAGTGCCGTCACCCGCTCGACGTACGCCGCCGTGGGCCGTGAGTAGCGTGCCGTGTGCTGGTAGATCGTGCGCATCCGGACCCCGCGGGTCAGCAGCGACTCGTCCCGCCCGATCGACTCCTCCAGCGTCTCCAGCGGGCGGCCCCCGCCCGGCTGCGAGGTCAGCAGCTCCCGCTCGCACGCCGCGACCAGCTCCGCGATCAGCCCCCGTACCGCCCCGAGGTCCGTCACGAGCTCCAGCCGGCCCGATCCGCTGAGGTCCCGCTGCGCGGTCCCCGCCTCGTACGCGGGTACCAGGGCCTCCAGGCGCCCGCGCAGCCGGTCCATCTCGTCGTGGGTCTCCCGTACGAGCAGGGCCAGCGGAGCCAGGGCCCGGGCCGCGGCGGCCCGGGGGGCCACCGCGCTCCAGCGGTCCGGTTCGTCGCCCGGGGCCCGCTGGAGCAGGTGCGCGGCCGCCAGCTCGGTGATCGCCGCGGCCGCGCGCACCCCCAGGGCTCCGGTGGCCTCGCGCAGGTCAAAGGCGTGCCGCTCGACGGCGTACGCGTACAGGCGCCGGGCGGCGGGGCTCAGCTCCCAGGCCGCTGCGGCCGGCCCGGATTCCTCGGCAGGCATAGGCGTATGCGTCCCGAGATGGGCCGGTTTGTAAACCCCTCGTATTCCCGCAAGGCGGCAAGACGACGCCAGGACGGCCGCCCCCGGCACATGCCGGAGCGGCACAGTGGTCAGCACGGCGTGAGGGGGAAGCGCGGTATGCGGCAGCGAACACCCAGGCGAGGACGGGGGCCCGTGTCCTGCTGAGCCCGCGGCCCGCCGTGGTGGTCGCGCCGGATCCGTCGGTGCCATCCGACCGTGAGGGGGCGGAGCGGCGGGCACGGACGGTCTGGTGCGACCTCGAAGGGTGCGACCTCGAGGGGTGCGACCTCGAAGGACGCGGGTCCGTCAGTCGGTCGCCGGCTTCGCGTAGTCGCCGTAGCCGGTCCAGTCCAGCGCGACGCACGGCTCGTCACCGAGGACCCAGGCGTCGTGCCCGGGGGCGATCTGGATGAAGTCGCCCGGGCCGACCTCGCCGCTCTCCCCGTCGTCCATGACGATCTTCATTCGGCCGCTCACGACGTACCCGGTGTGGGCGGAGAGGCAGCTGTCCGTGCCGGCCAGCGGCTTGATGTGCAGCGACCAGCGCCACCCCGGTTCGAAGACCGCGCGCCCGACCGCCCCGCCCTCGGTGTTGAACAGGTCCAGCCTGCCGGTGCCGGCCTCGAAGGGGCGCGTCTCATCGGGCCTGTCGAAGTTCCTGTGGACCAATCCGCCCATGGCCGGTCGCCTCCGGGAGTTGAGCAGCGCCCCGAGTCCACTTCCCACGGTACGCGCGCCGAGCCGCGCCGCGCCCGTGGATCACCTCCTCAACGACCTCCCGAAGCCCGAGGCCAGCGGCATCCGCAGGCCCAGTGGCGGGGGCGCGGCCAGGGCGTCCGTCACCGGCCGCGAGTACCGCCCCGAACAGACCGCGCCCAGGACGAAGTCGACGGCCAGCGCCACCACTTCCGGCTGGTGCTCGCGCAGCCCGTGGCCGTCCGAGTGCACCTCGAAGCGGCAGGTCGAACGATTCGCCTTCTTCGCGCGCGCCGCCAGCCGGAAGGACGCCTCCGGGTCGCTGCGCGCGTCGTTGGTGCCGTGCACGATCAACACCTGGCGCCCCGACAGCTGTTTCACCGGTTCGGGGCAGTCGGCCCGGGCCGTCGCCCCTAAGCAAGGGGCGATCGCCACGACCGAGTTGACGGCCCCGTGTCCCGCCGCCCGCAGGGCGGCCAGGCCCCCCGCGTCGTAGCCGACCAGGCACACCGGTACGTCCCCGTACCGCCGCACCGCCTCGTCGGCGGCCCACCCCGCCTGCTCCTCCCGGGCGGAGTCCCCGCCGTGGATGACCAGGTGCGTGACCAGCCCCTCCGCCCCGCCCGCCCGGGCCAGCGCCCGCGCGAGCGGACGCGTGGGACCCGGCGAGAACCGGGAGGCCCCGGGTAGCAGGAGCACCACCCCGTTGACCGCACTTTCCGTCGAACCCGAGCCGGTTCTCGCGCCGGCCGCCCGCCCCAGGCGGGCCCCGCGCGCCGGCGGCGCATGCTGTGCCATGGCGGAACAGTCTCAGACCTTCAGGTGTACGCCATCCGTCCGCGCGGTCTCTGTTACATATCGACGCCCGCCGGGGACATTCCGCTCTACGCGCGTAGGAGTAGAGTGCGCAGATGACGAGCGAGACCCCCAACCTGCCGACCCCGGATCAGATCCGTCGTTCCCCGAAGGTGCTGCTGCACGATCACCTCGACGGCGGACTGCGTCCCGGGACCATCATCGAGCTGGCCCGCGAGGTCGGCTACGAGAACCTCCCCGAGACCGACGCCGACAAGCTCGGCATCTGGTTCCGCGAGGCCGCCGACTCCGGTTCCCTGCCGCGCTACCTGGAGACCTTCGCGCACACCTGCGCGGTCATGCAGACGAAGGCCGCCCTCTTCCGGGTCGCCGCCGAGTGCGCCGAGGACCTGGCCGAGGACGGCGTCGTGTACGCCGAGATCCGCTACGCGCCCGAGCAGCACCTGGAAGCCGGTCTGACCCTCGAAGAGGTCGTCGAGGCCGTGAACGACGGCTTCCGCGAGGGCGAGCGCCGCGCGAAGGCCGGCGGCCACCGCATCCGCGTCGGCGCCCTGCTGACCGCGATGCGCCACGCCGCCCGCGCGCTGGAGATCGCCGAACTGGCGAACCGCTACCGCGACAACGGTGTGGTCGGCTTCGACATCGCCGGCGCCGAGGCCGGGTTCCCTCCCACCCGCCACCTCGACGCCTTCGAGTACCTCAAGCGCGAGAACAACCACTTCACCATCCACGCGGGCGAGGCCTTCGGCCTGCCGTCGATCTGGCAGGCCCTGCAGTGGTGCGGCGCCGACCGCCTCGGTCACGGCGTGAAGATCATCGACGACATCGAGGTCGCCGAGGACGGTTCCGTGACCCTGGGCCGTCTGGCCTCGTACGTCCGGGACAAGCGCATCCCCCTGGAGATGTGCCCGACCTCGAACCTGCAGACCGCCGCGGCCGCCTCGTATGCCGAGCACCCGATTGGTCTGCTGCGCAAGCTGCACTTCAGGCTCACGGTCAACACGGACAACCGCCTGATGAGCGGCACCAGCATGAGCCGCGAGTTCGAGCACCTGGTCGACACCTTCGGCTACACCCTCGACGACATGCAGTGGTTCACCGTCAATGCGATGAAGTCCGCGTTCATTCCTTTCGATGAACGACTGGCCATGATCAATGAAGTGATCAAGCCCGGTTACGCGGAGCTGAAGTCGGAGTGGCTGTTCCAGCAGACCGCTTCCACCAGCGGTTCCGTCTCGGCCTAGGCCACGGCTTTACCCCGCGAAAGCGCCCGGGAGGGAGAATCCCCGGGCGCTTTCGCGTATTTAAGGATGTTTGCGGACGGGGGTTTGAAGTGACTAGTTTGCGGAGCCGCTCAATTCCCCGTCGCAAGGACAACTCTTCATGAAGAAGTCAGCTGCCAAGACCCTCGGTACCGCCGTTCTCGGTGTCGCCTTCGCCGCGGTCGCCGCCGGCACCGCCTCCGCCGCCGTTCCGGCGGTCGGCCTCACCGACGCGCTGGGCTCCGCCGCGGGCATGCTCCAGGGCGCCACCAGCCAGCAGCAGGTGAGCGGCGGGGCCCAGCAGTCGAGCGACCCCACCTCTCAGATCACCGGAGCCCTGACTCCGCTGACCGGCGCTCTGAACGGCCTCGGCAGCTGAGACCGCTCTCGCCGTGATGCGTACACGTGTGCGGCGGGCGCATGCCCTTTCGACCGGGTATGTCTCCCACCGCACCGTGTGCCACGATCGCCACCAACTGCCCGCCTACGTCTTGGGTATGAGGTTCTCGGTCATGCGCATGAAGGCACGAGCGACGATGGTCGCGCTGGTCCCCACCCTGCTCTTCGCGGCCGTGGGGTGCAGCAGTACGAACACCCCCGCGACGGGCAGGACCCCCGATCCCAAAGGCTCCGCGGGCAGCGCCTCCGCCGCGCCCGGAGCCCCGGCGCCGTCTGCCGCGGTGACGGGAGCGGCCGCGCCGAAGACCGGTGGCAGCAGGCTTGAGCGGTCCGCGCTGGCACAGGGTGACCTGCCCGGCTACCAGGTCTCCGCCCAGGGCAAGAACCCCAACGCCCCGGACGGCCAGCCGCAGGCCGACAAGAAGGCCTGCCAGCCGTTGGCCGACATCATGGGCGACGAGCCGGACCCGTCCGCGCGCGAGACCCTCAGCCGCGGCGTCGGCTCCCAGAAGCAGGTCGGGCTGGCCGTCTCCGCTTCCGTCAGCTCCTACTCCGAGAGCGACGCCAAGGCACTGGTCGCCCGGCTCAAGGCCGCCGTCGCCGCCTGCGGTACCGGCTTCTCCGCCAAGATCGAGAAGCAGACCGGGGCCTACCGCGAGGTGCGCCCCGCCGACTTCCGCGCGGGCGGCGACGAGAGCGTCAGCTGGACCATGACCGCCGCCGCCGAGGGCGTCTCGGCACAGGTCCACCTGGTCGTCGTGCGCGAGGGCGACACCGTCGTGCGGCTGATGGCCCTCAACGTGGCGGCGACCCAGCAGAAGGCGCAGGTGCCGCAGGAAGTGGCCGACAAGCAGCTGGAGAAGATCCGCAAGGTCCAGCAGGCCGGCTGACGGGTGACCGGTCGAGCCGACGACCCGTCGGCCGCCGGCCCCCGGACTACCAGGCGGTCGAAGCGGACTTCTCGTTCGGCAGCAGGACCCACAGCGCTATGTAGACCAGGAACTGCGGGCCGGGCAGCAGGCACGAGACGACGAAAATGGCGCGCATCGCGTTGGCGGAAATTCCGAAACGCCGCGCCAGTCCGGCGCAGACTCCGCCGATCCAGCGGCCGTCACGGGGGCGGACCAGGGCGCTCATGAGGTTCTCCTTCGTCGGTATCGCTCTCTGCGATGGCTCAATACTCCCGCTGGACCGCCGACAGGACGTCGGTCCAGGGGCCGAGCCCGACCCTGGAAATCTTCGGGGTATCCCCCTGATAAACGGTGTGTGAGCGCCTCAGCCGGGCCCTCAGTGCCGGTACGACGGCCACGTGCGCGAGCACCACACCGGCGGTGTTCAGCAGCACCGAGTCCACGTCCACGACCTGCCCCGGAACCGCGGTCTGCAGCATCTCGATGCACACCGAGACCAGCGCACCCGCGGCAGCCGTCCGGACCAGCGAGGACCACGCGGACAGGGCCGACGGAGCGAGCCGTCCGCTGATCAACGGCACCAACACCCCGAGCGGCGCCAGCAGCGCGAGCCCCTCGCCGATCTGCCGGGCGGCCTCCAGCGGACCGAGGGCCAGGTCCGCCGTGATCCCCTCCAGCGGACTCAGATTGGCCGCAGCGGCCCAGGGCACGTCCAGCGGCCGCAGGGTCAGCCAGCCGACGACCACGAAATGGGCCGCGAGCAGGAGCCCGGCCAGGAGTCGGAGACGGAGGTGGATCGCGGTGGTGGCGCTTTCGCCGGCCTCATGACGCTGCACACCTGCGAGGACGCATCACCCGGTAGCCACGGTTCCGGCCAAGAGGGGGGTGTGGTGGGGAGCACCCGACCGCACCCGACGGGCCCGGGACCCGGAGTTCCGGCCGGTCAGCGCGTGGCGATGAGGACGATCAGGAGCAGCACGCCGACCAGGGCGGGCGCGATGATCTCGTACGACCAGCGCACGCGCACGCTGCCCTGCGCGCCCGGCCGTGCGGCGTTCAGCTCGGCCAACCCCTGGAGCTCGTCGACGATCCGGTCGGCGTTGGCCCGCATCGGTTCGGAGTCGGCGGCGGAGGTACGGGCCCGCGCGGCGGGCTGGCCCGAGCTGCCCGGGTCGCGACGGTCGATCGCGTTGCGGCGCATCTGCTGCCGGTGGGCCTTCTTCCGCTCCCGCAGCGAGACCGGCACGGACCAGAGCTGGTACTTCGATCCCTCGGCCAGCACCTCGGCCGAGTAGCCGGCGCGCACGGCGTCCACGGCCGCCCAGGGCAGCTCGATGATCCGGAAGGGGTTCCGCACGCGCAACCGGTCCTCGTTGGCGAAGACGGCAGGGCGGATCGTGAACGCGACGACCAGCGGTACGGCGGTGAGCGCCACCGCCAGTCCGATCCACGGGGTGCTGCCGGAGCCCCGCAGGACGGCGTCGCCGCAGAGCCAGGCGATCAGTGCGAGCAGCAGTACCCCCGAGACGACGCCCATGGAGGATCGGTAGACCCGGTCTGCGTACACCGGTTCGTCGGTCGGCTGCTGGCTGCTCATGGGGTCGATTCTGCCCCACGCCCCCTCAGCCCACGAGATCGGCGTACAGGATGATGTTGTCGGGCCGGTGGCCGTCGGTGAGCTCGCCGCCGCAGGTGATGACGCGCAGCTCGGGGCGGGTGGTGTCCCCGTACACCTTGGCGGTCGGGAACTCCTTCTTCCCGACCTGCTCCAGCTCCCGGACGCGGAAGACGGCGGTGGTGCCGTCGGCCCGGGAGACGGTGATCTCCTCGCCGGTGCGCACGCGCGAGACGTCCTTGAGCACGGCCGGGCCGCGCTCGGTGTCGAAGTGGCCGATCAGCACGGCGGGACCGGTCTGGCCGGGCGTGACGCCCTTGGTGTACCAGCCGATCTTGTCGGCGTCGGCCACCGAGGGCACCTCGACGGCGCCGTCGGCGGTGAGCCCCAACCCCAGGATCGGGGAGGCGTCCACCCCGGCCGAGGGGATGCGCACGCGGACGGGCTCGGAGGCGGTCATCGGGCCGGCGGCCGGGGCTTCGGCCGGAGCGGCGGAGGCAGCGGTGACGTGCGGGGCCGGGTCCGTGGCCGGGTCCGCGGCGGGGGCGCCGCCGCAGCCGGTCAGGGCGGCGAGGGCGAGCGGGGCGAGCAGTGCGGTGGCGCGGAGGGCGGCGCGGGACATGCGGGGCTCCTGAACGGGGACCGGCGGGCCACCCCGAGGGTGGCCCGCCGAGGGCGTGTCCGGCCCGATAGGCGAGACACCCCCATGAGGGGAAGGGTGACGCGGGGGCCGCGCGGGGCGGCCGTTCGTCAGCTGTGGCTGCGGCGACGGCGCAGGACGGTCGCACCGAGCGCGGCGGAGACCGCGAGGAGGCCGGCGCCAGCGGCGACGGTGGTGCTGTTGTCGGTGTCCTCGGACGCGATCTCGGCGCCCGCGGCGACGGAACCCTGGGGGACGACGGTGGTCTGGCCCACGGTCTGGGCGGAGACGTTCGTGGCGGTCACCGGCTTCGCGGTGGAGGGCTCGGGCTTCGGGGCCGGGGTCTCCTCCGTGACCTTGTAGTCGAGGGTGCAGCCCTTGGGGAGCGCGGGGAAGTTCTCGAAGCCGGACGGGACGTTGTCGCCGCCCTGGGTCTTCCATTCGAAGACGGGCTTGGCGCCGCTCGGGTTGTTGATGCGGGAGAAGTAGTCCGGCGAACCCTTGGGGTTGAAGCGGGTGAGGGTCTGGTTCCAGGTGCCGGCGGGGTCGCTACCGTGCATGACGGCCTTGGGGCCCATGGAGGACATGGTCAGGTCGGCCTGCAGGCCGGCGCCGAGGTCGACCTGCTTGACCTTGGAGACGCACGAGGTGGGCCTGTCGTTGGTGGTCGGGTAGCTCGGCTTGCACCCCTTGGGGAGCGCGGGGAACGCGACCTGGCCGAGCACGTCGTTGCCGCCCTGCGTCTTCCACTCGAAGACGGGCTTGGCACCGCTCGGGTTCACGATCCGGGCGATGAAGCCGGCGGACACCGAGGGGTGGCTGCGGTTCAGTTCGTCGAAGTTGCGGCCGCGGTCGGCGGCCTCGAAGAGCAGCACCTTCGGGCCCTGCTCGGAGATGAACAGCTCGGCATACATCCCCGCGCCGATGTCCTGCCCGATCGGGCCGACCTGGCAGTCCGTGCTGGGCTCGTCCTCGGGCAGCGTCCACGACTTGGTCGAACCGTCCTTGGTCGCGGTCAGGACGTGGCCCTTGCCGCTCTTGACCAGCTTCAGCTCCAGCCCGTTGGCCGAGATGGCCGGCCCGCCCGGGGTGAGCACCCCGAGGCTGCGGGTCGGGAAGGTGTTCGGGTCCTCCGAACCGACGGCGAGGATCTCGACCTCCGGGCCGCCGGCAGTGTGGCGCACCACCGCGGTGAACCCGGGGGCGACGTCGATCTGCGTGTCCGCTCCGTAGCCGTGGCCCGCGGTGGGCGCGGCGGGTGCGGCCTGCGGGGCGGTGGCCGCGTACGCAGTGCCCGCGATCGGGGCGAGGAGGGCACCGGCGAGGACGGCGGTGGAGATGGAGGCACGGAGGACGGTACGCATAACGACTCCTTGAAGCGTTGTTCGGGAAGGGTGGAGGAGAGTCGCATGCCGCGGTTTTCTCTTTCGGTGAGAGCCGGATGAGTGTCTGGCGGGCTGCTGAGAACAAAGTTACGGATCTTGTGCGTGCGGAAGATCCTGCTCCTGTCATCGCCTCGTAACAGAGAGTGGAGGTGTCGATTCCGTCGCGGATCCAGGGGCGGGGGTGACAGGTCGCTACGCGCGTAGATATGCTCATCTGGTGACCATGCCCACCACCCTCACCGCATTCGCTGACGTGACGACGTCCGACAGTGCGCTGCGCCGCTTCCTGCACGGGCTGCCCGGCGTCGACGCTGTCGGCCTGGAGGCCCGCGCGGCCTCCCTCGGCACCCGTTCGATCAAGACGACGGCCAAGGCGTACGCCATCGACCTGGCCATTTCGATGATCGACCTGACGACGCTGGAAGGCGCGGACACCCCGGGCAAGGTCCGGGCGCTCTCCGCCAAGGCCGTCAATCCCGATCCGACCGACCGTACGACTCCGATGACGGCCGCCGTCTGCGTCTACCCCGACATGGTGGCCACGGCGAAGGCCGCGCTGAACGGCGCCGACGTCAAGATCGCCTCCGTCGCGACCGCCTTCCCGGCCGGCCGTGCCGCCCTGCCCGTCAAGCTCGCGGACACCCGTGACGCCGTCACCGCCGGCGCCGACGAGATCGACATGGTCATCGACCGTGGCGCCTTCCTCGCCGGCCGCTACCTGGAGACGTACGAGCTGATCAAGGCCGTCAAGGAGGCCTGCGTCCGCGAGGACGGCAGCGCCGCGCGCCTGAAGGTCATCTTCGAGACCGGCGAGCTGTCGACCTACGACAACATCCGCCGCGCCTCCTGGATCGGCATGCTGGCGGGCGCCGACTTCATCAAGACGTCGACCGGCAAGGTCGGGGTCAACGCCACTCCGGCGAACACCCTGCTCATGCTCGAAGCCGTACGCGACTTCCGCGCGCAGACTGGAATCCAGATCGGCGTGAAGCCGGCCGGCGGCATCCGCACCACCAAGGACGCGATCAAGTTCCTGGTCCTGGTCAACGAGACCGCGGGCGAGGACTGGCTGAGCAACCACTGGTTCCGCTTCGGCGCCTCCAGCCTGCTCAACGACCTGTTGATGCAGCGCCAGAAGCTGAGCACCGGCCGTTACTCCGGTCCCGACTACGTGACGGTGGACTGATCACCATGGCATCTGCATTCGAGTACGCACCGGCTCCCGAGTCCCGCTCGGTCGTCGACATCGCCCCCTCCTACGGGCTCTTCATCGACGGTGAGTTCACCGACGCCGCCGACGGCAAGGTCTTCAAGACCGTCTCGCCGAGCAGCGAGGAGGTCCTCGCCGAGGTCGCCCAGGCGGGCGCCGCCGACGTGGACCGCGCCGTCAAGGCCGCCCGCAAGGCCTTCGCCTCCTGGTCCGCGCTGCCGGGCTCCGAGCGCGCCAAGTACCTCTTCCGCATCGCCCGGATCATCCAGGAGCGCAGCCGCGAGCTCGCCGTCCTGGAGACCCTGGACAACGGCAAGCCGATCAAGGAGACCCGCGACGCGGACCTCCCCCTGGTCGCCGCGCACTTCTTCTACTACGCGGGCTGGGCCGACAAGCTCGACCACGCGGGCTACGGCCCGAACCCGCGCCCCCTCGGCGTGGCCGGCCAGGTCATCCCGTGGAACTTCCCGCTGCTGATGCTGGCCTGGAAGATCGCCCCGGCGCTCGCCACCGGCAACACGGTCGTGCTGAAGCCCGCCGAGACGACCCCCCTGTCCGCACTGTTCTTCGCGGACATCTGCCGTCAGGCGGGCCTGCCCAAGGGCGTCGTCAACATCCTCACCGGCTACGGCGACGCGGGCGCGGCCCTCGTCGAGCACCCGGACGTCAACAAGGTCGCCTTCACCGGCTCGACCGCAGTGGGCAAGAAGATCGCCCGCCACGTCGCCGGCACCGACAAGAAGGTCACCCTGGAGCTGGGCGGCAAGGGCGCCAACATCGTCTTCGACGACGCCCCCATCGACCAGGCCGTCGAGGGCATCGTCAACGGCATCTTCTTCAACCAGGGCCAGGTCTGCTGCGCGGGCTCCCGTCTGCTGGTCCAGGAGTCGATCCACGACGAGCTGCTGGACTCCCTCAAGCGCCGCCTCTCCACGCTGCGCCTGGGCGACCCGCTCGACAAGAACACCGACATCGGCGCGATCAACTCCGCCGAGCAGCTCGCCCGGATCACCGCGCTCGCGGAGACCGGCGAGGCCGAGGGCGCCGAGCGCTGGTCCCCGGCGTGCGAGCTGCCGTCCTCCGGCTACTGGTTCGCCCCGACGCTCTTCACGAACGTCACCCAGGCACACACCGTGGCCCGTGACGAGATCTTCGGCCCGGTGCTGTCCGTGCTGACCTTCCGCACGCCCGACGAGGCCGTCGCCAAGGCCAACAACAGCCAGTACGGCCTGTCCGCCGGCATCTGGACGGAGAAGGGCTCGCGCATCCTCGCGGTCGCGAACCAGCTGCGCGCCGGAGTCGTCTGGGCCAACACGTTCAACAAGTTCGACCCGACCTCGCCCTTCGGCGGCTACAAGGAGTCGGGCTTCGGCCGCGAGGGCGGCCGCCACGGCCTGGAGGGCTACCTCGATGTCTGAGTCGACCCGTCTGAACGTCTTCAAGACCTACAAGCTGTACGTCGGGGGCAAGTTCCCCCGCTCCGAGAGCGGCCGGGTGTACGAAGTGACGGACTCCAAGGGCAAGTGGCTGGCCAACGCCCCCCTGTCCTCCCGCAAGGACGCGCGTGACGCGGTCGTCGCGGCCCGCAAGGCCTTCGGCGGCTGGTCCGGCGCGACCGCGTACAACCGCGGGCAGATCCTCTACCGCATCGCCGAGATGCTGGAGGGCCGCCGCGAGCAGTTCGTCCGCGAGGTCGGCGAGGCCGAGGGCCTGTCGAAGTCGAAGGCCGGCGCGGTCGTCGACGCGGCGATCGACCGCTGGGTCTGGTACGCGGGCTGGACCGACAAGATCGGCCAGATCGTGGGCGGGGCCAACCCCGTCGCGGGCCCGTTCTTCAACCTCTCCACCCCGGAGCCGACCGGTGTGGTCACGGTCGTGGCCCCGCAGGAGTCGTCCTTCCTGGGCCTGGTCTCGGTGATCGCCCCGGTGATCGCGACGGGCAACACCGTCGTCGTCATCGCCAGCGAGAAGTCCCCGCTGCCGGCCCTGTCCCTGGGCGAGGTGCTCGCCACCTCCGACCTGCCCGGCGGCGTGGTCAACATCCTGTCCGGCAAGGCCGGCGAGATGGGCCCGCACCTTGCGTCCCACCAGGACGTCAACGCGATCGACCTGGCCGGAGCCGATGCGGCGCTGGCCAAGGAGCTGGAGATCGCGGCGGCCGACAACCTCAAGCGCGTCCTGCGTCCACAGCCTGTGGACGACTGGAGCGCCGACCCGGGCACCTCCCGGATGACGGCGTTCCTGGAGACCAAGACCGTCTGGCACCCGACCGGGTCGCTGGGCGCGGGCGGCTCGTCCTACTAGTCCTCCCGGGGCAGGCCCCGTTGTACGAGACCGGCCCCGGCAGCGTCCCCCGCGCTGCCGGGGCCTCCTTCTTTCGGGCTCGGTTCGCCTCCGGCGGCGCTTCTGCCGGCTCCAGGCGTGCGTGCGTCCTCGAAACCGTTCGTTCCTCACGGTTCCTCCGGGCGCTCGCCCGCCTTCGCCGGCGCGCCGCCTTCGGCTCACTCGCCGGGGGCGTGTGCCGGCTCCAGGCGTGGTGGGACCTCAGCGGGGGGCGAGGGGGCCCAGGAGGGACGAGACCGTCGCCGCGGGCAGCTCGCCCACCGAGGGCCCCTGGGTCAGGATGCCGGTGACCATGCCGGTCCCGACGGACGGGAAGTCGGCGACCTTCGTGGCGACGCCGTTGTCCAGCGGGTCCACGCCGGTGTGGGCGAGCGGGTTCACCTTGAGGTTCGCGATCGGGTCGGTGACCCCGGCCACGGCGGCCGGGAGGTCGAGCTCGCCGGCCTGGGCGCCGCCCGCCGCCATCGCCAGGGCCGCGCCGGCCATCGAGACGGTCAGTCCGGCGGTGCGGAGCCGGTTCGGAAGGGAAGGGGCTGCGTGACGTGCCATGGAGATCCCGCCTGAGGTCGTGGTCGCGTGCGCACGCAGCGTAGTTGAGGTGTGTTCCTGGACACCAACCGGTCACCGGGAGGATCCCCTACCCGGGGGAATGGTTCAGACTGGTGTCCCGTGAGCTCCCCCTCTACTTCACCGACCCGCGTCGTCCTGCTGACCGGTCCGTCGGGCTCCGGAAAATCCTCGCTGGCCGCCCGCTCAGGGCTGCCCGTGCTGCGCCTCGACGACTTCTACAAGGAGGCCGTCGACCCCACCCTGCCGCTCGTCGACGGCAGCTCCGACATCGACTGGGACTCCCCGCAGTCCTGGGACGCGGACGCGGCGGTCGCCGCGATCGCCGACCTGTGTGCGGCGGGGCGGACCGACGTTCCCGTCTACGACATCGCGACGAGCTCCCGCACGGGCACCGAAACCCTCGACATCGCCCGCACTCCGCTGTTCATCGCGGAGGGCATCTTCGCCGCCGACGTGGTCGCCCGCTGCCAGCAGCTCGGCCTCCTCGCGGACGCCATCTGCCTGCGGGGGCGCCCCTCCACGACCTTCCGTCGCCGGCTGGTCCGTGACCTGCGGGAGGGCCGCAAGTCGGTGCCGTTCCTGCTGCGCAGGGGCCTGCGGCTGATGCGCGCCGAACGCGGCATCGTGGCCCGCCACGTCGCGCTGGGCGCGCACGCCTGCGCGGGCGACGAGGCTCTTGGCCGCCTGGCGGCGGCTGCGGCGGGCCGCCACCGTGCGGCGGCCCCGGCGTAGGGGGCGTCTCGCTCACCGGCGGGACCAGCGCTCCGTCAGGGTGCTGAGCGCGGCCGCGGCCCGGTCGAGGCCGCGGTCGTCGCCGCGGAGCGTCTTGTTCAGCTCGACGTGGAGGAAGCGGGACTGCCGGTCGGCGGCGGTCCGGCCCTGTTCGTTCTCCCGGCCGGCGAGCTTGCAGCGCGCGGAGTACGCCGTGCAGACCTCCAGCCCGTCGCGCCGCAGCGCGGCGGTCAGCTGTTCCGCGTCCGCCACGGCGCTGTCGCCGGCGCCCGTGGAGACCACCGCGTCGCGTCCGCGGAACGAATCGTCGGCGAAGCCGTGCAGCTGGACCCCCGGCAGGTTCCGCCGTGCCAGCTCCGCCACCACGCCGTGGAAGACCGAGTCGTCACGGTGTGCCACGTCCGCCGCCCCGTCCTCGCCCGCATCGCGGTGGGCGCCCGCGAGCACCAGCACCCCGCCGGGTGCGCCGCGCAGCACCCGCGCCCCCAGGAGTTCGGTGCGGGCGTCGGCGACGGGGTGGGGGACCTGGACCGACCAGTGTGCGGGCCGGTCGAGATCGACGTACACCCGGCCCCAGCCGCGGCTGGTGTGGCCCGATTCACTCACCCCGTCCGCCACTTCGGCGTACCGGCGTCCGCCGGCGGCGTCCGTGACGGTGCGGAGGGTGAAGTCGATCTCGGCGAAGCCGGTCCGGGCGGCTTCCGGATCGCCGTCGAGCAGGTGGGCAAAGGCCCTGGTGAACGCGAGTCGTTCCTGGTCCGTGGGGGTGCGGTAGCCGCCGCGCTCGCTGAAGCCGGCGGTGAAGCGGGCGATCCGCTGCTCCAGGTCGATGTCGGCCGAGCGCTGTGGAGAGGGACCGGCCGGACGGGTCGGCGGCGCACTTTCCGGGCGCTCCACCCAAAGAGTCAAAACGGCACAAAGGGCGATGAAAGCGCCGCACAGAGCCGCAATCGTTATTCGCCTGGTCGGTGGAGCGTTCATAGTCGTACGAAAATAACGGAGTGATGCCCTCCGCTTCTCGTCCCTCCGTTCCTCGTCCCGGCTCGCCCACCATCGGGCCCCGCCGACGGACCGGCCCGCGCTGACCGGACGCACCGGGGCCCGCGCGGCAGGTCCCGCGCGCCCCGCAAGCCCAGATCATCACACTCCCTAGGCCGCACCGGCTCCAGGACAGAACGAAGAGGAGCCCGCGTTGGCCGCGTCGCGACCGAAGCGGCGGCATGGGACCCGCCTGCGGGCCGACATGTCGCTGCTGGGCGGCATCCGTCCGCCCATCGCCGCCCTGTCCGCCCTGCTGCTGGCCCTCGCCGCCCTCACCGCGTTCCAACTCGGGCACGTGGGCCGGGAGCCCGTACCGCCGGCCGTCCTCACCTCCCAGCAGTACTTCGCGGAGGACGGCGCCATCGCCCTGCGCGCCTCCCTGGACGAGAGCATCACGGACATCGGCAGGACCTCCTCCCTGTTCAGCTCCGGCGAACCGGTCTCGCCCGACTCCGTGCTCGACAAGCTCGGCAGCGTCTACCAGAAGTGGCGCGGCACCGCCGTGATCGAGATCAAGTCGGGCCGTCTGGAGGCGCAGCGCGGCGAGAACCTCCCGCTGACCGCCCTCGACCTGACCGCGCTCGACGGGGAGTCCGGCCTCGCCCCCCGCATGGTCCGGCTGGAGAACGGCGAGACCCGCCTGCTCACCCTCGCCCTGCTGTCCTGGCCCGACCGCCCCCAGCAGCTCCTGGTCGCCTCCAGCAGCCTGAAGGTCCCGGGCATCAGCCTGGGCCGGTCCCGGGCCGTCGCCGTCCTCGACTCCTCCGGCCAGGTCCTCGGCAGCGACGGCATCGGCGGTTCCGCCCAGGAGAAGAAGCAGCTCGGGAAGTTCGCGAAGACCGTCGCCCAGAAGGCCGGGCAGCACCCGCTCCAGGCCAAGGAGCCCGGCTCCGGCGGCTTCGCGGGCATCAGCGGCAGCCTGCTCGGGGACTCCAAGGACGGTCGCCGCTCCGTGGCCGGCTACGCGAAGCTCACCGGTTCGCAAGCCGGCGTGGGCACCGACGCCACCGCACTCGGCCTCACCGTCGTCTCCTTCGTCGGCGTCGCTGAGGAACGCTCCGCCGCCGTCGACTCCTTCTTCTGGATCGCCGCCTCCGCCGCCCTGCTGGTGCTGGGCGCACTGGCCGTGGCCCTGCTCGTGACCACCGTGCAGCGCCCGCTGCTCCGGCTGTTCCTGGAGAGCCGCCGGATCGGCCGCGGCGACCTGTACCGGCCGGTCACCGTGCCGAAGTACGGCGAGGCCGCCCGCATCGGCGCCGCTCTCGACCGGCTGCGCCGGCAGCTTCTCGGCGCGCCCGTGGCCCGTACCGAGGGCCCCCGCAGGGGCCGCCGCGCCCGGATCGGGACCCGCGCCCTCCTCGGGGTGTGCGGGATCCTGCTCCTGGTGTGGTCGGCGCCGCTCCTGCTGACGCTCAATCGCGCGGGCGCCTCCGTCGCCGTACCCAAGACGATCGTCGAGGACCAGCGCGAACGCACCGACACCCTGGCCGACCGAGTACGCCGCGCCCTCAACGAAGGGCACGCCGACCTCACCTCCGTCGCCTCCGTCATCGGCGAGAAGACCACCCCGGCCGAGCTGACCAAGCTGCTGGAACGCACCCGCAACCAGCACGGACGCTACGAATCCCTCTACGTCCTGAACGCCGACGGCACCGTCCTGGCCCGCGCCGGCGGCCCGCCCCACCACCCCGCCGGCAAGGGCCCCGCGAAGCAGCCCGTCACCCTGGTCGACAGCGGCAACCGGCCCGTCATCACCGAGTACGCCGAGGCTCCCGGCCTGGCCGGCGCCGTCGTCGGCGAACTGCGCATCGACTTCCTCAACGCCCTGCTCAAGCGGCCCGGCCTGGGCGAGGTCCGCGTCGTCGACGCGGAGCGCCGGGTGATCGGCGGCAACAACGGCTACCGGGCCTTCACGTCGCTGCCGGACACCAAGCTCGACGCCCTGGTGCACTCCGCCAACGACAAGAGCGGCGCGGACGCGAAGAGCGCCGCCGACGAGAAGACGGACAAGGGCCCGCGCGCCAAGAGCACCCTGCTCCGCGACGGCGGCGTCTCCATCGCCGCCGCGGCGCCGATGACCGGCGGCGGCGTGGCCCAGCCCCTGAACTGGACCGTCGTCACCTGGCAGCCGGCCAAGGGCCTGGAGATTCCCGCGTACACCACCCAGAACCGCACCGTCCTGGCCGGACTGCTCGGTCTCACGGGCGCCGTGGCCTGCCTCGGTTGGATCCACATCATCGTGGTGCGGCCCCTGCGCGACCTCGCCCGGCGCGCGGAGGCCCTGGCCGACGGCGACCGCCGCACCGTCGTCTATCCGACCCACCACGACGAGGTCGGCGCCGTCACCCGCAGCCTCGAAGTCATCCGCCTGCAGCTGCTGGAGCAGCGCAAGCGGGACGCCGCCGGCGCCGCCACCGGCCGGACGCCCGGCCGTGCCGCCCCGGCCGGAAGGAACTGATCCCCCGTGCTCTTCCTCTACTGCGTGCTGCTCTTCTGCTGCCTGGTCATGCTCGTCGCGGGCGTCGTCGAGCAGCGCCGGCACTACGCCAACCTCGCGCAGATACCGAACCGGGTGCTGGTCAACGGCATCCGCGGCAAGAGCTCCATCACCCGGCTGTGCGCGGGAGCCCTGCGCGGCGGCGGGCTGCTGACGGTCGCCAAGACCACCGGCACCGCGGCCCGCTTCATCCACCCGGACGCCACCGAAGAGCCCGTCTACCGGAAGTTCGGCATCGCCAACGTCGTCGAACAGATCGGCATCGTCCGGCGCGCCGCCGCCTACCGGCCGCACGCACTGGTCATGGAGTGCATGGCGGTCATGCCCGCACTCCAGGAGATCAACCAGTCGAAGCTGATCCAGTCGACCATCGGCGTCCTGTGCAACGTCCGCGAGGACCACGTCGCCGAGATGGGACCCACCCTCGACGACATCGCGCGCTCCCTGTCGCGCTCGATGCCGCACGGCGGAATCTGCGTCACCGCCGAGAAGGAGCGCTTCCACGTCCTCCAGGAGGAGGCCGACGCGCGCAACTGCACGCTCGTCTACGCCGACCCCGACACGGTCAGCGACGACGAGCTGCGCGGCTTCAGCTGGTTCACCTTCAAGGAGAACGTCGCCATCGCGCTCACCGTCGCCGAGCTCCTCGGCGTCGACCGCGAAACCGCCCTCCAGGGGATGTACGACGCGCCGCCGGACCCCGGCGTGCTCTCCGTCGAGCGGTACGTGGCCCCCGGCGGCAAGCGGGTGCGCTTCGCCAACGTCTTCGCCGCGAACGACCCCGAGTCGACGCTGATGAACATCAACCAGCTCCTCGACCTCGGCGCCGTCGACCGCCCCCTGAACGTCGTCATCAACTGCCGCCCGGACCGCGTCGAGCGCAACGGCCAGATGGGCGCGATCGTCCCGGACCTGATGCCCGACAAGGTCTTCGTGATCGGGCACCCGGCCAAGAGCGCCATCGACGCGATCCCGGCCGAGTGGCGCGGGCGCGCCGTCGACCTCGGCGGCGACCAGCGCGACGGCGAGGAGTTCATGAACGAACTGCTCGGCCACCTGGGCGAGACCTCCTCCCTGGTCGCCATCGGCAACATCCACGGCCAGGGCGAGATCCTCCTGGAACACCTGGCGGAACTCCCCGGCTTCGAGGACGAGCCCGACCCGGAGGAGCCCTTCGCGGCGGACCCGGACCGCGAGCCCCCCGTACCCCGGCGGACCGCCCCCGTGGCACCGCTGTACGTACCGCACCTCGACCCGTACGCCGACCTCAGCGCCGCCCAGGAAGCCCGGTTCGTGCAGCCCCCCGTGCCACGGCAGTACGTCCACCCGCCGCAGCCGGACGGGCAGTGGCACCAGGACCCCCACCCGCAGCAGCAGTACGGGGAGCCCTGGCCGCCCCGCCCGTACGAGCCCCACCCGTACGAGCCCCACCCGAACCAGCAGTGGCAGAGCCCAGGAGACCCCCGTTGATCCCCGCAGTCCTCACCCCCGAGATCGCCGCGATCGGCATCGCGCTGGGCCTGCTCTTCTCCCTGCTGTGCTACCTGACGACGAACCTCTCGCCTGGCGGCATGATCACCCCCGGCTGGCTCGCGCTCACCCTCATCGAGGACCTGCAGCGCGCCGCGCTCGTCGTCGGCATCACCGCCCTGACGTACGCGCTCACCCTCGTCACCCAGAAGTTCGTCATCCTCTACGGCAAGCGCCTGTTCGCGGCCGTCGTCCTCATCGGGGTGCTCCTCCAGGCCACGGTGGTGATCGTGCTCCAGATGAAGTTCCCCCTGCTGTACGCGAACCAGACCCTGGGCTTCATCGTCCCCGGACTGATCGCCTACCAGCTCGTCCGCCAGCCCAAGGGCGCCACGCTGCTCGCCACCGGCTCCGCGACCCTCATGACGTACGTCGTCCTGACCTCGGGCATCCTGCTCGGCTTCATGCCGCACGCCTGACCGACGCCAGCCCGACCACCCGCACCGCCCGGAGCACACCGATGACCGCCAAGCCCGCCCGCCGCACCCACCCCGTCCTGCACGCCGCCGTCGTGGGGATCCTGCTGGCCGGCAGCGCGTACTTCACCTACGAGCTGCGCAAGGAGGAGCAGGCCAAGGCCCCCGCGGTGCTGCGCGTCACCGACCGGGCGCAGCAGGGCGGCGCCCAGGAGGGCGCCCAGAAGTGGGAGCGGTTGAAGAACCCGGAGCGCTCCGTCCTGCGCGGCGCCGACGGCGCCGTCCTCGCCACCTTCACGGACGGCGCGCGCACCGCCTCGCTCACCGGCAAGAGCCGTACCTTCACCGAGCCGGCCACCACCAAGACCCGCGTCGTCACCGACAACTGGGTCCGCCTGCTGCCGGAGAGCTGGCGCAGCGGCGCGGAGCGCGAGCAGTGGTTCCAGGACTGGTTCAAGAAGTACTACGGGAGCGAGGAGGACGACCTGTTCGCCTTCGCCTTCCAGTACGGGGACCAGGCGCCGGTCAAGAAGGACGCGGCCGGCGTCCAGTACGCGGGCGACGCGTCCTTCGGGCCGCTCAACCCGAAGGGCTCCGAGGGCAACGACCTCCGCCTGGAGCAGTCGGACTTCTACGACTACCTCGGCATCCCGTACACCTTCCGCAACGGCACCACGCAAGCGCCCGAAAAGGCCAAGCACCGGTCCCTGGACTGCTCCGGCTTCATCCGCACCGTCTTCGGCTACCGCGCCCGCTTCCCCCTCATGGCCTCCGACACCGGCGGCAACGGACTGCCGCGCACCGCCAACGGAATGGCCCGCTCGAAGACCGGCGTGGACGTCCTGCCCCTCAAGGGCGTCGGCCCGCAGGACCGGCCGGCCTCCATCGACGTCCTCCAGCCGGGCGACCTGGTGTTCTTCAAGCTCGACGGGCGCACCGGCGACCGTCTGGACCACACCGGCATGTACCTCGGCAACGACACCGACGGGCACAAGATCTTCATATCGAGCCGTGAAGAAGCCAACGGCCCCACCATCGGTGACAAGGGCGGCGCCTCCCGCCTCGACGGCAACGGCTACTACGCGGCCGCCCTGCGCAGCGCCAAGCGCCTGTGACCCGGTCGTCCGTGCGGCCCGCGGACGCACCGGACGTGCGAAAAGGCGAGATCAAGCGGACCCCCGTCCGCTTGATCCCGCCTTTTCCCCCCGCGACCCCCGCCCCACCCCCGTAGGACGGGCCCCCTGGCCCGATGGCTTTTTGTGTGCGCCGCGTTACGCGACGAGCTCCTCGAAGGACTCCGCCTCGTCACGGCCGAAGCTGAGCGCCTCGTCCTCCCGCAGGCGGCGCAGCGAGCGCCAGATGCTCGACTTCACGGTGCCGACGCTGATGCCGAGGATCTCCGCGATCTCCGGGTCCGTGCGGCCCTCGTAGTAGCGGAGCACCAGCATGGTGCGCTGCGGCTCCGGGATCCGGGTCAGGGCCTGCCACAGCACCGCGCGCAGCTCCGTACCGCGCATCGCGTCCGTGTCGGAGGCCGTCTCCGGCAGCTCCTCCGTCGGGTACTCGTTCAGCTTCCGCCGACGCCACGCGCTGATGTGCAGGTTCGTCATGGTGCGGCGCAGGTAGCCGCCGACGGCCGCCTTGTCACTGATCCGGTCCCAGGCGCGGTAGGTGGAGAAGAGCGCGCTCTGCAGCAGGTCCTCGGCCTCGTACCGGTCGCCGGTGAGGTGGAAGGCCGTCGCGTACAGGGCGGCGCGCCGCTCCTGGACGTACGCCGTGAACTCCGCCTCCGAGATGGAGGAAGGAGTCTGCTCGGCGGCGGGAACCGCCTGGTACTGGTGTGCGTCAATGGCTACGACGTGGGCCGGCCGGGGACGGGCGACCGCAACCGTACGGACACCCGCCCGGCGGTTCACATCGTGCAGCCGCGTGACGACCGCGCTGGTCGTGGTGCTGTGCAGCGTGTTCATCTCGCGCCCCCCGTCGTGGAGTGTCTCTGCTTCGGTCCGTCGTGCGTTGATGAAAAGATTGCCCGGCCGACTTAACCGCGGTGTCCGTCGACTGTCACAGCCGTGTCACAGCGACTTCTGACAGGACCCCGACAGGATCACGTCGCGCGACGGTCGAACTCCCGACGGCCGATGGGACAGAATGAGCCCGTGCCTTTCCTGTTGCTGATCGAGGACGACGACGCCATCCGCACGGCCCTCGAACTCTCCCTGTCTCGCCAGGGCCACCGTGTGGCCACTGCGGCGACGGGCGAGGACGGCCTGAAACTGCTGCGCGAGCAGCGGCCGGATCTGATCGTGCTGGACGTGATGCTGCCCGGAATCGACGGCTTCGAGGTGTGCCGGCGGATCCGCCGCACCGACCAGCTGCCGATCATCCTGCTCACCGCGCGCAGCGATGACATCGACGTGGTCGTCGGCCTGGAGTCCGGAGCCGACGACTACGTGGTCAAGCCCGTCCAGGGCCGGGTCCTCGACGCCCGGATCCGGGCCGTACTGCGCCGCGGCGAGCGCGAGTCGAGCGACTCGGCGAGCTTCGGCTCCCTGGTCATCGACCGGGCCGCCATGACCGTGACGAAGAACGGCGAGGACCTGCAGCTCACGCCGACCGAACTGAGGCTGCTGCTCGAACTGAGCCGCCGGCCCGGCCAGGCGCTCTCGCGCCAGCAGTTGCTGCGGCTGGTCTGGGAGCACGACTACCTCGGTGACTCGCGGCTCGTCGACGCCTGCGTGCAGCGGCTGCGCGCCAAGGTCGAGGACGTGCCGTCCTCGCCCACCCTGATCCGTACCGTCCGGGGCGTCGGCTACCGCCTGGACTCCCCACAGTGATCCGGGCGTTGCTCGCGGGCCGACGCTGGACCAGCCTGCGGCTGCGGCTCCTCATGGTGTTCAGCCTGGTCGCGCTCACGGCCGCGGTCTCGGCCTCCGGCATCGCCTACTGGCTCAACCGCGAGGCCGTCCTCACCCGCGTCCAGGACGCGGCACTCGGCGACTTCCGGCAGGAGATGCAGAACCGTGCCGCCGCCCTGCCCGCCGACCCCACCGCCGAGGAGCTGCAGCGCACCGCCGAACTGATGGCGGGCAGCAGCCCCGGTTACAGCGTGCTGCTGGTGCAGGTGGGCAAGGACAACCGGCAGGTCTTCGGCGCGGCGGGGCCCGACTCCTTCGGGCTGGCCAACGTACCGAAGTCCCTGCAGAACGCGGTGAACGACCGGCAGAAGACCACCGCCGCGAACGACTCCGAATACCACGTGTACTGGCAGCGGACGAAGCCGAACGGCAATCCGTACCTGATCGGCGGGACGCGGATCGTCGGCGGCGGGCTCACCGGCTACATGTACAAGTCCCTGGCGCAGGAGCGGGACGACCTGAACGCGCTCGGCTGGTCGTTGACCATCGCCACCGGTCTCGCGCTGCTCGGCTCAGCCCTGCTGGCGCAGGCCGCGGCCCGCACCGTGCTCAAGCCCGTGCAACGGCTCGGGGACGCGGCGCGGCGGCTCGGCGAGGGCGAGCTGGACCACCGCCTCGACGTGTCGGGCACGGACGAACTCGCCGACCTGTCGCACACCTTCAACAAGACGGCCGAGGCGCTGGAGAAGAAGGTCGCCGACATGAGCGCGCGGGAGGAGGCCAGCCGACGGTTCGTCGCGGACATGTCGCACGAACTGCGGACGCCGCTGACGGCGCTGACGGCGGTCGCCGAGGTGCTGGAGGAAGAGGTCGAAGACCTCGATCCGATGATCGCACCGGCGGTGGCACTGGTGGTCAGCGAGACCCGGCGGCTGAACATCCTGGTGGAGAACCTGATGGAGGTCACCCGCTTCGACGCGGGTACGGCCAAGTTGGTGCTGGACGACGTGGACGTCGCCGACCAGGTCACGGCCTGCATCGACGCCCGGGCCTGGCTCGACGCGGTCGAACTCGACGCCGAGCGGGGCATCGTGGTCCGCCTCGACCCGCGCCGCCTCGACGTCATCCTCGCCAACCTGATCGGCAACGCCCTCAAGCACGGCGGCTCGCCGGTACGGGTGTCGGTGACGGTGGAGGGGGAGTGGCTGGTGATCGCGGTGCAGGACAACGGTCCGGGCATCCCCGAGGAGGTCCTGCCGCACGTCTTCGACCGCTTCTACAAGGCGAGCGCGTCGCGGCCGAAGTCGGACGGCAGCGGGCTCGGCCTGTCGATCGCCGTGGAGAACGCGCACATCCACGGCGGCGACATCACGGCCGCCAACGTGGCGGGCGGCGGGGCGCTGTTCACGCTGCGGCTACCGGTGGACGTGGGAAAGGTGATCGCGGGTGACGAGGATGCGTAGGGCGCTGCCGGTTCTGCCGACGGTACCGGTGGTGCTGGTCCCGTTCGTCGCGGTGGCCCTGCTCGCCACGTCGGCCTGTGGGATCCGGGCGACGACCGTGCCCGTGGACGTGGGCCCGGCACCGTCGCGCGTGTCGTGCGACACGCAGGAGCAGCCGAGCGGGGTGCAGGGCTTCCGGGCCACCGTGGAACTGGTCTGCGGATCGCAACTGGTGGGTGTGGAGCGAGTGGTTCCGGTGCCCGAGAAGAAGCCCGTACGGGACCCCCTGGCGCTGGTCGCACAGGCGCTGCTGGAAGCGCTGGAGCGGACGCCGAGCACGGAGGAGCACGACGCCGGCTTCACGAGCGAGGTCCCGCTCGGGCTGTCGGCGGGACTGCCGAGGGCGGACGACCCGGCGGGCACGGTGCGACTGAGTCGCAAGCCGGAGGACCTGCCGCCGGTGGCGCTCTCGCAGATCGTGTGCACGCTCGCGGGCAGCGAGGCGCTGAAGGCGACCCCGGGCCCGGTGATCCTGGGCGGGCCGGACGTGGATCCGCCGCGGGCGTGGGAGTGCACGGAAGCGGTCCGCTCGCGGCCGGAGTCGGTGCCGACGCTGGGCGAACTGGTCCGCCCGACGCCCACTCCTTCCTGACGCGCCGCAGGTTCCGGTCGGTTCGGGCGGGTGTGGCGCCGGCCTCCGACCGGCGTGCGCGCCGCACCGTCGTGGGCCGTGGCGTGCGCCGACGTCGCGGCGCCACCCGTGTCCGACCACGCGACGGACGGTTACGACGCGTACGGTGTACCCCGCTCCCACAACTCCTCGGCATGGCCGGCGAACCGGTCGAACATGCCCTCCTCGCCGCGTCGGCGCAGGTGGAACATGGGCGAGTCATGCCCGATGACACGAGCGAGGTGAGGTGTGACGAGAGCGTCGGAGTCGAACAGGAAAACGCTGAGCCCCACATGGTTCGTGGCGTCCTCCGGGGCGCTGACCCGCACTTCCAGGCCGTCCAGGGGGCCGAGCCGATCCAGTTGTTCCAGAGTCATACGGATGCGAGTGGAGACGGTGAGGGCCGCGCCCTCGATGGCCTCGCGCCGACGGGTGGTCTCCCCGCTCGGATCGCCCAACAGGAAACGAACCCGACAGCCGCTCGCGACCTTCTTCCGGATGATCCCGGAAAAGTCAGGGATCATGGTCCAGAAGAAGTAGTTCGTGTACCCGGACAGCAGCATGTCGGCAGTCGTTTCGGCGGCGAGCTTCGCCCACACCGTGGAGGGGCACGCGGAACGGTACGGGTATGAGTGGACGAGTTCCCTGTCCTGCCCCACCTTCATGCGGCCGGTCACTGCCTCGGGCCAGATCATGCGCTCTTCAACTCCCAACGCCCGCGCCACATCTGCACGGTTCCGAGCATGCGGTACCAGCTCCGGATCGGCTAACCAGCGGGTCACGGTTTTCCCGGATACCCCGATGCGGTCAGCCAGTTGATGTGGCCTCACACCAGCATCGGCCATAGCCGAACTCAAGGCCGTGTTCAAGGCTCCTCCACGGGACGTCTGGGCGTTCTTCGGAACATAGCGCGGAACGGTCCAACTGGCTCCGGATATGGGGAGATACGTCCCAGCGCAAGGAGCAGTCTGAGTCCATCGACGACCGGATGCCGGAGGTCTGATGGACAGGTACGAACGTGCGGTCAGGGGCGGGGTCGTCATGACTCCACCTGAACGCTTCACTTCGCTGGAACAGCTGGTGGCGGCCTTGGCCGTCGTCTGCTCGGACGAGCACGACCGTGCCCGCCGGCTCTTCGGCGAGGGCTACGAGCGTCGGCTGCGGATACTTACGGCTCCGAGCGCGTCGGATGGTTTTGCCGATGGCCCGGGCGATGAGCGTGATGACCGTGCCTGACGGCGAGATGCGGCACGTCTGCGGGGTGACCGGTGAGCTGCCCAGGGCTCTGGCATTCGCCGCGGTGCAGGTTGCCGACGACGGCCGGGAGGGTCTCGACCTGATCGATCCGACCCTCCGGTGCACCCTCGCACCGCACCGTGGGCGCCACCATGACCTGGTCCTGGACATGGACGGCGAAGACAGCGCCGTCTGGACCTCTTGGCGCAGTGGAGAGCCCCCGTTCGCCGTGGAAGTCCTCAGGAACTGTGGTACGAGCGACGCCATGGGGCACGGGGACGTGTGCACATACTTCGCGGGCCACCCCCACGAACATTCTTGGGCCTTGTTCGATCCGGTGCTGGCGTACATCGACCAGCACATGCCCGGGGCGCTGCTCCAGGCGGCCGCGCCGTTCCTGTACGTCGCGAGCCGGGCACTGCGCCAGGGCGAAGGCCGGCAGGCGCCGTGGTGACGGGTAGCCGTTCGCAGGCTCCCGGGGACGGTGAGGCCCCCGAGCCGGAGCTCAAGGGGCCGAGGGGGGAGCAAGTAAGAGGCCCGGTCCCGCCGGACGGGGCGGGACCGGGCCGGTCAGGGGGTCGGGGCTCCGGCCGCGTGCCCGACGGACGGAGTCCGGCACGGCGGCGCGGGGCCGGTGAGGCCCCCGGGGCCGGGGCGCGCGGGGCGCCCCGACGGGATCAGATGCCCATGGCCGCGGAGAGGTCCTTCTTGATCGCGTCCAGGACCTCCTGGCCGCGGACGCGGGCCGCAGCCAGGTCGGCGGCCTCGGCCACCGGGACCACGACCTCCAGGTAGCACTTCAGCTTGGGCTCGGTGCCCGACGGGCGGGCGATGACCCGGGCCTTGTACGCGCCGTCCAGGTAGTAGCGCAGGCCGTCCGTGGGCGGGAGGCTCTCCGTGCCCTTGGACAGGTCCTCCGCCGAGACCACCTGCAGACCGGCGAGAGACACCGGCGGCTGCGCGCGCAGCGCCGCCATCGCGTCGGCGATGATCGACAGGTCCGAGACGCGCACCGACAGCTGGTCCGTGGCGTGCAGGCCGTGGGCCATCGCCAGGTCGTCGAGCAGGTCGGTCAGGGTGCGGCCCTGCTCCTTGAGCACCGAGGCCAGCTCGGCCACCAGCAGGGCGGCGGTCACGCCGTCCTTGTCGCGGACGCCCTCGGGGTCCACGCAGTAACCGAGCGCCTCCTCGTACCCGTAGCGCAGGCCCTCGACGCGGGCGATCCACTTGAAGCCGGTGAGGGTCTCCTCGTAGCCGACGCCCGCCGCCTCCGCGATCCGGCCCAGGAGGCTGGAGGAGACGATGGACTCGGCGAAGACGCCGCGGGCACCCTTGTGGACCAGGTGGGCCGCCAGCAGCGCGCCGACCTCGTCGCCGCGCAGCATCCGCCAGCCGTCCGCGGTGGGCACGGCCACGGCGCAGCGGTCCGCGTCGGGGTCGTTGGCGATCACGATGTCGGGCTGGACCTCGGCGGCCTTCGCGAAGGACAGGTCCATCGCGCCCGGCTCCTCCGGG
Source organism: Streptomyces sp. NBC_01439 (assembly GCF_036227605.1). Classification (GTDB taxonomy): domain Bacteria; phylum Actinomycetota; class Actinomycetes; order Streptomycetales; family Streptomycetaceae; genus Streptomyces. The sequence continues at coordinate 3,940,344 of NZ_CP109487.1, read as the reverse complement.
TTCGGGAACGCCACGGTCGGGAAGGCCGGGTCGGGCTCGGCCTGCTCGGCGACGAGCACCGGCTCCGGGAAGCCGTGCCGGGCGAAGGCCGCCATGACGACGTCCTTGCCGACGCCGTGCATGGCCGTGTAGACGGTCCGCACGCCCCGGGGGGAGCCGGGGGTCAGGACGGCGTCCGTGCGGTGCAGGTAGGCCTCCAGGACCTCGTCGCCGAGCTCCTGCCAGCCGGACTCCGGGCGCGGTACGTCGGCCAGCTTCTCGACCGCCGCGATCTGCGCCGCGATCTCGGTGTCGGCCGGGGAGACGATCTGCGAGCCGTCGCCGAGGTAGACCTTGTAGCCGTTGTCCCGGGGCGGGTTGTGGCTCGCGGTCACCTCGACGCCGGCGACGGCGCCGAGGTGCCTTATCGCGTACGCGAGGACGGGCGTCGGCAGCGGGCGGGGCAGGAGGGCCGCGCGCAGCCCGGCACCGGTCATGACGGCCGCGGTGTCGCGGGCGAAGTCCGCGGACTTGTAGCGGGCGTCGTAGCCGACGACGACCAGGCCGCCGTCGTGCCCCTGGGCCTTCAGGTAGGCCGCGAGGCCGGCCGCGGCCCGGATGACCACGCCGCGGTTCATCCGCATCGGGCCGGCGCCGATCTCACCGCGCAGTCCGGCGGTGCCGAACTGCAGGGTGCCCGAGAAACGGTCCGCGAGCTCCGCGGTGTCGCCGGCCCCGATGAGCGCGGCCAGTTCCGCGGCCGTCTCCGGGTCCGGGTCCTCGGCCAGCCAGGCCTGCGCCCGGGTGATCAGGTCGTCCTGTGCCTGTGCCTGTTCCTGCACTGCTTCCGCCTTAGCTCTCGTACGTCGATCAGATGCGGGCGAGGACCTGCGTCAGCAGCGTGCCCATGCGGGCGGCCGAGTCGCGGCCGGCCTGGAGGACCTCTTCGTGGTTCAGCGGCTCGCCGGACAGGCCCGCCGCCAGGTTGGTGACCAGGGAGATGCCGAGCACCTCGGCGCCGGCCTCACGGGCGGCGATGGCCTCCAGGACGGTGGACATGCCGACCAGGTCTGCGCCCATGACGCGGATCATGTTGATCTCGGCCGGGGTCTCGTAGTGCGGGCCGGGGAACTGGACGTAGACGCCCTCTTCGAGGCTCGCGTCGATCTCCTTGCACATCGCGCGCAGGCGCGGCGAGTACAGGTCGGTGAGGTCGACGAAGTTCGCGCCGACGATCGGCGAGGTGGCCGTCAGGTTGAGGTGGTCGCTGATCAGGACGGGCTGGCCGGGCTTCATGCCCTCGCGCAGACCGCCGCAGCCGTTGGTCAGCACGACGGTCTTGCAGCCGGCGGCGACGGCGGTGCGCACGCCGTGGGCGACGGCGGCGACGCCGCGGCCCTCGTAGTAGTGGGTCCGGCCGAGGAAGACCAGCGCGCGCTTGTCGCCGATCTTGTACGAGCGGACCTTGCCGCCGTGGCCCTCGACGGCGGCGGGCGGGAAGCCGGGCAGCTCGGTGACGAGGAACTCGGCCTCGGGGGCGCCGAGCGCCTCTGCGGCGGGGGCCCATCCGGAGCCCATGACGAGGGCGACATCGTGGGTGTCCACGCCGGTCAGCTCACGCAGGCGGGCGGCTGCGGCGTCGGCGGCGGCGAAGGGGTCGGTAACAGATGCGTTCACGCGGACGAGCGTAACCGCTTTCCGGCTACGCGCGTAGATGGCACAGCTCACGGTGTTCGGATCGTTGCCTTGTCGTTTCCGCCCAAACGTCCCCGTGGGGGTGGCGGGCCGTGCGGGGCGGCTACGGCGCCGCAGCCGGCGGGGCCGAAAGAACGGGGCTCCGCCCCGAACCCCGCGCCTCAAACGCCGGCGGGGCTGAGTGTGGGGCTCGCCCCGGGCCCGGCGCCTCGAGCGCCGGCGGGGCTGGAGCTGTGGGGCTCTGCCCCGGGCCCCGCGCCTCAAACGCCGGCGGGGCTGGAGCTGTGGGGCTCCGCCCCGAACCCCGCGCCTCAAACGCCGGCGAGGCTGGAACCGAGGGGCTCGCCCCGGCCCCAGGCCTTGAGCGCCGGCGGGGCTGGAGCGGCGGGGCTCGCCCCGGGACCCGCGCCCCGTGCGCCGGCGAGGCCCGGGGCGGGTGCGACCCGCCCCGGGCCCTGCGCCTTGAGTGCAGGTGGGGCCGGGGCGGCGGGGCGGAGCCCCGGTCCTGCGCCGGGCGGGGCGGAATCGGGCGAGCGGCCCCGCAGGGGGTCAGCAGGGGCGCTTGCGGATTTCCATCACGTAGTCGTGGGGGGCGCCCGCGGACTCGGCGGCATCCGCGATCTCGCCCAGGTAGCGGGCCGAGGGCAGACCGCCCTCGTAGCCGTTCAGGACGTACACCCAGGCCGCCTCCTCGCCGTCCAGCGTGTGCACGCGCACCCGCATCCGCCGGTAGATGTCGAGCCCGACACCCTCCCAGCGGTCCATCGAGTCCTCGTCCAGCGGCGCGATGTCGTACAGGGCGACGAAGACCTGCTGGCGGGGGGCTTCGACGATGGTGGCGAGAGCGCCCTCCCAGCCCATCTGTTCGCCGCCGAAGGTCAGCCGCCAGTCGTTGATCCAGCCCGTGCCGCGCAGCGGCGAATGCGGAGCGCGGCGCGTCATCAGCCGCGGGTCGAGGTTGCCGGCGTACGCGGCGTAGAGCGACATGGAGTCGAGAGTACGGGAGGGGTGCCGGTGCACGCGTGCCCGGCGGGTACCCCCGGACGGAGTCGGGGAGAGGGACCGGGCGCGAAGCACCGTGAAGCGTGCGGGACAATGGAGCACGGAATGCATCCCCCGGGGAGACCCCCCGGAACACCGGCCGGGGCGGCAGCCGGCCGGGTAGACGTGAGGCGGACTTTTCGTGACCCGGATCGTGATCATCGGCGGCGGACCCGGCGGGTATGAGGCAGCCCTGGTGGGGGCCCAGCTAGGCGCGGAGGTGACCGTCGTCGACTGCGACGGTCTGGGCGGGGCCTCGGTCCTGACCGACTGCGTACCCTCCAAGACTCTGATCGCGACCGCCGAGGTGATGACGACCTTCGACTCCTCGTACGAGGAGCTCGGCATCGTCGTCGCGGACGACACCCCGCACATCGAGCAGGCCGCGCGCGTCGTCGGCGTGGACCTCGGCAAGGTGAACCGGCGCGTCAAGCGCCTCGCGCTCGCCCAGTCGCACGACATCACCGCTTCCGTCACCCGGGCCGGCGCCCGCGTGGTGCGCGGCCGCGGCAAGCTCGGCGGGCCGCAGGGCATCGACGGCACCCGGGACGTCATCGTCACCGCCGCCGACGGGACCGAGACGATCCTGACCGCGGACGCCGTCCTGATCGCGACCGGCGGCACCCCGCGCGAGATTCCCGACGCGATGCCCGACGGCGAGCGGATCCTGAACTGGACCCAGGTCTACGACCTCGACGAGCTCCCCGAGGAGCTCATCGTGGTCGGCTCCGGTGTGACCGGCGCCGAGTTCGCCGGCGCGTACCAGGCCCTCGGCTCCCGGGTGACCCTCGTGTCCTCCCGCGACCGCGTGCTGCCCGGCGAGGACCCGGACGCCGCCGCCGTGCTGGAGGACGTCTTCCGGCGCCGCGGCATGAACGTCGTCGGGCGCTCGCGCGCCGAATCCGCCAAGCGGGTGGGCGACCGGGTCGAGGTCACCCTGTCCGACGGCCGCGTGCTGACCGGTACGCACTGCCTGATGGCGGTCGGCGCGATCCCCAACACCAAGAACATGAACCTGGAGGAGTCCGGGGTCCGCCTCAAGGATTCCGGGCACATCTGGACCGACAAGGTCTCGCGCACCTCCGCGCCCGGCGTGTACGCCGCCGGTGACGTCACGGGCGTCTTCGCGCTCGCGTCGGTCGCGGCGATGCAGGGCCGCATCGCGATGTACCACTTCCTCGGTGACGCGGTGGCCCCGCTGAACCTCAAGACGGTCTCCTCGAACGTCTTCACCGACCCCGAGATCGCCACCGTCGGCTACACCCAGGCGGACGTGGACGCCGGCAAGATCGACGCCCGCGTGGTGAAGCTCCCGCTGCTGCGCAACCCGCGCGCCAAGATGCAGGGCATCCGGGACGGCTTCGTGAAGCTGTTCTGCCGTCCGGGCACCGGCATCGTCGTCGGCGGCGTGGTCGTCTCCCCGCGCGCGAGCGAGCTGATCCACCCCATCTCGATCGCCGTCGACAACAACCTGACGGTCGAGCAGATCGCAAAAGCGTTCACCGTGTACCCCTCGCTGTCGGGCTCGATCGCCGAGGTGGCCCGTCAGTTGCACACGCGGAAGGCCGCCGGCGAGGCGTGAGCCCCGCTAACCGCCGCACACCGTAAGGGGTTTGGGGCGGGGTGCGGTTTCGTGGCGAGAAGTTCACCCAACTCTCGGGCCGCGTATACCACTAGTCGCCCCGCCTTATGGACAACTTCGGTATTCCGGCGCAAAGAGCTGAAAGCAGACGGTCGTTGGCGTTACTGTCAGTTTCGTGTTCGCTGCAGAACGTCGCCAATTGATCCTCGAAATGGTGCGGGCCAACGGAGCGGTGTCGCTCCGGGAGCTCGCCCGCGTCGTCCAGACCTCCGAAGTGACCGTACGGCGGGACGTGCGGGCACTGGAGGCAGAAGGACTCCTCGACCGCCGACACGGCGGTGCGGTCTTGCCGGGCGGTTTCACGCGGGAGTCCGGCTTTCCGCAAAAGTCCCATCTCGCGACGGCGGAGAAGACCGCCATTGCCGATGTCGCGGCCTCCCTCGTCGAAGAGGGCGAGGCCGTCGTCGTCGGCGCGGGCACCACGACCCAGGAGCTGGCCCGTCGGCTCGCCCGGGTGCCCGGACTGACCGTCGTGACCAACTCGCTGCTCGTCGCCCAGGCCCTGGCCCACGCGAACCGGGTGGAGGTGGTCATGACCGGCGGCACCCTGCGCGGGTCCAACTACGCCCTCGTGGGCAGCGGAGCCGAACAGTCCCTCCAGGGGCTGCGGGTCTCGCGGGCCTTCCTGTCGGGCAGCGGTCTGACCGCCGAGCGCGGGCTCTCCACGTCCAACATGCTGTCCGCCAGCGTGGACCGGGCGCTGGTGCAGGCGGCGGCGGAAGTGGTGGTGCTGGCCGACCACACGAAGCTCGGTACCGACACCATGTTCCAGACGGTGCCCACCGACGTGATGACGCGGCTGGTGACCGACGAGCCGCCGCCGCACGACGACCGGGCGGGTACGGAGCTGCAGGCGCTGGCGGACCAGGGCGTGCAGATCACCGTGGCCGGCGGCCCCGTCGCCTCCGGCGGCGTGGATGGCATGGGCGCCCGCCGCCCCCGCCGGGAGTCCCCCCTGCCGGTCCAACGTCGCGGCGGCCCGACGGCCCAGCTGCGCAGCGCGTCGCCGCTGTCGGACCCGGGTGAACGCGAACGGGCCCGGGTGGCGGACATGCGGCGCCGGTAGCACCGCCGCCGGCCCGGCGGCGTACGACGGAGCGGAGCCGCATCGGCTATCGATGTTGTTCCGGGGCGTCCGATGAGGAAGTCTGGTTCACCACCACGGACGACAAGATCGACGAGCGAACGATGTGAGGTGGATCCACGGTGAGCGAGAAGGAGACGTATTACCTGTTCGCCGGATTGGCTCCCGCCGGAGACACGGTCGCGGAATCATTTCGCGAGGGCGATGTCGAAGGCCTGTGGCGCCGCCTCGTGGCCGATCTGACGGCATTCTACGGAGAGCCCCATGAAGTGACCCGGAGCTCCTTCCAGCTCTTCAGCCACTTCCGGTCGGACGAGTTCTTCGCCCAGCTCATCGTGGACTGGTCGACGGCCGACTGGCCGCGCAACATGGTTCCGGCGTCCATCCGGCTCGCGCACGCGGAGGACGCGGAGGCGTTCGCGCACTCCCTGTACGACCACCTCGACCGCCTGGGCGGCTACTGCCTGGCGTTGGAGGAGAACGACTCGGAGTACGTCCGGTGCAACTTCACGAGCCCCTCCGCGTTCTAGCCCTTGGGGCGGAACTCCGGCAAGGAAGACGGCCCGCACACCCCGGAAGGGGCGTACGGGCCGTCTTTCGTCTCGCGGCTGCTGCCGGGGAGGTCAGTCCTTGATCTCGCAGATCGTGGCGCCCGAGGTGACGGACCCGCCGACCTCGGCGGTGAGGCCGACGACGGTGCCGGAGCGGTGCGCGTTCAGCGGCTGCTCCATCTTCATGGCTTCGAGTACGACGACCAGGTCGCCCTCGTTGACCTGCTGGCCCTCCTCGACCGCGACCTTGACGATCGTGCCCTGCATCGGGGAGGCGAGGGTGTCGCCGGAGGCGGCCGGGCCGGACTTCTTGGCCACGCGGCGCTTCGGCTTCGCGCCACCGGCGGCGGCCGTGCGGGCCAGGGTCATGCCCAGGGACGACGGGAGCGAGACTTCGAGGCGCTTGCCGCCGACCTCGACGACCACCGTCTCGCGGCCCGGCTCGTCCTCGGTGTCGTCCGCGGCCGGAGCCGTGAACGCCGGGATCTCGTTGACGAACTCGGTCTCGATCCACCGGGTGAAGACGGTGAAGGGGCTGCCGTCGGTGGGGGCGAACGCCGGGTCGGCGACGACCGCACGGTGGAAGGGGATGGCCGTGGCCATGCCCTCGACCTCGAACTCGGCGAGCGCGCGGGCGGCGCGCTGCAGGGCCTGCTCGCGGGTGGCACCGGTGACGATCAGCTTGGCCAGGAGCGAGTCCCAGGCCGGGCCGATCACGGAGCCGGACTCGACGCCCGCGTCGAGGCGGACGCCCGGACCGGTGGGGGCGTTGAACTTGGTGACCGTGCCGGGCGCCGGGAGGAAGCCGCGGCCCGGGTCCTCGCCGTTGATGCGGAACTCGATGGAGTGACCGCGCAGGACCGGGTCGCCGTAGCCGAGCTCCTCGCCGTCGGCGATGCGGAACATCTCGCGGACCAGGTCGATGCCGGAGACCTCTTCGGTGACCGGGTGCTCGACCTGGAGGCGGGTGTTGACCTCCAGGAAGGAGATCAGGCCGTCGGCGGAGACGAGGAACTCGACGGTGCCGGCGCCGACGTAGCCCGCTTCCTTCAGGATGGCCTTGGAGGCGGCGTACAGCTCCGCGTTCTGAGCCTCGCTCAGGAACGGTGCAGGGGCCTCCTCCACGAGCTTCTGGTGGCGGCGCTGGAGGGAGCAGTCACGGGTCGACACGACGACCACGTTGCCGTGCGAGTCGGCCAGGCACTGGGTCTCGACGTGGCGCGGCTTGTCGAGGTAGCGCTCGACGAAGCACTCGCCGCGGCCGAAGGCGGCGACGGCCTCGCGGACGGCGGATTCGTAGAGCTCCGGCACCTCTTCGAGGGTGCGGGCGACCTTCAGACCGCGACCGCCACCACCGAAGGCCGCCTTGATGGCGATCGGCAGGCCGTGCTCCTTGGCGAAGGCGACGACCTCCTCGGCCCCGGAGACCGGGTCCGGCGTACCGGCGACCAGCGGCGCGCCGGCGCGCTGGGCGATGTGACGGGCGGCCACCTTGTCGCCGAGGTCACGGATGGCCTGCGGAGGCGGACCGATCCAGGTCAGGCCGGCGTCGATCACGGCCTGGGCGAAGTCGGCGTTCTCGGAGAGGAAGCCGTATCCGGGATGGATGGCGTCCGCACCGGAGTCGGCTGCGGCCTGGAGGACCTTGGAGATGTCCAGGTAGCTGGCGGCCGGGGTGTCACCGCCCAACGCGAAAGCTTCGTCGGCCGCGCGGACGTGCAGGGCGTCCCGGTCCGGATCGGCGTAGACGGCTACGCTCCCGATCCCGGCGTCCCGGCAGGCCCGAGCAACGCGGACAGCGATTTCGCCACGGTTGGCGATGAGCACCTTGCGCACGATGGCTCCCTCCTTGAAACAAGCTGAGTTTAGGGACAGCCCACACGGCCTTTCGACCCTCCCCCGGTGGTGACCTTGCCCACACAGAGTGTGATGCGAGGGTCGATCCGCCGGAGAACCCTTGTGGCGCCCCAGGTCAGGGGGATCCCCGACTGCACAGTAACCCCGTCATGTAGTCGAGGTCTCTGTCTCTCCGGTCAGCGGCCCCGGGTGATTCTTTGTTGAGTCCCTACGAACGGCCCACAGTTTCTCTGCGGTCGTAAGCGGAGTTGTCCCCTTGTTTACTGATTGGTAGCCCGGCCGTCCCGCTGGGTGAACAGGGACAACACCGTACCCACTGCGATGCGGACCGTACGGGCCCGGACGGGTGGCAGCGCGCCGGGCGTGTCCTACGGATGGACGACATCGGGGCCCGCGACCGCGCGGCGGTGGCGGTGGCGGCATCGGCGTGACAACCCGGGCGGGCCGAACGGCGTCTCACGAACTGCGTGGAAACGACGACGACGAGACGAGGGCGAGGCACATGGCGTTAGAGGACTCCGTTCCGGGGCCCGCTCCCAACCGGTCCGGCGCGGCGGGGGCCGCGCGCTGCTCACCGGCGGCCGGGGCGTGAGCGCCGGGACGGAGGCGCCCGCGGATCCGGCCGGGCGCCGGGTCCTGTCGGCGGCGCTGTTCGCCAGCGCCCCGGCGGAGGTGTTCGATTTCCTGCTGCCGTTGTGGGCCGGCTCGACGCTGGGCGCCGGGGCCTTCGTGGTCGGCATGCTGATCGCCTTCGAGGCGGTGCTGTCGCTGATCGTGCGCCCGCTGGCCGGGGAGCTGGCCGACCGCTTCGACCAGCGGCGGGTGGCCGCGGTCGGCGCGGGTCTGTACGCCCTGTCGTTCGCCGGCTACGCGCTCGCCGACTCGCTGGTGGTGGCCTTCGTCGCGGCGGGCCTGGGCGGCGCCGGCGGCGCCCTGTTCTGGGTCGCCCTGCGGGCCTGGACCGGGCAGCGGGCGCAGGGCGGCGACGGCACCTCCGCCTACGGCAGGTTGCTGTCGGCGGAGGGTCAGGGCGCCTTCGTCGGCTACCTGGTGGCGTTCTCCCTGCTGGAACGCGGTGGCTATCCGCTGCTGTTCTGGCTGGGCAGCGCGGCCTGCGCGGTGGCGACGGGCTTGCTGCTGCGCGGGCCCCGCCAGGAGCGGGCCCGTGCCGCGACCGGGCGCCGGGAACGGTGGGGTGCGGCGGAGCGCCGGCTGCTGCCGCTGATGGTGGTGTCCGCGGTGACGGCCGCGGCCGAGGCGGGGCTGTGGATGCTCCTGCTGCTCCGGCTGCAGGCGGACCTGGGGCTGTCCCCGAACGAGATCGCGCTGGTGTTCACCCCCGGTTTCGTGGTGTTCGTCCTGCTGCCGGCGCACGCGCACCACCTCACCGACCGGCTGGGCCGCACCCCGGCCATGGTCGCCTCGTTCGCGGCGGGCGCGCTGTTCGCCGGAGGGCTCGCGGTGGTCTCCACGCCGCCGGCCGTCGCCGTCCTGTGGACCGTGGCCGCCGCCTGTTTCGCCGCGCAGATCCCGGTGGAGCAGGCGACCGTGGCCGCCGCCTCCGGGGGGCGGATCGGCCGGGCCATGGGCCTGTACGAGAGCGCCCGCCTGGCCGGTGTGGTGGTCGGCCCCCTGGTGATGGGCCTGCTCTACGAGGAGGCCGGTTGGGTCGCCGCCTGCGCGGCGGCCGCGGCCACCTCGGTCCTGGGGGCGCTCGTGGTGCCGTACGCGGTCCGCACCCTGGGCCTGGCGCAGGAGGACAAGGAGTCCGGGCCGCGGCCCGGCGACGGGGGAGGGGGCCAAGGGGCCACCGACATCGACAGGGGCATCGACATCGACACGAACACGGGCACGAACACGAACACGGACACGAACACGGGGACGGGGGCGGACATGAGCGAGCGGGAAGTGGCGCGGCCGGCGGCGGAGACCGGCCCCGGGCCGAAGGCCCATGCCCGCAAGGAGCGGCGGGACTGGTACCTCCACACGGTCGCGTTCGCGCTGGGGCAACTGGTCCTGTGGTACCTGGACTCCAGCTGGATCGTTCGGCAGCTCACCGATGGTGCCGTGCCCGACGGGCAGCGCGGACCGCTGGTCTGGGTCGGCCGGATCTGGCTGACCATCTGGGTGATCGACACCGTCTGGTCCTGGTCGTACACCGTCTGGCCGCGGGAGAAGAAGCCGAAGCCGTCGGCGTAGTCCCGACGTACGGCGTGGCGCGGGGCGCGGTGCGGGCGCGCCGTGGGGCGGGAGACGTCTGCAAGCCGGGTGCGCGGATGTCTTGCCCGCCGGGCTACCCGTTAGTAGCCTCCAGGGCGTCGAACGGGCTTGTGACACGTGGGGGTGGGGGCGTCGTGCTGCGAAGACTCGTGGCCGGACTGGCCGCGATCGTGCTCGTCGTGGAAGCGGCGGCGCTCGTGCTCGTCCACATCGTGCTGGGCCGGACCACGGCGAACCAGTCGATGTCGATCGCGGGCAGCGATCCGGATGTCATGTCCAAGGCGACCTACGTCATGGGGGCGGGCATGGGCGCCTTCCTCGTCCTGTGCGCCGTGCTCGCCGCCACCACCGCGCTCCGCGACCGCTCCCCGGGCCGCTTCGGCCGCGTCGTGCTCATCAGCGGCGCCGTCGCGCACGGGGTGCTCGGCATCCTCTGCGTCGCCTTGGTCGGCTGGGCCGCCTTTGCGGCGATGATGTTGATCCTGTGTCTGCTCGTACTGACCCTGACGTCCTACGCCGCCCGGCCCGCCCGGCCCGGCGGGAACGGCAGCGGCGAGGGCGGTGCGGGCGGGGACACCCCGCCGCCACCGCCGCCGTTCGGGGAGCTCAAGCCCACAAGTCCGTGATGGACACGTCCAGTTCGCCCAGCAGGGAACGCAGCAGCGGCAACGACAGCCCGATGACGTTGCTGTGATCCCCGTCGATGCCGTCGATGAACGGCGCCGACAGCCCGTCCAGGGTGAACGCCCCCGCCACGTGCAGCGGTTCTCCGCTCGCCACGTACGCCGCCACCTCAGCGTCCGTGGGCTCACCGAACCGGACCGTCGTCGACGCCGTGGCCGAGACCTGACGGCCGTCCGCCGTGTCGATCACGCAGTGCCCGGTGCGCAGCACGCCCGCGCGTCCGCGCATCGACTTCCAGCGCGCGGTGGCCTCCTCGGCGTCCGCCGGCTTGCCCAGGGCCTCGCCGTCCAGCTCCAGCACCGAGTCGCAGCCGATCACCAGGGCGCCCGCGGCCTCGTCCAGCCCCGCCACGACGGCGGCCTTCGCCTCGGCCAGGGCCAGCGCCAGGGCGGCCGGCTCGTCGTGGTTCAGGGTGTCCTCGTCGAAGCCGCTGACGATCACGTGCGGGGCGAGCCCGGCCTGCCGCAGCAGGTTCAGCCGGGCGGGGGAGGCGGAGGCCAGGACGAGCGTGCGCCCGGTCGTGGAGGGCTCAGGTGTCGCAGTCATGGAGGCCATCGTAGGCGCGGCCCGGACCCCCCGAACAGGGCGTTAGAAGTGGCCCACACCCAGGACGTACACCACCACGAGCATGGCGAGGGCGAGCACCAGGGTCAGCCGCCGGATCATCGCCTGCGCGTCGCGCATGTCCTTGGGCGGCTCGTTCTTCGGGTCGGACCAGAGCATGCCCCGATCCTGGCGCGGGAACGGCGGTGGCGCCTGAGTACGGGTACTCAGGCGCCACCATCCGTTCATACCGATCGGGCTACGCGGGCCAGTACGTACGGCCCCAGGCCCGCGGCCCCGGATGCGGAACCCGCCGCCGGGCCACCCGGGCCGGCGCCGACCACTCGTCCGCGACCGGCGGAGCGCCCGACGGCGCCACGGCCAGCGCCGCCGCGCGCGCTCGGACCACCGCCAGTGCGGCGGCCAGCTCCTCCGGGGTCGGGTTGCCCTTGACGACCTTGATCACCACAGAGTCCTCCTGGAGGGGCTAGAGCGGGATGTTGCCGTGCTTCTTCGGGGGCAGGGACTCCCGCTTGGTACGCAGCTGCCGCAGCCCCTTCACCACGTGCGCCCGGGTCTCGGACGGCATGGTCACCGCGTCGATGTACCCGCGCTCGGCCGCCGTGTACGGGTTGAGCAGCGCGTCCTCGTACTCGGCGATGAGCCGGGCCCGGGTCTCCTCCACCTCCTCGGGAGCGGCCTCCGCGAGGGTGCGGCGGTGCAGGATGTTCACCGCGCCCTGCGCGCCCATGACGGCGATCTGCGCGGTCGGCCAGGCCAGGTTCAGGTCCGCGCCGAGGTGCTTGGAGCCCATGACGTCGTACGCACCGCCGAAGGCCTTCCGGGTGATTACGGTGATCAGCGGAACGGTGGCCTCGGCGTACGCGTAGATCAGCTTGGCGCCGCGCCGGATGATTCCGTTGTACTCCTGGTCGGTGCCCGGAAGGAAGCCCGGGACGTCCACGAAGGTCAGCACCGGGATGTTGAAGGCGTCGCAGGTCCGTACGAACCGCGCCGCCTTCTCGGAGGCGTCGATGTCCAGGCAGCCGGCGAACTGCATCGGCTGGTTGGCGACGATGCCCACCGGGTGGCCCTCGACCCGGCCGAAGCCGGTCAGGATGTTCGGCGCGAAGAGCGCCTGCGTCTCCAGGAACTCCGCGTCGTCGAGCACGTGCTCGATCACGGTGTGCATGTCGTACGGCTGGTTGGCGCTGTCCGGGATCAGTACGTCGAGCTCGCGGTCGGCGTCGGAGACCTCGGTGTCCGCCTCGTCCGGGAAGGAGGGCGGCTCGGAGAGGTTGTTCGACGGCAGGTACGCGAGCAGTGACTTCACGTACTCGATGGCGTCCTTCTCGTCGCCCGCCATGTGGTGCGCGACGCCGGACGTGCTGTTGTGCGTGCGCGCCCCGCCCAGCTCCTCGAAGCCGACGTCCTCACCGGTGACCGTCTTGATGACGTCCGGGCCGGTGATGAACATGTGCGAGGTCTGGTCGACCATGACCGTGAAGTCGGTGATCGCGGGGGAGTACACGGCGCCGCCCGCGCAGGGCCCGACGATCAGGCTGATCTGCGGGATCACGCCGGAGGCGTGGACGTTGCGGCGGAAGATCTCGCCGTACATGCCCAGCGCGCTGACGCCCTCCTGGATGCGGGCGCCGCCGGAGTCGTTGATGCCGACGAGGGGGCATCCGGTCTTCAGCGCGAAGTCCATGACCTTCATGATCTTCTGGCCGTAAGTCTCGCCGAGGGCCCCGCCGAAGACGGTGAAGTCCTGCGAGAACACGGCCACCGGGCGGCCGTCCACCGTGCCGTAGCCGGTGACGACGCCGTCGCCGTAGGGCCGGGTCTTCTCCAGCCCGAAGTTGGTGGAGCGGTGCCGGGCGAACTCGTCGAGCTCGACGAAGGACCCCTCGTCCAACAGAAGGGCAACCCGCTCACGCGCCGTCAGCTTGCCCTTGGCGTGCTGCTTCTCCACGGCACGCGCGGACCCGGCGTGGGTGGCTTCGTCGATGCGGCGCTGCAGATCCGCGATCTTGCCCGCGGTGGTGTGCATGTCGATCGGCTCTGACGGATGTGACATCGGGGTCGCGGCTCCCTGCATGGTGTCAACTGCCTGGTCAATTGATTGACTACTGCTGGCTACTGGTGCGTAGCGTATCGGCGGGCATGGCGCTCGGCAGTGCGGCGTTTGACACACCTACTGTGGCTTGCATGACGCCATCAGATGCCTCAGCAGGTGCTTCCGCCGGTCGCTGGTCGAGCCTGGACCGGCCGCCCCTCAACGCCGCCGCCCTCCAAAGGGCCCTCGTCACCGGGGACGGGCTGTGGACCTCCGTGGAGGTCGTCGCCAGTACCGGGTCCACCAATACCGACCTTGCCACCCGGGCGGCGCAGTTGCCCGAGGGGGCCGTGCTCGTCGCCGAGGAGCAGAGCGCCGGGCGCGGGCGGCTGGACCGGAGCTGGGTCGCGCCCGCGCGGTCGGGGCTGTTCTTCTCGGTCCTGCTCAAGCCGGGCGACGCGGTGCCGCAGGAGCGGTGGGGGTGGCTGACCCTGCTGGCCGGGGTGGCCACCGCGACCGGGCTGTCCCGGGCGGCCGGCGTGGACACCGCCCTGAAGTGGCCCAACGACCTGCTGGTCACCGTGGACGGCGAGGAGCGCAAGACCGGCGGGATCCTCGCCGAGCGGGTCGAGGACGGCGTGGTCCTCGGGATCGGGCTCAACGTCACCCTGACCGAGGACGAGCTGCCGGTACCGGCAGCGGGGTCGCTGGCGCTGGCCAAGGCCTCCGTGACCGACCGGGACCCGCTGCTGCGGACCGTCCTGAGGTCCCTGGAGGAGTGGTACGGGAGGTGGCGCGCGGCCGGTGGCGACCCCGCGGCCAGCGGCCTCCAGGAGACCTACGCGGCGGGCTGCGCGACCCTGGGCCGGCACGTCCGCGCGGAACTGCCCGGTGGGCGCACCCTCACCGGAACGGCCGAAGCGGTGGACACCGATGGCCGCCTGGTGATCCGCACGGCCGAGGACCGGCACGAGACGGTGGGCGCGGGCGACGTCATCCACCTGCGTTCCGTGCACTGACAGGGGGAGCGGGTGCCGGGTGCGGCGCCGTGCCGGGGCCGCCGCCCCGGACCCCGCACCCAGGTCGCGGGCGGGCCGGAAGCGGGGAGGGGGAGTGAGCTACGGCACACCTGCCGTATGGTTTAGGCGATCCCGGTGCTCGTGGTGATCAACCGGTTCGCAGGGCAGTGCGCACGGAATGGACAGGAGGCGGCCCTTGACCGTCGACGACCCTACGTCCAGCGCGTCCGCCGGTGGCGGCTCCGCGTCCGGCCCGGGCACCCCGATCGGCCGTGACCAGCACACCCCGCACCACGAGGTCGACCACACGGTCCAGCCGACGGCGGATCCGCTCGCCATCCGGCTGGAGCAGCTGATCCTCGGTGCCGAGCGCCGGTACACCCCGTTCCAGGCCGCCCGGAGCGCGGGCGTGTCCATGGAGCTGGCTTCGCGCTTCTGGCGGGCCATGGGCTTCGCCGACATCGGGCAGGCCCGGGCGCTGACCGAGGCCGACGTGCTGGCCCTGCGCCGGCTCGCCGGCCTGGTGGAGGCCGGGCTGCTGTCCGAGCCGATGGCCGTGCAGGTGGCGCGGTCCACAGGGCAGACCACCGCCCGGCTGGCGGAGTGGCAGATCGACTCGTTCCTGGAGGGGCTGACGGAGCCGCCGGAGCCGGGCATGACCCGTACGGAGGTCACGTACCCCCTGGTCGAGCTTCTGCTGCCCGAGCTGGAGGAGTTCCTCGTCTACGTGTGGCGGCGCCAGCTGGCGGCCGCGACCGGGCGCGTGGTGCAGGTGGCCGACGACGACGAGATGGTCGACCGGCGGCTCGCGGTGGGCTTCGCCGACCTGGTGGGCTTCACGCGCCTGACCCGGCGGCTGGAGGAGGAGGAGCTCGGCGAGCTGGTCGAGTCCTTCGAGACGACCGCGGCGGACCTGGTGGCCGCGTACGGCGGCCGGCTGATCAAGACCCTCGGTGACGAGGTGCTGTACTGCGCCGACGACGCGGCGACGGCGGCGGAGATCGCGCTGCGGCTGATCGAGACGATGGAGCTCGACCCGCAGATGCCCGAGCTGCGGGTCGGGATCGCCTTCGGCACGGTGACCACCCGGATGGGCGATGTCTTCGGGACCACGGTGAACCTGGCCAGCCGGCTGACGTCCATAGCTCCCAAGGACGCGGTGCTGGTGGACGGGGCGATGGCCGAGGAGCTCTCCCGGACCGGGGCCGCCCCGGTGTCGGAGAAGGAGGCCGAGACGGCGCCCGACGAGGGTGCGTCCTACCGGTTCGCGCTCCAGCCGATGTGGCAGCGGCCGGTGCGCGGCCTCGGCGTCGTGGAGCCCTGGTCGCTGACGCGCAGGAAGCCTAAGATCCCCCGGTAACGTTCGTTAACCGGGAGGGTTCCTATGGCGTCCGAGTCCGCATTCGAGTCGGAATTCGTGGCGGTGCGCCGCCACGAGGGCGGGGTCGCGGAGCTGGCCCTGGACCGCCCCAAGGCGATGAACGCGGTGTCGACCGCGATGGCCCGCGCCCTCGGGGCGGCCTGTGCCGAGCTGGCCGCCGACCGGTCCGTGCGCGTGGTCGTGCTCTCCTCGACGTCCGAGCGCGCCTTCTGCGTCGGCGCGGACCTCAAGGAGCGGAACTCCTTCTCGGACACCGAGCTGGTCCGGCAGCGGCCGACCACGCGGGGGGCGTACGGGGGCGTGCTGGCGCTGCCGATGCCCACGGTCGCGGCGGTGCACGGGTTCGCCCTGGGTGGCGGCTTCGAGCTGGCCCTGGCCTGCGACGTGATCGTCGCCGACGAGACCGCGGTGGTGGGCCTGCCCGAGGTCTCGGTGGGCGTGATCCCCGGTGGCGGGGGCACGCAGCTGCTGCCGCGCCGGGTGGGTGCGGCACGGGCCGCGGAACTGATCTTCACGGCGCGCCGGGTCGAGGCGGCCGAGGCGCTGTCCCTGGGGCTGGTGGACTCGGTGGTCCCCGCCGGCCAGGACACGGCGCAGGCGCTGGAGCTGGCGTCCCGGATGGCGGCGAACTCCCCGGTGGGCCTGCGGGCGGCCAAGCGGGCGCTGCGGCTGGGGCACGGGATGGACCTGGAGGCCGGTCTGGAGATCGAGGACGCGGCCTGGCGGACGGTGGCCTTCTCGGGCGACCGGGTGGAGGGCGTCGCGGCGTTCAACGAGAAGCGCAAGCCGAACTGGCCGGGGGAGTAGCCGGCGGGGCGGAGCCGGACGGAGTCGGACGGAGCCGGACGGAGTCGGGGCGGAGTCGGGCTGGTGTCGGCCTGGTGTCCGGGCGGCGGTCGGGCGGCGTCCGGAGGTCGCCCGCGTCCCGCCGGCGCCGCCCATCACCCTTGGTGATCTTGGTGGTGCCGAAAGCCGCGCCAATTGTCTCCAAATCTGACAAAAGTCCCTAGCCTGGGGTGATGGGAGTTGACGGGCGGCTACGAGCCGTTGTGGGACTCGCCCAGGCGATGGCCGCGGCCTGCGCGCCGCGGGACAGCGTGCGGGCGGCCGCGCGGGGGGCGCGCGTGGCGCTGGACGGCTCGTTCGCCGCGATCTCCGCGTGGGAACGGGAGCGGGGGCGCCTGCGGGTGCTCGTGAACGAGGGCGAGCGGCGGGCGGGCGAGGAGGAGTTCCCCGAGGACGAGTCCTACCCCGTACACGACTTCCCCGAGATCACCGAGTTCCTGCACGAGGTCTGGGTGGGCGGCGGCGGCCCGCACGCCTGGGTCGAGAGCGCCGTGGGCGACCGGCCGGGGCGGCGCGGGGAGGCCCTGCGCCGACGCGGCCGCGGGACCTGCGTGGTCGCGCCCATCGTGCTCAGTGGTCGCGCCTGGGGAGAGCTGTACGTCGCCCGGGACGAAGGGTTGCCCGACTTCGACGAGGACGACGCCGATTTCGCCACCGTGCTCGCCGCCGTGGTCGCGGCCGGGCTCGCGCAGAACGAGCGGCTGGAGGAGGCCCGGCGACTCGCCTTCACCGACCCGCTGACCGGGCTCGCGAACCGGCGGGCGGTCGACATGCGGCTCGACGAGGCCCTGGAGGAACACCGGCGGACCGGGGCGGTCGTCAGCCTCGTCGTCTGCGACCTGAACGGGCTGAAGGCGGTCAACGACACCCTCGGCCACGCCATGGGGGACCGGCTCCTGGAGCGGTTCGGGTCGGTCCTGAGCCTGTGCGGGGCGATGTTGCCCGGATCGCTGGTGGCCCGTCTCGGCGGCGACGAGTTCTGCCTGGTCGGGGTCGGCCCGACGGCCGACGAGATCGTGCGCGTCACCGAAGAGGTGTGCACCCGGGCGGCGGAGCTGGAGCTGGGCGAAGGGGTGGCCTGCGGCGTGGCCTCCACCGGGGATCCGATCGGGCTGGTGAAGTCCTCCCGGCGGCTCTTTCGGCTCGCGGACGCCGCCCAGTACAAGGCGAAGGCCGCGCGCTCGCCGAAGCCGGTCGTGGCGGGCCGGGACACCGCGGTGGTCCGGCTCGCGGACGCCGCCGCAGCGGAGGCTCCCGGAGAGCGGCGCCGCTTCCGTGGCCGCCAGTGACCGGCGGCTCGCGGTACCAATGGGTAAGGGGCCCGCCCGCGTCGCGATCGTGACAACTTCGCCTAGTGACATGAAGCGATTCAATCCGTAGGGTGCTGAATATGGATATGCACACTGTCGTGGTGGGGACGTCCGGGACCACCGCCGAAGACGTCATCGCCGTAGCCCGCGGCAACGCACGCGTCGAGCTCTCCGCGGAGGCGCTGGACGCGCTCGCCCGGGCCCGCGAGATCGTCGACGCGCTCGCCGCCAAGCCCGAGCCCGTCTACGGCGTGTCCACCGGGTTCGGTGCGCTCGCCTCCCGGCACATCAGCCCCGAGCTGCGTGCCCAGCTCCAGCGCAACATCGTCCGCTCGCACGCCGCCGGCATGGGCCCGCGCGTCGAGCGGGAGGTCGTCCGCGCGCTGATGTTCCTCCGCCTCAAGACCGTCGCCTCCGGTCACACCGGCGTACGCCCCTCCGTCGCGCAGACCATGGCCGACGTGCTCAACGCCGGGATCACCCCGGTCGTCCACGAGTACGGATCCCTGGGCTGCTCCGGCGACCTCGCACCGCTGTCCCACTGCGCGCTCGCCCTCATGGGCGAGGGCGACGCCGAGGGCCCGGACGGCACCGTCCGCCCCGCCGGTGAACTCCTCGCCGAAGCCGGCATCGAGCCCGTCGTGCTCCGCGAGAAGGAGGGCCTCGCCCTCCTCAACGGCACCGACGGCATGCTCGGCATGCTGGTCATGGCCCTCGCCGACCTCGGCAAGCTCTACACCTCCGCCGACATCACCGCCGCCCTCACCCTGGAGGCGCTGCTCGGTACGGAGAAGGTGCTCCAGCCCGAGCTGCACGCCATCCGTCCGCACCCCGGGCAGGGTGCCTCCGCCGCGAACATGGCCGCCGTCCTGAAGGGCTCCGGGCTCGTCCGCCACTACCAGGAGGAGACCGCCCCGCGCGTCCAGGACGCCTACTCGGTGCGCTGCGCCCCGCAGGTCGCCGGCGCCGGCCGCGACACCATGGCGCACGCCGCCCTGGTGGCCTCCCGCGAGCTGGCCGCCGCCGTCGACAACCCGGTGGTGCTGCCCGACGGGCGCGTGGAGTCGAACGGCAACTTCCACGGCGCCCCGGTCGCCTACGTGCTGGACTTCCTCGCCATCGCGGCCGCCGACCTCGGTTCCATCGCCGAGCGCCGCACCGACCGGCTGCTCGACAAGAACCGCTCGCACGGCCTGCCGCCGTTCCTGGCGGACGACGCCGGCGTGGACTCCGGTCTGATGATCGCCCAGTACACGCAGGCCGCTCTGGTCAGCGAGATGAAGCGGCTCGCGGTGCCCGCCTCGGCCGACTCGATCCCCTCCTCCGCCATGCAGGAGGACCACGTCTCGATGGGCTGGTCGGCCGCGCGCAAGCTCCGTACCGCCGTCGACAACCTGACGCGGATCATCGCCATCGAGCTCTACGCGGCCACCCGCGCCATCGAGCTGCGTCACGGGCTGACCCCGGCCCCGGCCAGCCAGGCCGCGATCGCGGGCGCGCGTGCGGCGGGCGTGCAGGGCCCCGGGCCGGATCGTTTCCTCGCCCCTGACCTGGCCGCCGCCGACGAGTTCATCCGTACGGGAGGCCTCCTGGCCGCGGTGGAGCCGGTGACGGGCCCGCTCGCCTGACGGCGGGCCGCGCAACGCCGTGGGGCCGCCCCGGGACCAGGTCCCGGGGCGGCCCCACGGCGTTGCGCGCCCCTACGGCCCTACGCGGCGTGCGAGCGGCGGACCGAGAAGGCCACGAAGCCGGCCCCGACGCCGAGGAAGAGGGTGCCGCCCAGGAGATAGGGGGTGGTGTCCACGGACCCGGTGGCGGCGAGCAGGGGCTGTGGGCGCGAGGCCGGGCCGGAGGCCGTTCCCGTGATCGTCCCGGGGGCGTCAGAAGCGGAACCGGAGTCGGTGGAGCCGGTCGGGTCGGTGGCCTCCCGGGCGGCGTTCGCGCCCGCGGGCACGGCGGAACGGGTCTCCTCGACACCGGCCGAGGTGGCGCCCGCCGAGGGTACGAACCACAGGGCGGCGAGGAGGGTGGTCGCTCCGAGAGCGGTGAGCAGCGGTCGGCGTGCGGACACGGTGCGATCCCCCTTGTGGCAGCAGCGAATTGGCCGTGTGCGGTGATGCTACGGAAAGGGGCGGGTCGTGGGAAAGTCGGGGCTTCCGCGGGCTTACTCTCCGTCGTATGAACTCTTCTGAGACATCACGTTACGTACGACTTCGGGTTGATTTGGTGCTTGAGGTGCCCGACGTCCAGGCACTCACGGGAGCCGCGCTCGCGCACATCAAGGCCGACGAGTTCATGCCGGACGAGGAGCGCGGCCACGCCGAGTCCGCCGTCCGCGAGGACGAGTCGGAGGCCCTCGCCTACCTCGTCGACCCCACTGACCTGGTCGTGGACATCCCCGGGGTGGAGCTCGCCCAGGCCTCTTGGAGCAGTGAGCCCGTCGAATACGACCCCGAGTCCATGGAGTGGGACCTGGACGAGGAAGATGGGGACTTCGACGAGGAACCCGACAACGCCTGACCGTGTGGTGGACCACATCCCAACGGAATGTGGAACCGGCCGGCGCCGTTAACGCGTTGTCATGACCAGGCAGGGGGTGCACCCCCTGCCCGGCCCACCCCGGGGACGGCCAGCCTCCGGGGGATCCGGCAACGATGGAGTGGCGTGTGAGGACGGACAGTATGCGGCGGAACAGGTCCCTGGTGGCCATATCCGCCGTGCTCGGTGGGGTACTGATGCTCACGGCGTGCGGCGGCGGAGACGACGCGAAGCCGAAGGGCTCCGAGGCGAGCAAGGCCGCGGATGTCGACGCGGCGGCCGCCAAGGACACCTCCAAGGCCAAGATAACCATCACGCCGAAGGACGGGGCCACGAACGTCGGCCTCAACGACGCGGCCAACGTGGCCGTCGCCGACGGCACCCTCACCCTGGTCGAGCTGAAGACCAGCGAGGGCACGGCCGTGGCCGGCAAGATCGCGGCCGACGGCAAGAGCTGGAAGCCCGACGCCGCGCTGAAGCGCTCCACCAAGTACGCCCTGGCGGCGACCGCCAAGGACGCGGACGGCCGCGAGGCCCACGAGAACGCCTCCTTCACCACCATCTCCCCGGAGAACAGCTTCGTCGGCTCGTTCATCCCGGACGACGGCCAGACGGTCGGCGTGGGCATGCCGGTCTCGATCACCTTCAACAAGCCGATCCAGGACAAGAAGGCCGTCCAGGCGGCGATCTCGGTCAGCTCCAGCAGCGGCCAGGAAGTCGTCGGCCACTGGTTCAGCGCGCAGCGCCTGGACTTCCGCCCGGAGAAGTACTGGCAGGCGAACTCCACCGTCACCATGAAGCTGGCGCTGGAAGGCGTCCAGGGCGCTCCCGGCGTCCAGGGCGTCCAGAACAAGACCGTCACCTTCAAGATCGGTCGCAGCCAGACCTCCCAGGTCGACGTGAAGACCAAGAAGATGACGGTCACCCGGGACGGCGCGGTCATCAAGACCATCCCGATCTCGGCTGGCTCCCCGGACAACCCGACCTACAACGGTCAGATGGTGATCTCCGAGAAGTTCAAGGAGACCCGGATGGACGGCTCCACCGTCGGCTTCAAGGACAGCGAGGGCAAGGGCGAGTACGACATCAAGGACGTCCCGCACGCCATGCGCCTGTCCCAGTCCGGCACCTTCCTCCACGGCAACTACTGGGGAGCCGACTCGGTCTTCGGCAGCGCGAACACCAGCCACGGCTGCGTCGGCCTCAACGACGTCAAGGGCGCGGGTGACCCGAACCAGCCCGCCGCCTGGTTCTACGACAACTCGCTCATCGGCGACGTGGTCGAGGTGATCAACTCCCCGGACAAGACCATCAAGCCCGAGAACGGCCTCAACGGCTGGAACATGGGCTGGGCGGAGTGGAAGGCCGGCTCGGCCGCCTGACCTCCAGCACGCGCACGAAACACGGACGGCGGGGACCCCTCACGGGATCCCCGCCGTCCGTGTTTCGTGCGCGGCGCCGGGCCGGGGCGACGTGGCCGAAAAGCGCCCCGCGCCGGCCCCGGGGCGCGTCTAGTGTCGGCGACATGATGATCCACTCCCTCGACCTTCCTCCGTCCGACGACGCGATCGACGCCTGGCTGGCGGTGCTGACCGACGCCGCGGCCGCCGATCTGCCGCAGCTGCCCGTACCGTCCCGCAGGGAGGTTGTCGGGCGGCTGTCCGTCAGGCCGGCGCGCGGCCGGCCCGTGCTCTGGACGACGGACGGGGGCGCGGGCGTAGCGGCCCTGGTCCTGTTCACGGACGAGGGCAACACGCACACCGCGTTCCTGGACGTGCTGGCCGTACGGCCGCAGGAGCGGCGCCGGGGCGTGGGCACCGCCCTGTGGGAGCGGGTCCGCGAGGAACTGCTCGCGGACGGCCGGACCTCGGTCGCCACCCTGCTGGATCTGGGGGGACCGGGGCAGGCGTTCGCGGAGTCGCTGGGGTTCGCGAAGGTCCTGCCCATGACCTGGTACGAACAGGAACTCCCCGCCGACCGACCCGCGCAGGTCCCGGCTACCCCCGGATACGAGCTCGTCACGTGGCACGGCCTGGTCCCCGACGCCTGGGCGCCGGCCGCCGCCGCGGCCCACGAGGCGATGGAGGACGCGCCGAGCGGGGACATGGACGAGCGGATCCAGGCCTGGACGGCGCAGCGGCTGCACGCCGTGCAGCAAGTGATCATCGACCGGGGCGGAGAGCTGATCACGGTCGCAGCCGTGACCGGGGCCGGCGAGGTGGCGGCGTACACCGAACTCGTCCTGCCGGACCCCTCCGGCCCGCGCGCCCTCCAGTACGACACGGTGGTCGTCCCCGGCCACCGCGGCCACGGCCTCGGCCGCGCCGTGAAACTGCGCATGGCGGCCGACGCAGCCGCACGTCACCCGGCGCTGCGCCGCATCGCCACGACGGTGGCCGACGCGAACACCCAGATGCGGGCGGTGAACGAGTCCATCGGCTACCGGCGGGGGCGGGAGGCGGGCATCTTCCAGATCAAGCTGTAGCCGGATCCGGGACGCCGCCGACCGCGCCGGTCACCGTGCGGGCGAGCGCCCCACCGGTGGTTACGCCGAGCGCGCGGGCGCCTGCCCGGGGGCCTGTCCGGGCGCCTGCGCGGCCGGCGGCGCGGTCGACGGGGCCGACCACGACGCCAGCAGGCGCAGGGCGTCCGCCGACGGGGAGCCGGGGGCCGCGTGGAAGGTGACCAGCGACTGCGCCGGGTCGTCCGGGAGCCTCAGCGTCTCGAAGGACAGCCGCAGCTCACCCACGAGCGGGTGCCGCAGCACCTTCTCCCCGTGCGTCTTGCCCGCCACCGTGTGCGCCGCCCACAGCCGCCGAAACTCCTCGTTCTTCACCGACAGCTCCCCGACCAGCGCCGACAGCTGCTCGTCGTCCGGGTTCTGGCCGGCGTACATCCGCAGGTTGCTCA
This sequence comes from Streptomyces sp. NBC_01439, assembly GCF_036227605.1. Lineage (GTDB taxonomy): Bacteria > Actinomycetota > Actinomycetes > Streptomycetales > Streptomycetaceae > Streptomyces. The sequence goes on along the minus strand of NZ_CP109487.1, from coordinate 3,916,985 downwards.
CCACCTCGCACGCCCGGCACTCCCACTCCCCGTACAGCTCCGCCGTCGCCGGGTCCAGGAACACCAGCCGCACGAGGTTGCGCTCGGCGGCGGGCAGCGCCCCGAAGTCCCCGAAGACCGCGGCGGCCAGCCGGTTCCAGCCGATGACGTCCTGCCGGTGCCCCACCAGGTACGCCGGTACGCCGCACATCGCGTCCATCAGCGTGCGCAGCTCCGGCCGCACTTGCTGCGGGCGCCGGCTGTGGCGGCGCCGGTGCGCCTTCGGCCGCGCCAGGTCCATCAGGTGGGCCCGCTCGCTCCCGTCGAGGCGCAGGGCCCGCGCGAGCGCGTCCAGGACCTCCACCGACACGTTGTGCCCGTCGCGCTGTTCCAGCCGCGTGTAGTACGCGACCGACACACCCGCCAGCTGCGCCAGCTCCTCCCGGCGCAGCCCGGGCACGCGCCGGCGGCGCCCGTGGTCGGGCAGGCCCACGTCCTCGGGGCGCAGCCGCGCACGGCGGGAGCGGAGGAACTCGCCGAGGCAGGCTCGCTGATCAAGCTGGTCCATTCCGCAAGTATCCCCGGGCGGTGCGCCGGGGGGCAGCCGTGAGCCTGACCCCGCCAGGGGTAGGTTCGCCGGTCGTAGGCAGGACAGGGGGATGGCTGTCCGTCGCACGGACCGGCAGCGTGGGGGTTACCGCAGAGGCACGACCCCGTTCGAGGAGCACCCCCATGTCCGTCACCCACGCCACCCAGGGCACGCAGGCCACCCAGGCCACGCAGGGCACGCAGGTCGCCGCGTACGCCGCCCCCGCCGCCAAGGCCCCGCTGGAGCGCACCACCATCACGCGCCGTCCCGTCGGCGAGCACGACGTCCTCATCGACATCAAGTACTCCGGCATCTGCCACTCCGACATCCACCAGGTGCGCGACGGCTGGGGCGAGGGCATCTACCCGATGGTCCCCGGCCACGAGATCGCCGGTGTCGTCTCCGAAGTCGGTGCGGCCGTCACCCGGTTCTCCGTCGGGGACCGGGTGGGCGTCGGCTGCTTCGTCGACTCCTGCCGCACCTGCGCGTACTGCCTGCGCGGCCAGGAGCAGTACTGCGCCGAGGGCATGACCGGCACCTACAACGCCCTCGACCGGAGCGGCGAGCCCACGTACGGCGGCTACTCCACCCACCTCGTCGTCGACGAGAAGTACACCGTCCGCATCCCCGACGGTCTCGCCCTCGACGTCGCCGCCCCGCTGCTCTGCGCCGGCATCACCCTCTACTCCCCGCTCAAGCACTGGCAGGCGGGACCCGGCAAGCAGGTCGCGGTCGTCGGCCTCGGCGGCCTCGGCCACATCGGCGTGAAGATCGCGCACGCGCTCGGCGCGGAGGTCACCGTCCTGTCGCAGACCCTGCGCAAGAAGGAGGACGGCCTGAAGCTGGGCGCCTCCCACTTCTACGCCACCGGCGACGAGGCCACCTTCGAGGAACTGGCCGGCCGCTTCGACCTGATCCTGTCCACCGTCTCCGCGCCGCTCGGCCTGGACGCCTACCTGGGCCTGCTGAAGGTCGACGGCGCGCTGGTGAACGTCGGCGCTCCGGAGGAGCCCGTGGCGCTCAACCTCTTCTCCGTCATCGCCGGCCGCAAGACCCTCGCCGGATCGATGATCGGCGGGATCGCCGAGACCCAGGAGATGCTGGACTTCTGCGCCGAGCACGGACTGGGCGCGGAGATCGAGCTGATCGCCGCCGGGCAGATCAACGAGGCGTACGAGCGGGTGCTGGCGAGCGACGTGCGCTACCGCTTCGTGATCGACGCGTCGACGATCTGACCCCGGGACGGGACGCGGCGGGCGGGGCGGCCGGCGGCCGGCTGGAGTCACCCGTTCCGCGCGGCCTCAGTACCCCTTGGGGTGCGCGGACAGCCAGTCGGAGTGCCGCCCGCGCATCAGGTCCCGCTCCTGCCGCGTGGCGAGGACGACATCGGCGCCGCCGTCGTACGGGTGGTGGATGCGGGTGAGGTCCGGGTCCGTCACGAAGATGCCGGGCAGCGTGTCGTCCGCGACGGCGCGCAGAAGCGGGTCGAGGCAGCCGCGCCGCCAGCGGCGACGGTCGGCGTAGAAGTACCAGCGCGTGTGGAAGGCCGGATCCGGGTCGTCGGCGTCGTCCAGGGTCGTCCACAGCGTGCCCTCCGGGTGGAGGGCAGCGCGGCGTGCCGAGTGGGCCGTCGGCTCGGACGGGTCGGCCCAGTCCGTGGTTACCACGTACGCTTCGCCGCCCGCGAAGAGCTCGTCCAGAACCGTGTTGTACCGGTCCAGGAGCACCGCGTACTCCGCCTCGCCGTCCGGGTAGCGCTTTGACTCCGGCAGGCTGTGGAAACGCACCCACCGGTCGGCGTACACGGTCTTCAGCTCGTGCGGCAGCAGCGGGCCGGGCGGCCTGTGCCGCTGCCACACACGGGTCAACCCAGCGTGCGCGGGGTCGACGGGGGCGCTCACGCCCCGGGGGCCTTCGCCACACCGATCGGGCAGGACACGCCCGTGCCGCCGATGCCGCAGTAGCCGCCCGGGTTCTTGTCCAGGTACTGCTGGTGGTGTGCTTCCGCGGGCCAGAAGGGGCGCTCCGCCGCCGGCAGCACCGCCGTGGTGATCGGTCCGTAGCCCGAGGAGGCCAGGACCTGCTGGTAGGCCGTGCGGGAGGCCTCCGCCGTCGCCTGCTGGTCGGGGGAGTGGGTGTAGACCGCCGAGCGGTACTGGGTGCCGACGTCGTTGCCCTGGCGGAAGCCCTGGGTGGGGTCGTGGGACTCCCAGAACAGCTTCAGTAGCGCCGCGTAGGAGACCTGCGACGGGTCGAAGACCACGCGGACCACCTCGGTGTGGCCGGTCAGACCCGAGCAGACCTCCTCGTAGGTCGGATTCTCGGTGAAGCCGCCCTGGTAGCCGGCCAGCGTGGTCCACACCCCGGGGGTCTGCCAGAACTTGCGCTCCGCACCCCAGAAACAGCCCAGACCGAAGTCGGCGACTTCCAGGTGCGCGGGGTAGGGGCCGGACAGCGGGTTGCCCAGCACGGTGTGCCGGTCGGGCACGGCGAACAGCGGCTCCGCGCGGCCCGTCAGGGCCTCCTCGCGGGTGGGGAGCTCGGGCGTACGGCGGTACGAGAACATGGATTCCCTCCTTGTGGGAGTGACAACGTGCGGAGGGCGGGCCGGGATTCCCCGACCCGCCCTCCGCCCGCCGTTACGGCTCCAGACCCGGCGTGACCACGCGCACCGCCCAGTCCCGGGCGTGCACGTAGCGGGACTTCGGCCAGTAGCGCCAGGGCATCGCCCCGATGTGTCCGTCGATGTGGCGGAACTGCTCGACCGCCTCCGCGTCCCGGTCCTGCCAGAACAGGAACCACGCGAGCGGGTGGCGCAGCCGGATCGACCGCCGGTCGTTCGGATCGGCCGCCGCCAGGTCGACGAGGGCCGCATCGACCGCCGCGAGGACCTCGGGCTCCTTGAAGAAGGTCTCCGGCTTGAGGTCCGACTCGTGCAGCTCCTGCTCGACGAAGGCGATGAGCGGCAGCACGGACAGCAGCTCACCCGGCTCGGCCCCGGCGGCGCACTCGCGGGCGAAGGCGAGCGCCCGCTCGTGCGAGCCGCGCCACTTCTGGCTCCAGTACTGCATGGCGTTCGTGTGGGCCGACAGGTTCTTCGGGTCGCGCTTGATGATCTGCGACCACAGCTGCTGGTACTCCTCGTGCGAGTAGCCCAGGCCCTGGCTGATGGACTGCTCCACCATGTACGGAACCGGGTCCGCGGGGTCCGCCAGCCGCTGGGCCTCCCGCGCCTGCTCCTGCGCCTTGAGCAGCAGCTCGCGGAAGATCCGGAACTGCTCCTGGGTGGTGTGGCTGGCCCGCGCCGAGCCCCGCACGTTCCACGCGACAAGGACGCCCGTGTCCGCGTTCACCAGCGCTGCGGACGGGTCCGACGGCCTGGCCGCGCGCCAGGCCAGCAGCCAGGCGTCGTCCTCGGCAGCCAGCTCGGACAGGGGGCGCATGCGCTGCCAGCGCTCCTCCCAGTCCTGCCCGGCCGCCTCCAGATAGGCCGCGGCCGCTTCCCAGTCGCCGCCCTTGACCGCCGCGACGGCGGCGGTCTCCTCGGGCGACACGGGCCACGCGTTGTCCGTGTCGAGCTCGTCCTCCGGCACGAAGCCCAGCGCGACGACCGCTGCGGCCTGCTCGGCCTTCCGCTTCGCCTTGATGGAGGACGTTTCGGCGTTCGTGGCCTCGGTCCGGCCCTCGATGACGGCGATCTCGGCCTCCAGCCGCTTCGCCTTGCGGATGAAGTAGACGCCGCGCAGGACCTTGAACGCGCCGAACAGCAGCACGGCGCCCAGGATGTAGAGGCCGATCACGGGGCAAGCACCAGCTTTCGCAGGGGTTCGGTGTCGGGCAGGTCGGCGACGGCCGCGTCCAGGGCGGCGCCCAGGCGGTCCTGGAAGCCGTCGGCCGGGTAGCTCAGCGAGGCCGACTCGGACCAGGACAGCTGCCAGCGGGCGGCGCCGCGCGCCGTCAGCTCGACGGTGACCAGCTGGTTCAGCGTGCGCCGGACCACCGGGCGGGCGAACTCGCGGGCCGTGCGGCCGGTGGCGGCCTGCGCCTCCTCGGACTTCGGGAACCGGTCGGCGATGCGCCAGCGCACCGCCGGGTCGGCGTCGAACGCGTCGAGCACGGCATCGAGCCCGGGGCCGGCGCCCTCGGCGGCGAAGGCCTCGCGGATGTCCTCCGCGCCCTCACCGACGTACTTGGTCATGGACTCGTGGACGAGGTCCGCCCAGTCGACCCGCTTGAGCGCGAGCGCCTCCGGGCTGAGGACGGCCGGCTCCAGCGCGGCCAGCGCCGCGTCGGCGTCGGCCAGCAGCTCCAGGGCCGGCCGGGTGGCCTGACCGCCGCGGCCGTCGTCGGGCAGGGCCTCGATGCGGGCCACGCGCTCGGCGAGCGCGGGGTGGGAGTCGTAGGGGGAGGCGGGCTCGGTCGACAGTTCCTCGCGCAGCTCGTCCAGGTCGGCCGAGCGCGCCGCCAGGAGCCGGCGCAGGCCGCCGAAGACCTCGCCCGGCTGGGGCAGCAGGCCGGCATTGACGCCGAGGGTGGCGTAGGAGCCCATGTAGAAGTTGTGCGCCGAGCCGAGGGCGTTCAGCTCGCGGAGCGCGGACGCGGCGGAGTCGCGGCCGGCGACCCGGACCGAGGCGAGGTCGGCGGCGAGTTCCTGGCGGCGGGAGGTGGAAAGGGTGGCGCGCATGTAGAAGTTGCCGTACGCGATGTAGATCTTGGCCATGGCGCGGTACATCGCACCCTCGCCCGTGGTGTCGACGCCCTTGGCCTTCTTGCCCTTGGCGATCCGCTTCTCGTCCTTGCGCTCCTGCTTGGCGCGCTCCTTGGCCACCTTCTTGTCGGCACGGTCGTGGAAGTAGCCGATGGTGCGGATCAGCTGGCCGCGGCCACGGGCGATCAGCGGGGTCAGGCGCGTGTCGAAGTTGGCGTAGTGGCCCATCTCGTGGGCGAGCACCGCGCGCAGCTGCATCTCGTCCAGGCCCGTCATCAACGGCAGGCCGACGTAGAGGCGGCGGGTGCCGGGCCGCAGGCCCAGCAGCTTGGCGTCCTCCTCGACGGCCGCGTTCACCTCGTCGATCAGCACGATCTCGTCGGGAGCGCGGGTGCCGACCTGCTGCGCGATGTCGCGTACGACCGCCCACAGTTCGGGCTCCTGCGCCTCGCTGACCGTGATGCCGGCCAGGGGCTCGTCCTTCGGGGTGCGCAGCATGAACAGGCCGCGCACGATCGGGACGGCGAGGACGACGGAGACCAGCAGCAGCTTGAACACGATCGGGCCGTGCAGCGTGGTGACGACGGCGTAGTCGATGCCGCCGAGGGCGGCCAACAGGAACACGCCGAGCAGGTAGAAGCCTGCGAGCAGGACGAGAGCGCGCAAGGCGCGCAGTGAAGCGCCCATATGGACAGATCCCCCCACGGGATGAAGATGGTGCTGAAGCAGGTGGCACAGGTGGCAGGGCAGAAGGCCGCCACCGCCGCATCATGCGGCCTGTGATTACTTACGGCAACTTTATTGGCCGAAGCTTCGGTCCATCCCGTGGGGCGGGGGCCGCGGCGGGGCACTCCGCGACCCACCCGTACGCTACTGCGCCAGCGTCGCCGGCGACCCGCCGTTGGCCTCGTACCCCGCCACCGCCAACGCCCGGTGCACCGCGTACGCGGCGGCCGGGTTCGGCGCCTGCGTCCACGGCAGCGCGCCCACGTAACCGTCCACGTGCCGCACCTGCTGCATGGCCTCCGCCCACCGCTCCATGCAGACCAGGAACATCAGCAGCATGTGCCGCACGTGCGCCACCATCGGGTCGTCCTGCCGCGCCGTGTGCACCGCGTACAGCGCGCCCTCCACCGCCCGCGTGACGACCGCGCCCCGGAAGAAGCTCGGGCTCAGCACGATGTCCGGCTGGTTCTCGTGCAGCGCGAACAGCGGCAGGGCCGCCAGCAGCGATCCCTGCGGGGCCCGCGCCGCGGCCGCGTGCGCGAAGGCGTCGGCCTGCTCCCGCGAGCCGTGCCACTGCGCACCCCAGTAGTGCAGCGCCGCGAGATGGGCGCCCATGTGGCCCGGGGCCCGGTCCATGACCTTCGCCCACAGCTCGTCGAACTCCGCCTCCGGGTACGCAAGTCCGCGCGCGATCGCCAGCTCCGTGATGTACGGGACCGGGTCCTCAGGGGCCAGCAGCGCGGCCTTGCGGCACGCTTCCCGGGCCTCCTCCAGGATGATCCGGTGGTCCTCCGAGCCGACCCCGCCCGAGTGCCGCCACGCCTGCTGCACCAGCAGTTCCGCGTGCACCTGCGCGCCGCCCGGGTCCTCATCGGCCTCCAGCCGCCACGCCTTCAGCCACTGTGCGCCCGTCCCGGGCTGCGCCATCAGTTCCAGGGCCGCGGCCCCGCCGAGGGCCTGCACGCGCTGCCAGCGCCGCTCGCCCTCCCGCGGGGTCCCGGCGAGCAGCTGCGAGGCCGCCTGCCATCCGCCGGTGCGGCGCACGTTGTCGAGGGCGGCCATCAGGTCCTGGTCGGGCCCGGGGAGGCGGACGTCCAGCTCTTCCTCCCGGTCGAATCCGTAGTTCGCCGGGTCGGCGGCGTCGGGGCTGGTCGGCGAGACCAGGCGAATGGCACCGCGCCGGCGCCGTATGTACGGACTGAGCACGAGCATGATCAAGAGCATCCCGAACACCACCCACAAAATCTCCATGCTTCCAGCGAACCAGACCGAGGGGGGAGCAGGCCAATAGGGGGCCCGGTACCGGGCGGGCATAGCATCGGACCATGAGCGACGACAGCCACGAGCACCAGAGCTTCGAGACCCGCGCGATCCACGCGGGCAATACGGCGGACCCGCTGACCGGCGCGGTCGTGCCCCCGATCTACCAGGTTTCCACCTACAAGCAGGACGGCGTCGGAGGGCTCCGCGGCGGCTACGAGTACAGCCGCAGCGCCAACCCGACCCGGACCGCGCTGGAGGAGAACCTCGCGGCCCTGGAGGGCGGCCGCCGCGGTCTCGCCTTCGCGTCCGGACTCGCCGCCGAGGACTGCCTGCTGCGTACGCTGCTCGCCCCGGGCGACCACGTGGTCATCCCGAACGACGCGTACGGTGGAACGTTCCGCCTCTTCGCGAAGGTCGTCTCCCGCTGGGGCGTGGAGTGGTCGGTGGCCGACACCTCCGACCCCGAGTCGGTACGGGCGGCCCTCACCCCGAAGACGAAGGTCATCTGGGTCGAGACCCCCTCCAACCCGCTGCTCGGCATCACCGACATCGCCGTGGTCGCCGACATCGCGCGCTCGGCCGGCGCCAAGCTGGTCGTGGACAACACCTTCGCCTCGCCGTACCTCCAGCAGCCCCTGGCGCTGGGCGCGGACGTCGTCGTGCACTCGCTGACCAAGTACATGGGCGGGCACTCCGACGTGGTCGGCGGCGCGCTGGTCGCCGCGGACGCGGCGCTGGGCGAGGAGCTGGCCTACCACCAGAACGCGATGGGCGCGGTGGCCGGGCCGTTCGACTCCTGGGTCGTGCTGCGGGGCATCAAGACCCTGGCCGTGCGCATGGATCGGCACGCGGAGAACGCGGGCAAGATCGTCGAGCTGCTCAAGCGCCACCCGAAGGTCACCAAGGTCCTCTACCCGGGCCTGCCCGAGCACCCGGGTCACGAGGTCGCGGCCAAGCAGATGCGCAACTTCGGCGGCATGATCTCCTTCCAGGTCGCCGGTGGCGAGGAAGAGGCGGTCGCGGTCTGCGGCCGCACCAAGATCTTCACCCTGGCCGAGTCCCTGGGCGGCGTCGAGTCCCTGATCGAGCACCCGGGCCGCATGACGCACGCGTCGGTGGCCGGCTCGGCCCTGGAGGTCCCGGCGGACCTGATCCGCCTGTCGGTCGGCATCGAGAACGCCGATGACCTCGTGGCGGACCTGACCCAGGCCCTGGGCTAGTCCTGCCCCCCCGCCGGGCCCCACCGGGGCCCGGCGCCCCCTCCCGGCTCCTGACGGGCCAGGTCCAGCCTCGCCGGCGTTTGAGGCGCGGGTCCGGGCGGAGCCCGGTGCCCGGCGGAGCCGGGTTCCTGGGGCTCCGCCCCAGACCCCGCGCCTCAAACGCCGGCGAGGCTGGGGTGGGCTCGGCGGAGCAGGGAAGGGGCCGGTGGGGCTGGGGTGGGCTCGGCGGAGCCGGAATCGCTCGGCGCCGCCGGGTGGGGTGGGGTTACCAGCCTTGGAGGGGTGGGGAGACTCCGCTCGGCGGGGTGAGCCAGGGGCGGGTCAGGGAGGCCCACACCACGAAGGCCACCGCGGCAGCGAAGAGCACGGCCCAGCCGAACCGCCGCAGCGCCCGCCGCCGGCGCAGCAGCCGGTCGCCCCGGGCCGCGGCACCCGCCGCGAGCCCCGCCGGCACCGGCGGGTACGGGCCCTCCAGGAGCCTTTTGACCTGGGCTTCCTTCCGGTCCGGGAGTCCGCTCACGCCGCCTCCCGGTTCCTCAGCGCGTCCACGGCCCGGTTGCACAGCACCCGTACCCGCTCCACCGGCATCCCGAGCTGCGCCGCCGTGACCTCCTCCGCGACCCCTTCGTAGAGCCGCAGGACGAGTACGAGCCGCTCCGGTGGGCTCAGCACCGCCAGCACCCCGGCCCCTGCGCCACCGTGATGGCGCCAGCCGGTCCGGGCGAAGGCCGTGCACAGGTCCTGGCGGGTGAAGTCGTACGGGTCGTCCCCGCGCAGGCGCCGCCAGTTCGCATACGTGCGGGCCAGCGCGCCCGCCAACAGCCGCCGGGCCGACTCCGGTTCACCGGTCAGCAGGACCGCGACATGCAGGAGACGCCCGGCCGCACCCGCGACGAAGGCCTCGAACTCCGCGTAGGAGCCCGCCTGTTGATCAACCGCCCGCATAGTCCACATAGTGCGGGCAGCGGGGCCGCTCAGGTCAAGAGGCCGGACCGACTCCGCTCAGGAGGCGGGACCGGCTTCGGCCACGGCCGCCATCAGTTCCGACAGCGACAGGTTGAAGCGCGTCAGCAGACCGGTGAAGGACTCCCGCTCGCCCTCGCTCCAGCCCTCCGTCACCCGCGCCATCAGCTCGCGCCGCGAGGAGCGGACCTCCTCCAACCGGGCCAGCCCCCGCGGGGACAGCGCGAGCACCACGGCCCGCCCGTCCTCGGGGTGCGAGGTCCGCTTGACCAGACCGCTGTCGACCAGCGGCGCGACCTGTCGGGTCACCGTGGAGGAGTCGATCCCCATACCGCCGGCGAGCGCCTTCACGCCCATCGGGCCCTCCAGGTCGAGCCGGTTCAGCAGCAGGTAGGCGGCGCGGTCCATCGAGTTGCGGGCCTGGCCCACACCGCCCAGACGGGTCTGCTCGGCACGGCGGGCGAAGACCGCCACCTGGTGCTGGAGCGCGTCGAGGAGACCGGCTCCGGCGGGCGCGTCCGGCGCCGCGGGCAGATCGGAATTGGCCGGGGTGGAAGGCATGGCCGTGGGCTCTCTTCGCGTGGGTCCGACAAGGATGGGGGACAGAGTACGCGGCCGTGCGGCGGCTCGTACGCCTCGTACGAGAACTGGTACGGCCGGTTCGGGCTCCCGCCCCGCAGGTGTCCCGGATGGCGAGATATCGCCCCTCCCGTGCGCCCTGCGAGACTGGCGGCATGAACTACCGCGTGCCCCAGCCCGTCCCCCAGGTCATCCTCGACGACGTCCGGGGGGCCCAGAAGATGCTGTCCGGCGTCTCGCGGGTCACCGCCATGGAGGGCAGCCGGCACCTCTCCGCACTCACCGGCTCCCCGGTCCACCTCAAGTGCGAGAACCTCCAGCGCACCGGCTCCTTCAAGCTCCGCGGCGCCTACGTGCGCATCGCCGGCCTGCGCCCGGAGCAGCGGGCCGCCGGTGTCGTCGCCGCGAGCGCGGGCAACCACGCGCAGGGCGTGGCGCTGGCCTCCTCCCTCCTCGGGGTCCGCTCGACCGTGTTCATGCCGGTCGGGGCGCCGCTGCCGAAGGTGGCCGCGACCCAGGAGTACGGCGCCGACGTGCGCCTGCATGGGCAGGTCGTCGACGAGACCTTCCTGGCCGCCCAGGAGTACGCGGACCGCACCGGCGCGGTGTTCATCCACCCCTTCGACCACCGCGACATCATCGCGGGCCAGGGCACGGTCGGCCTGGAGATCCTGGAGCAGTGCCCGGAGGTGCGGACCATCCTCGTCGGGATCGGCGGCGGCGGACTCGCGGCCGGTGTCGCGGTCGCCGTGAAGGCACTGCGGCCGGACGTGCGGGTCATCGGGGTGCAGGCGGCGGGCGCGGCCGCCTACCCGCCCTCGCTCAAGGCCGGACATCCGATCTCGATCGACGAGCCGAACACGATGGCCGACGGGATCAAGGTCGGCCGCCCCGGAGACATCCCCTTCCACATCATCGGCGAGCTCGTCGACGACGTGCGCACGGTCTCCGAGGACGCCCTCTCCAGCGCCCTGCTGCTCTGCCTGGAGCGGGCCAAGCTGGTGGTCGAACCGGCCGGGTGCAGCACGGTCGCGGCCCTGCTCAGCGAGCCCGAACTGTACGGCGGCGGCCCGGTGGTGGCCGTCCTGTCCGGCGGCAACGTCGATCCCCTGCTGCTCCAGCGGATCCTGCGGCACGGCATGGCGGCGGCGGGCCGCTACCTCTCCCTGCGGTTGCGCGTGGCCGACCGGCCGGGCGCCCTGGCCGGGCTCCTGGCGGTGTTGTCAGTGGTGGATGCGAACGTGTTGGACGTGAGCCACGTGCGGACGGACCCGCGGCTGGGGCTCACGGAGGTGGAGGTGGAGCTGCAGCTGGAGACGAAGGGCCCGGAGCACTGCGCCGAAGTCGCGCGTTCCCTGCACGCCGCGGGATACAAGGTGATGAGCTAGGGAGGCATCCCTGGCCGTCCGCGGTCGTGCTGCGGCCGTCCGCGGTCGTGCCTTTGCCGCGCGCCCTGCCGTATCCGACCGCCCGGACATCCCCCGTTCGGCCGAGCAGGACCTGCTCGGCACTCATAGGATTTGCGTAGAAATGCCCTGAATATCCTGATTCTACTGGCCCGATCCACTGGGAGAATCCCTATGCCAGGCGCTATCTACGCCGAAGGTCTGGTCAAGACCTTCGGCGATGTACGGGCTCTCGACGGCGTGGACCTCGACGTTCCCGAAGGCACCGTCCTGGGTCTGCTCGGCCCGAACGGTGCGGGCAAGACCACGACCGTACGCGTCCTGACCACCCTCCTGCGGCCCGACAGCGGCAAGGCCGTCGTCGCCGGCATGGACGTGCTCAGCCACCCCAACGAAGTCCGCCGCGCCATCGGCCTCTCCGGCCAGTTCGCGGCCGTCGACGAGTACCTGACCGGCCGCGAGAACCTCCAGATGGTCGGCCAGCTCTACCAGATGAAGGCCAGGGCGGCCAAAGCCCGGGCCACCGAACTCCTCGAACGCTTCAACCTCTCCGACGCCGCGGACCGCACGGCCAAGACGTACTCCGGCGGCATGCGCAGGCGCCTGGACCTCGCGGCCGCCCTCGTCGTCAGCCCGCCCGTGATGTTCATGGACGAGCCGACCACCGGGCTCGACCCCCGGAACCGCCAGCAGCTGTGGGGCATCATCCAGGAACTGGTCGCCGGCGGCACCACCCTGCTCCTCACCACCCAGTACCTGGAGGAGGCCGACCACCTCGCGCACGACATCTGCGTGGTCGACCACGGCAAGGTCATCGCCCGCGGCACCTCCGACCAGCTCAAGGCCCGTACCGGCGGCGAGCGAGTGGAGGTCGTCGTCCACGAGCGGCAGCACATCGCCACCGCGCGCGAAGTGCTCGCCGGCTTCGGCAAGGGCGAGACCACGGTCGAGGAGCACACCCGCAAGCTGACCGTGCCCGTGTCCGGCGGCGCCAAGCTGCTCGCCGAGGTCATCCGCGAACTCGACGGCCGGGGCATCGAGATCGACGACATAGGCCTGCGCCGCCCCACCCTCGACGACGTGTTCATCTCCCTGACCGGGCACGCCGCCGAACGGGACGCCGAGGAGAACGGCGACGAGAGCGGCGCCGCGCCGGCCGGTCCCGGTACCAAGGGCCGCAAGGCGGCCCGCAAGGAGGCGGCGAAGTGACCCTCACCTCCCCGACCCCGGGCGCTTCCCCGCACCGCGAACTCGCGGCGCCCCGTCCGCGCGGCGGCGTCGTCCAGAGCGTGAACGACTCCCTCGTGATCGCCAAGCGCAACCTGATCCGGATGTCCCGGATCCCCGAGATGATTATCTTCGGCGTGATCCAGCCGGTGATGTTCGTCGTCCTGTTCAGCTACGTCTTCGGCGGCTCGATCAGCGTCGGCGGCAGCACCTCACCCGCCGCCTACCGCGAGTTCCTGATGGCGGGCATCTTCGCCCAGACCGTCACCTTCGCCACCGCCGGCGCGGGCGCGGGCATCGCGGACGACATGCACAAGGGCCTGATCGACCGCTTCCGCTCGCTGCCCATGGCGCGCGGCGCGGTCCTCACCGGCCGCACCCTCGCAGACCTCGTCCAGACCACGTTCACCCTGATCATCCTGGCGATCGTGGCCCTCCTCGTCGGCTGGCGCACCCACACCAGCCTCGGCGAGGTCCTCGCCGGCTTCGGCCTGCTGCTCCTGCTCGGCTACGCCTTCTCCTGGATCGGCGCCCTGATCGGTCTGTCGGTGCGCACCCCCGAGGCGGCCACGTCGGGCGGGCTGATCTGGCTCTTCCCCTTGACGTTCATCTCGAACGCCTTCGTTCCGGCCGAGAACATGCCGCCGTTCCTGCGCACCATCGCGGAGTGGAACCCGTTCAGCGCCACCGTGCAGGCGGCCCGCGAGCTCTTCGGGAACCTTCCGGAGGGCTATCCGGTCCCGGACGCCTGGCCGATGCAGCACCCGATCACGGCGTCCATCCTCTGGTCGGTGCTGATCGTCGTGGTCTTCCGGTCCCTGTCGGTGCGCAAGTACCGCTCGGCGACCGCGTAGGACCCGTACGGACGCCGGACGCCGGGCACGCCGGGCGCCCGTACCGACAACAACGCGCGATGCCCGGCCGGAAGGGTCCGGCCGGGCATCGCGCGTCGTCGATCAGGAAGAAATCGGTGACCTAGGGTGATCAGCCGGTGAAGGGCTTGACGTCCAGGATCTTGACCGAGGCCTTCTTGCCGTTCGGCAGTTCGTATTCGGCGTTCTCGCCGATCGCCTTGCCCAGTACGCCGCTGCCCAGCGGGGACTGGGGGGAGTACGTCTGGAAGTCCGAGGACGCGTACTCGCGCGAGGCGAGCAGGAACTCCATGGTGTCGTCCTCGTCGCCGTCGAAGGCGATCTTGACGAGCGTGCCGGGGGCCACCACGCCGTCCGACGCGGGCGCAGTGCCGACCTTGGCGTTCTCCAGGAGCTGCGTGAGCTGGCGGACCCGGAGCTCCTGCTTGCCCTGCTCCTCCTTCGCCGCGTGGTAACCACCGTTCTCGCGCAGGTCGCCCTCCTCGCGGGCGGCTGCGATCTTCGTGGCGATCTCTGTGCGGGCGGGACCAGAGAGGTAGTCCAGCTCCGCCTTCAGCTGGTCGTACGCCGCCTGGGTCAGCCAGGTGACGCTTTCGCTCGTCTGGGTCACGGGTGCTCCTCGTCGGTACAGGGGACTACTGGCCGCCAGCGGCGGACGAAACCACGAGCCTAACAATTCGGGAAGAAAAGGGGGAGGACCCCAGAGGCTCATTGCCTCGTGGGACGCGACTTCAATCCTCTTTCGGACCTCTACGGACCACTACGGACCGTTACGGACCTCAGTGGGCGGAAGGCGCCGGCTGGCAGCCGACCAGCTCGATCATCGTCGCCCGGCTCGTGGTCTTCAGGGTGACGATCTCGTCCACCCGCGACCGGTCCTGAGCGAAGGTGAAGTCCGCGCGCCCCACCTCGGCGTGCGCCTCGTCCTGGGAGCTCAGGGAGCAGACCCCGGTGACCGAGGCTTCCTTGCGGACCTCCAGGTGCACCTTCACCTCGGTGTCCGAAATCACCTGGAATTTAATCACTTCGGCGCTCACGCTCTGTCCCGCGACGTAGTCCCAGCCGATCCAGCCGATCACGCCCAGCATCGCCGCACCCAGCAGCGATCCGATGATCTTGAGCTTCCGGTCCGCACGCTCGTCCGCCGACCGGCCGTACCGGCCCTCGGGCAGTCCCTCGCGCACCGCGCTCATGATCGTTCCTCTCGCCGGGGACGGCTGGGTCACCCCTGGAATTTTCCGCCCCCCGGTTCGGTCACTATAGGAGCTGAGTGTCGCGCCGAATCGCAGAGGATCCTGTTTTGACCGAGCAGCTTCGACTGATGGCCGTCCACGCCCACCCCGACGACGAGTCGAGCAAGGGCGCGGCCACCATGGCCAAGTACGTGTCCGAGGGGATTCCCGTGCTGGTCGTCACCTGCACCGGTGGCGAGCGCGGCTCGGTCCTGAACCCCAAGCTCCAGGGCGACAAGTACATCGAGGAGAACATCCACGAGGTCCGCGCCAAGGAAATGGACGAGGCGCGCGACATCCTCGGCATCGAGCAGGAATGGCTCGGCTACGTGGACTCCGGCCTGCCCGAGGGCGACCCGCTGCCCCCGCTGCCCGAGGGCTGCTTCGCGCTCGCGGACGTCCACGAGGCCGCCGGCGAGCTGGTGAAGAAGATCCGCGCCTTCAAGCCGCAGGTCATCACGACCTACGACGAGAACGGGGGCTACCCGCACCCCGACCACATCATGACCCACACGATCTCCATGCTGGCCTTCGAGAGCGCGGCCGACACCGAGAAGTACCCGGAGAACGAGTACGGCCAGGCCTACCAGCCGCAGAAGCTCTACTACAACCAGGGCTTCAACAAGCCGCGCACCATCGCCCTCCACGAGGCGCTGCTCGCGCGCGGCCTGGAGTCCCCCTACGGGGAGTGGCTGGAGCGGTGGAAGGAGTTCGAGCGCAAGGAGCGGACCCTGACCACCCACGTGCCCTGCGCCGACTTCTTCGAGATCCGTGACAAGGCGCTCATCGCGCACGCCACCCAGATCGACCCGGACGGCGGTTGGTTCCGCGTCCCGATGGACATCCAGAAGGAGGTCTGGCCCACCGAGGAGTACGAGCTTGCGAAGTCGCTCGTCGACACTTCCCTCCCCGAGTCCGACCTCTTCGCGGGCATCCGGGAGAATGCGTAGCTATGAGCGCTACGCAGGCAGCACTGACCCAGCTCCTTCCGCTGGCGGGTGACACCTTCGACAAGAACAAGGTGACGCCCGGCCTCCTCGGCTTCATCGTGTTCGCGGCCCTCGCCGTCGGCGTGTGGGCCCTGATGAAGTCCATGAACCGGCACATGGGCCGGGTGAACTTCGAGGAAGCCCCGGAGCCGGCCGCCCCGGCCGCCCCGGCCGCCCCGGCCGCCTCCGGCACGGACGGCACGCGGGCCCCGTAGGGCCGGGCGGAACCGTCGTGCGTCCGCCGTCACCCGCCCGGGAAACCGGCGGGGCGGCGGCGCCCCCCGAGGACCCGGCCGCGCCCGGGCCGCCGCTCCCGACCCTCCGGTCGCCGCCGGCTCCCCCCGGCGGGGACGGCGGCCCGTCGGGACGCGAGCGCGTCAGGCCCGCGGGACCCCCATGACCTCCCGCGAGTGCAGGTTCGGGACCAGGCCGAGCCGCCACGCCTGCCAGCCCTCCGCCGGATCCACCCCCCGGCCCAGGACCACCCCGTAGGTCTCCAGGCAGTCCTCCAGCCGGCCGTCCCGCGCCGGATGCGGCGCCTGCGCCAGGCGCCCCAGCTCCGCCCGCGCCTCCTCCGGCGCCGCCGGCACCGCGTACGGCAGCATCGTGCACCGCAGGAACCGCGCCCAGTCCTCCCCGCGCCGGTCCCCGTACGCGATGAACAGCCGCACCGCCTCCTCGCACAGACCCAGCGCCTGTGACAGCCGGCCGTTGCCCGCGTCGATCACCGCCAGCTCCAGACACGTCCACGCCTCGCCGTGCGCCAGCCCGATCCGCCGGAAGTCCGCCCGCGCGTCCACCAGCAGCTGGCGGGCGAAGCCGGAGTTGCGCAGGTTCCCCGTCTGCGCCGCCCGCTGGTCCCGCGTCACCCGGCCCGAATGGTGGCGGGCGTACGCCAGCCCGTACACGTCCCGCATCCGCGAGAACATCGTCCGCGCCCGCTCCAGCTCCCGTACCGCCTCGTCGCGCTCGCCCCCCACCTCCAGCGCCTGCCCGAGGTAGTACTGCGTCCACGCCTCCCCCCGCGCGTCCTCCGCCTCCCGGTGCCGCGCCAGCGCCTCCCGCAGCCCGTCCACCGCCGGCCCCGGATCCCCGTCCACCACCCGGGCCCGGCCCAACTGCGTCAGCGCCCACGCCTCACCACGGTCGTCGCGGGTCCGTCCGTACAGGTCCAGGGCCAGCCGCAGCTCGACCTCCGCCCGCTCCACGTCCCCGAACCGCAGGTGCACCTGACCCAGCTGGAAGTGCGCCCACGCCTCCCCGTGCACGCTCTCGCTCTCCCGGTGCAGGGCCAAGGAGGTCTCCAGCAGCCGCGCCGCCTCCGCCAACCGCGCCCGGTCCCGCTCCACCGCCGCCAGCGCGTGCAACCCCCACGCCCGGTCACCCGCCAGCTCCGGCGGCTCCTGCAGCACCAGCGCCTCCCGGATGCGGACCGCCGCCTCCGGAAGATTGCCCTGGTGGTGCAAGGTGATCCCGAGCGAGACCAGGGCCATCGCGGCCGCCGCCTCCTGATCGGCCTCCATGTACTGGTCCACCACCGAAGTCAGCGTGGAGCGGGCCTTGTCCAGCTCGCCCAGCTGGCGCGCCGCGATGCCGGTACGCCACTGCACCGACCGCACCAGCCTGCCCTGCTGCCCCTTCAGCCCGTTCTGGCCCGCCGCCACCACCTGCGTCAGCTCATCGATCTCACCCAGCCGGTACAGGTCCCCGCGCAGCAGACAGAAATCGCACAGCGCACCCAACAGATCCAGCACCGCCTGCTGATCCACCCCCTCCGAATGCCGCAGCGCCGCCGTGATGAAGCTCGACTCGTCGTCCAGCCAGCGCAGCGCCGCATCCAGCGAGGTGAAACCGTGCCCACCGACCGGCCCCTTGAGGAAGGTGTTCGCCCGCGTCGACATCTTCCCGTCGACCATCCGGATCACCGAGTCCGCGAGCCGCGCGTAATCGCGGATCAGCCGCTCGTGCGCCGCCGCGGCCTGCGCCCGGTCCTCGTCCGCCGCCGACCGTGCCGCCGCGTACGCCCGCACCGCGTCGTGCATCCGGAACCGCTGGCCGCGCACCCGCTCGATCAGCCCGGCCTCCCACAGCTCCTCCAGCATGCGCAGCGCCGCCGCCTCCGGTACGTCCGCCAGCGCGGCCGCCGCCGCACCGCCCAGCGACGCCCGCCCGGCCAGCGGCAACCGCCGCAGCAGCTGCCGGGCGGGTTCGGCCAGCCGCGCGTCCGCCGCCCGCAGCGCCGCCTCCACCGGGTGCGCCACCTCCCCGCCGGCCAGCGCCCGGCCCCCGCCCGCCAGCGGAGCCAGCAGCCGCAGGGCGAGCGGTAGCCCGCCGCTCAGCTCCACCACCGTGGCCGCGTCCTCCTCCGCCGCGCCCGCCAGCCCCGCCACACCCTCCTGCGGTGCCCGGAGCAGCTCCGCCGCCTCCTGCGGCGCCAACCGCTCCACCGGCAGCTGGTACACCCACGCCGCCAGATCCGCCGGCAGCTCCAACGGCTCCCGCGCCGTCACCAGCACCAGGCTCTCGGAGCGCTCCGGAACCAGCATCCGCACCTGCGCCGCGTCCACCGCATCGTCCAGCAGCACCGTCACCGCAAGCCCCTGGAGGTGTTGGTGGTACAACTCGCCCAGGCGCCGCACCTGCTGCTCCGCCGACGCGCCCTCCCGGAACAGCAACTGCTCGCGGGGCGCTCCCAACCGGTTCATCAGGTGCAGCAGCGCCTCCCGGGTGGCCAGCGGAGCCTCCCCGAACGCCTCCCCGGCCGAACCGCCCCGCAGGTCCACCACGCACGCGCCCCGGAACTGGTCCCGCAGACCGTGCGCCGCCCGCAGCGCCAGCGCCGTACGACCCACCCCCGGCTCACCGTGCAGCACCACCACCACCGGCCGGGTCTCCGTGCTCGCCCGGGCCGCCTGCACCCACTGCGCGATCCGCGTCAGCTCCGACCGCCGCCCCACGAACACCTCCGCCGGAGCCGGCAGCTGCCCGAAGGAATGCTCCAGCGCATTGCGCCGCCGCGCCTCCGCGCTGCGGTCCGTACCCCGCAACCGCGGCGCGGGCCGCGGCGCCGGCCGGGCGACGGCGGGCCGGGCCGCCCGGGCCGCCGCGGCCACCGCACGCTGCTGCTCCAGGAACGGCCGTATCCCGCGCACCTCCAGCGCCGACAGCCACTGCAGCCTCAACTGCTCCGGCCCGCCCGGCCGGCCCCGTTCCCCGGCCCGCCGGTTCGCGGCCGGCAGGTGTAGCGCCGTCACCTTCACCGCGGTCGCCACCGCCCCGGAGATCCCCACCACGGCCCCCGCGGTCAGCGCCGTACCGGCCGCGACCCCCAGCGACAGGTCCGCGCCCACGGCCGTGGCCGCCGCGACCGCCGTCACCAGCAACGCCGTGGAATGGTCGCCCCGCCGGAAGGCCTCGCCGAGCGACTGGTCCCCGGCCGCCGACTCGTCCAGAGCCCGTACGTACGCCTCGTACTCCGGCGCCGCACTCGCGGCGAGCGCGTCCAACGCCTCCCGGCCCCGAGCCAGTAGCGTCGCCCGGTCGATGCCCGTACCCGGCCCCCGCTGCGCCGTGTCGTCCACGGCCCGCTCCAACAGCCGCTCGGCCTCACCGCGATGGCTGTCCCGCATCGGCATCCCCCTCAGAGAGCTCCGGCAACGAGCCCCAAGTGTCCTGCGGGACTCCTCCGAGCGCGAGGGAATCTGAGCTAGTTCAGAGGGAAGTGTGCACTCTCTCCTACAGTCGGGTCGAAATCAGTCAACTGGCATATCCGGAGGGCAATATGACGCTACATCGCTTACGTGCCGCGTTGGTGTCGACCCTGTGCGCGATGACACTGCTGCCGGCGCTGTCCGGATGCGAAACCCCGCCGCCCGCACGGGGCTTCGTACCCCGTCACGAGGAACCGGCCGAAGCCGACCGCGCCAGCGCCGACTTCCTCCAGCGGAGCAAGCTCCTCGAGCTCGTCACCGCCGACCTCAACGCCTACCTCGACGTCCCCGACCCGATCACGGTCGTCGCCCGGTCCTGCGCCGGCGAGGGCAGCGGCTACGACCCCGCGAACCAGCAGATCGAGCTCTGCTACGACGACCTGACGGAGGACCGGAAACTGTTCGAAGAGGCCGACCGCGGCCCGGCGGACGAACCCCTCTCCGAGGTCGTTCGGGAGACCCTCCACCACGAGGCGGGCCACGCCCTCATCGATGCCCTCGACCTCCCCGTGCGCGACCGGGGCAGGGCCGAGGAGGACGCCGCCGACCGCTTCGCCCAGCTGATGCTCCTGCGCGCCCCGGAGGGCGACCACGCCCTGCTGACCGCCGCCCGCGCCTACGACCTCGCGGCCGCGGCCGACCCCGCCCCGGCCCCCGACGACGAACACGCCCCGGACCCGGCCCGCGCGGAATCCCACCGCTGCGCGGCCTACGGCCACGCCCCGGCCCGCCACCCGGACCTCGCGACCCCGGCCCGCGCGAACTGCCCGGCGACCTGGACCGCCACCCACGACACCTGGACCGCGGACCTGACCCCGCTGCTGCGGAAGGGGGCGACGGCCGGGTAGCGAAGCGCACGCCGGGTGTCCGGGTCCTCGTCAGCCAGACGATTGCCGATGCCGGGCCCGCAGGCTCCCCGTAGGCCAGTGGTATCCATGGCGATCTCGGCGCCGTTCAGCGGTCGACGCTGCCCGGCGGCACGACCCATTCGGTGGGTTGGCCGGTGAGTGAGGCGATCATGTCGAAGTCGCCGTCGTAGTGGAGGACGGTCAGCCGGTTCAGTTCCGCTGTGGCGGCGATGAGGAGGTCGGGGAGCGACAGCGCCCGGTGGAACCCCGCGTTGAGAGCGTGGCGCTGCACCTCCAGTGCGCGGGTGAAGGTGTCGTCGCCACTGGAGAGGTAGTCGAAGGCGTGGAGCCAGGTGCTGATTCGTGTCGCCTCGGCGGTGTCCCGGGCCGAGTGGATCATCTCGTACTCGGTGGGTTGGCAGACTGCGAGCAGATAGCGCTCGTGGAGGGGCTTCAGCACCTCCCGCACGCCGGGCTTCGTCCAGCGCGCCAGAGCTGATTTGTCGATCAGGAAGCGGCCCTGCATCAGGCGGCCCGGCCGCCATCGCGCTTCAGGGTGCCGTCGGCGTTGCGGGGGCCGGTGCTCTCGATGATCTCGCTGAAGTCGAAGTCGCCGGCGTCCATGGCGTCGAAGCCCTCTTGCCGAAGGTGCCGTTTGACGGCGTCTTCCATGGCGAGCCGTACGGCCTGGGCCTTTGTCTTGGTGCCGAAGATGCGCATTGCCTCGGCGACCATGGCCTCATCAAGGTCGATGACTGTCCTTGCCATGCCGGCCTCCTCGGTGATCAGATACACCAAACGATATCATCTTTGCTTGAATGGCGATATCGTTTGGGGGTGGGCCGGGTGCGATCCAGTTCACCGCCCAAGCTGCAGCAGGTGCGGACTCGACATGGGTACGGGCTGCCCGGCGCCCTTCGGAGCTGATCCGTTCCCGTGCGGCAGGATGGGCCCATGTCGAACCGCCTCGCGAACGAGACCTCTCCCTACCTCCTCCAGCACGCCGACAACCCCGTCGACTGGTGGCCGTGGTCGCCCGAGGCCTTCGCGGAGGCGCGTGAGCGCGGGGTGCCCGTACACCTCAGCGTCGGGTATTCGAGCTGCCACTGGTGTCATGTGCTCGCCGGCGAGAGCTTCGAGGACGAACTGACCGCCGCCTACATGAACGAGCACTTCGTCAACATCAAGGTGGACCGCGAGGAACGCCCCGACGTCGACGCCGTTTACATGGAAGCCGTGCAGGCGGCCACCGGGCAGGGAGGGTGGCCCATGACCGTCTTCATGACCGCCGACGCCGAGCCCTTCTACTTCGGGACCTACTTCCCGCCCGAGCCCCGGCAGGGGATGCCCTCCTTCATGCAGGTGCTCGAAGGGGTGCGGACCGCCTGGGTGGGGCGGCCCGAAGAGGTCGCCGAAGTCGCGCAGCGGATCGTACGCGACCTGGCCGGGCGGGAGTTGGACTACGGGAAGGCCGGGACGCCCGGGGCCGAGGAGTTCGCGCGGGCGCTGCTCGGGTTGACGCGGGAGTACGACGCCGTGCACGGCGGATTCGGCGGGGCGCCGAAGTTCCCGCCGTCCATGGTGCTGGAGTTCCTGCTGCGCCACCACGCGCGCACCGGGTCCGAGGGCGCGCTCCAGATGGCCGCGGACACGTGCGAGGCGATGGCGCGCGGCGGGATCTACGACCAGCTCGGAGGCGGGTCCGCACGGTACTCCGTGGATCGGGAGTGGGTAGTTCCGCACTTCGAGAAAGTAGCCGTCTAAGGTCCATTACTTCCGTACCATCTCCCCTGAGAACAGAGGGGGGTTGTGGTGCGCGAGGATCACGCGACGCTGGTTGGGTTGGGGCTCAGCCCTGAGGACCTGGAAGCCCTGGGACTGGACAAGCCCGCGACGGCCGAGCCGTCCGGACTCATGGACGCCTACCTGCGACGAAGCAACAAGAAGGAAGACCTGGCCACGCTGCGGGGGCACTTGCGGGACGTGGTGCGCTGGGCGCAGACGAACGGACTTCAGATCCGGCACGTCTGGTTTGAACAACTCTCGGCTTCCAAGACCTACGTAAGACGCCGGGAGTTCGAGAAGGCCACCCAAGCGATCGTGGACGGTAAGTCCAAGACGCTCGGAGTGTGGAAGACGGACCGCTTCGACCGGCGCGGTATGGGAGCGGTGGGCCGGATGCTCGACGAGTTCGACCGCCGGCAATCCCGGCTCGTCTCCGTTTCCGAAGGGCTGGACTCATCACAGGGTGGCCGCATGGTCTTCGCGATCCTGAGCGAACGCGCCAGGGAGGAAGCGAAGGACATAGCGAAGCGCGTGAAGATCGGCCATGACTCGCACAAGGCGGAAGGCCGAAGGGGAACGGGCAGGCCCCCGTTCGGTCTCTACAGCGCGCCCGGAAGCGGCAAGGTCGAACCCCATCCCGAAGAGCACGACACAGCCCGCAGGCTGGCGGACCTCTTGCTCGACAAGAAGACGACGAAGGACACCGCCCACCAACTCAACGAGGAGGGGTACCGGACCCGAAGCGGTGCCACCTGGTCGCCCACGGCGGTGAGCAAGCTGGCTCAGTCGCCGCTCTTCGCGGGCATGGTCCCGGTCCGGCGGCGCAAGACAGACGAGCACGGCAACCCCTTGGACAGTTGGGAGGGGTACGGCGAGCCTCTGCGCAATGAGAAGGGCGAAGTCATCATGTGCGGCAAGGGGGTCGTGACGCCGGGCGAGTGGTTCAAGATCAAGGCGCTCATTGCCGAGCGGACCGACGAACGGTGGGCGAAGGGGAAGCCGGAAGCGAAGTATCTGGGCACGGGGAGCTACCGATGCGGGCGGCTACGGGACAAGAAAGGCGCGGGGGAACTTGAGTCGTGTGGTGGCTCGATGAGCCACCGTGGCGGGCGCTACCGGTGTGAGGTCCGGCAGACGCGGGGCAAGTCCATCTGCGAGGGAGTGGTGACCCTCGCCGACCGCATCGACCACGCGGTCGGACAGGCCTGGATCCACCACATCACGGCCCTTGAACCTGGTGACCCGGTGGTCATCGAGATAGCCCGCCGGTGGCTCGCCTTCGCAGACCCCGAAACGCAGGCGAAGAAGGACGAGGCTCAGAAGGCCCTTGAGGCCGCCCAGCGGCGCGTGAAGAAGCTCGAAGACGACTTCTACGTGTACGGGAAGATGGACGAGGAGCGCTTCGAGGAGCTGAGCGAAGGGCAGCGCGCCGTTATCGAGAGCACCACCGCGACCCTTGAGGCATTGGACGCGGAGGCAGATCTCTCGCCCCTCACACAGGTCGACACCCTGCGTGAGGCGTGGGAAGCAGCGGATATGGCGGACAAGCGGATGCTCCTGAAGTGCGCCCTTGGGAAGAAGGGCATCACAGTCAAGCCCGCCGCGCGGCAGGGGGACCACACCCCGATTTTGGAACGGCTTGAGTTCGACTGGCTGTCGAAGAAGGACACAACCACCGAGAAGTGAGTTCGACGCACAAGGCTGGACCTTCAGGCCTGGCCTCTTCTTCCTTTCCGGCGGGCAATCTGCTCACCAGTCTCTGAGTGAGGGAGTCTGCGCCCCATGCGAGCGTACTGGGACAGCGCGGATGAGTCCGATGCCTCTCCGCGTGGTGACGAAGTGGCGGAATGACGGTTTGGTTCTGTTCCATGCACAGAACTAAAACACCATCTATAAGAGGTAACCCGGATTCAGGGTCACTTCATCACTTCGTCACCGCTCGCGCTTCCCGCCGCTCAGCCGCTGCCCCGGCTGCCTTGCCCGCCGCGAAGAACGCTCGGACGCATGGGCTGCCCACAGTGTTTGGCGCGAGCCTGCAGGTAGGGGGAGAGCGGCCCGGAAGTTCCCGCGCGTGCCCGCCAGCGATCCCGGCCCCAGCTTGGAAAACGCGCGCTGGGTGTGACGCCTTTTTTGGGCGCTATCCCTTGCTGCGACTGGGAAAGGCCTGATTCGCGCATCGGAGAAAGACGCTCTTTAGGGGGTCGATCAGTCCCGCTAAGCACACCCCAAGCCCCCGATAGCTGCCCCTTGTCGGGTGGTTGTCGGGGGCTTTCGGGGTTTCTGGGGTTCGATTTCAAGGGTGCACGCGGGGCCAGCTGGGGGAGACCTCCGTGTTCCCGAGGGTTTCACCTCGTTGGGCTCGCGGCGGCCTCGTCCCAGGGCGACGGGGCAATCAAGTGCCGGTATCTGAGGCGGTCTTGACGGGCACCTCCTGGTGAGTGAGAGTCATGCAATCGGCGGCAATCCGATCGACGCAGGGAGAGGGCAGCCATGAAGCTCAGGTTCCTCGGGATCATTCCGAACACGCCCGTTGACGACTCGCCCACCATCTGGCTGGACGAGGACACGGGGGATCTGCTGATCCAGTCGTATCGGGCCACCGAGGAGGAGGTGAAGGCATGCCAGGAGATCGGCTCCATCCCCGGTCACAGCACGGACGTGCCGGATCACGAGACGATCATTCGGCTCCCCGCTGTGATGCTGAAGTACATCCCCCGACCGGAGGACGGCAACGGTGAAGTACCCCGTACGTGACGGGATTTCCAAGGCGCGGCGCTCCGCCGTGCACCTGGAGATGCGCGACAGCTACACCCCGGACGATCCGGAGTTCGCCCGTTGGCGCGCCGGCCATCGGTACAACGGCGACCCGGCCAAGCTGCCGGACTGGTGGGGTACGTGGCGTGACCTAGTGGCGGAGACGACAGCGCGCGGAGTCGTCATGCGGCGGGCCCGCATCGTTTCGGAGCCGGTAACGGACTACATCAGGTATGAGCACGACATGACGTTCGCCAACGTCGCAGCGGGTGAGCTGGTCCGCTGGCTGCCCCGGCGTCGTGCCGCTGACGTCCCCTTGCCGGGAACTGACCTGTGGATGTTCGACGGCGAGTCCGTGCTATTCACGTACTTCTCTGGCGTCGGGGAAGTTGTTGACCGCGAGTGGCGGACTGAGCCGGCCGTCTGCGAACTCGTCTCATCCGCATTTGAGTTGGTGTGGCAGCGGGCTACGCCTCACGAGGAGTACAACCCGGTTCAGTGAGTCATGCCCCAATCAGCATCATCTAGCGTCCAGCAAGCCCGGCAGTTCCTTGCCGACCGCCTACGCGAGGTGGTCAAGGATGCCGGGCTTGACGGCAAAGACTTGGCCGCGCTGTGCGGCTGGCACCCCTCCAAGGTGTCTCGGATCTCGACAGCGAAGACGCAGCCCAGCGAGGACGACATTCGCGCGTGGTGCGCAGCTTGCGGCGCTCAGGACCAGACTGAGGACCTGATTGCCTCTCTACGGGCCGTTGAGGGCATGTGGGTGTCCTGGCGTCGGATGGAGCGCACCGGCCTACGACGGGCGCAAGAATCCGTGCGGCCACTGTTCGAGCGCACCCGCTGGTTTCGGGCCTACTCCTCCTGGCTCGTGCCCGGCCTGATCCAGACGTACGGCTACACCGAAGCTGTCTTGCGTGCTGTCCAGCGACGCCGCGTGCCAGTCGATGACGTGGCCGACGCTGTGGCCGTTCGCATGGAACGGCAGCGGGTGCTCACCGAGGGGCAACGCCTTTTTGCTTTCCTGGTGGAGGAGTCCGTGTTGAGGAACGGCTACGGCGACGTCGACACCCAAGCGGAACAGCTAGAGCGCCTTCTCTCCCTCGCTGAAGGCGAGTTGCCCAACGTGACCTTGGGCGTGGTCCCGGCGCAGCTCGGGCGGGCACGTATGCCCGTTGAAGGGTTCTGGATCTACGACAAGGCGCAAGTGAGCGTTGAGCTTGTGTCCGGCTACCTCACGATCACGCAGCCCAGCGAGGTAGCCGCCTACGCCGACACGTTCGCCACGCTGGCCGACATGGCCGTCCACGGCGACAAGGCCCGCGCGCTGCTGGCCAGAGCGCGTGACTCCCTCGTGTAATCAGCACGCAATCACGTGCAATCGGCTGTGAGCCGAGGCGCTGCCGTTCCTAGCGTTGTCGCCAGACGGACGATGCGAAGGGGTCGGCATGAGCGAGCCAAGAACGTATCCGAGTGCCTCAGTGACTTTGCCGCTGAGGCTGGGCCCGGACCCTGCCCCCGTGCCGGGGTGCGCTGGGTGCACGGAGCTGGCCAACGTTCGTGATCGGGCGCGTGCCGGGGGCGACCTGACGACCGTGACCGACTGCAACGTTTACTTGCGGCGGCACCCCGAGGGGCACTGATGGCTCGCACAGTCATGCGCTACGTGGACCACACCATCAGACACGTGCCGGACGGCGGGATCACCGCACAGCTCTTCTGCATGGCCGTGGGATGCGGCGAAGATTCCGGCCCTCAGGGTGTTCCGGATGACGCTCAGGACTGGGCCTTGCGGCACACGGGCCGGACCGGTCACGGTCTGTTCCGGCGCGAGTACACCGACCATGCGCGCGTGAACCGCGCCGACCAAGACCCCGGCCCGCAGAGCGACGGTGAGTAAGACAGCTCAGCGGGTCGGCACCGGCCCCGGTCGTGTGCTGCCCCTGTGGCGCATGGGCGGGGCGGAGGTGGTGTGCGCAAGGATGGGGGTATGCCGAACCGACTTGCGCAGGCCACATCCCCGTACCTCCTCCAGCACGCGGACAACCCCGTCGACTGGTGGCCATGGGAGGCCGGCGCGTTCGAAGAAGCCCGGCGGCGCAACGTCCCCGTGTTCCTGAGCGTCGGCTACAGCGCGTGCCACTGGTGCCATGTCATGGCGCACGAGTCCTTTGAGGACGACGCCGCCGCCGCGTACATGAACGAGCACTTCGTATCCGTCAAGGTGGACCGTGAAGAGCGGCCCGACGTGGACGCCGTCTATATGGAGGCAGTGCAGGCCGCCACGGGACAGGGCGGCTGGCCCATGTCCGTCTTCATGACGCCGGACGGGGAGCCGTTCTACTTCGGCACGTACTTCCCGCCGGAGCCCCGCCATGGGATGCCGTCCTTCCGGCAGGTACTCGAAGGCGTCCACAGCGCGTGGACGAGTCGGCGCGACGAGGTGGGCGAAGTCGCCGCGAAGATCACCAGGGACCTCGCCGGGCGGGAGCTGAGCATCGAGTCCGCAGGGTTGCCTACCAACGAGACTCAGGCCCTGGCGCTCCTCCAGCTGACCCGGGACATCGAGCCCGCGAGCGGCTGGTTCAAGGGAGACACCAAGTTTCCGCCGTCGATGGTGGTCGAGTTCCTGCTGCGGCACCACGCGCGTGCCGGCTCCGTGGCAGCGCTGGAGATGGCCGAGGGGCTGTGCGGCGCGATGGCTCGTTCGAGCCTGTACGACCAGGTGGGAGGCGGGTTCCACCGGTACGTACTCACGCCTGGCCCGGATGGACCTTTGGTCCCGCACTTCGAAAAGATGCTCTACGACAACGCGCTGCTCTGCCGGGTGTACGCGCACCTGTGGCGCGCCACCGGGTCCGAGCTCGCGCGCCGGGTCGCGCTCGAGACCGCCGACTTCATGGTCCGGGAGCTGCGCACCGACCAGGGCGGCTTCGCCTCCGCGCTCGACGCCGACAGCGAGGATCCGCTGACCGGGGAGCACGTGGAGGGGGCCTACTACGCCTGGACGCCCGCCCAGTTGCGCGAGGTGCTGGGGGAGGGCGACGGGGATCTGGCCGCCCTGTACTTCGGGGTGACCGAGGAGGGGACCTTCGAGCACGGGACCTCCGTGCTGCAGCTGCCCCAGGACGGGCCCGCGGTGGAGGCGGACAGGCTCGCCGGGATCAAGGAGCGGTTGCTGGCCGCGCGGGTCCGGCGGCCCGCGCCCGGGCGGGACGACAAGATCGTCGCCGCGTGGAACGGGCTGGCGATCGCCGCGCTCGCCGAGTGCGGGGCGTACTTCGAGCGGCCCGACCTGGTGGAGCGGGCGACCGAGGCGGCCGATCTGCTGGTGCGCGTGCACCTGGATGGCCGGGCGCGGCTGTCGCGCACGAGCAAGGACGGGCAGGTCGGCAGCAACGACGGGGTGCTGGAGGACTACGGCGACGTGGCGGAGGGCTTCCTCGCGCTGGCGTCCGTGACCGGCGAGGGGGTCTGGCTGGAGTTCGCCGGGTTCCTCGTGGACCTGGTCCTGGACCGGTTCACCGCCGAGGACGGGTCGCTGTACGACACGGCGCACGACGCGGAGAAGCTCATCCGCAGGCCGCAGGATCCGACGGACACGGCCGCCCCGTCGGGGTGGACGGCCGCCGCGGGCGCGTTGCTCTCGTACGCGGCGCACACGGGATCGGAGGCGCACCGTACGGCGGCGGAGCGGGCGCTGGGGGTGGTGCAGGCGCTCGGGCCGCGGGTGCCGCGCTTCATCGGGCACGGGCTGTCGGTGGCCGAGGCGCTCCTCGACGGGCCGCGCGAGGTGGCGGTCGTCGGCCATCCGGAGGACCCTGCGCTGGCGCTGTTGCACCGGACCGCGTTGCTGGGGACGGCTCCCGGGGCAGTGGTGGCGGTCGGCCTGCCGGGTGCGGCGGACGGTGATGGCGGCGAGTTCCCCCTTCTTGCCGAGCGCACACTCGTGCGCGACCTCCCGACGGCGTATGTGTGTCGACATTTCGTCTGCGCGCGGCCTACGACGGATCCGGTCGAGCTGGCCGAGCAGTTGGGTGCGATTTGCCCCTGAAGCTGCCGGAGTACCGTCAATTCCGGTTGCACACACATGAGTTGAGAAACGTGCTTTTTATCTGCGATGCGGCTGAGTGTCATGTTCACTGCCTAATCTCTTAGCTTCGGGAGTTACCGAGACTGCGCACTGGGGGGTGCGCGCAAGGGGGAAGCGGGGGCGGCGGGCCGGGGGGCCCGCCGTGCGCCCCCGGGGGGTTTGCTGATCGCCGCCGGGGGGCGGCGGGTCTGTGGGGGACCTTTTGTACACATCTGTGTTCATCGCTGTGATTTCCCTGGCGCTCTTCTGGATGGCCGCCTTCACGCTCTGGTGGCAGATGCACGCGTGGCGGACCCCCGAGGTGCTCGCCTCCACGCGGTTCGACCGCCCCGACGGGGAGGGCCGCCTCGCCTTCTCGCTGTTGCTCCCCGCCCGGCACGAGCAGGCGGTCCTGGAGCACACCATCGACCGGCTGTTGGAGTCGAGCCACACCGACTACGAGATCATCGTGATCGTCGGACACGACGACCCCGGGACGGCCGCCGTCGCCGAACGGGCGGCCGCCCGCGCGCCGGCCCGCGTCCGCGTGGTGGTCGACCACCACGAAACGAAGAACAAGCCGAAGGCCCTCAACACCGCCCTCCCGTCCTGCCGCGGTGACATCGTCGGAGTCTTCGACGCCGAGGACCAGGTCCACCCCGAGCTGCTCGCCCACGTCGACCACGCCTTCCGCTCCACCGGCGCAGACGTGGTCCAGGGCGGGGTCCAGCTCATCAACTTCCACTCCAGCTGGTACAGCCTGCGCAACTGCCTGGAGTACTTCTTCTGGTTCCGCTCCCGGCTGCACCTGCACGCCGAGAAGGGCTTCATCCCGCTCGGCGGCAACACCGTCTTCGTACGTACCGAGGTGCTGCGCGAGGCCGGCGGCTGGGACCAGAACTGCCTCGCCGAGGACTGCGACCTCGGGGTACGGCTGTCGTCGGTCGGCAAGAAGGTGGTCGTCGCCTACGACTCCGACATGGTCACCCGCGAGGAGACGCCCGGCTCGCTGGTGAGCCTGCTCAAGCAGCGCACCCGCTGGAACCAGGGGTTCCTCCAGGTGTACCGGAAGAAGGACTGGCAGCAGCTGCCCGGGCGCGGCCAGCGCTGGCTGGCCCGGTACACGCTGATGACGCCCTTCATGCAGGCCGCGTCCGGAGTGATCATTCCGCTCAACTTCGCCGTCGCGGTCCTCCTCGACGTGCCCGTCGGCATCGCGATCATCACCTTCCTCCCCATGATCACGGCGTTGGTGACCTTCGTGTTCGAGATCGTCGGCCTGCACGACTTCGGCCGCCAGTACGGTCTGCGCGTCCGACTCGTGCACTACGTCAAGCTCGTCGTCGGCGGCCCGTTCTACCAGGTGATGCTCGCGGGTGCCGCGATCCGTGCGGTCTGGCGCGAGCAGCGCGGCCGCAACGAGTGGGAGCTCACCAGCCACACCGGCGCCCATCTGACGGCGACCGGCACCGCGCCGGCCACCGCGCCCGCGCCCGTCCCCGTCACCGCCGCATCCGGTGTCGTCTCCGCTTCCACCGCGATCCGAGAGGACAGCCGCCAGTGACCGCCATCCTGCCCACGGCCACTGATCCCCAGCCCGAGACCGAGCCCGAGACCGAGCCCGAGACCGAGCCCGAGACCGAGACCGAGACCGAGACCGAGACCGAGACCGAGCCCGAGACCGGGACCGGGACCGGGACCGGGACCCGTACCGGCCCGGCCCGGCGGTCGCCCGCCGGCGGCCTCGGGGTGCGCCCGGCCGCGCCCGCCCGGCCGCTCGTACGCTTCCGCTCCTCCCGCCCCGACCTGCTGCTGTGCGGCGCCCTGGTGCTGGTGATCGTGCTGGTCCAGGGCTGGAACATCACGAACTTCCCGACCCTGAGCGACGACGAGGGCACCTACCTCGCGCAGGCCTGGGCCGTCCAGCAGGGCGACGGCCTCGCCCACTACACGTACTGGTACGACCATCCGCCGCTCGGCTGGATCCAGGTCGCGGGCCTGACGTACCTGCCGTCGCTGTTCGTGCCCGACTGGATGACCGTCGCGCCGATGCGGTTCTCTATGCTCGCCGTCTCCGCCACCAGCTCCGTGCTGCTGTACGTCCTGGCGCGCCGGCTGTGGCTGCCGCGCTGGGCGGCCGGGCTCGCGACGGCCCTCTTCGGGCTGTCGCCGCTCTCCGTGGTCCTCCAGCGGGAGATCTTCCTCGACAACCTCGCCGTGATGTGGATGCTGCTGGCCTTCTGCCTCGCCGCGTCCCCGAGCCGCCACCTGTGGCACCACTTCGGCTCCGGATTGGCGGCCGCCACCGCCGTCCTCACCAAGGAGACGATGCTGGTGGTGCTCCCGGCGCTGTTGGTGACGATGTGGCGCCACAGTCACCGCGACACCCGCAAGTTCGCGGTCACCGGAGCGATCACCGCCTGCGCGCTGATCGGGCTGTCGTACCCGTTGTACGCCCTGCTCAACGGCGAACTGCTGCCCGGCTCCGGGCACGTGTCGCTCATCGACGGCATCACCTACCAGATGGGTCGCGAGGGCTCCGGCTTCATCCTCACGCCCGGCTCCGGCTCGAACGGCGTGTTCCGCTCCTGGCTGTACTACGACACCGTCCTGCCGCTCGGCGGGCTGGCCGGCGCCGTCCTGCTGCTGGCCACCGTCCGATGGTCGGTCACCGCCCGCGCGCTGGCCGGCCCCGCGCTCGCCGCCGTGATCCTCGCCGCCGTGGCGATGCGGCCCTCCGGCTACCTGCCTGCGATGTACGTGATCCAGGCGCTGCCCTTCCTCGCGCTGGTCCTGGCCGGGGGCGCGGCCAGCACCACGCACGCCGTGCTGCGCCGCCGCCGCGGCCCCGGGGAGCGCAGGCCGCTGGTACGGGCGCGCTGGGCCCTGCTCGGCGTGCTCGCCGCGTCGGCCGCGGTGTACGTGCTGCCGCGCTGGTACGACGGCAACCGCACCGCGCTGACGGTGGACGCGAACGCCCCGTACCGGCAGGCCGCGGCCTGGCTCGGCAGGGAGGTCGCCGATCCGGCGAACACGCGGGTGCTGCTGGACGACGCGCTCTGGCTGGACGCGGTGCACCACGGCTTCGAGCCCGGCCCCGGCGCGATCTGGTTCTACAAGGCGGACCTCGACCCGGCCGTCACCAAGACCCTGCCGCGGGGCTGGCAGGACATCGACTACGTGGTCTCCTCGCCCACCGTGCGCCGCGACGCGGTGAACCTGCCCCACGTGAAGGCGGCGCTGGAGCATTCGGCGGTGGTGGCGACCTTCGGGTCGGGCGAGGACCGCATCGAGATACGCCGGACCGACCGTACGAGCGGGAGCTGAGCGCGCATGAGCGAGGACCTGGGGCCCCTCCGTGCCCCGATCGATGCGGACCTCACCCTTCCGCAGGCGGTGACCGGCAGCGTCACCCTCATCATCCCGACCTTCAACGAGGCGGGGAACATCGCCGAGTTGCTGCGCCGGCTCGGTGACGCCCTGCCCGATCCCGCAGACCTGCCCTGCGAGGTGCTGTTCGTGGACGACTCCACGGACGACACCCCGGCCCTCATCGAGAAGTCCGCCGCCGACCACCCCTTCCCGGTGTCCGTCCTGCACCGGGAGACGGCCGACGGCGGGCTCGGCGGCGCCGTAGTCGAAGGGGTCAAGCGCGCGGACACCGACTGGATCGTCGTCATGGACGCCGATCTCCAGCACCCGCCGCACCTGGTCCCCGAGCTCGTCGGCGAGGGCGTGCGCACCGGCGCAGACCTCGTCGTCGCCTCCCGCTACATCAGCGGCGGCAGCCGGGCCGGGCTCGCCGGGAGCTACCGCATCGCCGTCTCCCGCGCCGCGACCTGGCTGACCAAGGGGCTCTTCCCGCGCGCGCTGCGCGGGATCAGCGACCCGATGAGCGGCTTCTTCGCGATGCGCCGCTCCGTCGTCACCGCGGAGGCCCTGAAACCGCTGGGCTACAAGATCCTGCTGGAGCTGGCGGTGCGCTGCCGCCCCGGCAAGGTCGCCGAGGTGCCGTTCGTCTTCCAGGACCGCTACGCGGGGGAGTCGAAGTCCACCGCCCGCGAGGGCATGCGCTTCCTCGCCCACCTCGCCTCGCTGCGCTCGGCCGCCCCGCTGGCCCGCATGATCGGCTTCGGGCTGATCGGGCTCTCCGGCTTCGCCCCGAACCTGGCCGCGCTCTGGCTGCTGACCCGCGCGGGGATGCACTACCTGCCGGCCGAGATCGTCGCCAACCAGGCGGGGGTCCTGTGGAACTTCCTGCTCATCGAGACCCTGCTCTTTCGCGATCGGCGCCGGCACCGCCACTGGGCCGACCGGGTTGGACGCTTCGCGCTGCTCGCCAACGCCGATCTGCTGCTGCGCATCCCGCTGATCGCGGTGTTCGTCGCCGAGCTCGGGATGGAGGTGCTGCCCGCCACCGCCCTCGCGCTGGTGACCACCTTCGTCCTGCGGTTCGCGGCCACCGAGGCCCTCGTCTACCTACCTCGCCACAACAGGAGTTGAGCCGCACAGAAAGGAACCTTTCGATGCGTCTGACGATCCGTCGGAGGGCAGGGCGGCGGGCCGCCCTGCTCGCCGTCGGGGCGATGACCGCGAGCCTGCTGCTCACCGCACCGCAGCAAGCCACGGCCGGTCCGCCCAATCTGCTCTCCAATCCCGGTTTCGAGACCGCCGGATCCGCCGGCTCCGACATGCCGTCCTGCTGGTCGAAGTCCGGCTGGGGCGACAACGACTTCACCTTCTCCACCGTCGCCGACGCGCACGGCGGCACCAAGGCGATGAAGGTTTCGCTCACCCGCCGCGTGGACGGCGACCGCAAGGCGCTGGTCACGGAGAACAGCACCTGCGCCCCGACCGTCACGCCGGGCAAGCAGTACGACCTGTCCGCCTGGTACAAGTCGAACACCCCGGACGTGTCGGTGACCGTGTTCCGCCGCGACACGACGGCGGGTTGGCAGTACTGGACCGACCTGCAGAACCCGCCCGTCAGCGCGGCCTGGGCGCGTACGGAGGTCCGCACACCGGCCGTTCCACCGAACACCGACAAGATCGCGTGGGGCCTGTCGGTCTACGGGGTGGGCACGCTCACCACCGACGACTACGCATTGGAGGAGGTGGGCGCCGTCCCGCCGCAGCCGTCCTGTTCGGGGACCGCGGAGGAGTGCGCCAAGGGCAAGTGGCAGGTGATCCCGGCGCAGAACCCGGTGCGTTCGATGCACGCGGTCGTCCTGAACGGGGGCACCTCCCAGGCCGGAGGCTCTGGGGGCGGCAAGGTGCTGCTGATCGCGGGCTCGGGCAACGACATCGCCCAGTTCAACGCGGGCACCTTCACCTCGGCCGTCTACGACCCGGCGAACGGGTCCTTCAAGACGATCCCGACCCCCGTCGACATGTTCTGCGCGGGCCACGTGCAGCTGGCGGACGGCCGGGTGTTGGTGATGAGCGGCAACAAGGGGTACCCGTCGGCCGACGGGTCGATCGGCTACCAGGGACTGAAGGACTCGTACACCTTCGACCCGACCACTGAGAAGTACACGAGGACGAACGACATGAACGGCGGGCACTGGTACCCGTCGGCGACGATCCTCGGCAACGGTGACGTGATCTCCTTCGGCGGGCTGAAGGAGGACTCCACGGGCAACGTGACGGCGGAGAAGTTCTCGGCGGCGCAGAACAAGTGGCTGCCGATGAACCAGGTCAACCAGACCTGGTCGTACTGGGGTCTGTACCCGTCGATGATCCTGATGCAGGACGGGCGGCTCTTCTACTCGGGCAGCCACACCTTCGGCAACGGCACCCCGGGCACCGGGGCCTCGATCTACGACTACGACGCCAACACCATCACCGACGTGCCGGGCCTGCGGAACAAGGACGAGCGGGACGAGTCGGCGAGCGTGCTGCTGCCCCCGGCCCAGGACCAGCGGGTGTTGACCATCGGCGGCGGCAACAACGAGCGCAATCCGGCGGCCAACCGGCTCACCGACATCATCGACCTCAAGCAGCCCAGTCCCGCCTACACGGCCGGCCCGCCGATCCCGCAGGGCCTGGTCGACCAGGGCCAGGGCAAGCGTCCCCAGACCGGCGCCGAGGGCAAGATGTTCGTGTCGGCGGTGCTGCTGCCGGACGGCAAGGTCCTGGAGACCGGCGGCGGACTGCACGACCGGGCCGACCCCGTCTTCGAGGCCTCCTTCTTCGACCCGACGACCAGCACCTACCAGGCGGGTCTGGCCACCGACCCGATCCCGCGGACCTACCACTCGGCGTCGTTCCTGATGCCGGACGGCCGGGTCATGTCGGTCGGCGACAACCCGGGCAACGGGACGTACAACCACAACGTGTCGATCTACACCCCGCCCTACCTCTTCAAGGGCGCCCGCCCGCAGATCACCTCGGTGATCGACACGCAGTGGGTGTACGGGGACACGCAGCGGATCACCGTCAACCGGCCGGTCGCGAAGGCGGAGCTGATCCGTCCGGCGGCGGTCACCCACTCCTCGGACCCGAACCAGCGGTTCGTGGACCTGCCCATGACCGTCGACGGGACCACCATCGACCTGAACGTCACCAGCAACCCCAACCTGGCGCCGCCTGGCTGGTACATGCTCTTCGCGGTCGACGCGAACGGCATCCCGTCGATCGCGACCTGGGTGCACCTCGGCGGCCCGTCCGCGCTGGCGGCCGCCCAGGAGCAGCCCGCCGCG
The DNA here is from genome assembly GCF_036227605.1 of Streptomyces sp. NBC_01439. Taxonomy (GTDB): domain Bacteria; phylum Actinomycetota; class Actinomycetes; order Streptomycetales; family Streptomycetaceae; genus Streptomyces. Next base: position 3,881,362 of record NZ_CP109487.1, on the reverse strand, counting down.
CACGTGCACGCCTTCGCCGACCGGCTGGGTCCCGCCAAGGACAACCCGGCGAAGCGGGACTCCGCCCCGGTCGCACCGAGTGCGGCCGGCTGCGACCGGCACTACGGCACGGCCAACGTGTGCGTACCGACCCGCTTTCCGGCCGAGGTGCGGGCGACGACGAAGGCCCGCTGCGCCTGGTTGGCCTCCCACCAGTACCCGAAGCGCCTCAAGGTCAACGGCAGCGATCCGCTGCGCCTGGACCCCGACCACGACGGCCACGCCTGCTAGGCCCCGTCGTCGAAGTCCCGGGGGCCCGAGAAGGACGGGGCCCGGCCGCGCACGGCGGCCGGGCCCCGACATACAGGGCTGTTCGGCCCAATCGGGCGGGGCGTGCGGGTGAGATTCCGGGGCGATGCGTGACCCCGGCAGTCCGGGGGCGCCACCTTCGTTCGCTGTGGACACCACTCATACCCCCGTCAGCGGGGAACACAGGGCACCGGAATCCGAGCGCTGCGTCTGCGGCATCCTGCCCCCCTTCGTGCTCGAGCGACTGACCGAAGACGACGACCCCAGGGTCCGCGAGGCCGCCGAGAAGACCCTCTCGATCGACGCCGAGCTCCGACAGAAGCGAAAGGAAGCGCCCAGAGAGGTGGAGGGGGCCGTGCCGACGGGCGCGGCCGTCCTCCAGCGGACGGTCTTCGACACGCACAACACCATGCAACTGCCCGGCGATCAGGTCAGGGCCGAGGGGGAAGACCCGGTGTCGGACGGCACGGTCAACCGGGCCTACAACATCCTCGGCCTCACCTTCACCTTCTTCGAGGAGGCGTACGGCCGTCGTTCGATCGACGACGCCAACCTGCCGCTGGACGCGACCGTCCACTACCGCCGCAAGTACAACAACGCCCTCTGGGACGGCCAATCCATGATCTTCGGTGACGGAGACGGCTTGGTCTGGAACGACTTCACGCTCGATCCCGCCGTCATCGCCCACGAGATGACCCACGGAATCACGCAGTTCACCGCGGACCTGGTCTACGAGGACCAGTCCGGCGCCCTCAACGAGTCGGTCTCCGACGTCTTCGGCAGCCTGGTCAAGCAGTTCGCCCGTGGCCAGACCGCGGAGGAGGCCGACTGGCTGATCGGTGCCGGCCTCTTCACCCCCCTGGTGCGGGGGCAGGCCCTGCGCTCGATGAGGGCGCCCGGTACCGCCTTCACCGACGACCGCGTCTGGCGGGGCGGGGATCCGCAGCCGGCCCACATGGACGGGTTCGTGGAGACCGACCTCGATGGGGGCGGCGTCCACATCAACTCCGGTATCCCGAACCACGCCTTCTACCTGATCGCGACCGAGATCGGGGGCTTCGCCTGGGAGCGGGCGGGGCAGATCTGGTACGACACCCTCACCTCCGGCGAGCTCCCCCGGCGCGCCACCTTCCGGCAGTTCGCCCAGGCCACGACCGAGGCCACGAAGAAGCGGTTCGGGCAGGGGCTGGAACTGGAGGCGGTCCTCAAGGCGTGGGCCCACGTCGGCGTGAACGGCAACAACCATGGCTGATCCGTGCGCATCCGCGTGACGAGGAGCGGCGGCTTCGCCGGATTCCCGGCTACGGCGGAGCTGGAGACGACGGGTCGACCCGACGCGGCCGAGCTGGAGCGCCTCGCGACGGCGGTCCTCGCCCAGGCGGGGCCGGGGCCCGCCGGAGGCGTACCGGACGGCTACCGGTACTCCGTGACCGTGGACGACCGGACCGTCGAATTCGCCGACCCGAAGATCACCGAGGAGCAGGAGGAGCTGGTCGAACGGGTCCTGCGGGACGGCGCGTAGCCGGGCCACCCGCACGTTCCGGTGGCCGGTCCCCCGGCCACCGGAATGCGGGTCCCGGCCCGCCGCAGACCGGCGAGAGCGAGACCCGCGTCGCTCAGTACTGATACGCGGCGAGCGAGATGCCGACGTAGTGGGCCACGAAGGCCGCGAGGGTCAGCGAGTGGAAGACCTCGTGGAAGCCGAAGAACCGCGGGGAGGGGTTCGGGCGCTTCATGCCGTAGATGACCCCGCCCACGCTGTAGAGGAGACCGCCGACGACCACGAGGACCAGGACGGCGATGCCGCCGGTCCGCATGAAGTCGGGCAGGAAGAAGACCGCCGCCCAGCCCATGGCGATGTAGCAGGGCGTGTAGAGCCAGCGCGGGGCGCCGACCCAGAAGACCCGGAAGGCGATGCCGGCGGCGGCCGCGATCCACACCGCCCACAGCAGGGTCCGCCCGGTGGAGGGCGGCAGCAGCAGCACGGTCAGCGGGGTGTAGGTGCCCGCGATGATCAAGAAGATGTTCGCGTGGTCGAGCCGCCGCAGGATGGCCTCGCCGCGCGGCCCCCAGGTGCCGCGGTGGTAGACCGCACTGACGCCGAAGAGCAGGCAGGCGGTGAGGATGTACACCCCGCAGGCGACCCGTGCTTTCGTCGAGTCGGTGAAGGCCATCAGCGCCAGGCCCGCGATGACCACGGCGGGGAACATCCCGGTGTGCAGCCAGCCGCGCATGAGCGGCTTGGCCTCCGGTGCGGCCGGTGCGGCCGGAGCGGCCGGGTCTGCCGGGGAGGCTGCGGCATCAGAAGTCATGCGCGCCATGCTACCTACGGGTCCGTAGGTTTCCGTTAGTGGTCTTTACGGAAGATTGACGGACGTGGCAATGCTCACGTGAGAGGCCCTCTGGACATATGCGCACATCCACCGGATGATCAGATGAGTGCGGTCGACACCGGATGAGCGGAGCGCGAAGCGTCCGGGTCGCAGCCCCCACGGGGCCTACACCAAACAAACCCCTCAACAAGGAGCAATCGTGGCGCGCGACATCGCGGCTCCCACTTCCATCCCGACGACCCACCAGGAGCTGATCTCCTGGGTGGACGAGATCGCAGCCCTGACCCAGCCCGACCGAGTCGTCTGGTGCGACGGCTCCGAGGCCGAGTACGAGCGCCTGTGCGAGGAGCTCGTCGCCAAGGGAACGTTCAAGAAGCTCGACGAGACGAAGCGCCCGAACTCCTACTACGCCGCCTCCGACCCGTCCGACGTCGCGCGCGTCGAGGACCGGACCTTCATCTGCTCCGAGAAGGAGGAGGACGCGGGCCCGACCAACCACTGGAAGGCCCCTTCCGAGATGAAGGCCCTTTTCACTGGTGAGGGGGGCTTCGCGGGGGAGAAGGGCATCTTCCGCGGCTCCATGAAGGGCCGGACGATGTACGTCGTCCCGTTCTGCATGGGCCCCCTCGGTTCCGAGCTCTCCGCGATCGGCGTCGAGATCACCGACTCCGCCTACGTCGCCGTCGCCATGCGCACCATGACCCGCATGGGCAAGCCCGTCCTCGACGAGCTCGGCACCGACGGGTTCTTCGTCAAGGCCGTCCACACCCTCGGCGCTCCGCTCGCCGAGGGCGAGGCCGACGTGCCGTGGCCCTGCAACACCACCAAGTACATCTCGCACTTCCCCGAGACCCGAGAGATCTGGTCCTACGGTTCCGGCTACGGCGGCAACGCCCTCCTCGGCAAGAAGTGCTACGCCCTGCGCATCGCGTCCGTCATGGCCCGCGACGAGGGCTGGCTCGCCGAGCACATGCTCATCCTCAAGCTCACCCCGCCGGCCGGCGAGGGCGAGACCGCGGAGCCGACGTACCTTGCCGCCGCCTTCCCGTCCGCCTGCGGCAAGACCAACCTCGCCATGCTGGAGCCCACGATCCCCGGCTGGACGGTCGAGACCATCGGCGACGACATCGCCTGGATGCGCTTCGGCGAGGACGGTCGCCTCTACGCGATCAACCCCGAGGCCGGCTTCTTCGGCGTCGCCCCCGGCACCGGCGAGCACACCAACGCCAACGCCATGAAGACGATGTACGCCAACACCGTCTTCACCAACGTCGCGCTGACCGACGACGGCGACGTCTGGTGGGAGGGCATGACCGAAGAGGCGCCCGCCCACCTGATCGACTGGAAGGGCAACGACTGGACCCCGGAGTCCGAGACCCCGGCCGCCCACCCCAACGCCCGCTTCGCCGTCCCGGCCTCGCAGTGCCCGACGATCGCCGCCGAGTGGGAGGACCCCAAGGGCGTCCCGATCTCCGCGATCCTCTTCGGCGGCCGCCGCGCCTCCGCCGTGCCGCTGGTCACCGAGTCCTTCGACTGGAACCACGGCGTCTTCATCGGCTCGAACATCGCCTCCGAGAAGACCGCCGCCGCCGAGGGCAAGGTCGGCGAACTACGCCGCGACCCCTTCGCCATGCTGCCGTTCTGCGGCTACAACATGGGCGACTACATGGCCCACTGGGTCAAGGTCGCCGCGGACAAGGACCAGGCCAAGCTCCCGAAGATCTACTACGTGAACTGGTTCCGCAAGAACGACGCGGGCAAGTTCGTGTGGCCCGGCTTCGGCGAGAACAGCCGCGTCCTGAAGTGGATCGTCGGCCGCCTCGACGGCACCGCCGAAGGCGTCGAGACCCCCATCGGCATCCTGCCGACCAAGGACTCCCTCGACCTCGACGGCCTGGACCTCCCGGCCGAGGACCTCGACTTCCTCCTCACCGTCGACAAGGAGGTCTGGCGCGAGGAGGCCGCCCTGGTCCCCGAGCACCTCAACACCTACGGCGACCACACTCCCAAGGAGCTGTGGGACCAGTACCACGCACTCGTGGAGCGCCTGGGCTGAGCCAGGACGCGCCCTGAAGAAGGGCCGATGAACGTGGGAGCCCCCGACCAAGCGGCGCCCACCGCTGTGGGAGCCCCCGACCAAGCGGCGCCCACCGCAGCACATGACCGACCTCAAGAGCGTCCGCGCTCCTCCAGGTAGGCCGTGTGCGTCTGTTGACGGCGGGCCTCCACCTCGTGGAGGCCCGCCGTTACGCGTTGCGCCTCCTCGCGCAGGAGCCCCAGCTGCCGCTCCAGGTGCTGCTCCGGCGACTCCCCGCCCGGTGCCATCCGGCTCCACCAGCGGGTCCGGTTGTACGCGTCCACGCTCTCCGGCACGTCCTGCCGGACCGCCCGGGACACCGCGTGCACCGCCTCCGGCTCGCCGGCCAGCACATCGGCCACCCACCCAGGCTCCAGCAGCGCCCCGTACAGCTCCAGCAGTTCGGCGAGCGTCTCCTTCGCCCCCGGGGGCAGCTCCACCCCGTCGACGTACACCCGCAGCCGCCCGAGGTCCTCGCCCAGGACGCCGAGCTCCTCACGGGGGTCGAAGGGCGGCGGCGCCGTCCGCTCCGGCGGGGCGATCAGCGCGCCCGCCCCGTACAGCCCCGCGACCACCACCGGCCAGTACGCACCGGCCGCCCCGGCGAGGGTGAGGGCCACGCCGGCCAGGCCGCAGGCGGAGCCGGCCAGGTTCTTCTTCGACTCCAGGTACGTCAGGACCCCGGTCGCCCTACTGGTAGCCACGGATCTCCTCGAAGGCTCCGGCCAGCGAACCGGTTCCGCCGGTGGCGTCGAAGAGCCGGCCGCCGGTCAGTTCGGTGATGTGGGTGAGCTCCTTGCGGTCCGAGTCGCCGAACAGCACCGCGAAGACCGGCGTCCGCTTCTGCGCCTCGGGCAGCGCCGCGTAGAAGGAATCGAAGTGCCCGGCCCCGACGCCCTCCGTGTTCTCGCCGTCCGTCATCAGCACGATCGAGGTGAAGGCGTCCGCGGGACCCTTGCCCAGCTGCTGGTACGCCGCCTCCAGGCTCCCGTAGATCGCCGTACCCCCGTCCGGCTCGAGCGACTTCACGTCGCGGCGGATCGCGTCCAGGGCCGGCCCCGGATTGCCCGGCTCCACCACGTGCGTGTTCACCTTCTTCACCTTCGACCCGAAGGGCAGCAGCGTCACCTCCTCGCGGTCCCGGAACCGCTGCCCGGTGCCCGAACTCCCCGAGCCCGTGAGATCGGTCAGCGCCGACTTCAGCCGCCCGATCCGGTCCTCCTCGCTCATCGAACCCGAGGTGTCCAGCACGTACACCGTCCGCGAGGGCCGGCGCAGCTCGTTCTCGTAACCAGCCAGCAGCCCGTCGGCGACGACCCGCGATCCGGGGAACGGCAGTTCGCGCCGCTTCTCCTGGTCCAGCCCGGCGGCCGGGGTCACCCCGGGCGCGACCGGGCGGCGGAAGGTCCGCTCGGTGATCGCCCGCTGCGCCTCCGGGCCCCGCAGATGGTCCGTGAGCGCCCGCCCCGCATCACGGGCCCCGGCCGGGGCCGAGGTCAGCAGCGTCAGCGGATAGTGGGCGGTGACCACACCGTCGCGCGGCCGGACCACCGTCAGGGGAGCTGCGGCGCCCTTCGCGTCCCGGTTCATGGACAGCAGCACCGACTCGTAGTTCACGAGCGCGTCCACGTCCCCGCGCTTGCCGTACGCGGTGACGAGCCAGCCCGAGGAGCCCGAGGTCAGCTTCTGCCCGGCGAAGAACTCCTTCAGCCGGGGCGTGGCCGCCTTCACGTCCGCGTCGCTCAGCGCCGCCTGTGCGCCCGACAGCCCCGAGGCCACCGAGACCAGCGCGGAGAAACCGGAGTTGGAGCGCACCGGGTCGGTCATCCCGTACGTCAGCTTCCCGGCGGCGACGGCCTCGTGCACCGCCGGCCAGGTGACCTCCCCGGGCTTCCAGCCCAGCCGGGCCAGCGCCTCCGGCTTCACACCGAGGGCGACGGGCGAGGACATCACCGGGGTCTCGCTGGAGAGCTTCCCGGCGGCCTCCGGCCGCAGCCGCAGGTAGTCGTTGGAGGACAGCCAGATCGCGTCGTACTTGCCGTCGGCCTGCCCGGAGGCGACCTGCTCGGCGGCGTCCAGCGTCCCGGACCAGGTCAGCTTCACCGTGACCCCGGTCGCCTTCCGGGCCTGCTCCAGCACCGGCTCCATATCCGCCAGTTCACTGGAGGCCAGCACGCGCAGCGTGCCCTCCTTGTAGGCCGTCTCCGCCGGCTCGGCCGCACCCCCGGAGGTGCAGGCAGCCGCCGCCGTGAGCGCGGCGAGGGCGAGGACGAGCGCAAAGCCCGTCCGGACCCGCTCGGCCGCGCTCACCGGGCACCGCCCTCGAGCGCACCGGCGGTCCGCGTCCGCGCGAGGTACGCCGACGCACCGTGCAGCTCGCCGGCCAGCGCCTCCACCGTCGCCGCCATGTTCTGCGTCGCCTGCACCTTGAACGTGTCGATCGCGTCCAGCGTCTTGTAGATCTGCGCGAACGCGGTGCGCAGCGTCTCCGCGCCCACCGCCGGATCGGCCGCGATCCGCTGGATCTCGCCGCTCTGCGTGGACAACATCTCCGCGTTGCCCCGGATCAGCTCCTCGGTGGTCCCCTTCAGGGCGTTGACCTGCTCGATCACCGTGCGCTGGTGGTCGAGGGCCGAGGCCAGCATCACGGCGATCCGCAGCGCGGACACGGTGGTGGTGGCGGCCCGGTCCACGCCCTTGATCAGCTCGTCGTTGCTGCGCCGGACCACGTCCATCGCCAGGTAGCCCTGCGCGCAGACGGCCAGCTGGGTCAGCAGGTCCTGGTGCTTCTGCCGGACCGGGAAGAGCACGTCCGCGCGCATCGCGTCGGCCGCACCCGGATCGGTGTGCTCCGCCTCGGCGGCCCGCTGCTCGACGGCGCCGTCCAGGGCCTCGGTCAAGGACGCGTACTCCTGGAGCTTGCCCATCGTCTCCCACAGGCGAGAGCGCTCGGTGTGCAGGGCCGCGTTGTCGCGGCGCAGTTCGTCCTGACCGCTGCGGAGCGAGCCCACGATCTTGTTGAGGGTGGCCTGCGAGGAGGCGTACTTCGCCACGTGGTCACGGAACTTGTTGCCGCCCGGCAGCTTCGCGAGCAGCTTGCGGGCGCCCTTGGCGGGCGTGTCCCGCGGGTCGAGGTCCTCGACCGTGCGCCGCAGCTCGACGAGGGAGCCGGCGACCCGGGCCTGGGCGTCACCGCCACCGTCCCGGTCCAACGAACGCACCGCCCGCTCCAGCATCCGGTTGGACTGCTGGGCGGCGCTGCGGATGTCGGCCTGGCCCAGGGCGGCTATCTCGCCGATGCGTTGGGCGAACTCGGGGGAGCGGGTGTCGATCGCGGCGAGCGAGTCGACGTACTCCCCGGCCCGGCGGGCCATCTCCTCGCGAACGCCTTCCGGCAGCGGGACCAGCCCGGCAGCCTGCTCCTTGCGTACGGGGGCGACGGGCTCCGGAGGGCTCAGGTGGAAGGACGTGTCCTCGGGCGGTGTCAGTGTCATGGCGTGTCCCCCTGGCCCTTGGCGCGCTGGGCCAGCGCCATCAGGATCTTGACGGTGGGCGTGCCGACCTGGCGGATGCCGGTCAGCCCCGTGTTGAGGTAGGCGGTGTGCGGAGCCGTCGCGGCGGCGAACTCGGCCACGCCCTCCTGCGGGCGGAACCCGCGGAGCACGGCCATCTCGCGCAGCTTCGGATCGGTGGCGAGGAGCGTGCCCAGCTCCCGCGCCCGCTCGGTCAGCGGCACGAAGGTGTGCGCCGAGTTGACGGTGGTGTCCGGGTAGAGCACGACCATGTCGCCCGGATCCTGCTTCTGCATCAGCAGCGAGGCCACCTGCGACTCGTACACCAGGATCAGCGGTTCGCCGCTGCCGCTGATGAAGGCCCGGAAGGGGTCGTCGGTGCTGGGTTCCAGCGCGCCCTGGACGGAGATCAGCTTGCGCATGAGCGGTGCGGTGCGGGCGATGCCGGCGTCGTCGGCGACCACGGTGTTGCCGTTCGCCACGTTGGACGTGGCGGCGAGGAAGAGGGCGCCGGAGTTGGAGGAGGACGGGTCGGTGGTCTTGATGAACACCGTGCCGGTCAGCTCGGCGTGGGCCGCGGAGCCGGGCAGCTGCTGCCAGGTGCGGTCCTCGCCGGAGGCCTTGAGGAAGGGGCCCATGAGCAGGGTGCCGGAGTTCTTGCCGGTCATCTTGGCGAGGCCGTTGGCGGCCAGCACCTCGGCCGCGCCCGAGCGGGCGATGACGACGAGGGGGGAGAAGAACGGCTTGGTCTCCTGGGCCCCCTTGAGCCCGGCGGCGGCCGCGACCTCCTTGGCGGGTTCACTGCTGCTGGGGAAGGCGAAGTCGAAGTCCTTGAGGGCGAGTTGGTCCATTGCCCAGGAGCCCGAGGTCTCCGTCTTGACGGTGTAGCCCTTGGCGGCAAGGGCCTTGACGACGTCGGGGTCGCGGAAGAATTCGGACTTCTCCGAGCCGATGACGCCACGCACGGTCTTCGTTGCCGTGGTTTCTGGGTGATCCTGCCCCTGGAACGCGACGACGTAGAGCACGCCGCCGATCAGGAGGAGGCCCAGGACGATTCCTAGGATGCGTCTCACGGGTGCAGCGTGCTCGCGGAAACCCACATTCCGCGCCAACTTGAATGAACGTCAGGTGTCCAGGCGGTCCCACTTCGAAATGCTGTGTGGGCCCTCGGGTGCTGGTGGGCGGGGCGGCGGCCCGGGAGGATCGGGGCATGGGCGTGAGCACGTTGAAATGGCAGGGTTGGCTGGTCGGCCTGGTGACGGTGGCCGGGCTGCTGGTGTTCGCCCCGCTGGGTCTGTACGTGTGGGCGAGCGGCGGCGATCCGCCGCAGCCGCCGCCGCGGGCGGCGGTGGAGGACGTACGGGTCACCGGGTGCCGGATCGATCCGGCCAGCCGCCGGGTGGTGGCCGCGGTGGAGGCGACCGGGCGGGCCGAGGGCCTCGGCGCGTACGTCGTCACGGTGGAGTTCCGCGACCGCGCCGAAGCGGATCCGCAGGGGCGGGCCGCGCAGGCGCTGGTGAAGATCCCGGGCGTGGCACCGGGGGCGACCGAGTACGGGGAGGCGGTCGGCCCGGTGTGGCCGGTGGCGACGGTGCCCTGGTGCGGGGTCGCCGGCGCGGAGTTCGCGCGGGCGGCCTGAAGGGCGTGGTGCAGTCAGCCGCCACCGGTCCTCACCGTGGGGCGATCAGCCGTTCTGGTTCACCTTGATGACGACGGTGCTGCACACCTTGTCGGCGAAGGTCTGCTTCTTCTCGTCCCACAGCGGCCAGAAGTAGCCGAGGTAGCAGGCGGCACTGTCGAGGATGTGCGCCAGCTTGCGGACGAGCGCCATGCCGAAGCCGAGGGTGGCCCCGTCGGCCTCGCGGTGCAGGCTGATGCCGACGATCTTCTTGCCGATCGTCTGGCCGGTGGTGCCTTCCCGGTACACCTGGAAGATGCCCATGCCGATGAGGTACAGCACGCCGATCAGGCCGAGGATGCCGGCGATCGCCTCGGTCGTCTCGTCGCTGGCGATGGCCGCGCCGATACCGATCAGGGCGTACATCGGGCCCACGATGATCAGTCCGTCGAGCAGGGTCGCACCCAGGCGCAAGCCCCAGTGGGCCAGCGGCGGCATCCCCGAGCCGGGCATGCCCGGCATCCCCGGCATGCCCGGCGGCGGGTAGGCGCCGTACGGCGGCGGGGCCTGCTGCGGGTAGCCGTACTGCGGGGCGGCGCCCTGCGGCGGCTGCTGCGGGTAGCCGTACTGCGGGGGCACGCCCTGCGGGGCCTGCTGACCGGGCTGACCCTGCGGGGGCTGCTGGCCGTAGGGGTTGTTGGGGTCGCCGAAGCTCATGCGCGAACCTCTCCAGAATGCTCGAACGGGGACGAAGCGGAGTGGAGGAGATGGAGCATGTGGAGCGGCCTCCCCCGGGCAACCGCGATCTTTCAGCCCTCATCGTGTTCGGAGCACCGGATTCTGTCCAATTTCCGCCCCTGCCGCAGGCCCTCGCGCAGGGAACGTGGCACCCGGTCCGGAGCCTCCGCGGCCCCGGACCGGGGCCGTCTAGAGGGCGCCGGCCAGGTCCGGGGACTTCAGGGCGGCGGCGTGCGCTTCCATGCGCTCGGCGGCGAGGATCGCGACGGTGGTGTCGGCGCGGGACGCGGCGACGAGGAGCGCGCGGGCGGCGAGGTCGTGGGCGCGGTGGTGCAGCGCGGCGATGTCCTCGGTGGAGTGGCGCGGCGCGCGGGCGGGTTGGGCGCCGCCGCGCAGTCGGGCGACCTGGGCGGCGATCTCGGTGGCGGCCTCGTCGAGCCCGAGCTCGTCGGTGACGGCGAGCAGGGCCGCGAGGTGGCCTGCGAGCTGGATGTCCAGTGCTTCGCCGCGGCTGCTGTGCGGGTAGTCGGCCGGGGCGGTGCCCATGCGGTGGACGACCGGCTTCGTGCGGATCGGCTCGTACATGAGGTGGCCTCCTGCGTGGTCAGGAAGCCATCCTACATTGGATCGGTTCTAAAGTTGAGCCAAATCCTGTTGCCGGGAGGTGCGTCTCGCCGGCTGGACCGCGGCGAGACGCACCGTGCGCCGCTACAGCTGGCTGTAGCCGTCGAGGAAGTTCCCGATCCGGGTCGCGGCGTCGGCCAGGTCCTTGGCGTTCGGCAGGGTCACGATCCGGAAGTGGTCGGGCTCGGGCCAGTTGAAGCCCGTGCCGTGCACCACCATGATCTTCTCGGCCCGCAGCAGGTCCAGGACCATCTGCCGGTCGTCCTTGATCTTGTAGACGGACGGGTCCAGACGCGGGAAGGCGTACAGCGCGCCCTTCGGCTTCACGCAGGTGACGCCGGGGATCTGGGTGAGCAGGTCGTACGCGACGTTGCGCTGTTCCAGGATCCGCCCGCCGGGCAGGACCAGGTCCTCGATCGACTGCCGGCCGCCGAGCGCGGTGGCCACGGCGTGCTGCGAGGGCATGTTCGCGCACAGGCGCATGTTGGCCAGGACCGTGAGGCCCTCGATGTAGCAGGCGGCGTGCTTCTTGGGGCCGCAGACCGCCATCCAGCCGGCCCGGTAGCCGGCGACGCGGTAGTTCTTCGAGAGCCCGTTGAAGGTCAGCGTCAGCAGGTCCGGGGCGATGGCGGCGGTGTTGTGGTGCACGGCGCCGTCGTAGAGGATCCGGTCGTAGATCTCGTCCGAGCAGACGACCAGGTTGTGGCGGCGCGCGATGTCCGTGAGCCCGCGCAGCATCTCTTCGTCGTAGACGGCACCGGTCGGGTTGTTCGGGTTGATGATGACGATCGCCTTGGTGCGATCGGTGACCTTGCGCTCGATGTCGGCGAGGTCGGGCATCCAGTCGGCCTGCTCGTCGCAGCGGTAGTGCACGGCCGTGCCGCCGGCGAGGGACACGGAGGCGGTCCACAGCGGGTAGTCCGGTGCGGGGACCAGGACCTCGTCGCCGTCGTCGAGCAGCGCCTGCATGGACATCTGGATCAGCTCGGAGACGCCGTTGCCGAGGTAGATGTCCTCGACGTCCAGGTCGATGCCCTTGGTCTGGTAGTGCTGCATGACCGCGCGGCGCGCGGAGAGCAGCCCCTTCGCGTCGCCGTAACCGTGGGCGGTGCCCAGGTTGCGGAGCATGTCCTCAAGGATCTCCGGAGGGCACTCGAAGCCGAAGGCCGCGGGGTTGCCCGTGTTGAGCTTGAGGATGCGATGACCTGCTGCTTCGAGCCGCATCGCCTCTTCGAGCACGGGGCCGCGGATCTCGTAACAGACATTGGCGAGTTTGGTTGACTGGATCACCTGCATGACGGGAGCTTACGGGCCCGGGTGCGGGCTTGACGCGTGTTTTCGAAGAGAAGCCCGAAGGGCGGTTTGCCCCGTTTCGGGTAATGGGTGGGTGGGGGAGTGGTCCCTCCTTGGAATCCGGGGTCGCGCCGGCGTTCCGACCTGCGGAATGAGTGGGGTGCGGGCGCGGGTGAGCGCATGGTGTTGCGCTCGTCACCCCAGGTGGCCGGGTAGATCGGAAGCGGTCGGGTAGGCCGCATGAGTACCCCGGATGAGTACGCACACTCATGTGGGTGTCGGTGCCGCGGTGGAGGCTGGGTGCATGAACCAGGACCAGGGCGCGTGGAAGCCGGCGGACCGCCGCCGATGCACCGAACGGGTCAGCGCGGTGGTCGTCGCCGCGGCGGGCGACCTCATGGCGGCAGGAGCGATCTTCATCGTTTTCCTCCTGCTGGGGTACGTGTACAGCGGCAATTGAGGAGCGCGGGACAGTGGTTTTCGTAGTCGGTGACATGGAGATCGCCACGGTCGGTACGGACGGCGACGACCGAGCGATCGAGTTCTCGGTCAGGCCGGAGGGGGTTCTCGAAGAGGCCCGCTTCGCGATCTTCCGCGAACACGACCAGGACTGGGAGTCGGCCCGCCTCGCCGTCGACCCCCACTCGGGCAGCGTCCCGCTGGCGGCGGTGGAATGGGCGGTGGAGTTCGCCCGCGAGTACCTCTGAGCGGGTGAGGGCTTCGGTGGCGGGGAGTCGGATGGGCGGGGTCGGGTGGGGAACGTGCCGCGGGGGCTTCGGGGTGAGCGGGAGCCGCCTGGCCGGTATCAGGGATGGGTATGGGGGCTTCCCGGCAGTCTTTCGTCCCTCCGGGTCGGGCCGGTCCCTCAAGGGCGCTCCTCCTTCGTCGTCGCGTCGCTTCGCGATGGCCTGCGGCCACCCTTGACCGACCGTCCCGCCCCGGAGAAACGAAAGACTGCCGGGAACCCCCCAAAGGAACGGGCCGGGCGATCCTTTCCAGGGACGGGGCGATCAGAGATGCGCGACCAGGTCGGGCGAGAAGGGGCACGGCCCGGAGGCGGGGCCCATCGAGACCAGGGCCCGTGTCGGGGGAGCGCGTCCAATCGCTACGCGCTCCCCATCCCTCAGCGTCCGACGGCCGTCCCGGGCTGGACGTAGGCCGCCCACGACCCGTAGGTGCTTGTGATGGGAGGCGTCTGACGGCTGACTGGGGTGGAGAAGCGTGAGACAGCGGCTATTTCGGCGTGGATGCGGGTCAGGGCACGTGGGTGGGCAGAAGGGCCGACAGCTTGCCCAGTTACCCCTCTTTGGGTGCGGGCCTGTGGGGTGATGCTCGAGTTGACCCGGCTTCATGACGCAGTGGCCGAGCTGCCGGCCGTTCGCCCCCTCTCAGCGGCTCTCAGCGGCTCTCATCGGCGTCGGCCGGACGCTGATCGCGGTCAGGGAGAAGCGCGTAGCGATCTGGGGCGGCCTGTGCCCAGCCCAGGGCGGTCGTCGGACGCTGAGGGATGGGGAGCACGTAGCGATCGGATGCGCTTCCCGCCGACTCGGGCGCTGGTCTGTGATGGGCCCCGTCTCTCGGTCGTGGCGGCCAAGATCTCCTCGCGGCTCTCTGATCGCCCCGTCCCCGAAAAGGAACTCCCGACCCGGAGGGACGATGGGACTGACGGGAAACCCCCGTACGCATCCCTGATGCCGCCCGAGTGGATCCCGACTACCGAAGCCCCCGCCACACCCTTCCGACCCCGCCCCTCGCACACCCACCCCTCCCCCTGTCGGTGGTGGCGCATACCGTTCGAAGTATGAAGCCGATCAGGATCATTGCCGGGGACGCGACGAGTCCCCAGGCCAAGGGGCCCAAGGTCATCGCGCACGTCTGCAACGACCTCGGGGGGTGGGGGAAGGGCTTCGTGCTGGCCGTTTCGAAGCGGTGGGCTGAGCCCGAGGCCGCGTACCGGGCGTGGCACCGGGGGCGCAGCGGAAATGACTTCGGGCTGGGCGCCGTGCAAGTGGTGCAGGTGAAGCCCGATACATGGGTGGCCAACATGGTCGGCCAGCGCGGCATACGGACCGGGAGCGGGGGGCCGCCCATTCGGTACGACGCGGTGGAGCGGTGTCTTGCCGCGCTCGCCGATCGCGCCGTCGAGCTCGGGGCGAGCGTCCACATGCCGCGCATCGGGTGCGGGCTCGCGGGCGGCACGTGGACGCGCATCGAGCCGCTGATCACCGGGACGTTGTGCGCGCGCGACGTGGAAGTGACCGTGTACGACCACGGGTGAGTCGCGCGTCCTCAGTGGCCGGCGGCCGGTGAGTGGCGGACCGGCCATGCCGGCTTCGGGAGGCTGGGCGTGCGGCGCCTGCCGGCTTCGAAGGCGAGCCAGACGGCTCCTGAGGCGACCGTCGTGAGGAACGGCGGCGCCCAGGCGGTCAGCTGCCAGACGGCCGCGACGTCCAGGGTGCTCGCCAGCGCCGCAGCCGGAGCGGCGGCGAGGGCCAGCAGCAGGGTGATCCTGGCCCAGAGCGGCAGCTTGCGGCTGACCGCGGCGGTCGCGAGGCCCAGGCCCGCGCTCGCCGTGAGGATCACGGCCAGGCCCACGAGGGCGAGCACGAGGGCGATGGTCAGGGCGAGGATGATCAGGATCAGGCCCATGTGGTGCCCACGTCCGGTCTCGTGGCAACCTCGCGACGCAGACGGATCCGCATTCCCGCTGCTCGGCAGGTTCACCGGAAGCAATACTGTCAGAGGTATTGAACGTGTTCAACACTGTCCCCGGTGTCACCCTCGGGCCCCGGTGTCGGCAGCGCGGTCCGGCCGCGGGGGCGTGGCACGATCGTGGGATGGAGTACCGGTACGCCGCTGAGGCCGATGCGCCCGCCATGGCTGAGCTCTTCGCCGCCAACCACCACGACGCGCTGACCGAAGGGCAGCGGGCGGAGCAGGGTTTCGTCCAGGGTCGCTTCGACGTCGGCGTGCTGCGGGCGATGGCCGGTGCGCGGGAGTTGCTGGTCGCGGACGACGGGGGCCGGATCGTCGGGCTGCTCGCGCTGTCGGCGCCCGCGACCCTGGTCGACCCGTCGCCGCCGGTCGCGGGTCTGCTCGAGGCCCAGGAGGCCCTGGAGTGGCAGGGGCGCCCGCTGGCCGAGGCGCGATGGCTGCTCTACGGGCCGGTCGTGGTCGCCGCCCCCCACCGGGGGCGCGGCGTGGCCCGGGCGCTGTTCACCATGGCCCTGGCGGCGGCCTCGGAGCGCGCCGAAGCCGTGGTCGCCTTCATCGAGGCCGGGAACGTGCCGTCCTGGAAGGTGCACGTCGACGGCTTCGGCATGGTCCCGCTGGGCGACTTCGTCGCGGGCGGGCGCACGTACACCGCGGTCGCCGCGCCGACGTTCTGACCCTTGCGGGCGGGGCGCTCAGCCCGCGCGGTCCAGGATCACCAGCGGGATCTCGCGGGGTCGGGCCGCGGCGCGGTCGTCCTCGAACGGGGGCCACAGGGCCGTCATCATTTCCCAGTACACCTCGCGTTCCTGGGGCGTGGCGGTGCGCGCCCGGGCCGTGAAGGCGGCGGCGCCGACCTGGAGGCGGACCTCCGGGTGGGCGGTGAGGTTCAGGTACCAGCGGGGGTGGTCCGGGGCGCCGTCGGCGGAGGCCAGGACGATGTGCCGGCCGGCGTCCTCGCCGTAGATCAGCGGGGTGCGGACGGCGTGGCCGGTGGCGCGGTCGAGCGTGGTCAGCAGGAGGGTGCGGACTCCGTGCCAGAGGTGCCCGTCGGCTCCCGCGGTACTCACGTAGGCGCGGACGTGGTCGAGCCGTGGGCCGGGTCGCGGGTCGGTGGGGTGGTCCCAGTCGACGTCGAGTGCGTGCATTTTCCTGTCCTTAGGGTCGTGTCCTCCTCGCGGCTAACGAGCATTAACGATTCTGGATGCGCCCGACCCGTAGCGCACGGCCACAGGTCTGGACCAAGCTCGTCGTATGGATCTGGAGCTGAGGCACCTCAAGATCGTCCGGGCCGTCGCCGACGCCGGGAGCCTGACGCGGGCCGCCACCGCGCTCGGCCTCGCGCAACCCGCGCTCAGTACCCAGCTCAAGCGCATCGAGCGGGCGCTGGGCGGCACGCTGTTCCTGCGGGGGCGCGACGGCGTACGGGCCACCGCCCTCGGTGAGCTGGTGCTGGAGCGGGCCAGGGTGCTGCTGCCCGCCGTGTGCGAGCTACAGGAGGACGCCCAGCGGTTCGCCCGCCAGGAGGCGCACGGCTACCGGCTCGGCGGCACGCACGGACCGCTGCTCGGCGGGCTCGTGGACCGGCTCGCGCACGAGGAGCCGGGCGTGCCGGTGACGACGTACACCTCCTGGTCGGAGAAGGAGGTCGCGGCCGGCGTCGCCGACGGCCGGCTGGACTTCGCGATGGTCGGGGTCTGCGGGGAGAGCGCGCCGCCCGAGCCGGGGCGCCTCGCATGGATGGAGGTGGCGCGCGATCCCGTCTACGTGATGCTGGCCGAGGACCACCCGCTGGCCCTGGCACGGGCCCCGCGTGCCGAGATCGAGCTGGCCGAGCTGGCCGCCGAGGCGTGGACGGACGTCCCCGGCGACGGGTGTTTCGGCGACTGCTTCGCCGCGGCCTGCGTGCGGGCCGGCTTTGCGCCCGCCTGCGTCTACGAGACCGACACCGCCTCCTGCGTGCACCTGGTGCAGGTGGGACGGGCGGTCGGACTGTGCCGGGCCACGTTCCCGGTGACCCCGGGGGTGGTCACGCGGCCCCTCGCCGGGACCCCGCTGATCTGGCGGCACCTGCTGGGCTGGCATCCTGCCGCGCGGGTCGCTGCGCGGGCCGCCGATGTGCTGGGGCACGTGCGGGCCGCGCATGCGGAGGCGTTGGCCAGGTCGGCCGGAGCCGGCGCCTTGCCGGCGGCTTAGCCGGGCACCGGGCGGGCGCGGCGCCGTTGCGGGGGCGCTGCCCCCGGGCCCCCGCGCCTCAATCGCCGGCGGGGCTGGAGGACGCCCCCAGCGGAGCCGGGGGCGGTTGCGGCAGCGCTCGGGCGCCGTGCCGTGGCTACGGCAGGTAGCGCTCGATGACCTGCGGGCCCTCCTTCTCCATGAGCTTCCGGGCCTTCTCGACCCGCTCCGGAGTCGGGTCGTGGCCGGTCACCATCACGAGGTCCTCGGGGTCGTACGGCCGTTCCCCGCCCGTGAAGAGCCGGTCCGACCGCGTGGGCTGCTCGTCGGGTTCACTGACCATCGCGTACCTCCTACGGTTTACCCCTGGCCCCATCCTCCGACCGCCGCCCCATGAACGCACCTCGACCGCGCGCGGGCCGTCGTACGGCCCGGGCATAACACCGGGGCAGGGGCCAACTGGCAGCTCCCACGCAATGGTTCGGATTTCTACGGTTTCCGCAGACCCCACCGGAAACCGAGGAGATCCCCCATGCTCAAGCGACACGCCCGCGCGGCGTGTACCGCCCTGGCCGCCGCCGGGTTGCTGCTGGCCGGGACCGGCGGCGCCATCGCCGATCCCACCCCCGCGGCGCCCTCCGCGGCGGCCGCCCTGCGCACCGCCGACGCCCCGCCCGAACTGCTCGCCGCGATGCAGCGCGACCTCGGCCTGACCCCCACGCAGGCCAAGGCCCGACTCGTCCACGAGGCCGAGGCGGGGGCCACCGCCGCCCGGCTGCGCGACCGGCTCGGCGCCGCCTTCGCCGGGGCCTGGGTGGACGGGGCCGACGCGGGCACCCTCACCGTGGCCACCACCCGGGCCTCCGACACCGCCGCGATACGAGCCACGGGCGCGCGGGCGAAGCTGGTCGCCCGGACCCTGGCCGACCTGGACGCCGACCGGGCCGCCCTGGACCTGGCTGCCGGCCCCGCGACCCCGGTCCGCTACGTCGACCCGCGCTCCAACACCCTCGTCGTCGAGGAGACCGAGGCGGGGGCGGCGGCCGCGCTGCTGGCCGCCACCGGAACCGACGCGGCCGCCGTCACGGTGGTCCGTACGGCCGTGGCCCCGCGCCCGCTGCACGACCTGCGCGGCGGGGACGCGTACTACATGAACGGCAGCGGCCGCTGTTCCGTCGGCTTCCCCGTCACCAAGGGGTCCGTGAACGGTTTCGCCACCGCCGGGCACTGCGGGCGCGCCGGAACCACCACCAGCGGCTTCAACCAGGTGGCCCAGGGCTCCTTCCAGGCCTCGGTCTTCCCCGGCAACGACATGGCCTGGGTGGCCGCGAACGCCCAGTGGACCGCGACCCCCTACGTGAAGGGCAGTGGCGGCGCGAACGTCCAGGTCACCGGCTCGGTGCTACAGCCGGTCGGGGCCTCGGTGTGCCGTTCCGGATCGACCACCGGATGGCACTGCGGCACGATCCAGCAGCACGGCACCAGCGTCACCTACCCCGAGGGCACCATCTCCGGGGTGACCCGTACGACGGTCTGCGCCGAGCCGGGCGACTCGGGCGGCTCCTACATTTCCGGGAGCCAGGCCCAGGGCGTCACCTCGGGCGGCTCCGGCAACTGCTCCAGCGGCGGGACCACCTTCTTCCAGCCGCTGAACCCGATCCTGTCCGCGTACGGGCTGACCCTCAAGGTCAGCGGCAGCGACCCCGGCCCGGGCCCCGGCCCCGGCGACCCCGAACCGGGCGGCAGCTGGAAGGCGGGCACCGTCTACGCGGCCGGCGCCACCGTCACCCACGGCGGCTCGACCTACCGCTGCCTCCAGGGGCACCAGGCCCAGCCGGGCTGGGAGCCGCCGAACGTCCCGGCGCTCTGGCAGCGGGTCTGACCGACGCCCGCGAGGCCCGGAACCGGTGCCGTGACTGCCAAGGGGGGAGTCACGGCACCACCGCGTGCGCGCGGGGGCGGGTCAGACGAGGACCGCCGCCAGCGTGCCGAGCGCGCCGAGGACGGTGAGCAGGGCGCAGATCGACAGGTTCACGACCCGGTGCTCCCAGAAGACCGCGACGAACTCGCGGATGGTGGCGCTCGGCCAGTAGTACTTCGCGGTGGGCGAGCCCAGCACCTGCCCGTTGACACCGGTCTTGCGGGCCAGCATCGCCGCCCGGAACGCGTGGAAGTTGTTGGTGACCACCACGCACCGGTAGGCCGGGTCGTGCGCCGTCATGACGTCCCGGCTGAAGAGCATGTTCTCCTCGGTCGTGGTGGAGCGGTCCTCCAGTACGACGTGCTGCTCGGGCACGCCCTGCGCGATCAGCCAGTCCGCCATCGCCCGGGCCTCGGAGACCTTCTCGTCCGATCCCTTGCCGCCCGAGACCAGGAGGAACGGCGGCCGGCCGCTCCGGGCCAGCTGGGCCTCGTAGATCTGCTGCCCCTTGCGCAGGCGGGAGGCCAGTAGCGGTGGCACGCGGTCGCCGCCGACCAGGCCCGATCCCAGCATGACCACGTGGTCGACGTCGCCGCGCACCTTGATCCGGCCGTAGAGGAAGGCGTAGCCGAGGAAGCAGAAGAAGACGAAGGAGACGTAGCCGGCGACCACGGTGACCGTTCCGGCGATGCCCCCGAGGAGGGGCGAGCCGACCACGCCGACGAGGACCAGTAGCGCGATCAGACCGAAGATCGTGAGGCCCGCGAGCATCGACAGCAGGTTGGCCGGCCGGAAGCCCTCCTTGCGGATCATGACCATGCCGTTGCGGACGAGGAAGACGCCCAAGCCCAGCGCGGCGAACACGGGTGAGGCGAAGGCGAGCACGAGGACCGTGACGGCCGCCCAGGTGGGCAGTTTGACGACCTGGACGAACAGTGCGGAGAACGCGCTGAGGAAAGTCAGCCCCAGGAGCACGGCGTTGCTGAAACGGCGCCGGTCCCGCCGGACGCTGATGCAGAAGGCGAGGAAGAGCACGGCGGCAAGCGCGAAGGCGACCATGCCGCCCATCGTAGATGTCTGATTTACCGAAGATCGCGGCCGGTTCGGCGTACCGCCCGCCCGGCCAGCACGTCCGTCCGGCGCCCGTCGCGCATCACGAAACGCCCGTCGATCAGGACGTGCTGGATCCCGGTCGGCAGCACGCGCGGCCGCTCGTACGTGGACCCGGCCGCGACCGTGTCCGGGTCGAAGAGGACGAGGTCGGCGCGGTACCCCACGCGGACCAGGCCCCGGTCGGGCAGCCGCAGGCGCGCCGCGGGCCGGCCGGACAGGTGCGCGACGCACTCCTCCAGGGAGAGCAGGCCGAGTTCGCGGACGTAGCGGCCGAGGTAGTGCGGGAAGGTGCCGTACGCCCGCGGGTGCGGTTTCGCGCCCTGGAGGATGCCGTCGGAGCCGCCGGTGTGGACCCGGTGACGCATGATCGCCCGGACGTTCTCCTCGTGGCCGACGTGCTGGAGGACCGTCGGCGCGAGCCGGTCGCCGAGCAGGAGGGCACGGGCGGTCTCCCAACCGTCCAGGCGCCTGCCCACGTACGGGCCGTATGCGGGGTCGGCGGTGCCGGAGACCTCGACCGTCGACCAGTCGACGGGGACCCCGTGGCAGCCGTCGGAGCCCTCGACCTCCAGCGCACGGCGGATCCGCTCGGCCTGGGTGTCGTCGCGCAGCCGGGCCAGGACCGCCTCCGGGCCGCCCTCGTTCGCCCAACTGGGCAGGAGCGCGACCAGGGTGGTGCAGCCCGGGGTGTACGGGTAGCTGTCGAGGGTGATGTCGGCGCCCCCGTCCAGGGCCGCGTCGAGCAGGGCGAGCAGCTCGCCGGCCCGGCCCCGGTTCTCCCCGAAGTTCATGGTGGCGTGCGCGAGGTGCAGGGCGCAGCCGGCGTCCCGGGCGAGCGAGACCATCTCGGCGTAGGCGGCCAGCGCATCGCGGCCGTAACTGCGGTGGTGCGGGCAGTAGTAGCCGCCGTAGCGGGCCACGACCCGGCACAGCGCCGTCAGTTCGGCCCCGGTGGCGTACATGCCGGGGGTGTAGGTGAGGCCGGAGGACAGGCCGACGGCGCCCTGGGCGAGGCCTTCGGCGACGAGCTGGCGCATCCGGTCCAGCTCGGCCGCGGTCGCCGGCCGGTCGTCCCAGCCGAGGGCGTACGCACGGACCGTGCCCTGGGGAACCAGGTAGGCGGCGTTGACGGCCACGCCACGCCCGCCGTGGGCCCGGTCCAGCCGGTCGAGATACCCCCCGACCGTGCGCCAGTCGAAGTCGACGTCGTCGCCGGATCCGTTCCAGCCGGCGACGGCGGCCCGCACCTCGCCGAGGGTGCGGTCGTCGACGGGCGCGTACGACAGGCCGTCCTGGCCGAGGACTTCGAGCGTCACGCCCTGGGCGGCCTTCGCGCTGTGGTCCGGGTCGCGCAGCAGCGCCAGGTCGCTGTGGGCGTGCATGTCGACGAAGCCCGGGGCGAGGGCGAGACCGCGGGCGTCGAGGGTCCGGCGCCCGCCGCCCGGAAGCCTGCCGATCTCGGCGATCCGGCCCTCGTGGACGCCGACGTCGGCGGTGTACGAGGGCCCGCCCGTGCCGTCGACGACGCGGGCCCCCCGGATGACCAGGTCCACCGGCCGGAGCCTAGAAGAAGGTGCGGACGTAGTCGGTGACGGCGCCGTCGGCCTGCACGACCGGGATCAGCGGCCACTTCTCGAAGATGGTGCAGGGGTGGGCCATGCCGAGGGAGACCCAGTCGCCGACCTCCAGCGGGGTGGCGTCGGCGTCCGTCTCGACCCAGGCGTGCTGGTCGGACAGCTTGGTCACCCGGATTCCGGTCGCGGCGCGCTCGACGCCGTCGCGGGCGCTGCGCACGGCGAGCACTTCGGGCAGGCCGAGGTCGTAGGCGATGTCCCGCTTGCCGGCGTTGACGAAGGCCTGGCCGGGCGTGGGGCGGGAGACCACCTGGGTCCACAGCCGGAAGGCGGGGAGCAGGCCGCCCTCCTCGGGAACGCGGTTGAAGGGGGTCAAGCCCGAGTACCAGCCGTGGTCGTGGGAGACGTACGCACCGGAGCGCAGCAGCGGAAGGACGGGCAGCGACAGCTCCGGGACCTCGGCGAAGACCTCGGCGACGGCGTCGAACCATTCGCTGCCGCCGGCGCTGACGATGACCTCGTCCAGGCCGGTGCCGGTGAACAGGCCCTGCTTGTCGAGATCGGCGGCGAGCGCGGTGAGACGGCGCAGCCAGGCGCGGACGCTGTCGGCGTCGGCGCCGGGCATGGTGGCCTCGTAGCCGGCCACACCTGCCAGGCGCAGGGCGGGGGACGCGGCGACGGCCTCGGCGACGGCCTGGCATTCGGCGTCGGTACGGAGCCCCGTGCGCCCCTCGGCGCCGGCGCCGAGTTCGAGGACGACGTCGAGGGTGGCGCCGTGGCCGTGGAGGGCGGCGTCCATCAGCTCGACCCCGCGGACGGAGTCGACGTAGCAGACGAACCGGAAGTCGGGGTCGGCGGCGAGCTCGTCGGCGACCCATCGGAGGGCGGGAGCATCGACCAGCTCGTTGGCCAGGAAGATCGTCCGGATGCCGAAGGCGCGGCAGACGCGGGCCTGGTGGGGCATGGCGACGGTGATGCCCCACGCGCCGTGCTCCAGCTGGCGGCGGAAGAGCTGCGGGGCCATGGGGGTCTTGCCGTGCGGGGCGAAGGCCAGGTCGTGACGGGCGGCGTAGGTGCCGAGCGCGGCGAGGTTGTGCTCCAGCGCGTCCGCGTCGAGGGTCAGGACGGGGGTGGTGAAGCCGCCGGTGTACAGGTCGCGGCGCTCGGCGGCGAGCCGGCC
Organism: Streptomyces sp. NBC_01439; assembly: GCF_036227605.1. Lineage (GTDB taxonomy): Bacteria > Actinomycetota > Actinomycetes > Streptomycetales > Streptomycetaceae > Streptomyces. Next base: position 3,858,204 of record NZ_CP109487.1, on the reverse strand, counting down.
GACGGTGAGGCCGTGCGCCTCGGCGTCCGGGGGGAGGCCCTTGAACCGGTGGTCGACCGGCTCGTCGGCGAGGTCCTTGACGGGGTCGCTGTCGCTGGCCATGCGGGGTGCCTCCCGGGGGTTGCGTGTGATGCAACGGTCGTTGCGTATACCGCTGCACGCTGTCTAACATCCCGGGTGACGACGGGTCAACGTGCGGAGCCCCGGGGCCGGCGGAGCCGGTCTTGCAGTGACCGTTTGAGAGGACGAGGGATGAGCCAGTCCGTGGAACGGGCGCTCGCGGTGCTGCCGCTGCTCGCGAAGGGCCCCGCGGGCCTCGGAGAGGTCGCGGACGAGCTCGGCGTGCACAAGAGCACCGCGCTGCGCCTGCTGCGCACCCTGAACGAACGCGGCTTCGTCTACCGCCGGCCCGACGGTCGCTACCGGCTCGGCGCGCAGCTCTTCGCGCTCGCCGCCGAGGCCATCGAGAACCTGGACGTCCGGGAGATCGCGCACCCCCACCTGGTCGAGCTGAACCGGACCACCGGGCACACCGTTCACCTCGCCCTCCACCAGGACGACGAGGTCGTGTACGTCGACAAGGTCGACAGCCGTTACCCGGTCCGCATGTACTCCCGCATCGGCAGGCCCGTGCCCCTCACGGTCGCCGCCGTGGCCAAGCTGCTCCTCGCCGACCTGCCCGAGGCCGAGCTCCGGGCCCTCGTCGGCCGGATCGAGTACCCCCGCTACACCGCCCGCTCCACCCCGGACGCGGCGGCCTTCCTGCGCGAACTGGACCTCGTGCGCCAGCAGGGCTGGGCCACCGATTTCGGTGGGCACGAGGAGTCGATCAACTGCCTCGGGGCACCCGTGCACGGGCCGGACGGACGGGTCGTCGCGGCGCTGTCGGTCTCCGCGCCCGGTGTGGTCATCCCCGCCGAGGGGCTGCTCGAACTGCTGCCGCAGGTGCTGTGCACCGCCGAAGCCATCAGTCAGGACTACTCAGGAGCACAGGAGAGCACGTGAGCGAGAAGAACGTGGACGAGAAGAACGTGGACGAGAAGGTCGCCATCACGCCCGGTACCCACACCACCCCGCCCGCGAGGTTCTCGCACGGCGTGCGGAAGGGGAACATCCTCCAGGTCGCCGGTCAGGTCGGCTTCCTCCCGCACGTGGAGGGGCAGCCGCCCACGCCCGCCGGTCCGGCCCTGCGCGAGCAGACCCTCCAGACCCTGGAGAACGTTCGCTCCGTCCTGGAGGCCGGTGGTGCGGGCTGGGACGACGTGATGATGATCCGCGTCTACCTCACCGACACCGGCCACTTCGCCGAGATGAACGCCCTCTACGACGCCTACTTCGAAGAGCAGGGCCTGAAGGAGGCCCCCGCCGCCCGTACCACCGTGTACGTGGGCCTGCCGGCCGGGCTGCTCATCGAGATCGACGCCCTCGCCGTGCTGGGCTGAGTCCGGTCCGCCGCCGGACACGTGTGCGGGGCGCCCCCCTGGCGGTGGGGCGCCCCCTTTCACACGGTCAGCCGGTCACGGCGCCGCGCAGTACTGGGCTTCCTTGCCGATCGAGCGGTACATGCAGTCCGCGTTCTCCAGCAGCTGGAGCACCGCGTCCTTGTTGCGCGCGGTCTCGCGGTCGATGACCTCGTCCGGCGGGTAGAAGCCGCCGCCACCGCTCTCCGGGTACATCTCGAAGGTGTAGGAGAAGATCTTCTGGTTGCCCCACAGCCAGTCGTCGATCGTCCCGTCCGTGATGTACAGGTCGCTCGACTGCTCCGGCGTGTAGCCGTTGCTCGCCGCCATGCTCGTGCCGATCTTCTTGTAGACGGCGAGGTCGTCGGCGGTCAGGCCCGGGGCGGTGTCGTTGTAGGTGTAGCCGAAGGGCCACAGGACGAGCTCGCTGTAGGTGTGGAAGTCGATGGCGGCCTTGATCTGCTGCTTGCCGCCGATCACCCGGCTGCGGACGAAGTCCGCGACGACCTTCACCTCGGGCGCCGACTCGGCGGCGGCTCCCCGGTAGGTCTCGGAGCTCTTGCTGCTGCTGGAACCGCCGCAGCAGCCCCACTTGTAGTTCCAGTTGCGGTTCTCGTCCGTGCCGACGTAGGAGGAGCCGGAGTTCGGCTGCCGGTTCTTGCGCCAGGAGCGGTAGGAGCCGGTGGCGATGTCGTACTCGCCGCCGTCCGGGTTGAGGTCCGGGACGATCCAGATCTCGCGGCCGTTGACGGCGCCCGTGACCCGGGAGTCGCTCCCGTACTTTGAGGTGAACTCCTTGAGCAGGTACAGGGCCATCTCGACGGTCAGGTGCTCGCGCGCGTGCTGGTGGGCGGTGAAGAGCACCTCGGGCTCGGACTCGTCCGTCGCGACGTTGTCGCTGATCTTGATGGCGAACATGTCCCGGCCCTGGTACGACTTCCCGATCACCTGCTTGCTCGCGATCGCCGGGTACTGCGCGACGAGCTGGTTGATCTCCGCCGTCGCCTCGGCGTAGTTGTGGTACTTCGAGTCCGCCGAGGGGAAGTCCATCGGGCTCGCCGCGATGCCGGGCAGCGAGCGGTCCGGGGGTCCGGGCAGGGCCGTCAGCCGGTAGCCGAGCTCCTTGAGCTTCTTGGCCTGCATGGTGTCGGCGCTGACCACGACGGTGTGGTCGTCCACCTCGTCGATCGAGACGCCCGTACGGAGCAGGGCGGTTCGGTCGGCTGCGGTGGAGGGGCCGTGGATCCGGTACTGGACGATCGCCTCGTCCTGAGTGGCGGTCGAAGGGGTGGGCGGAGGTGAGGCCGTCGCGCTCATGCCGTAGGCGGGTGCGCCCAGCGCGAGCGCCAGCAGGGCCGCCGTGACGGCGGCCCTCCGGCGGGTATGGAGCCGCATGCGTTCTCCTGGGTCGGGAGTGTGGGGATAGCCGTGCGGACGCGCACAGCGTGCTCTCGTGGCATGTCCCGGTCAAGAACACCCTGCGCAGGCCGTACCGATCCGGCCACCCCCACCAGTACCGCCTACGGGAGCCCGTGGACCTTCGGACCCACCGAGTTCGACCAAGCACTACCCGCCTTGGCGTCCCAGTTGGTCGACCAGGTCATCGCGCCGCGCAGACCCGGGTAGGTCTTCGACGGCTTGAAGGAGCCGCAGTTCGTTCCCCGGGTCAAGCAGTCCAGGGCGTTGTTGACGATCGTCGGGGACACGTAGCCGCTGCCCGCGCCGCTGGGCGAGGCCGGGACGCCGATGCCCACCTGCGAGGGGTCGAGGCCGCCCTCCAGCTGGATGCAGGCGAGCGCGGTGAGGAAGTCCACCGAGCCCTGGGAGTAGACCTTGCCGTCGCAGCCGTTCATCGAGCCGCTGTTGTAGTACTGCATGTTGACGACGGTGAGGATGTCCTTGATGTTCAGCGCCGTCTTGAAGTAGCCGCCCTGCGTGGACTGCATGTCGATCGTCTGCGGGGCCATGGTGATGACGAGCGAGGAGCCGGCCTTGGACGACAACGAACGCAGGGCCTGCGTCATGTAGGTGGGGTTCAGGCCGTTCTCGATGTCGATGTCGATGCCGGTGAACCCGTACTCCTGCATCAGGGCGTACGCGGAGTTCGCGAGGTTGTTCGCGGAGGTCGAGTCGTTGACGGTGATGGTCCCCTTCTCGCCCCCGATGGAGAGGACGACCGACTTGCCGGCCGCCTTCTTCGCGGCGATGTCGGCCTTGAACTGGGCGACGGTGTAGCCGCCGAGGCCGGCCGAGTCGAGGTTGAAGGTGATGGCGCCGGGCGTGGTGGTGGCGTCCGCGAAGGAGACGGCGATGATGTCGTACTGCGCCGACACGTCGGAGATCTTCTGGACGGTCGCGCCATTGTTGAAGTTCTGCCAGTAGCCGGTCAGGGCGTGCTTGGGGACGGCGGGACCCGGGCCCGGACCCGGGCCGGTGCCGGTGGTGGTGCCGGTCACCGGGGCGGACTTCGGGCCTTCGCCCGCCGCGTTGTACGCGCTCACCTGGAAGGAGTACGAGGTCGAGGCCGCGAGCCCGGTGATCTGGGTGGAGGCGGCGCCGCCGGTCACGGTCTTGACGCGGACGCCGTCCTGATACACGTAGTAGCCGGTTGCCGAGCTGACCGCGTTCCACGAAAGGGTGAGGGCGTTCGCGCTCTGACCGGAAACGGCCGTTCCGGCCGGGGCCCCGGGGACCGACGGGCCGGGGTCGGTGCCGCCCCCGCCGTCCGGGCCGAAGACGCTGAACTCGTCCACGACGTAGGCCGGCTGGCCGTACCAGCCGTGTGTGTAGACGGTGACCTGGGTGGTGTTGGGACCGGTGGTGAAGGTGGTGGAGAGCTTCTGCCAGCCGGCGCCCGACCCGGGCGTCCAGGTGGAGACGTCCTGGGTGCCGGTCCCGGTCGCACCGAGGTAGACGTAGCTGCCCTGGACCTGCGTGCTCAGCGTGTACGTCGAGTTCGGCTTGACCGTGACGGTCTGGCTGCAGCGGGCGTTGTCCGATCCCGCCGGGGTGGCCTTCAAGGCACCGGATCCGGCGTAGACGGGCGAGGAGACGGAAGTGCCGGTTCCGCCGGTGCAGGACCAGTTGGCGAGACCCGATTCGAAGCCGCCGTTGCGGGCGACGTTCACGTCGGCGGCCTGTGCGGTGCCGGCGGCGAGGGCGGACAGGGCGCCCGCGGTCAGGGTGACGGCGATGGGCAGGGCGAGGGAGCGTATGCGGTTCACGTGGGCTCCGGTGGGGGGGGAGGAAGCGGGGTGTGGACGGAGGCGGACCGAGTGGGGTGGGTCCGACTCAAGGCGTTGGCTGACAAGTTGGTCCAGACCAATCCCGCTGTCAAGGGTCTTCGCGATGTGGCTTGAAATGGCCCGCTATGCGATCCCTGTTGTCCGGGTTTCCGACCCCCGTGACGCGTGTTGGTTGCACGGGAATCTTCAAGGCCCTGCCCTGCCAGGGGTGACGCGGATATGGTGCTCGGGCAAGGGGGAGCGGGTCGATCGAATGCGGTCGTGCGGTGCGGACGTGGACGCCAGAAGTCCGTGTCGAATCCGCGTCAGGTCCGCGTCAGGTCCGGGTCGAGTCCGTGTGGAGCGCGCGTCGGGCACGTGACGTGCCCGCGACGTACGGGCGTACGGGGTGTACGTGGGGGAACGGGGGAATGCGCGTGCCGACCGCCATCGCTGTCACCAGCGCCGATCTGGTGCTTCCGGCCCCTGACCGGCACACGCCCGGGGCCGCCTTACTCCACCCGCCCGAGCAGCTCGACCTGGAGTCCTCGCTCGCCGAGACGGGCGCCCTGCTGGAGCGGCACGGCCACCTCGTGGCCCTCGTACCGCCGTGGCTCCCGCGCTCCACCGTCCAGCGCCTGCACACCGTACGCGCCATCCTGGAAACCGACCGGATCGCGCTCCTCGGCATCGATCTGCCGCCCCTGGGAACGGCCCTGCTGGCACGTCAGCTGCGCCAGCTCAGCGTCTGCGACTTCAGCCCCGGGGTCATCGCCTCCGCGGCCCGGCTGCTGTCCCACTACATCTACGCGGGCGCCCTGCTGGGCTCGGTCGCCAAACTCGACCGGGTCCGGGTCCCGGTCGGACTCGGGGCACACGCCAGGTCCTGGTCGCCGAGCGCACAGTTCGCCGTGATGGCCCACCCGAAACCGCACCTGGCGAAACTGGGCGGCGGCGGATCCCAGGGCGCCCACGGCCCCCGCGGCGCGCTGCTGCCGGCCGGCCCCGAGTTCGCCACGCACCTCACCTTCGCCCGCGGCCAGCTCGCCTCCGACTGGGTCACGGCCGAACTGGCCCCCGCCTGGCAGGTCCAGGGCGTCCTGGAGAACCCGCTGCCCGCCGCGTCCCCCGGCTGGTGGGGCACCCCGAAACTCGTCGAGTTCGCCGCCGGCATCCCGGACCTGTCCGTGCTCTACCAACTCGTCGCCTCGGTCCGCCGGGAGGAGTGCCGCTGGTGCGGCCTCGAACTCATCGGAGACCGCTGCGGCTTCTGCGCGGCACCGCTCACCGCACCGCCGCCGCCCGCGAGCACCGCCCGTTCCAGACCCTGATCACTCGAACGCACGAATGAATGAAGAACGGCGAGGTAGGTAAGGCCCATGAACTCACGCCAGCGCCGCGGCGTCATCCTGCTGCTCCTGTCGGTCCTGTGCGCGCTCGGGGCCTTCGCCGGGGTCCTCGTGGTGATCGGCGACGTCAACTCCAAGGTCGGCGCCGAGGTCGTCGCGTACCGGGCCAAGGGCGACATAGCCCCGTACAGCCCGCTGGCGGCCGGGCAGTTCGAGGAGGTCAGGATCCCCAAACGGTGGCTCTCCGACACCGCCGTCACCGACCTGGGCGCGCTCAAGGACAAGATCGCCCTCACCACGCTCAAGAAGGGCTCGCTGCTCCAGGCGGACATGTTCGTCGACCGGCCGCAGCTCCAGCCCGGTGAGCAGGAGATCGCCATCATGATCGACGCCGCCACCGGCGTGGCCGGCAAGATCACCTCCGGCGCCAAGGTCAACATCCTCGCCACCTTCAAGGGCGCCAAGGACACCGACCCCTCGCGATCGGTGATCATCGTCGCCAACGCCCGGGTCCTGGGCGTCGGCAAGCTCACCGCCCTGGACAAGGACAGCGACCGCAAGGGCCCCGCCGAGGCCGTCCCGATCACCTTCGCCCTGAGCACCAAGGACACCCAGCGCGTCGCGTACGCCGAGTCCTTCGCGGAGCACGTACGCCTGGCCCTGGTGGCCCCCGGCACCGACTCGGCGCCCGCCCCGGGCGACCGCACGTACACCCTCGACGGGGACAGGTGAGGCCCGGATGACCACCCGAATCCTCCCCGCGGTCGGCGACCCGGACGCCGCCCGCGCCATCGTGACGCTGCTCAGCCAGCTCCCGGCCGCCGAGCCGGCAGCCCCCGTCCCCGACGCGACCACGCTCCTGGACACCCTCGCCCGCCTCGCCGCCGACTCCATCGACGAACTCCCCGAGGTCGTCCTCGTCCACGAGCGGATCGGCCCGGTGCCCGCCCTGGAACTCATCCGGGAGGTCGCCCTGCGCTTCCCGGCCGTGGGCGTCGTCCTGGTCTCCTCGGACGCCGGCCCGGGGCTCTTCTCCGCCGCCATGGACTCGGGCGCGCGCGGCCTGATCGGCCTCCCACTCTCCTACGAGGAACTCGCCGCCCGCGTCCAGGCCGCCGCCCAGTGGTCCGTGGGCGTACGCCGCCACCTGGGCGGGGGCGCCGCCGCCGACGTGTTCACGGGCCCGGGCGGCCGGGTGGTCACCGTCACCGGAGCCAAGGGCGGGGTGGGCACCACCTTCACCGCCGTGCAGTTCGCGCTGGCCGCGGCCGCCTCGGGCCGGCGTACCGCACTGGTCGACCTGGACCTCCAGGCGGGCGACGTCGGCTCGTACCTCGACGTGCAGTTCCGTCGCTCCATCGCCGACCTCGCCGGGATCCAGGACATCTCCCCGCGGGTCCTCCAGGACGCCGTCTACGACGACGCCTCGGGCCTCGCACTGCTGCTGGCCCCGGCGGACGGGGAGCGGGGCGAAGAGGTCGACGACCGGGCCGCCCGGCACATCGTCGGAGCCCTGCGCAGCCGCTACGAACTCGTCGTGGTCGACTGCGGCACCCAGGTCACCGGAGCCAACGCGGCGGCCGTGGAGATGGCGGACGTGGCGGTGCTGGTCACCACCCCGGACGTGGTCGCGGTCCGGGCGGCCAAGCGCATGGTCCGGATGTGGGAAAGGCTCCAGGTCCGCAAGGCGGAGGACACGGCGATGGTCGTCAACCGCTGGAGCAAGCACACCGAGATCCAGCCCGCCCTGATCGAGAAGATCACCAAGACCCGCGCCACCCGCACCCCGGTCCCGGCCGCCTTCAAGGAACTCCAGGCCGTGGTCGACGCCGGCCGCGTCCAGGACCTCGACAACCGCTCGACGGTCAAGACGGCCCTATGGACCCTGGCCGGCGAACTCGGCCTCCTGTCGACCCCCGACACCGCCACCCCGTCCACGACGCCCACCACCCCGGGCGCCTCCCTGGCGGTCCGCGCGACGGGCCCGGTGGCCCGCCTGCGCCGCGGCCGGGAGGGCTGACACGTGCCCGCCCGCAGACCGGGGCGCGGGGACCGGGGCCAGGTGGCGATCGAGTTCGTGGGCACGGTGCCGCTGATCCTGCTGCTCGTGGCGGCGGTGTGGGAGTGCGTACTGATCGGCTACGCCTTCTCCCTGGCGGGCAACGCGGCGGACGAGGCGGCGCGGGCGGGGGCGGTGAAGGACGATGCGGCTTGCCGGGCGGCGGCGCGGAAGCACATCGGGGAGGCATGGGAGATGGAACCCGACTGCGGCCGGTCAGGGGACATCTACAAGGCGAGGGTCACGCTCCGGATCCCCGTCCTCTACCCGGGACTCAACTTCGGACGCATCGAGGGCTCGGGTGGCGCGGCGATGGAGAGGGAGGGGAACTGACGTGACGCGACGTGTGCGCTCCGACCAGGGCCAAGTAGCCATCGAATACATCGGCTTCATACCGATCCTGCTGTTCGTCGCCCTCTGCGGGATCCAGCTCGGCTGGGTCGCGTACGTCCACGAGCAGGCGGACACGGCGGCGCGCACGGCGGCACGGGTGGAAGCCCAGCATCGGGGCAGAGGGGAAGCCGCCGGACGGGCCGCCATACGGGAGGGGCTCGACGCGGACGTCTCCGTGCCTCCCGGCGGTGACGCGGTGACCGCAACGGTCACCATCAGGATCAACGCGATCGTGCCGGGGCTCCGCATCAATGACGCCGTGGCCACGGCCGTCATGCCCAACGACGACCCGAAGGTGACCGGACCATGAGCCTGCGTTCACGGGTCAACACCCCCGACGACCGCCACAGCCCGCGCGAGGACGGCCGGCTCGTCTCCTCCTACCGCGCCAAGCTGCTGGAGGAGATCGACCTCGCCGAGATGTCCGCGCTGGCGCCCGCCGAGCGCCGGGCGCGCCTGGAGCGCGTGCTCGGCCACATCATCAGCCGCGAGGGCCCCGTCCTCTCCACGGTCGAGCGCGCCCAACTGATCCGTCGCGTCGTCGACGAAGCCCTCGGGCTCGGCGTGCTCGAACCGCTCCTCGAAGACGCCTCGATCTCGGAGATCATGGTGAACGGCCCCGACCACATCTACGTGGAGCGCGCCGGCCGGGTCGAACAGCTCCCCATCCGCTTCGCCTCGCACGAGCAGCTGATGCAGACCATCGAGCGCATCGTCTCCACCGTCAACCGCCGCGTGGACGAGGCCAATCCGATGGTCGACGCCCGCCTCCCCAGCGGCGAGCGCGTCAACGTCATCATCCCGCCGCTCTCCCTGACCGGCGCCACCCTCACCATCCGCCGCTTCCCGCGCGCCTTCACCCTGCACGAGATGATCGCCCTCGGCTCGCTCGACGAGCAGATGCTGATACTGCTCTCCGGCCTGGTCGGGGCGAAGATGAACGTGATCGTCTCCGGAGCCACCGGCACCGGCAAGACCACCCTCCTCAACGCCCTCTCCGGGCTGATCCCGGAGGGCGAACGCATCATCACCATCGAGGACTCGGCCGAACTCCAGCTCCAGCAGGCCCACGTCATCCGCCTCGAATCCCGCCCCGCGAACGTCGAGGGCAAGGGCCAGATCACCATCCGCGACCTCGTACGCAACTCCCTGCGCATGCGCCCCGACCGCATCATCGTCGGTGAGGTCCGCGGCGGCGAGACCCTCGACATGCTCCAGGCGATGTCCACCGGCCACGACGGCTCCCTGGCCACCGTCCACGCCAACAGTTCCTCGGACGCCCTGATGCGCCTGCAGACCCTCGCCTCCATGTCGGAGGTCGAGATCCCCTTCGAGGCCCTGCAGGACCAGATCAACAGCGCGGTGAACGTCATCGTCCAGCTCACCCGCTTCGGCGACGGCTCGCGCCGCATCACCGAGATCTCCGTCCTCGAATCGCACGGCCGCGAACCCTTCCGCATCACCACGGTCTGCCGCTTCGGGGCCCAGCCGATGGGCGCGGACGGGCGCGTCCACGGCTACTTCGAGTACTACCCGCTGCCCCGCCGGATCGCGGAACGCCTCTACATGAACAACCAGCCCGTCCCGCAGGCCTTCGGCGTCGCGCCGGAGGACCCCCTGACCACCCCGCACATCACCCGGACCGCCCTTTGAATCCTCCCCGCCCCTCAAAGGGAGGGGATTCCTGGCTCACGTCGCCTGCGGACCGGCGGTCCGGCAGGTCTTACACGATCAGCACCAGCCGGGTTGAGACCAGCCCGGACCAGCATCACGTGTGCGGAGTTCTTGTCCCTGGGGGATACGGCTCCGCAGGCGGTGCAGGCGTAGGTACGTTCTGAGAGAGGTAGTGCGTGCTTGGTTCTCGCTCCGCACTGCGCACAGTCCATTGTGGTGTGCGCGGGGTGGACAAGGTGCACGATGCGCTGATGTTTGCGCGCCATGGCGACCAGCTCGCGCTTCGTCGCGGAGATCGCAGCGTCGGCGGCCTTACGCGCCATGGTGGTCTTGGCGAGGAACTTCGGCCGGAAGTCCTCCACCGCGATCTGGTCGTGGTCGCGGACAACGGCCTTGGCCCACTTGCGGCCCGTGTCCTGCCGCTGGCGCGCGACCTTCTTGTGCAGCTTGGCCGTCAGCTTCCTCGCCCGACGGTAGCCCTTCGATGCGGCCTTGCCGCTTGCAGGCTGCCTGCGGGCCATTATCCGCTGATAGTGCGCGAGCCTCGTGGCCGCCTTCTTGCCGTGCTCGGCATGGGGAAGGTCGTGAATGCCACTGGTAGTGGTAGCGGTCTCCTTCACGCCCCAATCGATCCCCAGTACCGCGCCCGTCTCCGGGAGCGGCTGAGTTTCGATGGGAACGACAAACGACGCGTACCAGTGGCCGAGGCTGTCGCGGTAGATACGCACGCTGGACGGTTCCGCTGGGAGTTCTCGCGACCACACCACCGTCAGGCTGAGGTCGCCAGCGAGATGAAGCTTTCCGTCCCTGAGACGGAAGCCGCGTCGGGTGTAGTTGAGTGTCGGGTCGGCCTTGGACTTCTTCTTGTATTTCGGCAGCCCGGCCCGCTGCCGCATCGGCAGCCGCGCCTTGATGTCTTTGAGCGCCTTGGCGCGGGACTTCCCGAAGTCGCGTATGAGTTGCTGCTGCGGGACCGAGCTGCCCTCACGCAGCCACGCGTTTCGGCTGCGGGCTTCGGTCAGCATCTTGTCCAACTGGGCAGGCCCGCACTTCTCGTCCCCCTTGTGGGCCTTCATCGACCGGGCCGCGCACTCGTTCCAGATCCACCGGCACCGGCCCCACTCGCCCAGCAGTGCGGCGAGCGCCGTGGACGACACGCGCAAGCGGTAGGTGTACCGGGCGTACCCGGCCTCCTCCGGCATCTGTGGTGTCGTCATGACACCATTCTGCCACTACAATTGGAAGCATGGACCATGAAGTGCGCATCACGCTCAGGCTCCCAGCAGATCTCCACGCGTGGCTGGTTGCTCATGCCAAGTCCGCCCGCCGGTCCCTCAACTCCGAGATCCTGTGTCGCTTGGAGGCCGAGCGCGCCGCTCCCGTGGCAGACGACGCATAGCCCTGACGGCGATCCGTCATTCCCTGCCCTGCTCCGCAAGAGCAGGATTTCTTCCCTGACCGAAGGCCGGGGCGTCCTCGGATGAATCAAGTGAACCCACTCATCCTCCTCACCCTCGGCGTTACCCTGCTGGCCTGCGTGCTCGTCGTCGCCGGACTCCAGGCGTACGTCGCCGGGCGCGCCCAGCACGCCGCCCTGATCGAGCGCCTCTCGGCGAGCGGCATGCCGGAGCCCCTGGGCCGGCGGCGCCGCTTCCGGGGCGTCGACCGGCGGCTGCGCCAGACGAAGCTCGGCCGCCGCATCGAGCTGAAGCTGGCGACCACCGGACTGGATCTCACCCCCGGCGAGTTCTTCGTCTACATGCTGGGTTCGATCGCGGGGGTGTGGCTCATCGCGTCCTCCCTCCTCGCGCCGTTCTTCGGCCCGGTGGCCGGTGCCATCGGCATCTGGGCGGCGAACGCCTTCCTCAACTGGCAGCGGTCACGGCGTACGGAACGGTTCATCAACCAACTCCCCGACCTGGCCCGCATCCTGGCCAACGCCACCCAGGCCGGGCTGGCGCTGCGCACGGCCATCGGCATCGCGGCCGAGGAACTGGAGGCACCGGCGGGCGAGGAACTGGCGCGCGTCGCCGACCGCCTCGCCGTCGGCCACTCGATCGATGAGTCCCTCGGCGAACTCACCGAGCGCCTGCCGTCCCGGGAACTGGTCGTCCTCGTCTCCACCCTCGTCCTGTCGGCCCGCGCGGGCGGCGCGATCGTGGACAGCCTGCGCAACCTCACCGTGACGCTGGAGCAGCGCAAGGAGACGCGGCGCGAGATCCGCACCCAGCTCTCCCAAGTCACGGTGACGGCGTACCTGGTCCCCGCCATCGGCCTCGGCTCCCTGCTGCTGGTCGACCTGATGATGCCCGGCGCGCTCGACCGGATGACGGGCGCGTTCCTCGGCCAGACGGCCGTGCTCATCGCCCTCGGCCTCTTCGCCCTGGGCTTCGTCCTCATCCGCCGCCTGTCGAAGATCGATGTGTGAGGGGGCGGACGGAACGATGACCGGACTCCTGCTCGCACTGGCCGTGGCCCTGTCGGTCCTCGGCGCGTTCCACGGCATCCGCCTCTACCGCGCGGACGTGAAGCTGCCCACGGACCTCGCGCTCGCCCTGGAGGTCGGGGCCACCCGCACGACGGCGGTCGGCTCCCTCGTGGACCGGATGGGCATCCGCTGGGCCCCGGCGGTGCTGCGCCTGATGGGGCCGGCGCGGGTCGCACGCAAGCGCCGCCAGATCGACATGGCGGGCAACCCGGCGGGCTTGACGATCGACCGCTACGCGGCACGGCGCGCGGTGTACGGCGCACTGGGCGCCCTCGGCGCCTTCTCAATGCTGATCAACGGCCAGCTGGTCGCCGCGCTCTTCATGGTGGCCTTCGGCCTGTTCTGGATCGAGGCGGGTCTGTGGTCGGCGATCCGGGTCCGCCGCGACCACATCGAGCGGACCCTGCCGGACTTCCTGGACGTACTCGCGGTTGTCGTCAGCGCCGGGCTGGGCTTCCGGCAGGCGCTGGAGCGGGTGGCGGACAAGTACGAGGGCCCCTGGGCCGACGAAATCCGCATCACCCTGCAGCAGATGAACATGGGCGTCAGCCGCCGCCAGGCCTTCGACGAACTGCGTCGCCGCAATGACAGCGAGCAGGTCGCGCAGTTCGTTATGGCCCTCCAGCAGGGCGAGGAGCTCGGCTCGCCGATCGTCGAGACCCTGATCGCGATCGCCGAGGACATGCGCCGTACGGACGCCCAGAGCGCCCGGCGCCGCGCGGCCCGGGCCGTCCCGAAGGCGACGTTCGCGGTGACCATGTTCATGCTCCCCGGCACGCTGATCCTGCTGGTCTGCGGCTTCGTCTACGGCGCGAACGTCGACTTCGACGCGCTGTTCGGGGGTGGCTGAGCCATGGCCCGGCTGAGCGTGCTCATCGCGGACGGCAACCCGGTCATCAGGGCGGGCCTGGCGGCCATCCTGGGCACGGCCGAGGACCTCGACGTCATCGCCCAGGCTGCGGACGGACGCGAAGCCCTGAGCCTGACCCGCAGGCACGCCCCGGACGTGATCCTGCTGGACGTCCGGATGCCGGGGGTGGACGGGATCTCCGCACTGCCGCACCTGGTGCAGCTGGCTCCCGTACTGATGCTGACGTACAGCAGGGAAGCCGAAATCATCTGCGAGGCCCTGTCGTTGGGGGCGGGCGGCTACCTCGTCCACGGCGAGTTCACGACGGACGACCTGCTGAGGGCGGTACGCGACGCCCCGCAGGGCCGCCCCCACTTCACCCCGACGGCGGCGAGCGCCCTCCTCGCCGAGCTCCGGGCCTCTTCGCATCCGCAACGAACTGTGACACAGTCTTCTGAGCGGATGCACAACTCTGTTGTCTTCGGGCTGAGTTCCCGGGAGGTGGAGATCATGGATCTGATCGCGTCCGGGATGAGCAACCAGCGGATCGCGGCGGCCTGCTTCATCAGCGAGAAGACGGTCAAGAACCACATCAACCGCATCTTCGCGAAGCTCCAGAGCGCCACGCGCAGCGAGGCGATCGCCCGCTGGCTGGGAACCGCCCGTCCAGGAGTGACCGGTCATGGGTAGACAGAGTGCGCAGTGGGTCCGTAATTGGGCCCCGGGACCCTTGGTGACGACTGGTGACTCGCCGTACCGTCCGCAGATCGACACCGGTACCGGCCCGGGAGGGAACCCCCATGTCACAGAACACGCTGCTGAAGGCCGCCGTGGAGGCACGGATCAGGGTGAACGGCTGGACGGACACGGCCGTGACGAGGCTCCGCAACCGCCACGCGAACCTCGACCGCGGCCAGACGGCCTTCGAATACCTGGGCATCATCCTGGTGGTCGTGGTGATCATCGGCGCGATGGTAGGTACGGGTATCGGCACGGCCATCGTAGGCCGCATTACGACGGCGATCGGAACCCTTACCGCGGGTCGTTGAACTCTCGGAGGTCGAATGATCAGGGCCAGGCCTTCCCGCTATATGCGATGGTCGTGGTTGCGCTGGTATTCGCCGCGCTCGCGTTCTTCGTGTTCGGCCAGGCTGCCGTCGTCCGCAGTGATGCGCAGGGAGCGGCTGATGCGGCCGCCTTGGCGGCGGCACAGAAAGCCCGCGACAAGCTGCTGCCACGTCTGGACCTCGCCACGCTCAAGCCCGAAGACTGGCGGGACATTCTGGACGGGAAGTCCTTTGACACGGAAGGGGCTTGCGGGGCAGCCGAGGACTTTGCTCAGCTGAACGATGCGACGGGGACCTGTTCGCGGTCGTTGCTGCGTTTCACGGTTGAGGTGACCACCAACGGCACCGTCGGAGACTCAGTCGTGCCGGGCACCCGTGACATGCACGGCAAGGCCAAAGCGGTGGCAGAGGTTGTGCCGCGATGTGAGCTGGGCTCTGCTCTCACCCCTTCGGGCACGCCGACTCCTGGCCCGACCGGTCCTCCGTCACCAGGCCTGGTCGACATCAAGTGCAAGGGAGGGAAGACCGTCAGGTTCGACCCTCTGAACCCGGACCCATGGAGCACGCTGGCGCATCGCCTCTTCGACGTGCGACTTGCCAGCTGACAGCGAACGAGAGACAAGGAAGCTGCTTAGATGAGCGTTCGGTACACGGTAAAGGTCCGTGGGGGAGCAGCTGCTGCGGTTGCGGCGGCGTTGGTCCTTACCTTGGCCGGATGCGGGGACGACGGACAGGGCAAGGCGCCTCAAGCCACTGCGGCGGCGGTGAAGAGTTCAGATGTTGGCGCACAGCCGCAGCCATCAGCAAGCGGTAGCCAGAGTTCTGTTCCGGCTCAGGTTCTGGCCACCGTGAACGGCGAATCCGGTGTGGTCCTGACCATCAATTCGGCAGCCCGGGACGCGGGTGGCTTTCTGACCGTCAGTGGACAGATCAAGAACACCGGTGACAAGGCCTTCGGCAACACGGCGGCTTGGCGCGGTAACGAACTCAATGTGAGTGGTGTCTCGGTTGCCGGAGTCAACCTGGTCGACAAGGCGGGCAAGAAGAGGTACTACGTGCTCCGAGACACGGAGGGGCGCTGCCTCTGCACCACTGGCGTGGTCATCATCGAAGCCGGTCAGTCCGTTCCCTTCTTCGCTCAATTCCCATCCCCTCCGGCGAGCACCAGCGAGGTCGAGTTCAACTTCCCAACCTTCGCGTCGGCCAGTCTGAAGATCTCCGGGTGATCCCATGACAAAAAACCACCGCACCACAGTCGCCACGGCAGTCGTCCTTTTCGTCATGGCCGGGGCTCACTTCGTCGGTGCAAGCAGCGCCCATGCCGACGACGTCAAGCCATCCGCACCCCCCGGCACAGAGCCGTCCGCCGCCGCGCCCGTGCAGATCGACTCCAAGGCGCCCGGGCTCAAGATCCCGCAGGGTGGCACGCTCGCACCCGTCAAGGTCCTGGACATCGCCGAGGTCGTCGAGGACCTCGGGGGTGAGCAGCGGCGGCAGGAGACCAATCAGACCGTCATGATGGCGCTGCAGTCCGAGGTGTTGTTCCCCGAGGACAGTGCCGTGTTCAACGCACAGGCCGCCGCGCGGATCCAGGCCATTGCGCAGGAGATCAATCAGCAGAAGGCCACCCGCATCCGCGTCTTCGGGTTCACCGACGACCAGGGCAGCTACGAGCACGGCAAGGAGCTCTCCAAGAAGCGGGCCGATGCCGTGCAGGCCGAGTTGGCCAAGACCGTTACTGATCCGAACGTCGTCTTCGACGTCCGCGGCTACAGCGAGGACTACCCGATCGCCGACAACGGCACTGAGGAGGGCCGCAAGAAGAACCGCCGGGTCGAGATCACCTTCCCCCGCAGTACGGGCGGCGGCTAGCGGGCTAGCGGGCTAGCGGGCTAGCGGCGGCGGAGGCGGCCGCGGGAGGCTTCCACCATCGTGCCGAGGGCGAGCGACTGGGCGAGTACGCAGAGGATCAGCTCGGCGAGGAGGAGCCACGTTGCGGGCAGGCCGTCCCCGAGGGCCGTGCCGTGGATCAGCGTCACGAGCATGAAGAGCGGGAACGCGAGCATCGCGGGCAGTACCCATACGAAGCCGGGGTCCGGGGCGAACAGCGTGACGCCCGTCGCGTAGGCCACCGCGATGCCGACGAGTCCCAGGTAGATCACCGAAGCGGGGTTCGCGAGGGTCAGGCGGGCGAGCGTGCGAGCGGTCATCGTTCCCCCAGGGGTGTGTGGACTTCCACTTCCACCATGGTCGGGAACGTTCGGGGTCTTGTCCTGAGTACCCGTACCCAGGACGGGCGCGGAGAAGGGCACGCAGCGGTGCCCGCTGTCCGGCCCCTCCCCTGTGGGGGCCGGACAGCGTGCGGGATCAGCCGAACTGGCCCGGCTGGTAGTCGCCCGCCGGCTGCTGGACGATCACGTTCATCCGGTTGTACGCGTTGATCAGTGCGATGAGGGTGACCAGTGCGGCCAGCTGGTCCTCGTCGTAGTACTTGGCGGCGTCGGCCCACGCCTCGTCCGTGACGCCGCCTGCCGCGTCGGCGATGCGGGTGCCCTGCTCGGTCAGTTCCAGGGCGGCCCGCTCGGCGTCGGTGAACACCTTCGCCTCGCGCCAGGCCGCGACCAGGTTCAGCCGCACCGGGTCCTCCCCGGCGTGCGAAGCGTCCTTGAAGTGCATGTCGGTGCAGAACCCGCAGCCGTTGATCTGGCTGGCCCGGAGCTTCACGAGCTCCTGCGTGGCGTGCGGCAGGGTCGAGTCCGAGATGACCTTGCCCGCGGAGTTGATGTACCGGGCGAACTTGGTCGCGACCGCGTTGCCGTAGAAGTTGAGACGCGCTTCCATCGTGATCCCCTTGCCGTGTCGGTCGTTACACAGCTCTGACGGAACACGCGGCCCGGATGTGACAGTCCAACGGACCGGTGTGGCGTGACCTGCGTCACTCCCCCAGGAGGAGCTCCGCGATCTCCCGGGCTCGGCGCGCCGGCTCCGGGCCGGGGGTGAGGGCGGCCACCGCCGTCGCTCCCTCGGTCAGGATCAGCAGCCGGTCGGCGAGCGCGGGGTCGGCGGTCAGGTCGGTCAGCAGGGCGTGGAGTTCGACCTTGTGGGTGCGGACGACCTCCGGGGCCGCCGCCCCCAACTCCCCGTACGCGTTGAGGAACGCGCAGCCCCGGAAGTCGGGCTCGGTGAACCAGTCCGCCAGCCAGTCGAAGACCGCGAGCACGCGCGCTCGTGGCTGCGCCGGGGCGAGGGCCGCGGTGCGCAGGGAGTCCAGCCAGCGCCGGTCGCGGCGTTCCAGGTAGGCCGTGACCAGGGATTCCTTCGCGGGGAAGAGGCGGTAGAGGCGCTTGAGGGGTACCCCGGAGGCGGTGCGGATGCGGTCCATGCCGACGGCCTGGATGCCGTGCCGGTAGAACAGCTCCTCCGCCGCGTCCAGCAGTCGGGTGCGTGCCTCTTCATCGTCCATGAGGGCAGGGTAGCCCGTTTCCCCTTGCGGTGAGAACGGTCGTTCTCGTACGGTGGGCGGCGAGGAGAACGAGCGTTCTCACCCTTCCCTTCCGGAGGTTCCGCCGTGACACGTCCGCCCCTGCCGCCCTTCACCGAAGAGTCCGCGCGCGCCAAGGTCCAGGCTGCCGAAGACGCCTGGAACAGCCGCGATCCCGAGCGGGTCGCCCTCGCGTACACGGAGGACTCGGTATGGCGCAACCGGGACCGCTTCCTCACCGGCCGCGCCGAGATCCGCGCGTTCCTCGCCGACAAGTGGGAGCGCGAGCTCGACTACCGGCTCCGCAAGGAGTTGTGGGCCTTCACCGGCAACCGCATCTCCGTGCGCTTCGAGTACGAGTGGCACGACGCCGGCGGCCAGTGGTTCCGCAGCCACGGCAACGAGCAGTGGGAGTTCGCGGACGACGGTCTGATGCGCCGCCGCGAGGCGAGCATCAACGACGTCCCGATCGCCCCCGAGGACCGCCGGCTCGGCTGAGTCCGCTGCACGCCCGCAAGCCGCACGCCCGTAAGCCCGCAGGCCCGGAAGTCGCCCGCCGCCGCCCGCCGCCGCCCGCCGCCGCCCGTCGCGCAGCGGGCGGCAAGGTCGGTCAGGAGTGCTCGTGGTGGGCCTGGGTGATGAGGTCCGTGGCGACCTCCAGGGCCGCCAGGCGGGTCTCCTCCCGGTCGCCCTCGACGTGCTGGAGGAACATCATCCCGGCGTGCAGCGTGAACAGCGCGCTGACGCAGCGGACCTGGTCCGTCAGCGGGCCGTCCTGCGTGCGGAGCAGCTCCACCAGGGTGAAGAGTCGCTTCTTCACCGTCTCGCCGATGGCGAGCTCGCGCATCGTCGCCTGGTTCTCCTGCATGAAGCGGTACAGCACGGCGCCGGACGCCATCGCCTCGCTGTAGCGGCGCAGCACCTCGCGCTTGGTCTCCAGGGTGCGCGGCTGGCCCTCCGCCCACGTGATCAGCTCGTCGATGGGCCGGGTCAGGTCCTCGAAGATGCTGATGATGATGTCTTCCTTGGTCTTGAAGTGGTAGTACAGCGCCGCCTTCGTGACCTCCAGCCGCTCCGCGATCTCGCGCAGCGACGTCTTCTCGTACCCCTGCTCAGCGAAGAGCTCCAGTGCGACGTCCTGGATGCGCTGGCGCGTGTCGCCACGGCGCCGCTGCGGACTGCTGCTGGACATGGCTCTCCCCAATTACTTACTTGACGCCCGGCTAGTTGCGGGTCTACCGTCCCCATTGTAATGAACTAGCCGGGCGGCAAGTAAGTTCCGGTGCGGGACGTAGTGCGAGCGGTAGGGCCAGGGGAGTGGACATGGTGGACAAAGTCAAGCCTGCGGGGACCTCGGAGGAGGTGAAGCCGCGCAGCGTGCGGGTCGTCCTCATGGCGCTCATGATCGCGATGCTGCTGGCCATGCTCGACAACATGATCATCGGCACCGCGATGCCGACGATCGTCGGCGAGCTCCACGGCCTGGAGCACCTCTCCTGGGTGGTCACCGCCTACACGCTGGCCACCGCGGCCTCCACCCCCATCTGGGGCAAGCTCGGCGACATGTACGGGCGGAAGGGCTCCTTCCTCACCTCGATCGTCATCTTCCTGATCGGCTCCGCGCTCAGCGGCATGGCCCAGAGCATGGGTCAGCTGATCGGCTTCCGCGCGATCCAGGGCCTCGGCGCCGGCGGTCTGATGGTCGGCGTCATGGCGATCATCGGCGACCTGATCCCGCCCCGTGAGCGCGGCAAGTACCAGGGCATGATGGCCGGCGTGATGGCCCTCGCCATGATCGGCGGCCCGCTGGTCGGCGGCACCATCACCGACCACTGGGGTTGGCGCTGGTCCTTCTACATCAACCTGCCGCTCGGCGCGGTCGCGCTGGCCATGGTCACCGCCGTGCTGCACCTGCCCAAGAAGCGGGCACAGGGCAAGATCGACTACCTCGGCGCCGCGCTGCTGACCATCGCCATCACCTCCACCGTCCTCGTGACGACCTGGGGCGGCAACGAGTACGCGTGGGGCTCCGTCGAGATCCTCGGCCTCATCGCGGTCGGCGTCCTGTCGACCGCCGCGTTCCTCTACGCGGAGACCAAGGCCGCCGAGCCGGTCATGCCGCTGCACATCTTCCGCAGCCGCAACTTCACCCTGATGTCGGTGATCGGGTTCATCGTCGGCTTCGCGATGTTCGGCGGCGTGCTCTACCTCCCGCTGTTCCAGCAGTCGGTGCAGGGTGCCTCCGCCACCAACTCGGGCCTGCTGCTCCTGCCCATGCTGCTCTCGATGATGGTCGTCTCGCTGATCTCGGGCCGCGTCACCACCAGCAGCGGCAAGTACAAGGTCTTCCCGATCGCCGGCGGCGGGCTCATGGTCGTCGGGATGTTCCTGCTCGCGACCATGGACACCGGCACCACCCGCCTCGTGTCGGGCCTCTACATGGCCGTCCTCGGTGCCGGTCTCGGCTTCCTGATGCAGATCGCCATGCTGGTCGCGCAGAACAGCGTCGAGATGAAGGACATGGGCGTCGCCTCCTCCTCGGCGACCCTCTTCCGTACGCTCGGCGGCTCCTTCGGCGTGGCGCTGATGGGCTCCCTCTTCAGCGCCCGGGTCACGGACACCATGACCGAGCGCCTGGGCCCGGAGGCCGCCCAAGCCTCGGGCTCCGCCCAGCTGGACGCCGCGAGCCTGGCGAAGCTGCCCGAAGCGGTACGTGACGCCTACCAGCACGCGGTCGCGGCCGGCACGCACTCCGCGTTCCTGCTCGGCGCGGCCATCGCCGTACTGGGCTTCGCAGCGGCCTGGTTCGTCAAGGAGGTCCCCCTCCGCGGTGCGGGCCCGGCCACCCCGGCCGGCGATGCGGACGGCGAGAAGGCGGAGAAGGCGGAGAAGGCGGCCCCGGCCACCCAGGAGTCGCTCGCGCACTGACACCGAGGACGCGCCGCCGGGAAGGCGGCACCACCGGGACGACCGGGGGTGCCGCCTTCCGGCGTGTCCGGGCGCGGCACGGCTACCTGGGGTCGTCCGTCTCCCAGGGGTACGCGAAGGCGTCGGGGTGCAGGCCCCACGCGGTGAGCGCGGCGAGCAGGCCGTCCTCGTCCGCGGCCCCGGCGGACGCGACGAGGACGGCGTCGATGTCGTGGTCGAAGCCGTCGAGGCGTTCGCCGTCGTACTCCCAGTGCGTCAGGTGGAAGCGGCGGCCCGGGTCGCCGCGCACCCAGCCCTCGTCCCGTGCCAGGTCGTCAGCCCGGCTCCGGGCGGGGGTCACGTCCACGAACGCGCGGCGGCCCGGGTGGGACGCCGGGACCTCCGTCACCAGTCTCCGACCCAGGCGGAGCGCGGTCAGCTTGTCCACCGGCCAGTCGGATCGGTCGTGCGAGGGGTCCGGCGAGTCCATGGACCCCATTCTGGTCGAGCGCTCCGACAGTGAACCCCCGTGCGGGTGAGCCGATTTGGGGTACGGAACGGATGCCGTCGAAGACCTGTCCGTTTCGGGCGTGTTCGTGCGGGCAGGTTGCAACTCCATGCAGGACTAAAGTCCCATCGATCCCAACAGTCCCATAATGCCGAATTTATGGGCTATTTGACTGGAACTCCCCGACGGTGACGAACGTCCTGATCCACAGAACGCTCACACAGCGGATGGGGAGGGGACTGTTCATGAGCTTCTTGGCGCGCGCGAACAACAAGGGTGTCCGGGCCGGTGTCGCCGGCGTGGCCTCGGCCACCGCCGTGGCGGCGGCCGTGTGGGGCGCGGCGGCCCTGTTCGGACCGGACGGCACCGCCGCCTCCCAGCAGAACGTGGCCCGCCCGGGTGCCACCGACCACTCCGGTCGCGGCGGCGACGACGGCCGGCCCGGCCAGCAACCGCAGGGGATACCCGAGGGCATAGCCCACGCCTCCGAGGGCGGCGGCAACGCCGTCAACGTCACCATCGACGACGGACCCGACCCCCGCTGGACCCCGAAGGTGCTGGACGTACTGCGGCGGCACGACGTCAAGGCGACCTTCTGCATGGTCGGACCGCAGGCCAAGGCCCATCCCGACCTGGTGAAGAAGGTGGTCGCCGACGGCCACCGGCTCTGCGACCACACCATGAACCACGACACGGCCATGGACAAGAAGCCCGTCGCCTACCAGGAGCAGCAGATCCTGGAGGCGAAGAAGCTGATCGAGGAAGCCGCGGGCGGCGGCGCGAAGGTCGAGTACTACCGGGCCCCCGGCGGCGCGTTCACCCCCGACAGCCGACGCATCGCCGCCGCGCACGGCATGCGGCCGCTCGGTTGGAACGTCGACACCAAGGACTTCGACAAGCCCGGTACCGCCGCCATCGTGAACGCCGTCAAGCGCGAGATCGGCAACGGCCCCACCGTGCTCTTCCACGACGGCGGTGGCAACCGCGCCCAGACCGTCGACGCCCTCGGCCAGGTGCTGACCTGGCTCAAGGAGCAGGGCCGGCCCACCGGCTTCCCCGTCCGCACCGCCCCGGACAACCCGGACATCGACGCCGCAGACGCGCCCGACGCCTCCTGACACGCCGGCTCCTCCTGACACGCCGTCCGCCAGGCGAACGGGTGACGGTCGACGACGCGGACCCGCCCGCGTTGTTCCCTGGTCGGGCACGGACGAACGTACGCCCGATCAGGAGGCTCCTGTGGCCATCGCCCCCGCCAGACTGTCCGACCCGGTGGTCGGCGCCCTCGTCGCCGCCGTCAACGCGCACGACAGGAACGCCTTCCTCGCAATCCTGACCGCCGACGCGACCATGTCCGACGACGGCTCCGACCGGGACCTGCACGACTGGATCGACCGGGAGATCTTCGACTCCGGCGGCCACATGGACGTCCAGTCCGAGTCCGACGGCGGCCGCACCCTGCTCGTCAACTACCGCAACGACACCTGGGGCGAGATGCGCACCACCTGGCGCTTCGTGATTGCCCCCGGTGGCGGCCGGATCAGCCGCTTCGAGACCGGCCAGGCCTGAGCGGACCCCGGGCGGCACCCGAGCGGCCCCGGGCGGCCCCGGGCGGGCCCGGGCGGACTCCCGCCCGGTTCCCCGGTTCCCCGGTGCACTCCGGCCCGTACGAGGGCGCACCGGGCGCTCCCGTACGGGTGAAAGCGCGCCCGGCGTCGTTCCGGCCCGCCGCAGGGGCCCGTTGGGCCGGGCATGAAGCGCACCCGCATCGCCGCTCTCGCCCTCGCCACCGCCTCCGCGGCCCTCGCGCCCCTGCTGGGCCAGGCCGCCACCGCTGCGGAGGGCACGGCCTACCTCCAGGACCCGGCAGGCGGCGAGAAGACCATGAAGTCGATGTGGACCAAGGACGAGATGCACAAGGTGGAGGCGCAGTTCCGCTTCCACCCCGGGATCCAGTACCGGACGGTCACCCGCCCCGGCCCCTCGGCCGCGCCGGACTACAAGCGTCAGGTCGCCGACCCCGAGACCCTGGCGTGGCTGCCCGGTTACGAGTTCGCCTGGTCGGTGTCGGACTCGACGGTGGTGAAGAAGGCGCTGACGGTGAAGGAGGGCGAGCACCCGATCGTCGTGCACGCCGTACTGCGCTCCGCCGACCGGGCCAAGGTCGCGGAGGTGCACGAGGAACTGACCGGGAAGCCGGCGACCGGGCGGGAGAAGGTCGCGGGCGGCAAGCGGATCGCGTGCGACACCGGGGAGTACACGGTGGAGTGGTCGGTCACGCGCTCGGGCTACGGAACGCTGGTCGGGACGCTGCGCTGGAACTCGAGCTGCGAGCAGTACCGGACGGCGTTCGCCTCGAACCACGGTCAGCAGCGCTGAGGGTTCGGGTGGGGGCCGGCCGCCCCGTGCACCTTGTGGGTGCTCGTCGGGCGACTGGGCCGAGGCCTTGGATCAAGTGCCGTAGGGGCCATGGTGCCGCACGGGGTGGTCTGCGGCATGGGTCGAAGGTCCCGTGTCGAGGAACTTCTCAGTGTTTCTTGGAGGCTTGGGCGGCCTGACCGGCGATGTCCTCCAGCACGGCCTTCGGGCTGCCGGTCGGTTCCACGGCGCGCCCGATGTTGCGCTTGATGGTGTCGCTGACCGTCAGCCAGGACGGGTCGTTGACCGGGTAGAGCTGGGCGCCGCGCAGCGCGTTGAGGAACTGCGTGTCGTTCTTGTCCAGGCCGCCCCCGGCCGGGGTGCGCGAGGCCGTGACGGTGGACGGCAGCAGGTGGTAGCGGTCGGCGAAGTCCGAGAGGTTCTTGTCCTGGTAGATGAACTCCAGGAACTTGCCGATCTCCGCGCGCTTGCCGTTCTGCTTGAAGGCCATCATCCAGTCGGCGACACCGACGGTGGGCGGCGGCACACCGGTGCCGAGGTTGTCCGATACGGGCATGGAGGTGGTCGAGATGCCGATGCCCTTGGCGCGCGCCTCGTGGGCCAGCGAGGGATAGCCGTTGACCATGCCGACCTCGCCGCGCAGGAAGGCGGCGAAGGCTTCGGCGCGGTTCAGCTGCGACGGCGGGGTCGGGCCGGTGAGGCCGGGACCGACCATCTCCCTCTTGACCCAGTCCCAGGTCGCGATGTTCTGGTCGGAGTCCAGGCTGTAGTTGCCGCTGCTGTCGGCGTAGCCGCCGCCGTTGCTGAGTTCCCAGATCAGCGCCTCGGCGTGCGCCTCCTCCGGGCCGAGCGGCAGGGCGTAGGGGTACTTCACGCCCTTGTCCTTGAGCGCTTTGGCGTCGGACTTGAGGTCGGACCAGGTTTTGGGGGGCTCCTTGATGCCGGCCTTGGCGAACAGCGCCTCGTTGTAGAAGAGGAGACGGCTGCTCGCCACGAAGGGCAGGCCGTAGAGGCTGTTGCCGACGGAGCCCGCGTCGGCGAGCGGCTGGAGAAAATTCGCCTCGGCGGTGACCGAGAGGAGTTCTTCCGCGGGATACAGCTTCCCCTGGGCCGCGAAGTCCGAGTAAGACCCCATCAGCGCCACGTCCGGCGCCTTGCCGGCCTTGACCATGCGGGAGACTTCGCGGTCGATGTCGACCCACGGCAGGAGCTTGACGTCGAGCTCGATTCCGGGGTTGGCCTCGGTGAAATCGGCCGCCATCTTCTCCCAGTAGGGCTTGGAACTAGTGGCCGGGCTGTCGCCGTATTCGGCGGCGACCAGATGCAGCGTACCGCCGTCACCTGCACCGTCTCCGGAGCCGCCGCATCCGGCTAGCGGTATCAGCAGACCGAGCACGGCCGTGGTGGCGGTCGTGCCGGAAATTCTTCGTCGCACGGGTGTATTCCCCTGATTTTCTTTTGGATCCAGTTATTACTTATGAGTTGCTCCGGGCTGGGGTGTCCCTCGATGGCCCGTTGGCCGGAATTCTCTCCTGAGGGAGGGGTGGTTGATTCCATTGGGGGCGTACTTGTGGTCAATGCTCCAACTGGGGCTTTTCGCAATAGTGTTTTCCGATATGCGATCCAAATACTGGACGCGCGTAGACATGCCGAAAAGCCCGTTTCCGGTCTCGGAACGGGCTCTGTGGGCTCTGCGTGTTCTGCGGGGTCCGCGCGCCGGCTAGTCGGCGAACTCGCCCGCGTACGGGTCGGGCTCGCCCGTCTCCGGGTTGCGGCCCTCCTGCCAGCGCCGCTGGGCCTTGCGCCAGTGCACGAAGCTGAGGTGGCCGCCGTCCCAGAAGGTGATGCTGACGGGGCTCACGTCGAACTCGTCGGAGCACAGCCGGTAGAGGAACTCGGCCATGCCGTACGGATACACCGCAAAGGAATCGGCGGTGTGCCGCCCGCAGACCAGGACCGGCCACCGGTCCGGGTCGGGGTCGGTGGTGAGCCAGCACAGGATGTCCGACCCGCCGGTGACGCCCCAAGCGATGATCGACTCGGGATCCACGTCGAAGGCGGAGCGGCCGCCCTCCGCCTCCCAGGTCTGGCGGGCGTTGTCGGTCTCCTCGACCATCCCGGCCGGGTCCCACTGGAGTCCGGGCTTGGGCAGCGGCAACAGGATGCTGGCCTCGCCGTTGATGGAGCCCGCGCCGAAGCGGCCCATGAACGCGATGAAATCGGCCGGGAACCGGGTCCCCCAGACGGCCTCCACCGCCGGCCAGTCGATGTCCTCGTCGGCGCCGTGCGTCGCCGGCATGATCTGCTCCAGCGCCTTGATCCGCGCGTTCTCCGTCATGCCGCTCCCCTGATGCCCCAGCTCAACCGCCCCAACCTACTGCCAGCGAGGGGCCTCGCCTAGCGGGGAGTGAGACGCCCTGGTACGTCCATCTTGATGAGGGTTCCGGCCTGCAGGCCCCACCGCGCCATGGCCCCGGCCGCCGACTCCAGGACGTGCCGGGAGCGCAGCCGCGGCAGCCCGAGCCGGCCCGGCGCCATGGTGACCACGGCGAGCACGCCGAGGTCGCGGTCGAGGTACGCCACGTCGATCGCGAACCGCATCCGGAAGGTGTGCACGCTCGCCGCGGGGGTCAGCAGCATCGCGCCGTCGATCCCGTCCCGCCCGAGCAGCCCGCGGGTCCGCGCCCCGTACGAGGCGGCGACCTCCAGCGGGATCTCCGTGGGGTCCGCGCCCACCAGCAGGGTGCCGTTGCCGTCACGCCAGTTCGCCATGGCGGCCAGCCTAGGCCGGAACGGTGTGCCGCTGCGCGGACCGCTCCCGGCCCCGCCCCGCGCCGCCGCACCCGTCGGCGCTACCGTCGCCGCATGGGTGTCGCCCTGATCGTTCTCGCCGCCGGATACGGCGCCGCCGCGGGATGGCTGCTGCCGCGTGCCGCGTACCGGTTCTCCGTCGAGCCGGGGGAGCCCTGGCGCTACCGCTGCCCGCAGGGGCACCGGCTGCGCGGCTGGCTCGGACCGGCCCGCTGCGGGGTTCTTGCGGAGGTCGTCGTGCAGGATCCCGGCGGCCGGCCCCCCGAGTCCGCCGCGCCGCACGTCTACGGGAGGCGCGCCGCCCCCCTCGCGGCCCTCGTCGGGGCGCTCTGCGCCCTGCTCGGGGCTACCGTCGGGGCGCGGCCCGAGCTGGTGGCCTACGTGGGGCTCGCCCCGGTGGTCGTGCTGCTCTCGCTCGTGGACCGCGCCGTGCACCGGCTGCCGGACGTACTGACCCTGCCGCTCGCCGCCGCGGTCGCCGCCGGGCTCGGCGCGGCCGCCCTCCTGCCCCGCGCCGGAGGCGACTGGCGGCTCTCCCTGCTGGGCGGCGGCGCGCTCGGAGCGGCGTACCTGCTGCTCCATCTGATCAACCCCGCCGGAATGGGCTTCGGCGACGTCAAGCTGGCGCTCTCACTGGGGGTCGCTCTTGGGTGGTACGGGTGGGGGGTATGGTCCGCCGGGGCCTTCCTCGGCCTGCTCTACGGGGCCCTGTACGGGCTGGTCCTGTTGCTGCGCGGCCCCGACGAGCGGAATCAGGGCTACGCGTTCGGCCCCTTCATGGCGGCCGGAGCACTCACCGGAGTGCTGCTGGGTGGTTTCGGAGCGTAATCATCGTGCGCCAATGCACGCAGCATGCTTTACGAAGGGTTATGGTGGAACCCCCCCCTCGGGCCGGTCCGTATCCCCCCCACGGACCGGCCCGTTTTTTGTTTTCCGGCTCCCCGGCCGCGCTGCGCGACAAAAGCGCAGGTCAGCCGCGTTGGGCCCAGATGTTGGTGCCGGGGGTGGAGACGGCGAGGGAGTCGATCTCCTTCAACTCGTCCTCCCCGAGCGGCGCGGACGCCAGCGCGGCCACGTTCTCCTCCAGCTGCGGCACGCTCGACGCGCCGATCAGGGCCGAGGTCATCCGGTCGTCGCGGAGCACCCACTTGAGGGCCAGCTGGGCGAGGGACTGCCCGCGGCGGGCCGCGATCTCGTTCAGACCGGTCAGTCGGCGGAGCACCTCGTCCGAGAGCAGGTCCGGGTTCAGGGACTTGCCCTGAGCGGCCCGCGAGTCCGCCGGGATGCCCTTCAGGTACTTGCCGGTCAGCATCCCCTGCGCGAGCGGCGCGAAGGAGATGCAGCCCATGCCGGCGTCCTCCAGGGTGTCCAGCAGCCCGTCCTCCTCCGTCCAGCGGTTGATCATGGAGTAGGAGGGCTGGTGGATGAGCGGGCGCACGCCCATTTCGCGCAGGATCCGTACGGCCTCGGTCGTCTGCTCCGCCGTGTAGGAGGAGACGCCCACGTACAGGGCCTTGCCCTGCTGGACCGCGGACGCGAGGGCGCCCATGGTCTCCTCCAGCGGGGTCTCCGGGTCGAAGCGGTGCGAGTAGAAGATGTCGACGTAGTCCACGCCCATCCGCTTGAGCGAGGCGTCGAGCGAGCTGAGCAGGTACTTGCGACTGCCCCACTCGCCGTACGGCCCGGGGTGCATCAGGTAGCCGGCCTTGGTCGACAGGATCAGCTCGTCCCGGTAGGACGCGAAGTCCTGCGAAAAGATCTTGCCGAAATTCAGCTCGGCCGAGCCGGGCGGCGGGCCGTAGTTGTTCGCCAGGTCGAAGTGGGTGATGCCGAGGTCGAAGGCCCGGCGGAGGATCGCCCGCTGGGACTCCAGGGACCTGTCGTCGCCGAAGTTGTGCCAGAGGCCGAGGGAGATGGCGGGGAGCTTGAGGCCGCTGTGGCCGGTGCGCCGGTACTCCATGGAGTCGTAGCGCGAGGGCTCTGCCCGATAGGGATTGGTATCAGTCACGTTGTCCTCCCTATCACGGAGTTGTGACAGACCGAGTTGGGTACCCGATCCCACCGCGCAGTAATGTGGCGGACTCGGGGGAGGGACCGCATTTCGCACGGGGGCAAGGCACGGAGGGGCTGGAAGATCGTGAAGTTGCGCGACCTGGTGTACAGGCTTTACGCACGCCGGGTGGAAGGCCGCCTCGACCATGACGCGGCGCCCAAGCACATCGGCGTCATCCTGGACGGGAACCGCCGTTGGGCGAAGGCGTCCGGAGGGACGACGGAGCAGGGCCACCAGGCCGGCGCCGACAAGATCTCCGAGATGCTGGGCTGGTGCACCGAGACGGACGTCGAGGTCGTCACCCTGTGGATGCTCTCCACGGACAACCTGGACCGGCCGGAGGTCGAGCTCCGCCCGCTGCTCAACATCATCGAGAACACCGTGCGGGGCCTCGCCGCGGACGGCCGCTGGCGCGTCCATCACGTCGGCAACCTCGACATCCTGCCCGCCCGGACGCAGAACGTGCTCAAGGAGGCCGAGCAGGCCACCCACGACGTCGACGGAATACTGGTCAACGTCGCCGTCGGCTACGGCGGCCGCCAGGAGATCGCCGACGCGGTGCGCTCGCTGCTGCTGGAGCACGCGCGCAAGGGCACCTCTTTCGAGGAGCTCGCCGAGATCCTCGACATCGACCACATCGCCGAGCACCTCTACACGCGCGGCCAGCCGGACCCGGACCTCGTCATCCGCACCAGCGGCGAACAGCGGCTGTCCGGATTCATGCTCTGGCAGAGCGCGCACAGCGAGTACTACTTCTGCGAAGTCTTCTGGCCGGCCTTCCGCAAGGTCGACTTCCTGCGGGCCCTGCGCGACTACGCGGCCCGTCACCGGCGCTACGGGACCTGAGTCACCGTAGGGGGTTTTTCGCCCCCCGGGTCCCGACGCCCCCTCCCCTCGAAGCCTTCACCAGGGATTCACCGAGCGTCCGTCATATGCCATGGCATGGCCTGGCTTGTTCGGGGAATATCCCTTTCAGGTCGACGCCCGATCCACGGGTGTCGAGTCTCAGCGGACGGCATGGGGTCGTCCGCCCGGGAGGCCCTTTGCACCAGGACGCACGTGCGGCTCGCACGGACGGAGTGGAGGGCCGGAAATCGGCCCTGGCATGGGTGCCGATGACCGGTCCGGTCTTCATGGCCCGACCTCTTCCGAGGGGGTACGTCCTTCCGTGGTGACCAGCACAAAGAGCCGCCTGCCCGACAGGCGGACCTACGTCCTCGACACCAGCGTCCTGCTGGCAGACCCCAATGCGATCTCCCGCTTCGACGAGCACGAGGTCGTGCTCCCGATCGTGGTGATCACCGAGCTGGAGGCAAAGAGGCACCATCCCGAACTCGGTTACTTCGCGCGCCAGGCCCTGCGCCTGCTCGACGACTTCCGGGTTCGCAACGGTCGCCTGGACGCCCCCATCCCGCTGGGCGATCTGGGCGGCACCCTGCGCGTCGAGCTCAACCACTCCGACACGAGCGTCCTGCCCGCCGGCTTCAGGTTGGGGGACAACGACTCGCGGATCCTCGCGGTCGCCCGCAACCTCCAGGCCGAGGGCTACGACGTCACGGTGGTCTCGAAGGATCTCCCACTGCGCATCAAGGCCTCCTCCGTGGGGCTGATCGCCGAGGAGTACCGCGCGGAGCTCGCGATCACCGATGCCGGCTGGACGGGCATGAGCGACCTCGCGCTCTCCGGGGAGCAGGTGGACCTCCTCTACTCGGAGGACCGTCTCTACGTGCCGGAGGCCGCGGAACTGCCCGTGCACACCGGACTGGTCCTGCAGTCCGAGCGCGGCAAGGCCCTCGGCCGGGTCACGGCGGACGGCAACGTCAGGCTCGTACGCGGCGACCGCGAGGCCTTCGGACTGCACGGCCGCAGCGCCGAGCAGCGGATCGCGCTGGACCTCCTCCTCGACCCCGAGATCGGGATCATCTCGATGGGCGGCCGGGCCGGCACCGGAAAGTCGGCGCTGGCGCTGTGCGCGGGACTGGAAGCGGTCCTGGAGCGCAGGCAGCACCAGAAGGTGATGGTCTTCCGGCCGCTGTACGCGGTGGGCGGCCAGGACCTCGGCTACCTGCCCGGGGACGCCTCCGAGAAGATGAGCCCCTGGGCGCAGGCGGTCTTCGACACCCTCTCGGCGGTCGCCGGGCGCGAGGTCATCGAGGAGGTGCTGAACCGCGGGATGCTGGAGGTCCTGCCGCTCACGCACATCCGCGGTCGTTCGCTGCACGACGCCTTCGTGATCGTGGACGAGGCGCAGTCGCTGGAGCGCAATGTCCTGCTGACCGTTCTGTCCCGGATCGGGGCCAATTCGCGGGTCGTTCTGACCCACGATGTCGCCCAGCGGGACAACCTGCGGGTCGGTCGGTACGACGGAGTGGTCGCCGTGGTCGAGAAGTTGAAGGGCCACCCGCTCTTCGCCCACATCACGCTGACGCGCTCGGAGCGCTCCCCGATCGCCGCGCTGGTGACCGAGATGCTGGAGAACCTCTGAGGGTCGTACCGGTCAAAACCCCCATAGCGGGAAGGTGAGTTGGCGCCGTCCGGCAAAGGCCCGAAAGCCTAGCCGGGCGGCGTCGTGTTGCACAGGACTTTTCTCGAATCGGCGGCGACATGCCAGGTGTGATCTTTCACACGCAGTGGAGAATTGCCTTGCGGTGTGGCGTTCCGGCAGAGTCTGGTTTCCGTCAGGCCCCGCATACGGCATACCTGTATCTCCCGTGAGGTACGCGCAGCACCACAACTCCACAGCCGTTCGCCGTATGCCGCCCGGAGCTACACGCGGCAGTCCCCGCAAGGGGGTTGCCCACGGGCCCGCGCCTCCAGTGACCGTAGAACCACGGAGGCCAGTGTCGAGGGCACTTTTGCGCCCGCGCGGTCACTGCGGACGCTGCTGGAAGGACACCGTGTGAGCCGGATCTCGGTCCGGGGGTTCGCCGTGGCTTCGGCCACCGCGGTCACCACCGTCGGCGCAGTCGTAGGCGTTGCCACCGGCGACCCCACGAACGATCTCGAGACGACCGCGTCCGGCGCGACTCTCCTTGCCGACATCCCGGTCGGCGACCAGGCAGAGGTCCAGAGCGCGTCCCTGACGCAGCAGGCCGATGCCATCGCCCACGCCGCGGATGCCGACACCAAGCGTTCCGTCGAGGAGGCCGCGCGCGTCCAGGCCGCCGAGGACGCCAAGGCCAAGAAGGCCGAGGCCGAGAAGGCCAAGGAGAAGGCCGACGCCGAGGCCGAGGCCAAGCTGAAGAAGGAACGCGAGGAGAAGGAGCAGGTCGCGAGCCGCTCCGCCGCCCGCGACGCCGGGGACTTCGCTCCCCAGAGCTCCTACACGGTCGCCCAGGTCAAGGCCATTGCCCAGCAGATGGTCCCGGCCGGGCAGTTCCAGTGCTTCTCGAACATCATCAACCAGGAATCCACCTGGAACTACAAGGCCGTCAACTCGTCCTCGGGCGCCTACGGTCTGGTCCAGGCGCTGCCCGGTTCGAAGATGGCCTCGGCCGGTGCGGACTGGCGTACCAACCCCGCCACGCAGATCAAGTGGGGCTTGAACTACATGGAAGACCGCTACGGCAGCCCCTGCAGCGCCTGGAGCTTCCACCAGGCCAACGGCTGGTACTAGGCGGCCCGCGCCACCGCGAGCGCCGCAGCACCGCACAACCCGGGGGAGCCCCGCACCGTTCTACGGTGCGGGGCTCCTCGCGTGTACGGTCTTCGAGGTGAGCCCGTAGACCGGGGGCGGGGGAAGGAAGCGACATGGCGATGAAGGAAGGCTGGCTCGGCCGGCTCGGGAACAAGCTGAACCGGATGGAGGCGCGGCTCAACGAGCGGCGCGCCGAGGTCGAAGCCGAGACCAGCGGCGACCTGCCGCATCCTGCCGGGCCCGGACGGGTACCGGCCGCCGAGGCGTCCGCCGTGCTGACCGTTCCCGCGCCGCCCACCGTCCCGCCCCGGGTTCCCGCGCCCCATGTCGCCGCCCCAGCCGTTCCCGTGCGCCCCGACCCGGCGAGCGTCGTCCCCTGGGGGATGCGCGTGGCCGCCGAGGCCAGTTGGCGGCTGCTGCTGCTCGCCGGGATGCTCTGGGTGCTGATGAAGGTGATCAGCGAAGTCCGCCTGGTCGTCCTCGCCTTCGCCGCCGCCATGCTCGTCACCGCGATGCTCCAGCCCTTCGTGGTCCGGCTGCGCAGACTGGGCCTGCCGCGCGGACTGGCCACGGCCGTCACGGCGATCCTCGGCTTCGTGGTCATCGGGCTCGTCGGCTGGTTCGTGGTCTGGCAGGTCATGGAGAACCTCGACGACCTCTCCGACCGGGTCCGCGACGGCATCAACGAGCTCAAGCTCTGGGCACTGGACAGTCCGTTCCACGTGACCGAGAAGCAGATCAACGACATCGCGAAGAACCTCAGCGAGACCATCGGCACCAATACCGAGCAGATCACCTCCGCCGGCCTGCAGGGCGTGACGGTGCTCGTCGAGGTCCTCACGGGCATCCTGCTCGCGATGTTCTCCACGCTCTTCCTGCTCTACGACGGCAAGCGCATCTGGAACTGGGCGCTGGGTCTGGTCCCCTCCGCCGCCCGGGCCGGTGTCGCCGGCGCTGGTCCGCGCGCCTGGCGCACCCTCACCGCCTACGTGCGCGGCACGGTGATCGTCGCCCTCATCGACGCCATCTTCATCGGCCTCGGCATCTACTTCCTGGACGTGCCGATGGCGGTGCCGCTGGCCGTCTTCATCTTCCTGTTCGCCTTCATCCCCCTGGTCGGCGCCGTGGTGTCGGGCGCCCTCGCGGTGGTCGTGGCGCTGGTGACCCAGGGCGTGTTCACCGCCCTGATGGTGCTGCTGGTGGTACTGGCGGTGCAGCAGATCGAGGGCCACGTGCTCCAGCCCTTCATCCTCGGCCGGGCCGTCCGGGTACACCCGCTCGCGGTGGTGCTCTCGGTCGCCGCCGGCGGCATGATCGCGGGCATCGGCGGAGCGGTCGTCGCGGTGCCGCTGGTGGCCGTCACCAACACGGTGGTGGGCTACCTGAAGGCGTACTCGCGCGAGCAGCACCACCTCGGATCCGGAATGATCGGCCCGGCCCCGCACGGTTCGACGGCCCTGAGCGTGGCTCCCGAGGGCGAGGGGCACGTCACACCCTGACCGTCCCCCGGAACCAGATGTTCCGGCGATCGGGGCTGCGATGATCGAGTTCATTCGCGTGCCGATGGCGTCGCGGAGGCAACAGCGACACGGGGGAACAGGCGTGATCACCGATCCGGAGCTCGACGAGGAATGGAAGACCGAGGCCCTGGAGCCGGCCCGGTCGGCGGAGCGAGCCCCGGCGCGCGAGCGGGCGACGGGCGGTCCGGGCCCGCGGTCGTGGCTGTGGGCGCTCGGCGGCGCCGTGGTCGCGTCCGCGGTGTGGGTCGGCGGGCTGTACGCCTTCGGGGACCGGACGGCCGAGCCGGAGATCTCCTACCGGGAACCGAAGAACCTGTGCCAGGACTTCAAGGCCCGGGCGCTGAGCGGGATCACCGGTGACATGCAGAAGAAGAAGCCGGTGAACCTCGAGAGCGACCACCCGGCCGTGTACACGGCGCGGTGCGGCCTGGAGAACGCCTGGAAGGACGAGGTGGACCCGGACTTCAACGTGATCGCCCAGGTCGCCCTGCACAAGAAGACCGATCCCTCGGCCGAGTTCGACGCGCCGGACCTGCGCACCATCGCCTACGCCGGCGGCGTGCGCACGGCAGCGGTGCCGGACCTCGGGGAGCGCGCCGTGATGAACGTGATGTCCGGCGACACCTGGCTGGTCCTCAAAGTCCTGGACGGCGGAGCGGTGTTCACCCTCGAAGCGGGCGCGAACACCTTCGCGGAGACGAACGGTCGACCGGCCACCGACGTCGACGCGGTCCAGGCGGCGATGATCGAGGACGTGCGCGAGCTGCTGGCGGCGCTGAAGAAGTAGGGGGCGGGAATGATCACGGAGCCGGAGTTAGACGGGGAGTGGGAGCCGGCCGGGCCGGCCGAGGTCGTGCAGGACGCCGTGGTGCCCGGGGCACGGGCGCCGCGCCGGCCCTGGCAGTGGGTGGCGGCGGCGGTGGTGGCCACCTCCGCGCTGTGGGCGGGCGGACTGTACGCCTTCGGGGACCGGACGGCCGAGCCGGAGATCCGCTACCGGGTCACGGACGACCTGTGCGGCCAGTTCAAGGCCACGGCCCTGGAAGGATTGCTGGGCGACCTATCGAACGCCGAACCGGGGGCGGGCATCCGGCATCCGGCGCTGGACTGGGCGTCGTGCACCCGCAACAGCGACAGGCCCGCCTCCAGCGGGAGCTTCTACACGACGGCCGGGATCGAACTGCACAAGAAGGCCGATCCGGCGGCCGAGTTCGCGCTCGACACCCCTCTCAGCCGGCTGTTCGTCCACGACGGCGCGTGGGAGTCGGTGCCAGGTCTAGGGGAGGAGGCCCTGGTCACCCCTCCCGAGAACGGTGACAGCCTCCATCTGCAGGTCCGTGACGGCGGCGCGGTGTTCACGATCGTCGTGGCTATCTACGGCGGGTCGGGCGAGTCCGACCCCCGGGTGGATCCGCTGCCGGACCCCAGCAGGGAGGACCTGGTGGCCGCGGCCGTCGAGGACGCCCGGGCGCTGATGGCCGCTCTGCGCAAGGGCTGACGACGCAGGCCCCGCGACCGTTTCCGGTCGCGGGGCCCTGCGTCTTCGTACGGGGTGCCGTTACTCGCCGGCGAGGGCGGCCTCGGCGTCGAGGGTGACGGCGACGGCCTGGATCACGGAGGCGATCTTGAAGGCCTCCTGGATCGTCTCGCGGTCGACGCCCGCCTTGCGCAGGACCTGCTCGTGCGAGTCCAGGCACTGGCCGCAGCCGTTGATCGCGGAGACCGCGAGCGACCACAGCTCGAAGTCGATCTTCTCCACGCCCGGGTTGCCGATGACGTTCATCCGCAGGCCCGCGCGCAGCGTGCCGTACTCCGGGTCGGAGAGCAGGTGCCGGGTGCGGTAGAAGACGTTGTTCATCCCCATGACCGCGGCGGCGGACTTGGCGGCGGTGTACGCCTCCGGCGAGAGGTTCGCCTTCGCCTCGGGCTCCAGCTCACGCAGGACGATGGCCGAGCGGGCGGCGATCGCGCAGGACAGGACGGTGCCCCACAGCTGCTGCTGCGGGAGGTCGCTGTTGCCGATGACCGAACCGAGGTTCAGCTTCAGGTCCTTGGCGAAGTCCGGTATGGCCGACTTCAGGGAGTCGAGGGACATCCGTCACTCACCGGCCAGCAGCGCGCCGGCGTCGATGGTGCTGTCACCCTTGTTCCAGTTGCACGGGCACAGCTCGTCGGTCTGCAGGGCGTCGAGGACCCGCAGGACCTCCTTGGGGTTACGGCCCACGGAACCGGCGGTCACCATCGAGAACTGGATCTCGTTGTTCGGGTCCACGATGAACACGGCGCGCATCGGGAGGCCGTCCTCGCCCAGGATGCCCAGCTCGGCCGACAGCTCGCGCTTGATGTCGGACATCATCGGGAAGGGCAGGTCACGCAGGTCGGCGTGGTCCTTGCGCCAGGCGTGGTGCACGTACTCGGAGTCGAGCGAGAAGCCGAGGACCTGCGCGTCGCGGTCGGCGAACTCATCGTTCAGCTTGCCGAAGGCGGCGATCTCGGTCGGGCACACGAAGGTGAAGTCCAGCGGCCACGCGAAGACGACCTTCCACTTGCCCTCGTAGGTCTTGTGGTCGATCTGCGTGAACTCGGCTCCGGCCTCGAGCGAGACACAGGCGGTCAGGTCGAAGGCGGGGAACTTGTCACCAACAGTGAGCACGCGCTCTCCTAATGCAGTGGAAAATAGACCCTTTTGGGGGTTTTCCGATGGGGTTGGACGTATCTCACATGCTGACACACCTGCATTGATTACAGAAATAGCTACTCTTGTGCCGGGTGATCGGAGGTACCTATCAGTGGCTGTCAGTAGTAGGGGAGCGAAGCAACCGACGCTCGCACAGCTGCGCGCCTTCGCCGCGGTCGCCGAGCACCTGCACTTCCGGGACGCCGCCGCGGCCATCGGCATGAGCCAGCCCGCGCTCTCCGGAGCCGTCTCCGCCCTCGAGGAGGCCCTCGGGGTGCAGCTGCTGGAGCGCACCACCCGCAAGGTGCTGCTCTCCCCGGCGGGCGAGCGGATCGCGGCGCGGGTCCAGGTGGTCCTGGACGCCATGGGCGGGCTGCTGGAAGAGGCCGAGGCGGTACGGGCTCCCTTCACCGGGGTGCTGCGGCTCGGGGTGATCCCCACGGTGGCGCCGTACCTGCTGCCGACCGTGCTCGGGCTGTTCCACCGGCGCTACCCGCGGATGGACCTCCAGGTGCACGAGGAGCAGACCGCCTCGCTGCTGGAGGGCCTCGGCGGCGGGCGCCTGGACCTGCTCCTGCTGGCGGTGCCGCTCGGGGTCCCGGGCGTGACCGAACTACCGGTCTTCGACGAGGACTTCGTCCTGCTCGCACCCCGGGAGCACGCGCTGGCCGGGCGCCGGGACATCCCGCTGGAGGAACTGCGCGGACTGCAGCTGTTGCTGCTCGACGAGGGGCACTGCCTGCGGGACCAGGCCCTCGACATCTGCCGGGAAGCGGGCCGCACGACCGGGGCGGACGTCACGACGACCGCCGCCGGCCTGTCCACCCTCGTACAACTGGTCGCCGGGGGACTGGGGGTGACGCTGTTGCCGCGCACCGCGCTGCGGCTGGAGACCGCCCGCAACGAGTACCTGTCCACCGGGTACTTCGCCGAGCCCGCCCCCTCCCGGCGGATCGCCTTGGCCATGCGCACCGGGACCGCCCGGCAGGAGGAGTTCAGGGCGATCGCCGCCGCGCTGCGCGAAGCCGTGCGCCCGCTCCCGGTCTGGCCCACCGACTAGGTCCTGTCGTCAAAGTAGCGCCGGTCAGGCCCGCGGCGTCCGGTGCCGTGCATCGCAAGGCGGAGGGGCGCCCGAGTACTGGACGTACTTGGGTGCCCCGACAACGCGGCGAGGTGCGGTGCCGGACGCCGCGGGCCCGGGGGCACCTCCCAGCGGTAGCTGGGGGAGGGACTTTGACGACAGGACCTAGGGGGGATGGTCGGGGGCCGTCCCGGGAACGGGCGGACGGGGTTCAGGAGGGCGCCGGGATCACTCCGTGCGCAGGCCGTCCGGGCGCATCAGCCGCAGCAGCGGCGGCAGGCTCAGCAGGGTCACGACGACCACCACTCCCGCGCCGGCCGCCGTCATCCCGAGCACCGACGCCCAGTCGATCCGGACGGGCTGGGCGGCCATGCCCATCAGGACGGCGCCCAGCCCCACGCCGACCCCGGCCGCCAGCACCAGGCCGAGCACGATCGGTACGGCCGTCTGCCACAGCACCGACAGGCTCAGCGTGGAGCGCTTGGTGCCGAAGGCGACCAGGGAGGAGAGCAGCCGCCGGCGCTCGCGCAACTGCTCCAGCTGGGAGACGAGCAGGCTCCCGCCGATCAGGACCAGTACGGCGGTGGCGCCGAAGAACAGCCCCGTGCGGATCGAGGAGTAGCCGGCGGCCTGCGCGGTGTGCCGCAGCGTCATCGCGGTGACGGACGGGTCCGCCTTGAACACGGCGTTGCGCGCCCGGTCCAGGGCGTCCGGACCGGACTCGTCGACCTGGACGAAGATCCACGCGTCCGGGAAGGCGCCGATCTCCTTCGGCGCGGCCGCCGGGGTCACCAGCAGGCCGCTGCGCAGGTGACCGGCGGGGTCCTCCCGGCTGGGGACCGTACGGGCGTCCGCCGGGACCTTCCACTTCGCCGGAGCGGGTTGGGCGGGCAGCCCGGATTCGGAATCGGACCCGTACCCCCTGACGTTGCCGACGAACAGCTCGTCACCGGGCTTCGCCGCGCCCCCGTCGGAGCGCTGCCAGGCCTGCGGGGCCGGTGCCGCGGAGCCGGTCAGTACGAAGGCGTCGCCGTCCTTGCAGGAGTCCAGCGACGCGACCTCGCTGAGCGCGTCACAGGTGCCGATGGTCACCGTGACCGTCTCCTGCGTCGCGGGCACCTGGCGGGCGGCCGACACGTTGGTCAGTGGAACGGCGCGGGTGACGCCCGGCACGGCGGAGATCCGCTGCGCGAGCTCGTCCATGCGCGTTTGCGTCTCGCGGTTCACCATGACGGCGACGGCGGCCCTGCCGGGGTCCTGGCCGGTCGGCTTGGTGTAGTCG
Source organism: Streptomyces sp. NBC_01439 (assembly GCF_036227605.1). Classification (GTDB taxonomy): domain Bacteria; phylum Actinomycetota; class Actinomycetes; order Streptomycetales; family Streptomycetaceae; genus Streptomyces. The sequence goes on along the minus strand of NZ_CP109487.1, from coordinate 3,819,304 downwards.
CCCTCGACGCCCGCGAAGAGCATCTGGAGGGCGATGGCGCCCGCGACGGCCACGGCGATGCCGTTGACGAGGCGGGCGGCGGCGCCGCTGTTGACCTGGAGCCGGCGCACGGCCAGCTGCCAGGAGACCGGGCCGCCGGACGCCTTCGCGACGAACCGTTCCAGCAGCCAGGGCAGCAGTACGGTGATCCCGACCAGCAGCAGCACCACACCTGCGCTGACCTGCCACTGGTTGAACCTGCCGTGGCCGTTGCCGCGGCCGCGCAGGGGCACGAGCAGGCCGAGCCCGACCAGCGGGAGCAGCAGCCGCCACCAGACGCGGCGCCGGGAGGGCCGCGCCGTCCGGACGACGCCCAGCGGCTCGATGACCACGCTGCGCAGCGCGAACAGGGTCACGGCCACCGCCGCCGTGGGCACCGCGACGGCGACCAGGGCGGCGAGCCACGGCGCCGGGTCGAGGTCGGCGGGGAAGACGCTGCGCTGCTGGAGGTCGACGCTGCCGACCAGGGAGCGGCCGACGGCGAAGAAGCCGACGCCCAGCACCAGGCCGACCAGGGAGCCGGCCAGCGCCTCGCCGGCCGCGATCCGGCGCACCATCCGGCTGTCGGCGCCGACCAGCCGCAGTGCGGCGAGCCGCCGGTCGCGCCGGTCCCCGCCGAAGCGGACGGCGGTGGCGATGAAGACGGCGACGGGCATCAGCAGGGCGACGAAGGTCAGGACGACCATCAGCATGAGCACGGGGTCCAGGCCCTCGCGGCCCGCGTCGTAGCCGAAGTCGGTGACGCGCTCGACGCGGTAGTCCTCGGGGCCGCTCTTCTCCAGGGTGTCGCTGCCCAGGTAGAAGAACAGCTCGCCGGGGCCGACCAGGCCGGGGTCGCCGATGATCTCAACTACCCGCGCGTCGAGCCGCTCGCGCAGCAGGGCGCCGTCGGGGGACTTCAGCAACGCGTCGAGCGCGGGGGAGATGGCCATCTCGCCCGGGCCCGGGATCCGCTTCAGGCCGGGCGGCAGCGGGGCTCGGGGGCCCTCGGCCCGGAGCATGTGCCCCTCGATGTCCGTGCGCCGGTACGTCTGGTTGACGGGGGCGGTCAACAGGGTGTCGGGGCCGGGGGCGTCGGCCCGCTCGGAGTTCATCGTCGACCGTGCGTCGCCGCGCTCGTACCGCGCGGCGAGGGCGCCGGGGATGGCGGTGCTGATCAGCAGCAGTGCGACGCCGAGACCGACGCCGACGCCGGTGAGCAGGGTGCGGATCCACCCTTCGCGGCCGCCGCCGAAGGCGAAGCGGGCGCCCATGCCGAGGTCGCGGGTCCAGACCTGGAGCCGGCTCATACGATCCGCTCCATGTCGCGGGATTTGCCATCGCGTACGACGATCTCGCGGTCGGAGTAGGCGGCCACGCGGGTCTCGTGCGTCACGAGCACGACGGCGGCGTTCGCGGACCGGGCGGCCTCGGTGAGCAGCTGCATGACGAGTTCGCCGTTGAGGGAGTCGAGGGCTCCGGTGGGTTCGTCGGCGAAGATCACCCGGGGGTCGGTGACGAGGGCGCGGGCGACGGCCACGCGCTGTCCCTGGCCGCCGGATATCTCGCCGGGCCGCTTGGCGCCGAGGTCCTCCACCTGGAGCTGCTCCATCCGGTGCAGGGCGGTGCGCTCGGCCTCCTTGCGCTTGACGCCGGTCAGGCGCAGCGGGAGGGCGACGTTTTCCACGCAGGTCAGCTCCGGTACGAGCTGGCCGAACTGGAAGACGAAGCCGAACTCGGTGCGGCGCAGCTCGCTGCGCTCGGCGTCGCTCATGGAGGTAAGCTCGCGGCCGGCGTAGGCGATGGAGCCGGAGTCGGGCGCGACGATGCCCGCGAGGCAGTGCAGCAGGGTCGACTTGCCCGAGCCGGAGGGGCCCATGACGGCGACGACCTCACCGGGGTGGATGGAGAACTCGGCGCCGTCGAGGGCGTGGGTGGTCCCGTACGCCTTGCGCAGGTCGGTGGCCGCGAGCAGCGAGCCGGCCGGGGTCATCGGCGTACCTCCCGGGCGAGCTGGTCGAGGCGGGCCGCGGTGAGCTCCAGCCACCGCAGGTCCGCCTCCAGGTGGAAGAGGGCGTGGTCGCAGACGAGTTGGTCGGCGATGTCCCCCTTGCGCTTGCGCTGGGTCAGGATGCGCATGAGGCGCAGGTGCTCGGCGCGCTGGGTGTCGAGCAGCTCGTCGGCGCGGCGGCCGGTGAGCAGGGCGAGGACGACCTTCGTGTAGAGGGTCGAGTGGAGGTACGGCTCGGGCTTCTCGGGCTGGGCGAGCCAGGCCTCGACGTCGGTGATGCCGGCGTCGGTGATGGCGTACCGCTTGCGGTCGGGGCCGCCGCCGCTCTCGATCCCGTCGACCTCGACGAGGCCGTTCTTCAGGAGGCGGGACATGGTCGAGTAGACCTGCCCGTACGCGAGGGGGCGGTCGTGGCCGAACTTCTCGTCGAAGGTGCGCTTGAGGTCGTAGCCGTGGCGCGGGCCGGCCTCTAGGAGGCCCAGGAGGGTGTGACCGATGGACATCCCGTGACTCTACACCGCGTGTATACGCGGAGTGTATATAGGGCGGGGAGGGGCGGAGGGGCCGGCCGCCGCCGCGTCCCGGAACGACGTACGCCCGTGGGGGCCGGAGTACCGGCCCCCACGGGCGTACGGGTCATTCTGCGGGCTTCGGAGGGCGTCCCCGGCGCGGAATGGGGCCGGGGGACGAAGGGAGGCGGCCGGCCTCGGCGAGGGCCCGGCGGAGCAGGAACTCGATCTGCGCGTTGGCGCTGCGCAGTTCCTCGCCGGCCCAGCGGGCCAGCGCGTCGTACACCTGCGGGTCGAGCCGTAGCAGCACCTGCTTGCGCGCCTGTCGGCCCGCCGGCTTCTCCTCGCCGCCGGGGGTCACTGGTAGAGGGTTCCCGTGTTGACCACCGGCTGGGCGGCGCGGTCGCCGCACAGGACGACCATCAGGTTCGAGACCATGGCCGCCTTGCGCTCCGGATCCAGGTCCACGATGTCCTGCTCCGCCAGCCGGGTCAGTGCCAGTTCGACCATGCCCACCGCGCCCTCCACGATCTGCTTGCGGGCCGCCACGACCGCGCCCGCCTGCTGGCGCTGGAGCATCGCGGAGGCGATCTCCGGAGCGTACGCGAGGTGCGTGAAGCGGGACTCGATGATGTGCACACCGGCCGCGTCGACGCGGTCGCGTAGTTCGACCGCCAGCTTCTCGGTGATCTCCTCGGCGTTCCCGCGCAGCGACAGGCCGCCCTCGTCGTGCGCGTCGTAGGGGTACTCGATGGCTATGTGCCGGACCGCCGCCTCGGCCTGGGTCTCGACGAACTCCGTGAAGTCCTCGACTTCGAAGGTGGCCCGGGCCGTGTCCTCGACCCGCCACACCACGACCGCCGCCAGCTCGATGGGGTTGCCGTAGGCGTCGTTGACCTTCAGGACGGCCGTCTCGTGGTTGCGCACCCGGGTCGAGATCCGCTCGCGGGAGGTCAGCGGGTTGGTCCAGCGCAGCCCGTCGGTGCGGATGGTGCCCCGGTAGCGGCCGAACAGTTGGACGACCCGGGCCTCGCCCGGCGCCACCGTGTTGAGCCCGCACATCGCGAACGTGGAGAAGAGGCTCAGGAGCACGCCGAGGGTGATCAGGGCCGCCTTCGCCGCCACGGCCGTCGCCACCGAGCCGGCCACGATCAGGCCGGCACTCACCAACAGGCCCAGCAGGCCGAGCAGTAGGGCCAGGCCGCCGCCGACGCTGCGCGCGGTGAACTCCCGTACTCCGTCAGGGGTGGCGTTTTCGTTCGTCATGGTTTGCCCCGTTTCTCAGCTCACGGCCGATCGGACTGTCTAGCAAAGTGATATCACTTTTTTGCGCTTCGGCAACCCTTCGGCTTAGGTGAGCGTCGGTTCCCATGACGCGGGTGCTGATTCTCACGTCCGAAATGACCGTAATTAGTCATGGTTGGCCAACTTTTGTCACAGCCTGCGGTGTTAGCTTTCTGAGCTGACGTCGGGGGGGAAATCGAGCGGAGCGGGAGCGATGGGCCGAGCAGAAGTGCGTAAGGCGCAGCAGCAGCGCGGTGCGCGGCGTGCGCCGAGCGGACGCGCGCAGGGCACCGAGGGAAGCGGAAGTACCGGAAAACGCACCGGCATACGCCGCTTCTTCACCTGGAAGAAGATCCTGGGCACGTTCTTCGGGCTGGCCCTGCTCGGCATGGGTGCACTGGTCGCCCTCTACATCTGGGTAGAAGAGCCGGACCCCAACAAACAGGCGCTCCAGCAGAGCAACGTCTACAAGTACTCAGACGGCACGATCATGGCCAGCAAGGGCAAGGTCAACCGCGAGATCCTGCCGATCGACAAGATCCCGATGGACGTTCAGGAGGCGTTCATTGCGATCGAGAACAAGTCCTTCCGCAGTGACCAGGGCGTGGACTTCAAGGGTCTGGCCCGCGGTCTGTGGAACACGGCGACCGGGCGCGGCAAGGCCGGTGGCTCCACGATCACCCAGCAGTACGTCAAGAACTACTACTTGACGCAGGACCAGACGGTGACCCGCAAGCTCAAGGAGCTGGTGATCTCCCTCAAGGTCGACCAGAGCAAGGAGAAGCCCGAGATCCTCGCGGGCTACCTGAACACCAGCTACTTCGGGCGCGGCGCGTACGGCATCCAGGCGGCCGCCCAGGCCTACTACGGCGTCGACGTCGGCCAGTTGACCCTGGAGCAGGGCGCGTACCTCGCCACCCTCGTCCAGGCCCCCAGCCAGTACGACTGGTCGACCGCCAGCGAGGAAACCAAGAAGCGGATCACGATCCGCTACAACGCCACCTTCGTGAACATGGTCGAGAACGGCAAGCTGGACGAGGCCAAGCGCAAGACGCTGAAGTTCGTCGAGCCGCAGCCGCCGCAGCCGGCGATGGGCATGGACGGCCAGAAGGGCTACCTGGTCCAGGCGGCCGAGGCCGAGCTCAACGCCCAGGGCGTCGAGCGGAAGCTGATCGAGGCCGGCGGCTGGACCTTCACGCTGAACATCGACGCCAAGAAGCAGGAGGCGCTGGAGAAGGCCGTCCAGGACGAGCTGGAGTCCAAGCTCGACCGCAAGGACACCAAGGGCAAGCCCCAGGACCAGAGCGTGCAGGCCGGTGCCACCTCCGTGGACCCGAAGACCGGTGCGATCGTCGCGATGTACGGCGGTACGAGCCTGAAGGAGCACTGGTCGAGCAACGCCCTGCGCAAGGACTACCAGCCGGGCTCGACCTTCAAGCCGATCGTGCTCGCCTCCGCCCTGGAGAACGGCGCGAAGACCCAGGACGACAAGCCGATCACGCCGAACGCGCTCTACGACGGCACCAGCAAGCGCGCGGTCGTCGGCAGCGACATCCACTTCGCCCCGCAGAACCAGGAGGACCGCAACTTCGGCACCCCGATGATGACGGTCCAGGAGGCGACCAACTTCTCGGTCAACTCCGTCTACGCGCAGATGATCGTGGACACCAAGCCGCGCAACGTGAAGAAGACGGCCCTGGCCCTCGGCATGAAGGACCGCGAGGGCTGGCCCGAGGACAAGCCGGCCATGTCGCTCGGCACCATGAGCGCCAACACCGTGGAGATGGCGGGCGTCTACGCCACCTTCGACAACCACGGCAAGAAGGTCACGCCGACCATCATCAAGAAGGCCGAGCACAAGGACCGCGAGGTCGAGCCGGCCCAGCCCATCGGCTCCCAGGCCATCAGCCGGCAGACCGCCGACACCGTCACCAAGGTGCTCACGGGCGTCGTCAACGACGAGGGCGCCTCCGGCAACAAGGTCCGCAGCAGCTCCTACGAGGCCGCCGGCAAGACCGGCACCACCGAGAACAACGTCTCCGGCTGGTTCTCCGGGTTCACCCCGGAGCTGGTCACCGTCGTCGCGATCTTCGGTGAGGAGCCCGGCACCGCCAAGCAGGTCACCCTGACCGGTACGGCCGGCCTCGGCCGACTGGGCGGCTCCAGCTTCCCGGCCTCGATCTGGAAGGCGTACACGCTCGCCGTCCTCAAGGGCAACGCGGGCAAGTTCCAGCTGAGCGAGGCGGAGATGGGCGCCGTGCAGACGCCGTCCCGCAGCGCCTCGCCGACGCCGTCGACGTCGCCGTCCTCCAGCGCTCCGGCGGCCAGCACCAGCCCGACGACGCCGACCCCGTCGACGTCCACGTCCCCGTCGCCCACCGCGACCAAGACGTCCCCGTCGCCCACGACGAGCACGTCCCCGTCGCCCACGGCGACCAAGACCGGCGGCCCCAAGCCGCCGGACCCGCCGCTGCTGCCCGAGAACTAGGCCCTGCCGGTAGACCACGCACCGCCGCCCCGCAGCCTTCCAAGGCTGCGGGGCGGCGGTCTTTTCGTTCTCGCGCGATCAGCGGCGCTCGGGCGTCGCCGGCAGCGACAGCTCGAACCAGACGACCTTTCCGCTGCTGAGTCGCGTCGCACCCCAGCGCCGGGCCATCCGGTTGACCAGGAACAGGCCGCGGCCGCCCTCGTCGGTGTCCCGCGCCCGCCGCTGGCGCGGCAGCTGCGGCGAGTCGTCGCCGACCTCGCAGCGCAGGACGTCCGTACGCAGCAGGCGCAGGGTCACGGGCCGCTCCGCGTACCGGACGGCATTGGTGACCACCTCGCTGACCAGCAGCTCCAGCGAGTCGCTCAGCTCCTCCAGGCCCCACCGGGTCAGGGCGCGGCGGGCGAACCGGCGGGCCCGCCCCGGGGCGGTCTCCTCCGGGTCCAGGAACCAGTAGGCGACGTCGCTGGGCGCGATGCCGTCGAACCGGGCCGCGAGCAGCGCGATGTCGTCGTCCCGGTCGCCCGGGCCGAGCATGTCCAGGACGTCGTCGCAGAGCGCCTCCAGCGGCGGCGGGTGGTCCAGGCCCGTCAGCTGGGCGGTGGTGGCCAGGCGCTCGCGGAGCTGCTCGATGCCGGTCCACACGTCCCGCAGGCGCGATTCCACCAGACCGTCGGTGTAGAGCAGCAGGGTGCCCCCGGCGGGCGCGTCCAGCTCCACGGCCTCGAAGTCGACGCCACCGACGCCGATGGGGGCGCCCGGGGGTACGCGGAGCACCTCCGCGCGGCCGCCCAGGTGCAGCAGCACCGGCGGCGGATGGCCCGCGTTGGCGATGGTGATCCGGTGCGCGACGGGATCGTAGACGGCGTACAGGCAGGTGGCCATGCGGTCGGAGCCGAGGCGCTGCGCCTGCTCGTCCAGGTGGTGCAGGACCTCCGCGGGCGGCAGGTCCAGCTGCGCGAGGGTCTGCGCGGTGGTGCGCAGCTGACCCATGATCGCGGCGGAGGTCATGGAGTGGCCCATGACGTCGCCGACGACGAGCGCGACCCGGCTGCCGGGCAGCGGTATGGCGTCGTACCAGTCGCCGCCGACCCGTGCCGTCTCGGCGGCGGGCAGGTAGCGGGAGGCCAGCCGCACCCCGGTGGGCTGCGGGAGGCCGTCGGGCAGCATGGTGCGCTGCAACTCGTCGGCGATGTACGCCTCACGGCCGTACAGGACCGCCTTGTCGATGCCGAGCGCGGTGTGCGTGGCCAGCTGGGCGGCGACCAGGAGGTCGTTCTGCTCGAACGCGGGACGCTCGGGGCTGCGCAGGAACACGGCGGCGCCGATCACCCGGCGGCGGCCGCGCAGCGGCGCGAGGACGGCCCGGTTGCCGCGCGGCAGCGGGTGCTCCACGCCGAGCAGCTCGGGCAGCGCGGCCCGGGCGGCGGCGGAGGACCCGAAGACGGGCCGTACGCCGCGCAGCACCTCGGCGAGCGCGCCGCCGGGCCGGATCTCGCACAGCTCGGCCGCGGGCAGGTCACCCTGCGGTCCGACCAGCGGCAACTGGCTGAAGTCGAGCTCGCCGGTGGCCCCCGCGGCCCCGGCGAGGTCCATCCCCGCGCCGATGGTGCTGCTGATGTCGGTCAGGTCGTCGATCGGTCGGAGCCGATCGGTGCGCCGGAGCCTTAATACGACCGGGCCGACGGGCCGCTCGTCGCCGACCGGGAGCGGGTCCCGCAGGTAGACGAGGATGGCGTCCGAGAAGGTCGGTACGGTCGCCCGGCACAGGCCGAGCACGATCTCGTCGAGGTCGATGCCGCGGGCGATCCGCCTCGTTGCGGCGCCGACGAAGCGCAGCCGGTCCCCCTCGCGGCGCGCGACGGTCACCTCTGCGACCGGTACGCCGCCCGCACCGCCCCCGTGGCGTCCGGCGCCGCCGTCACCGCTCGTGAGCGTGCCGGCCGCGGGGCCGATTCCGTCATCGGCCATGTCGTCACTCCCGCCGCGCGGGCGCGGGGCCTCGTCGGGACCACCGTGCCCGGCCGCGCCGATCGACGCGTCCAGGCCGCTCGCACCGGGCCGGGGGCGGGCCGCGCCCTGGCCGGGCTCGGCCGCGGCCGGCACCTCGCCGGGGACGGCCGCGTTGCGGCGGGGCCGGGGAGCCCGGCGCTGCCGCCCGCGCCCGCCGCGGAGCGGGCCGCTCGCGCGTCGGAGGCGGCCGCGGCAGCCGTGCCGTCCGGCTCCGCCGCCGCGCCGGTGCCCGCGGCATGCGTGCGTACGGCCTCGGTGGCGGCGATGGGCGCCTTGCCGTGGCCGGCCTCGTCCGTACCTCCGCCGGAGGCGACGGGCTGCGGGCCCTCCTGGGAGGTGGGGTACTCCGTCACGCGTGGATTTCCGTCCGTTTGCGCTCGATGTGCGCTGCACTCAACTCGGTCAGTCGCGGTATACCCGCTCAGCGGCCGGGGCACCATCACCCCGAGGTTCCTGCCCCAAACTTCTCTCCCAACCTCCGGCCGGGAGGTGCCCCTGACGGACCCCCGCCCCCTCGTCGCCTCTCGTCGTGCGTCCGACCTCCGGTCAGATCCCGTGTGCGGAGCGGCACTTGCGCAACGGCGCAGCGGCCGCACCGTCCCGCGCGCGTGACCTCGTGGAGGACGATCCTACGTTTGAACCCTGGGGGCGCATCAAGGGTCTCATGAGGTCATATGCGCCGGGGTGGTGTCCCAGTCATCCGGAAGGGCCGGAATCCTCCAGGCTGGATCCGGCCGCCAGTTCTCCCAACCGCCGGAGAACGGGGCTCCCCATTCCTCGATCACCTCGACCGCCGCGCGGCCGGACTCGCGTACCCGGTCGGCCTGCTCACGGTCCATCAGACCGCACTGCTGGGCCTGGGCGAACTCGTCCTCGTCCAGCCACTTCCAACTGCGGTCCGGATGGACGGCGATGTCCAGGAAGTGGTCCACGGAGTCCACTCCGCCGGCCCAGCGCGAGCGCGGCTCCTCCAGGTTCACGTACCAGTTCTTGAACTGCCAGCCGGGGCCCCAGAACAGCCACACCGACCAGGGTTCCCCGGGCCGGGCCAGCTTCAGGACGCCGCTGCCGAACCAGCGCGACCGCGCGGTCGTCCGCGGTGCCGTGTAGCGGGTGGCGAGCGGCTCCGCGTGGACGGAGGTGCCGTCGGCGAGGACCGGCTTGACGCACTCGGTGCCGGGGGCCATCCACACCGCCAGCAGCTCGTCCGTGTCCTGTACCACGGTCACCGGGCGGCAGATGTGGACCGGGCCCTTCAGCCCGGGGGCGTGGTCGCGGTAGCGCCAGAGGACCTGCTCCCCGGGTGCCCAGCGCGGGCCCTGCGCGGGACTCCGCGGCGCGCTCGGCGCCGCGGAGTCCCGGGGCTTGAAAGTACCTGTCATGCGCAGATCTTAGGGCGGGGGTCCCCGCGCCCGCTGCGGCGCAGGTCACCGGGGGGGGGTTCGGCGGTGACGATCGACCGGATCCGGCCCCCGTCCGCGGGTGCGCCCGGACGGGTCAGGGACGCGTCATGCGCAGCACGTCGAGGGCCTCGTCGAGCTGCTCCAGGGTGAGGGCGCCGCGCTCCACGTAACCGGACTCCAGGACCACCTCCCTGATCGTCTTGCGCTCGGCGAGGGACCTCTTGGCGACCTTCGCGGCCTCCTCGTAGCCGATGTAGCGGTTGAGCGGGGTGACCACGGAGGGCGAGGACTCGGCGTATTCCCTGGCCCGGGCCTCGTTGGCGGTGATCCCGTCGATCGTGCGGTCGGCCAGCAGACGGCTCGCGCTGCCGAGCAACCGGATCGATTCGAGGAGGTTCCTGGCCATCACCGGGAGCATCACGTTGAGCTCGAAATTGCCGGCCGCGCCCGCCACGGCGACGGTCGCGTCGTTCCCCATGACCTGTGCGGCGACCATCAGAACGGCCTCCGGGACCACCGGATTGACCTTCCCGGGCATGATCGAGGAGCCCGGCTGGAGATCCGGGAGATTGATTTCGGCCAAACCGGTGCGCGGTCCGGAAGCCATCCAGCGGAGGTCGTTGGAGATCTTGGTGAGGGAGACGGCGATCGTGCGGAGCATTCCGGAGGTTTCCACGAGGGCGTCCCGGGCCCCCTGCGCCTCGAAGTGGTCGCGGGCCTCGGTCAGCGGCAGCCCGGTCGTGGCGGCGACTTCGGCGATCACCGCGGCGGAGAACCCGGGCGGGGTGTTGATGCCGGTGCCCACGGCGGTGCCGCCCAGCGGCAGCTCGGCCAATCGCGGCAGGGCCGCCCGCAGTCGCTCGATGCCGTAGCGGATCTGGGCGGCGTACCCGCCGAACTCCTGGCCGAGGGTGACCGGGGTGGCGTCCATCAGGTGGGTCCGCCCGGCCTTGACGACCTGGGCGAACGCGTCCGCCTTGCGCTCCAGCGCCGCCGCCAGGTGTTCCAGGGCCGGGATCAGCTCGCCGGTGACGGCGGCGGTGGCGGCGATGTGGATGGACGACGGGAACACGTCGTTGGAGCTCTGCGAGGCGTTGACGTGGTCGTTGGGGTGGACCTCGCGGCCCAGGCGCTCGGTGGCGAGGGTGGCGATCACCTCGTTGGCGTTCATGTTGGACGAGGTTCCGGAGCCGGTCTGGAAGACGTCCACCGGGAAGTGGTCGTCCCAGCGGCCGTCCGCGACCTCCGCGGCGGCGGAGCGGATCGCGTCGGCGAGGTCCTGGTCCACCACGCCGAGCTTCGCGTTCACCACGGCCGCGGCGGCCTTGATCCGGGCGAGCGCCTCGATGTGGGCGCGCTCCAACCGCTGCCCGGAGATGGGGAAGTTCTCCACCGCGCGCTGGGTCTGGGCCCGCCACTTGGCGTGCCGGGGTACCCGTACGTCGCCCATGGAGTCGTGCTCGGTCCGGAACGCGTCGGCCTGCTGGTCATCCGTCATTTCTATGGCCTCCTCAAAAACTTGAGCAATTGTCTTGTTCGAAGTGTTCCCAACTCCCCTACCGGCCAGTAAATACCGGGGGTAACACCCATATCCGGGGAGGCGTTCCATGGCACGTGTCCGTACGAGACCAATGCTCAGATCTACCTTCGCCGCCGTCCTGGCGATCGCGGCCGGCCTGGGGGGTGCCACCGCCGTCACCCCCATGGCCCAGGCGGCGCCCGCTTCGGGGGCCGTTGCAGTGCCGCTGTCGCCCGAGCTGGAGGCCGTCCGGGCCGCGGAGGCGACCAAGATCTACGGCGATCCTGCCGTACGTCCGCTGAACGAGCGCAAAACCGGCTTGATATCGCTGGGCGACAGCGAGATTTCGGGCGAAGGCGTCGGCACCTACGACCCCGCGACCAACACGCCGAACAACCAGTGCCACCGTTCGCCGGACGCGGCGATCCACCGCACCGGCATCCCGGCCGACCTGACCTTCAACGTCGCCTGTTCCGGCGGCTACACCGGCAACATCAGGATCGGCGGCACCAAGCAGTACGCCGACGAGCTGGTGCAGAGCGACAACCTGGCCGTCAAGGCGCGCAACACGAAGATCAAGATGGTCCTGCTGGTCGCCGGGGCCAACGACGACCTGCAGTTCGGCCCGGTCATGACCGACTGCGTGACCCGCTGGGTGCTCATCCAGGGCACCTGCGAGCCCAAGTACGGGCCCGGCTGGCCGGCGCGCGTCGACGGGCTGAAGCCCAAGGTGGAGGCCACGGTCGCGGACCTCAAGACCGTCATGCGCGACGCCGGTTACGCCGACTCCGACTACAAGCTCGTCGTGATGGGCTACCCCAGTCCCATCGGGCCCGACTTCTACGACAACCCGAACTTCCCCGGCAAGCTCCCCGGCGGCTGCGCCGGATACGACTCCGACGCCGCCTGGGGCCGCAACCACGCGGTGCCCGCCTTCGAGAAGGGCGTGCGCGCCGCGGCCCTCGCCTCCGGCGCGGTCTACCTGGACAACTCGCGGCTCTTCCACGGCCACGAGGTCTGCATGGAGGACACCTGGGCCCGCGGCCTCTATCTGGACCTCGGGGACCACTTTCCGTGGGACGAGAACACCGCCCGCCAGTCCTTCCACCCCAACTACCGCGGCCACGGCGCCTTCGCGTCCTGCCTGACCCAGCTCTACGACTCGGGTCTGCGCGAGGCCTCCTGCGCCGACCCCGCGAGCACCGGGACGCCCGTCCTGCAGGCCGGCGCCTGGGACGACAAGTTCAAGGCCCTCAAGAACGAAGCGACCGGCAACTGTCTGGACTCCTTCGGCGGCTCCAGCACCAACGAGACCAAGATCGCCGGATGGGACTGCCACGGCGGTCGCAACCAGGGCTGGTGGTACGACGGCGTCCGCAAGTCCGTCCACATCGAACTGACCCAGGACCGCTGCCTCGACGTCCCCGGCGCCCGCTACGGTTCCGGCACCGGCCTGATCATCTGGAACTGCCACGGCGGCGCGAACCAGCAGTTCGTCCGTGACGGCGCCACCTTCCGCCCCGCCGCCGCCCCGGGCATGTGCCTGACGGTGGCCGCCGCCCACGAGCCGCTGCGCCTGCAGACCTGCAACGGGTCGGCCGACCAGCGTTTCGTGTAACCGCCCCGCACCCGCGGCCCCCGTCACCCGCAGCCCCCGCACCCGCAGCCCCCCACGCCCGGCCGGCGCACCCCGGCCGGGTGTTTCCCGTACCGGTCCCGCCGACGGGCCGCGCGTCAGATGCCCGCCAGCTGCTCCCGCACCTGCCCGGGCCGGTTGGTGATGATCGTGTCCACGCCGAGCCGGACGCACAGCTCCACGTCCTCGGGCTCGTCGACCGTCCACACCCGCACCCGCAGCCCCTTCGCCTTCAGCCGCGCCACCAGCCCCGGATCCTTGCGGACCAGATCGATGCCCGGCCCGGCGTGCCCCGCGAACGGCGGCCGGAGCGGCCGCAGCCGCCGCTCGATCAGGTAGACGGCGGGCAGGCCGGGCGCGAGCCGGTTCAGCCTGATCAGGGCGTTGCGCGAGAAGCTCATGACCTCGACCAGACCCGACGAGCCGTCGGCCAGACCGTGGTCCTTCAGGACCCGTACGAGTTCGGCCTCCAGCCGGCCGCCGGCGCGGGTGGGGTGCTTGGTCTCCACGGCCAGCCCGACGGGGCGGCCGGCGGCCAGCGCCTCCTTCAGCAGGTCCTCGAAGAGCAGCACCTGCGCCCCCCGGTGCTCCGCGCCCTTCCAGCCGCCGAAGTCGAGCGCGGACAGCTGTGCGTGGGTCATCTCGGAGACCACCCCGCGGCCGTCGGAGGTCCGCTCCACTCGCCGGTCGTGCACGCACACCAGCTTGTGGTCGGCGGTGAGGCGCACGTCGCATTCGAGCGCGTCGGCCCCGTCGGCGATGGCCTGCCGGTAGGCGGCGAGGGTGTGCTCGGGGTGCTCGTGGGAGGCCCCGCGGTGGGCGATGACCCGGACGGCGCGGGCGGTGGCGGGGAGTGCGGTGGCGGGGAGCATGGACTGCCGGTTCATGGGACAGACGTTATCCGGATGCGGTGACCGGCCCGGTGCCGCATGCTGCTCGGATGCCGGAACAGGAGATGTACGCCGTCCTGCGAAGGCGCGGTCCACCTGCCGGTCGGCGGCCCCGACGGGGTGCCGATCGCCCGGCTGCGCCGGATGTACGGGCTGACGATCGCCGAAGTGGCGGCCGCGGAAGACGGGGTACCGGGCCACCCCCGTTGAGGCCCGGTACCTGGTGGGCCCGACGCCGTGACTACGACGTCGGCCGCGGGGCCAAGGGCGCAGGCGACCCGTTCGACTACGGGAACAGCCTCGCCGGGCGCCCGCCGGCCTGCCATCTGCCGATGGGCGGAGATGCCTGAGGGCCCCTCCCCCGAACGGGGGAGGGGCCCTCAGGTCATCGCGGCCCCGGTCACCCCAGGGCGGAGTCCGCCGCCACGTGGAAGACCCGCGAGAGGCCCGCACGCACGGCCCCCCGCCTGGTCAGTACGGACCGGTCGACCCCTGCGAAGACGAGGGCGAGCGCGATGTCGGCCCCGAGGGCCCGGCCGGCCACGTTCACGTCGACGCGCTTCCACTTGGCGATGCCGGATTCCTTGACCTTGACGGTGACACCGCGGTCCTCGTTGTCCGCCTCGCGCATGAGGACGTACTCCCGGCGGTTGACCGCCCAGAGCCGGTACCGGTCGCCGGCGTGCTTCATGTGCAGGGCGCGGCCCCGATGCGTGGCTCCCCACCGGTTCCGCTTCAGGTACACCACGGCGTCCCCGATGCGCAGCGTCGCCCCGTTCAGCGTCGGCCGCTGGGTTGTCGTCACGTGCATGCCGCGCGATTCGAAGACGGCCTCGGGGATGTGGTGACCGGCGACCTCGGTGGACCGGACATCGTCCCGCGCATGCGGCAACGAAGCCACGGTGATCTCACCCCACTCGGGGGACTTCCCCTCCCATTCGATCCGGCGGCGTTCGTCCTTCTCCCCGCCCTGCCATGCGCGCAGCACGAACGGGGCGCTCTGGGTGTGCACGTCCTGTCCTCCCGGTCGGCCGGGTGCCCGGTGGCGTCGCAACGCCCCGGGCTCCCGGCCGTCGCGCTACAGACCCGGACCGCGGACCGGGATGTGGGTGAAGGTCGGCTCCGGGGCCGGGTTCTGGAAGAAGTCGTTGCCCTTGTCGTCGACCACGATGAAGGCCGGGAAGTCCTCGACCTCGATCTTCCAGACCGCCTCCATGCCGAGCTCCTCGTACTCCAGGACCTCGACCTTCTTGATGCAGTCCTGGGCCAGGCGCGCCGCCGGCCCGCCGATCGAGCCCAGGTAGAAGCCGCCGTGCCGGCCGCACGCGTCCGTCACCTGCTGGGAGCGGTTGCCCTTGGCCAGCATGACCTTGGAGCCGCCCGCCGCCTGGAACTGCTCGACGTAGGAGTCCATGCGGCCGGCCGTGGTCGGGCCGAAGGAGCCCGACGCGTAGCCCTCGGGGGTCTTCGCGGGGCCGGCGTAGTACACCGGGTGGTCCTTCAGGTACTGCGGCATCTCGGCGCCCGAGTCCAGCAGCTCCTTGATCTTGGCGTGCGCGATGTCGCGCGCCACGACCAGCGGGCCGGTCAGCGACAGCCGGGTCTTGACCGGGTGCTCGGTGAGCGTCGCCAGGATGTCGTCCATCGGCTGGTTCAGGTCGATGGAGACGACGTCCGAGGCCTCGTTCAGGTGCTCGTCCGTGGTCTCTGGCAGGAAGCGCGCGGGGTCCCGCTCCAGCTGCTCCAGGAAGACGCCCTCGGCGGTGATCTTCGCGGTGGCCTGGCGGTCCGCCGAGCAGGACACGGCGATGGCGACCGGCAGGGACGCGCCGTGCCGGGGGAGGCGCACGACGCGGACGTCGTGGCAGAAGTACTTGCCGCCGAACTGCGCGCCGATGCCGATCTTCTGGGTCAGTTCGAAGACCTGCTGCTCCAGGGCCTCGTCGCGGAAGCCGTGGCCCAGCGGGGAACCCTCGCGGGGCAGCTCGTCCAGGTAGTGCGCCGAGGCGTACTTGGCGGTCTTCAGCGCGTGCTCGGCGGAGGTGCCGCCGACCACGATCGCCAGGTGGTAGGGCGGGCAGGCCGCCGTACCGAGCGAGCGGATCTTCTCCTCCAGGAACTTCATCATGGAGGCCTCGTTGAGGACCGCCTTGGTCTCCTGGTAGAGGAAGGACTTGTTGGCCGAGCCGCCGCCCTTGGCCATGAAGAGGAACTTGTACGCGCCGCCGTCGGTCGCGTACAGCTCGATCTGCGCGGGCAGGTTCGAGCCGGTGTTCTTCTCCTCCCACATGGTGAGGGGGGCCATCTGCGAGTAGCGCAGGTTCAGCCGCGTGTAGGCGTCGTAGATGCCGCGGGAGAGGGCGGCCTCGTCACCGCCCTCGGTGAGGACGTTCTGGCCGCGCTTGCCCATGACGATCGCCGTGCCCGTGTCCTGGCACATCGGCAGGACGCCGGCCGCCGCGATGTTCGCGTTCTTGAGGAGGTCGAGCGCGACGAACTTGTCGTTCGCGGAGGCCTCGGGGTCGTCGATGATGCGACGCAGCTGTGCGAGGTGCGCGGGGCGCAGGAAGTGCTGGATGTCGTGGATTGCCTCTTCGGCGAGCTTGCGCAGCGCCTCCGGCTCCACCTTGAGGAACGTACGGCCGTCCGCCTCGAAGGTGGACACGCCCTCGGCGGTCACCAGCCGGTACGGGGTGGTGTCCTCGCCCAGGGGCAGCAGGTCGGTGTACGCAAACTCTGGCATGACGGCAGTCATTCCTCACTCGGCAGACGGCGCTGACGACCAATTGGCAGCGCGGCTAACCAGCGTAGGACCTCTCCCCGGGGGCGTGTCTGTGAGGTAAGGCTCACTCAGCAGTATCGCGATCTATCGTGTCTGGCTATGCTGGGCGTCGTGGACCTGGAAAAGCACCCCGCCGCCCCCGCATCCGCTCCCGCGGGCGCCGCCCCCGCCGAGCTGCGCGCCTCCGACGCGGACCGGGACCGGATCGCGCAGATCCTCGGCGAGGCCCTCGCCGAGGGCCGACTGACGGCCGAGGAGCATTCCGACCGCCTGGACACGCTCTACGCGGTCAAGACCGTCGGCGAGCTGGAGGTGCTCGTACGGGATCTGCCCGCGCCCGGCGGCGCCCATGCCCCGTCCGCCTACGCGGCTCCCGCGACCGCCCCGGGCGGCCCCGCCGAGACCATAGTGGCCGTGTGCAGCAGCTCCGCCCGCAAGGGCCGCTGGCGGCCGGGCCCGCACACCCGCGCGATCTCGGTCATGGGCGACATCAACATCGACCTCACCGAGGCGGTCTTCGAACAGCAGGTCACCGAGATCAACGTGACCTGCGTCCTCGGCAACGTCGAGGTCCTGGTCCCGGAGAACGTCACCCTGCGCGGCTACGGCAGCGGAGTCCTCGGCAACTTCGAGGTGCGCGGCGAGGGGCGCGGCGAGAGCGATCCGCAGGCGCCGGTGGTGATCGTGCGGGGTTTCGCCCTGCTGGGCAACATCGAGGCGCGACCCAAGCTCGGTGCCCGACTGGTGGACCTGGCCCGCAAACTGCGCAAGCGCCTGGACGGCTGAGCCCACAGGGCCTGACGAGGCTGCGGATCCGACGGAATTCGGCCGACGGCCAGCCCGGTCACAGCACTAGGGTCCGGACCATGACGACGACCGAGTGGGAACTGCTCGACCAGGCGTACGCGACGCTGCGCGAGGCCGCCCTGGGGGTACCCGCCGATGGCTGGCACCGCCCGACCCCCTGCGCGCAATGGAACGTCACCCAGGTCCTCCAGCACGCCGCGGGCGACCAGTTGGCCTACGCCGCCCGGCTGACCGGTGGGCCCAGACCCGCCGAGGACCCCTTCGCCCCCTCCGGAGCCCTGGCCGGGACCCCGGCGGGCCTGCTGGACCCGGCGCTCGCGGCCGCGGCCGAGGCCTTTGCCGGGGTCACCCCCGGCGACGTCGAGGTGCCCGTGCCGCTGCCGCCCTTCTTCGTACCGGCCGAGACGGCCATCGGCGCCGCCGCCCTCGACGCCGCCGTGCACGCCTGGGACATTGCCGTCGCCACGGGCCGCCCGCCGGGCCTGACCGACGCGCTGGCCGCCGCCCTGCGCCCGGCCGCCGAGGTCCTCGTCGACCCCCTGCGCGGCTTCGCCTACGGTCCGGTCCGCTCCCTGGCGCCCGGCGCGGACGACGGCGCCGCGGCGCGCCTGCTGGCCTTCCTCGGGCGGGATCCCGACTGGGTCGCACCCGCGGGGTGACGGCCGCCCGGCGGGGTCTCGTTTCGGACGAACCCCCGGCGGCCCGTGGCGCGTGGTGCATAGGGGCGCCTACAGCGGGTAGGGACAGGTGCGTCGTCTCTCGCTCACGTATACGTCGTCAGGAGTAGACCGTGCCGCATCCGCCGCATCAGTCCTTGCAGGTAGCCGCCGTCCAGAGTCTTCCGGGGCGTGCGGCGGCCGTGCCGAAGCCGCGGGTGCCGGCGAGGGCGGAGGACGGCCCATGGCATGCGGAGGCGGTGTGCCGCCGTGACGAGGCGGGGCTCTTCTTCGCGCCGTCCAAGGAGCCGACCGCGGCCCGGCTCTCCCGCGAGGAGGCCGCCAAGCGCGTCTGCGCCCGCTGCCCGGTGATGGTCGCCTGCCGGGAGCACGCGCTGCTCCAGCCCGAGCCGTACGGGGTGTGGGGCGGGCTCACCGCGGCCGAGCGCCGCGTGGTGCTGGCGCGGATGCGGCGCAGGGCCGCCGAGCTGCGCCAGGCCCCGGGGGCCGGCCCGATCGCCGCGGCGGGCTGAACCGGTCGCGGGCCGCCGGTCGCGGGTCGCCCGTGGTCGACCTCCAGGACGCCGGACACCGGACGCAGGACGCCGGACGTGGGTGTGCGAGAGGGGCGGTCCCGCCGCACGCGGTGACCGCCCCTCTCGCTTCCTCACGCCGGTGGCTAGTGCGCGCGGTCGAAGTCGATCGCGCTGTACGCGCGCAGCTTCGACAGGCGGTGCGTGGAGTCGATCCGTCGGATCGTGCCCGACTTCGAGCGCATGACCAGCGAGGACGTCGTCGCGGTCTCCGAGCGGTAGTGCACGCCGCGCAGCAGTTCGCCGTCGGTGATGCCGGTGGCGACGAAGAAGACGTTCTCGCCGGACACCAGGTCGTTCGTGGTCAGGACGCGGTCGAGGTCGTGACCGGCGTCGAGCGCGCGCTGGCGCTCGGCCTCGTCCTTCGGCCAGAGCTTGCCCTGGATGGTGCCGCCGAGGCACTTTATGGCGCACGCCGAGATGATGCCCTCGGGGGTGCCGCCGATGCCGAGGAGCAGGTCGACGCCGGTGCCCTCGCGCACGGCCATGACCGAGCCCGCGACGTCGCCGTCGGAGATGAACTTGATCCGGGCGCCGGTCTCGCGGATCTCCTTGACGATGCCCTCGTGGCGGGGGCGGTCCAGGATGACCACGGTGACGTCCTCGACGGCCATGTTCTTGGCCTTGGCGACCCGGCGGATGTTCACCGAGACGGGCGCGTTGATGTCGACGAAGTCGGCGGCCTCGGGACCGGTGACCAGCTTCTCCATGTAGAACACCGCGGACGGGTCGAACATGGTGCCGCGGTCGGCGGCCGCCAGGACGGCGATGGCGTTCGGCATGCCCTTGGCGTTCAGGGTGGTGCCGTCGATCGGGTCCACGGCGATGTCGACCTCGGCGCCCGTGCCGTCGCCGACCCGCTCGCCGTTGAAGAGCATGGGGGCCTCGTCCTTTTCCCCCTCGCCGATGACGACGACGCCGTTCATCGAGACGGTGGAGATCAGGGTGCGCATCGCGTTGACCGCGGCACCGTCCGCGCCGATCTTGTCACCGCGTCCGACCCACCGGCCCGCGGCCATGGCTGCGGCCTCGGTGACCCGTACGAGTTCCAGTGCGAGGTTGCGGTCGGGGGCCTCCGGAGAGACTTCGAGCTGGGGCGGCAGGTTGTGCTCGGTCATCGGAGCGCACCTTTCTGTACGGCGACGGCCGGGAAGTGAGGGTGCTGGAACTCTATCGGTACGTCGACATATTGAGCAGGGCGGGTCACGTATGAGCGGCATATCGGTCAGTCGATTGTCCTGAGCGGACGTCTTGCGGTCCCCCAGGACTTCCCGGGCCTTCCGTGACCTTCCGGGATGTTCCGGGACTCTCCAGGGTCCGCCGACGCGCGCCGCACCGCGACCCCGGCGGTGATCGCCGCCCCGCGATGCGGGACGATGGGTCCCGTGGCAGGTATGAAAGGCAAGCAGACGGTCTGGGACATGGTCCGGTCGCTGGGGGTGATCGGCATCGTCGTCGCCGGGATCTACCTCTTCGTCCCGCATGACGAGGAGGCCGACCCGACGCGGACGGTCGACTACCGGGTGGAAACCGTGACGGCCCGGCGCGCGGCCCCGTATCCGGTGGCGGCCCCCGTCGGGCTCCCGGAGCAGTGGCGGGCGACCTCGGTGACGTACGAGCGCAAGAACGCCAGCGCCTGGCACCTGGGCTTCCTCGACCCGGAGCGGCAGTACGCGGCGGTGGAGCAGTCCACGGACACCTCGGCGAAGTACCTCGCCAAGGTCACCCAGCACGCGACGGCCACCGGGCAGACGCAGCAGGTCGGCGACCTGGCCTGGGAGCGCTGGGACGGCGAGAAGTACGACGCCCTCGTGCGGCAGGAGCAGGGCTACGTCACGGTGGTGACCGGCACGGCCTCCTTCGAGCAGCTCGGTGCGCTCGCGGCGGCGCTGGAGTTCAAGCAGGGCAAGTAGGCCGCGCAGGGCGAGCGGACCGCAGGGCGGTCGGGGCCGAGCGCCCCTGCACGGAACCCGTGCGGGGGCGGGGCCTCGCGGAACCTGTGCAGTACGTGCATGCGAGAAGGGCCGTGCGCCCCGGAATCCCGGGGCGCACGGCCCTTCTGCGCGTGCTGCGGCGGCGTCGGCGCCGATCAGACGGTGGTGATGACCTCGTCGAAGCCCAGGCGCGGGGAGCGGTCGAACCAGGCGCCCTCGGCGGCCGGCTTGCCGATGTTGATGACCATGATCGGGGTGTGGTCGGCGTCCAGGAACTCCTTCTGGATGCCGCCGAAGTCGGCGCCGGTCATCGGGCCCGCGGCCAGGCCGGCGGCGCGGATGCCGATGATGAAGTAGGCGGCCTGCAGCGCGGAGTTCAGCAGCGCGGACTGCTCGCGGACCGGGCGCTCGGCGAAGAACGCGTCCTTGGCCTGCGGGAAGTGCGGCAGCAGCTGCGGGAGCTCCTCGTGGAACTCGTTGTCCGCGGAGAGGATCGCGACCAGCGGGGCGGTGGCGGTCTTGGCGTCGTTGCCCTTGGCCATGTGCTGCACGAGGCGCTCGCGGGCCTCGGGGGAGCGGACCAGGGTGATGCGCAGCGGGGTCTGGTTGAAGGCGGTGGGACCGAACTTCACCAGGTCGTATATCGCCTGGACCTGCTCCTCGGTGACCGGCTCGTCGGTGAACGAGTTGGCCGTGCGGGCCTCGCGGAACAGCAGGTCCTGCGCGGCGGAGTCAAGAACGAGAGACATCGGAAAGCCTTCTTCCATACGGAGGTGAAGCGATGTCCCAGACTCTACGGCGAGGTAGATGAATTTTCAACTAAATCGGCGTCCGGGTGACCGGGCTCACTCTCCGGTCAGCCCCCGGTCAGACCCCGGGCCGCTCCTCCCCGGTCACTCCTCCTCGGCCGGCTCGCGTGCCGCCAGCGCCGAGTCCAGCCGGGCCCGGGCCCCCTCCAGCCAGTGCCGGCACACCTTCGCCAGCTCCTCGCCGCGCTCCCAGAGCGCGAGGGAGTCCTCCAACGAGGTCCCGCCGGCCTCCAGCTTGCGGACGACCTCGATGAGCTCGTCGCGGGCCTGCTCGTACCCCAGCGCCGTTCCGGCCTCTGTCATTCCCGTACTCCATCCTCTGTGTGTCGTACGACCGCGTGATTGCGGCCGTGTGTCGCTATTCCGAAGCGACCGTTGCGTCCTCGGGGGCCTCCGGACCTTCCGGGGCGTGCGGCGAGGGGACCTCCACGGAGAACGTGCCCTCCGCCACCCGCGCGCGCAGCACGTCGTGGGGAGCGACTTCCCGCGGCGAGCGCACCACGTGGCCGTCGGCCCGCTGCAGCACGGCGTACCCCCGCTCCAGGGTCGCCGCCGGGGACAGCGCCACCACCCGGGCGAGGGTGTGCGCCAGTTCCGAGTCGGCCCGGTCCAGCAAGTGCCCCAGCGTGCGCCGGGCCCGGGCCAGCAGGGCGTCCAGCTCGTCCTCGCGGATCTCCACCATCCGCTGGGGGTGCACGAAGACCGGCCGGGCCAGGGCGTGCGCGAGCCCCCGCTCCTCCCGGTCGAGCAGCCCGCTGACCGCGCGCAGCCCCCGCGCCTGCAGCTGTCGTACGCGCTCCAGCTCCTCGCCGACGTCCGGCACCACCTTCTTCGCCGCGTCCGTGGGCGTGGAGGCCCGTACGTCCGCGACCAGGTCCAGCAGCGGGGAGTCCGGCTCGTGGCCGATCGCCGAGACCACCGGGGTACGGGCCGCCGCGACCGTCCGGACCACCTCCTCGTCGGAGAAGGGCAGCAGGTCCTCCACGCTGCCGCCACCGCGCGCCACGATGATCACGTCGACCTCGTCCAGGGCGTCGAGCTCCTTGACCGCCTGGACCACCTGGGGCACCGCGTGCACCCCCTGGACGGCGACGTTGCGCACCTCGAAGCGGACCGCCGGCCAGCGGCGCCGGGCGTTCTCCAGGACGTCGCGCTCGGCCGCCGAGGCCCGCCCGACCACCAGCCCGATCAGTTGCGGCAGGAAGGGCAGCGGCTTCTTGCGCTCCGGCGCGAAGAGCCCCTCGGAGGCCAGGGACCGCTTGAGGCGTTCCAGCCGGGCGAGGAGTTCCCCGATGCCGACCGGCCGTATCTCCGTGGCCCGCAGGGACAGCTGCCCGCGCGGGGCGTACCACTCGGGCTTGGCCAGCAGGACGACCCGGGCACCCTCGGAGACCACGTCCGCGACCTCGTCGAAGACCTGGCGGAAGCAGGTCACGCTGACGGAGATGTCGTGCGAGGGGTCGCGCAGCGTCAGGAAGACCACCCCCGCTCCCGGCCGTCGCGAGAGCTGCGTGATCTGCCCCTCCACCCACACCTGGCCGAGCCGATCGATCCAGCCCCCGATGAGCCGGGACACCTGACCTACCGGCAGCGGCGCCTCGGCCGACGTATTCAGAGCCATGTGCGCAGGCTATCCGGCGCCGCCGACAGTGCGTCAGGCTCTGGAGCCGACACCGGTGCCGGTGCCGGTGTCGTGGGGCGCTTCCCGGCGGCCGCGCTGGACGAGCAGCACGACCAGGCCGACCGCCAGCCACACCGCCCCCACCCGTTGCGCCGTCCAGGAGGCCTCGAAGATCACCGCGATGGTCACGGCCGCGCCCAGCACCGGCATCACCAGGTGCCCGAACCAGTTCGGCGGGCCCTCGCGCCGCTTGATCACGAACCAGCCCACCACCGAGGCGTGCAGCAGGGTGAAGGCCACCAGCGCCCCGACGTCCACCACCGACACCAGCTGGTCGAGCCCGTCGTCGCGCCGGGCCGCCCATACGGCCGCGACCAGGGTGATGGCGGCCGCCACCAGCAGCGCGGGTCGCGGGGTGCCGTCCGAGGCCCGGGCGAGCGCCCGGGGCAGCCGCCGCTCGCGGGCCATCGCGAAGACCAGCCGGCCGGCCGCCGCCTGCCCGGCCAGCGCCGCGAAGGCCGCCCCGATCGCCTTGCTGACCGCCACCAGGTCGTGCAGCCAGGAGCCGACCGCGGACTCCACCGCGTCGTAGAAGGCCGGTCCCTGCAGCTCCGGCTCGGCCGCCAGCTCCGCCGCGGACACGGGCACGAGCAGCGCCGCCAAATAGCTCTGGGCGATGAACAGCACGCCGGCCAGCGCCAGGCAGAACAGCACCGCCCGCGCCACCCGCTCCGATCCGCCCGTAACCTCCTCGGCGAAGGAGGCGATCGCGTCGAAGCCGAGGTAGGACAGGACCGCGACCGACACCGCGCCCAGCACCGCCGCCGTGCTGAAGCCGAGCGAGCCGTCGCCGGTCAGCGGGGACAACCAGCCGCGCCGCGCCCCGCCCCCGACCAGCACGGTCACCGCGGCGACCACGAAGACGAGCAGGACCACCAGCTCCATGGCCAGCACGGCGAAACCCACGCGGGCGGCCGCCCGTACGCCCCACAGGTTCAGCAGGGTGGTGATCACCACGGCCAGGGCCGTCCACACCCACCGGGAGACCTCCGGAACCAACGCGTTCATCGCGATCCCGGAGAAGAGGTACGCGACCGCCGGGATCAACAGGTAGTCGAGCATCGCCATCCACCCGGCGATCAGCCCGGCGCCCTCGCCGAGACCCTTCCGGGCGTACGTGAAGACCGACCCGGCCTGTGGGGCGACCCGCACCATCTGCGCGTAGCTGAAGGCCGTGAAGGACATCGCGACGGTCGCGCAGAGGTAGACGAGGGCGACGGCGCCGTGCGACTTCGCATCGAGCGTGCCGAACACCCCGACCGGGGCCATGGGGGCGATGAACAGCAGGCCGTAGACGACCAGATCCCGGAAGCCGAGGCTGCGCCGCAGCGCCGCGGGCGCCGCCGCGCCGGGATCCGTAACGGAAGCCATCCGTCCTCCGGGGTAGGGGCAGGTGTGCGGGGTACGGGCTGTCGGGCCAGTGTGTGCCGTACGGGGGACGCCCGGCCTCCTGGAGACCCCCGTACGATGGAGCACATGACTGCTCCCGCCCCCGCTCCTGCTTCCCGCCGTGTCCTGCTCGCCGCGCCCCGCGGCTACTGCGCGGGCGTGGACCGAGCCGTGATCGCCGTCGAGAAAGCCCTCGAGCAGTACGGTGCGCCGGTGTACGTCCGCCACGAGATCGTGCACAACAAGTACGTCGTCCAGACCCTGGAAAAGAAGGGGGCCATCTTCGTCGAGCGGACGGAGGAGGTGCCCGAGGGCTCCATCGTGATGTTCTCCGCACACGGCGTGGCGCCGGTGGTGCACGAGGAGGCGGCGCGCGGCAAGCTCGCGACGATCGACGCGACCTGTCCGCTGGTCACCAAGGTGCACAAGGAAGCCATCCGGTACGCGAACGAGGACTTCGACATCCTCCTCATCGGCCACGAGGGCCACGAGGAGGTCATCGGCACCTCCGGCGAGGCCCCGGACCACATCACGATCGTCGACGGCCCGCACGACGTGGAGAAGGTCACCGTCCGTGACGAGTCCAAGGTCGTCTGGCTCTCCCAGACCACCCTCTCGGTCGACGAGACGATGGAGACGGTCGACGCGCTGAAGACCAAGTTCCCGCTGCTGGTCTCGCCGCCGAGCGACGACATCTGCTACGCCACCTCGAACCGGCAGGCCGCCGTCAAGGTGATGGGCGCCGACTCCGACCTGGTCATCGTGGTCGGTTCGAAGAACTCCTCGAACTCGATCCGGCTCGTCGAGGTCGCCAAGGACGCCGGCGCCAAGGCCGCGTACCTGGTCGACTTCGCGAGCGAGATCGACGAGGCCTGGCTGGAGGGCGTCACCACGGTCGGCCTCACCTCGGGCGCCTCGGTGCCGGAGGTCCTGGTCGAAGAGGTCCTGGAGTGGCTGACGGTGCGCGGCTACGCGGACGTGGAGATCGTCAAGACCGCCGAGGAGTCGATCGTCTTCTCGCTGCCGAAGGAACTCCGCCGCGATCTGCGCGCCGAGGCCGCCGAACTGGTCGCCGACAAGTAACTCCTTTCGTACGGTATGTCCATGCAGATCTTCGGTGTGGACATCGGCGGAACCGGGATCAAGGGCGCTCCCGTGGACCTGGAGCGCGGCGACCTGGCTCAGGAGCGCCACAAAGTACTGACACCGCATCCGGCCACCCCCGAGGGGGTGGCCGAGTGCGTGGGCGAGGTGGTGCGCCACTTCGACTGGGACGGGCCGCTCGGGGTCACCTTCCCGGGCGTGGTCACGGGCGGCGTCATCCGTTCGGCGGCCAACATGGACAAGTCCTGGATCGGCGTCGACGCGGCGGCGCTGATCGCGCGCGAGCTGGGCGGAGCGCCGGTCACGGTGCTGAACGACGCGGACGCGGCGGGCGTCGCCGAGATGACGTACGGGGCCGGGCGCGGGCGGGGCGGCACCGTTCTCCTGCTCACCCTGGGGACGGGCATCGGGAGCGCCCTGTTCACGGACGGGCGGCTGGTCGCCAACTCGGAGCTCGGTCACCTGGAGCTGAAGGGCCACGACGCGGAGACCCGGGCGTCGGTGAAGGCGAAGGAGGACCACGACCTCACGTGGGAACGCTGGGCGCACCGCGTGCAGAAGTACCTCCAGCACGTGGAGATGCTGTTCTCCCCGGACCTCTTCATCATCGGTGGCGGAGTCAGCCGCAAGCCGGAGAAGTTCCTGCCGCTGATCGAGGGCGTGCGGGCCGAGATCGTCCCGGCGAAGCTGCAGAACAACGCGGGCATCGTGGGAGCGGCGATGGCGGCGAAGGATGCGAAGGCGACGGTGGCGAAGAAGGCGACGAAGGCGACGAAGGCTGTGGGCAGATAGAGGTCGGACCTACGGGGTGAGACGGCGGGGCGTCCGCCGCCTGCCGATCAGTACGGCCTTGCGCACGACGGCGATCAGCGCGGCGACCAGCGTCCCGGCGTACAGCCAGCCGGCGTGCAGGGACAGCGCGGACACCAGCCCCATCAGCTGCCCGCCGATGCCGCCGGAGCCGCCCGAGATGGGCCACACTCCGGCGGCGAAGGCGATGGGCACGCTGATCGGTGCGGTGATCAGGTCGGCGGGCCGGACCCAGAGCGCGGTGGCGGCCGCGACGGGCAGGAAGAGCAGTCCGTAGACGAAGAGCGAGGAACCGAACAGCAGCCAGCAGATCCCGCCCACCAGCACCATGGCGGTGCAAGCGAACAGCCCGCCACCGAGCCCGGTCAGCCGGGGCCGGGGCATCCGCCGCGCGAGCGAGGACCGCCGCGGACCGCCGCCGGCCTGGGCGGGCACCGAGGCGGGCCGGGGCCCCTGGCGCTGGGCCGGAGGTCGCTGCTGGTGAGGGGCCGATCGCGTGCTGTATTGCTCCACCCCACCAAACTAGGCGGGGAGCGGGCCGGATCGGGCCCCGGACACGCGTACATCCACCCCCGCTCATCGGAAAGTAAACTGTCCGGTGGCCCACTCCCGGGCCGCCGCCCCCTCCAGCTACGGGAAGTCGCCAACGTGTCGCTCACGATCGGAATCGTCGGCCTGCCGAATGTCGGCAAGTCGACCCTGTTCAACGCCCTGACCAAGAACGACGTGCTGGCGGCCAACTACCCGTTCGCCACCATCGAGCCGAACGTCGGCGTCGTCGGTGTCCCGGACCCGCGCCTGGCCGTCCTCGCGGGCATCTTCGGCTCGGCGAAGGTCCTCCCGGCGACCGTCGACTTCGTCGACATCGCGGGCATCGTGCGCGGCGCCTCGGAGGGTGAGGGCCTGGGCAACAAGTTCCTGGCGAACATCCGCGAGTCGGACGCCATCTGCCAGGTCATCCGCGCCTTCAAGGACGAGAACGTCGTCCACGTCGACGGCAAGGTCTCGCCGAAGGACGACATCGAGACGATCAACACCGAGCTGATCCTCGCCGACCTCCAGTCGATCGAGAAGGCCGAACCGCGCCTGACGAAGGAGTCCCGCCTCCAGAAGGAGAAGGTCGCGGTCCTCGCGGCCGTCGTCGAGGCCAAGAAGATCCTCGAAGCGGGCGACACCCTCTTCTCCAAGGGCATCACCAAGGGCACGGAGCAGGGCGACCTCCTCCACGAGCTCCACCTGCTCACGACGAAGCCCTTCCTCTACGTCTTCAACGTGGACGAGGACGAGCTGACGGACGACGCCTTCAAGGCCGAGCAGAGCGCGCTCGTCGCCCCGGCCGAGGCGATCTTCCTCAACGCCAAGCTGGAGCAGGACCTCTCCGAGCTCGACGACGAGGAAGCCCTGGAGCTCCTCCAGTCGGTCGGCCAGGACGAGCCCGGCCTCGCCACCCTCGGCCGCGTCGGCTTCGACACCCTGGGCCTGCAGACGTACCTGACGGCCGGCCCGAAGGAAACCCGCGCCTGGACGATCAAGAAGGGCGCCACGGCTCCCGAGGCGGCCGGCGTGATCCACACCGACTTCCAGCGCGGCTTCATCAAGGCCGAGGTCATCTCCTTCGCGGACCTCGTCGACTGCGGCTCGGTCGCCGAGGCCCGCGCCAAGGGCAAGGCCCGCATGGAGGGCAAGGAGTACGTCATGCAGGACGGCGACGTGGTCGAGTTCCGCTTCAACGTCTAATACGTTCGGCGAAAGGCCGTCTGACCTGCGACGGAGCGGGTTGGGCGGCCTTCGCGGTCCGCGCAGAGTCCGCAGCGTACGTTTGACGCGTATTCAGTACAGACCTGGCGGATCCCGCTACGCTCCGACACGTGGTCGCCGGGACGGCGAGCCAGCCAGGCAGAGTATGGAAACGAGCAGTGATCGAGTGGGGTCGAGTGCGGTCGGTGTGGGGGAGCAGGAGCTTCCGATGCCTTTGACGCTGGGGGAGCTGGAGTCGTATCTGGCGAAGGCGGCTGATCTGCTGCGGGGCAGCATCGATCAAGCGGACTTCAAGGCGTACATCTTCCCGTTGATGTTCTTCAAGCGGATCAGCGATGTGTACGACGAGGAGTACGCCCGAGCGCTGGACGAGTCTGGTGGTGACCACACGTATGCGGCGTTCGAGGAGAACCACCGGTTCACCATCCCTGATGGCTGCCACTGGGCAGACGTACGCGAACGCACCGAGAACGTCGGTGAGGCCCTCAAAACCGCCTTCCGCGGTATCGAGCAGGCCAACCAGGGCACGCTGTACGGCATCTTCGGCGGCGCGACCTGGACCAACAAGGACAAGCTGCCAGACAGCAAGCTGATTGACCTGATCGAGCACTTCTCGATCAAGACCCTTTCGATCTCCCAAGCCGCTCCTGACGTGCTGGGGCAGGCGTACGAATACCTGATCAAGCGGTTCGCCGACCAGTCCAACAAGAAGGCTGGCGAGTACTACACCCCGCGCGAGGTGGTCGCCCTACTGGTCAAGATCCTCGACCCCCAAGAGGGGGAGACGGTCTACGACCCGGCCTGTGGCACTGGCGGCATGCTGATCGAGGTCATCCAGCACATCAAGGCCCGCGGCGGTGACCCGAAGACCGTGCTCGGAAGGCTGTACGGCCAGGAGAAGGTGCTTACCACCTCCGCTATCGCCCGGATGAACCTGCTGCTGCACGGTATGGAGGACTTCCACGTCGAGCGCGGCGACACGCTCCGCGACCCGGCCTACTTCGACCACGACCGGTTGGCCAGGTTCGACTGTGTGATCGCCAACCCGCCGTTCTCATTGAAGAACTGGGGCCACGAGCAGTGGGCCTCCGATTCGTGGGGCCGCAATGAGTTGGGCGGGGTGCCTCCGAAGGGGTACGCCGACTGGGCCTGGGCCCAGCACATGCTCACCTCCGCTGCACCTACTGGAGGAAGGGTCGCGGTCGTCCTCCCGCAGGGCGCCCTGTTCCGCCAGGGCGCCGAGGGCCGCGTTCGCGAGCACGTCCTCAAAGCCGGTTTCGTAGAGGCCGTCATCGGCCTGGCACCCAACCTGTTCTACGGCACCGGCCTGGCCGCCTGCCTGCTGATCCTGCGTCGCCAGCGCCCCGCCGAGCAGCAGGACAAGGTGCTCTTCGTCAATGGAGAGTCGCTCTTCAAGCGCGGCCGCAACCAGAACACCCTCGAGCCTGACCACGCAGAGACCCTCCTGAAGGCGTATCAGGAGTACGCCGACCAGCCCGGTCTGGCCGCGGTCGCGACCTTGGACGACATCAAGACCAACGGCTGGAACCTGAACATCCCGTTGTACGTCGAGCCAGCCGAGGCCGGGGAGCAGATCACCCTGGAGCAGGCCTTGGCCGACCTGGAGACCGCGCACGCGAAGGCTCGTGAGACCCGCGCAGCGCTGGAGGCCGAGCTGGCGAACTGGGGGCTGGGCGCATGACCGCGACGAGTCCGAAGCGGATCACCCAGCGGGAACTGGAGTCCTACCTGTGGGGCGCCGCAGTGCTGCTGAGGGGTCTGATCGACGCCGGTGACTACAAGCAGTACATCTTCCCGCTCGTCTTCCTCAAGCGTCTCTCCGACGTCTACGACGAGGAGCACGCCGCCGCCCTGGAGGCATACGGCGAAGAGGAACTCGCCGACCTCCCGGAGAACCACCGCTTCGCCATCCCCGACGGCGCCCACTGGGCGGACCTGCGCAAGGTCACCAGCAATGTCGGCACCGCGCTCAAGGCCGCGATGCGGGCCATCGAGTCCGCCAATCCCGACACCCTCCCTGGCGTCTTTGGCGACGGCGAGTGGACCAATAAGGATCTGCTCCCCGACTCGACTCTCTCGGACCTGATCGAGCACTTCTCGACCAAGACGCTGTCGGTGGCGAACCTGCCCGAGGACGAGCTCGGGCAGGGCTATGAGTACCTGATCAAAAAGTTCGCCGACGACTCCGGCCACACCGCCCAGGAGTTCTACACCAACCGCACCCTGGTGCACCTGATGACGATGATGCTCCAGCCCGAGCCGGGGGAGTCGATCTACGACCCCACCTGCGGCACCGGCGGCATGCTGATCTCCACGGTCGCCGAGCTCAAGCGCCGGGGCAAGGAGTGGCGCAACCTGCGTTTGTACGGCCAGGAGCTCAACTACGGCACCTCGGCGATCGCGAAGATGAACCTCTTCCTTCACGGCATCGCCGACGGCAACACCGCCCACGGCGACACCCTCGCAAAGCCGGCCTTCCTCGACGCCCACGGCCGGCTGCGGACCTTCGACGTCGTCATGGCCAACCCGCCGTACTCCATCAAGACCTGGAACCGGGCCGCTTTCGCCAAAGACCCCTACGGCCGCAGCATGTGGGGCGTACCGCCCCAGAACGCTGCGGACTACGCCTTCATCCAGCACATCGAGGCGAGCCTCGATCCCACGACTGGTCGTGCCGCAATCCTGCTGCCTCACGGGGTTCTGAACCGGATCGGGGAGGCAACGGTTCGTAAGGCCATGCTCGACGCCGACGCTGTTGAGGCGGTGATCGGCCTGGCCCACGGGCTCTTCTACAACTCGGGCATGGAAGCGGTCGTCTTGGTCCTCCGAAAGCAGAAGCCAGCTGGCCGCAAGCACAAGGTGCTCTTCATCGACGCAAAGAAGGAGTTCTACCGAGCAGGCGTCCAGTCCTTCCTCTCCGAGACACATCAGCAGAAGATCCTGCACGCGTATCAGAACTTCGCCAACGTGCCCGGCTTCGCCCAAGTCGCCACCATCGACGAGATCCGCGCCAACAACGGCAACATGGCCATCCCGCAGTACGTCACACCTGCCGCACCAGGCCGTGGGCCGACGCACACTGACTCAATCGCAGCGGCACTCACAGGATGGCGCGAGGCCGCGGCAGTGGCAGACGTAGCAGTCGATGACTTTCTCGGCCTGCTGCGTGCGGAGGTTGCCCGATGAGCCTCAACCTCTGCAAGACCACCTGGAAGCGAGTACGACTCGGCGACGTCATCCGACGCTCCCGTACCCAGGTCACCCCGGGCAGCGTCGATATCGACCGTTACGTCGGCGGCGGGCACATCGACAGCGACAGCCTTGCCATCGAGCGATTCGGCGACGTCAACGACGGCCAGATGGGCTCGACCTTTACCTACCTCTTCCAGCCCGGCCAGATCCTCTTCGTCTCGGCACGTCCCTACCTTCGCAAGTCCGGCATCGTGAATTTTTCGGGCGTCGTCGCCGACAAGACCTACGTCCTCGACGCCGCCCCCGAGAATGGACTGCTGCAGGAATTTCTTCCCTTCCTTCTTGCCTCCGACCATTTCATCGCCTACGCGACCGCCGAGGCGACCGGTTCGATGAACCCGCGCCTGCTCTGGGGCCAGATGCAGCGCTACGAGTTCGCCCTCCCGCCACTGGATGAGCAGAAACGCTTCGCGGACCTTATGTGGTCCGTGGAGGCCCATCAAAATAGTCGGGGTGTACTTGCTGCGTCGCTTGGACTCGCCTACGAGTCGTGGCTCGAGAAAAAGCTTTCGGGACAGACTACCCGCCATCTCGGTGAGATCGTCCGCTTGCAGCACGGGCGACCCGTGCCGAGTAATCTTTATGGAGATGTAGGCGTTGCGCTGCTTCGCCCTGGTGACATGAAGCCGAACGGGCGCACACAGTGGACCGATTCATCCGTGCGAATCCCTGCATCGTTCACAGAGGAAAATGCTGACTGCTCACTGTCCCCTGGTGACCTAGTGATCAATATGACTGCTCAGTCCCTCGAGGATCGTTTTCTCGGGCGTGTGTGTCGGATGCACGATGCGGCATTTCTGAATCAGCGAATCGGTCGCTTGACGCCGGTGCAAGGAATCACGCCGGAGTTTCTGCATATTGCGCTTCGAAC
Organism: Streptomyces sp. NBC_01439; assembly: GCF_036227605.1. Lineage (GTDB taxonomy): Bacteria > Actinomycetota > Actinomycetes > Streptomycetales > Streptomycetaceae > Streptomyces. Next base: position 3,787,069 of record NZ_CP109487.1, on the reverse strand, counting down.
TCCTGCCTTCTCGGCTTGGGTCGCGCGCAGGAGCGAGGGGTCGAAGGTGAAGCACATGCATTGGCGCCACATCGAGGATTACCCCCTGCCGTTCCCGTCGGAGGACGTTCAGGCCGAGATCGTTGCGGAAGTAGCGAGTTGGACCCGCGCGATGGATTCGGTCGCGCACGAGGCGCGAACTGTGTCCACTCTCAAGCAGACTGTCACCTCCGAAATCTTTGGAGGTGTCAAATGACCTTCAACGAAGCCAATAGCGTCCGGGACTTCGTCCGGGATCTGGTGGAGTCGGTCGATGTGCGGTTCGTGCCGGGGAGTCAGCTGCCGCGCCGCACCAGTGAGGTGTTGCTGGAGCAGCAGGTGCGGGAGGCGTTAATCCGCCTCAACCCGACCATCGAGGCGGATCCGCGTCTGGCCGCTGAGGTGATCTACCGGCTGCGCGCGATCCTGGTTTCCGCGCGCAACACACCGAATCCGGTGGTGGCGAACGAGGAGTTCGCGGCGTGGCTCACGGGGCAGAAGTCGATGCCCTTCGGGCCCGACGGCGAGCATGTGACTGTCAAGCTGATCGACTTCGACCACCCCGGCGAGCGCAGCGCGAACGACTGGACCGTCTCCACCGAGGTGCCCTACGGGGCCGGGCGACTGGAGAGGCGCTTCGACCTGGTGATCTGGTGCAACGGGTTCCCTCTAGTCGTGGGGGAGGCGAAGTCGCCGGTGCGGCCGGCGTACTCCTGGATCGACGCTGCCGCGCAGGTCAAGGAGGACTACGAGGTCAACGTGCCGGCGTTCTTCGTGCCGAACGTGCTCAACTTCGCCACCGAGGGCAAGGACTTCCGCTACGGCTCGGTCGGGATGCCGGTGGAGCTGTGGGGGCCGTGGCGGGCGGATGAGTCCGGTGACGACCATACGCCGGTGAAGGTAGGCCTCTCGGCGGTCAAGGAGGCGGTCGAGGGCGTTCTGGATCCGGACGCGATCTTGGATTTCCTGTGGTTCTTCACTCTGTTCGCGACCGACAAGAAGCACCGCAAGATCAAGGTGATCGCGAGGTACCAGCAGCTCCAGGCGACCAACCTGATCGTGGAGCGGGTGCTGCACGGGCAGATCAAGCAAGGGCTGATCTGGCACTTCCAGGGGTCGGGGAAGTCGCTGCTGATGGTGTTCACTGCGCAGAAGTTGCGCGCAACGGCGGGGCTAACCTCGCCGACGGTGATCATCGTGGTCGACCGGATCGACCTGGACACCCAGATCACCGCGACGTTCAACGCCTCGGACGTACCGAACCTCGTCTCAACGGAGTCCCGCAAGGAGCTGCAGGAGCTCCTGGCTGCGGGCGCGCGGAAGATCATCATCACCACGATCCACAAGTTCGGCGAGGCCCCGGGCGTGTTGGACGCGCGCGACAACATCATCGTGATGGTCGACGAGGCCCACCGCTCCCAGGAGGGCGACTACGGCCGCAAGATGCGCGAGGCGCTGCCCAACGCGTTCCTGTTCGGGCTGACCGGGACGCCGATCAACAAGCGTGACCGCAACACGTTCATGTGGTTCGGAGGCGAGGCCGACGAGCACGGGTATCTCTCGCGTTACTCCTTCTCCGACTCCATCCGCGACGGCGCCACCCTGCCGCTGCACTTCGAGCCGCGCCTTTCGGAGATCCACCTGGATGAGGAGTCGATCGACGCGGCCTTCGCCGAGCTCGCCGACCGTCACGGGCTCAATGAGGAAGACCGCACCACCCTGTCGAAGAAGGCCGCCTCCCTGGAGGTGCTGATCAAAGCCCCCGACCGGGTCCGCAAGATCGCCGCCGACATCGCCGGGCACTTCACCACGAAGGTCGAGCCGCAGGGCTTCAAGGCGCAGGTCGTGGTCTACGACAAGGCCACCTGCGTGGCGTACAAGGAAGAGCTTGACCGCCTGCTCGGCCCGGACACGTCCACGATCGTGATGTCCACCAGCCGAGGTGACAAGCCAACGTGGAAGCATTGGACACCTGGTCGGGAGGAGCTGGAGCGAATCACCGCCCGCTTCAACGACCCGGCGGACCCGTTGAAGATCATCATTGTGACCGCGAAGCTGCTCACCGGCTTCGATGCCCCGATCCTCTATGCCCAGTACATTGACAAGCCCCTGTACGAGCACACCCTGCTCCAAGCAATCTGCCGCACGAATCGGGTCTACCCGCCCGCGAAGACCCACGGCCTCATAGTGGACTACCTCGGCATTTTCGACGACGTCGCCAAGGCCTTCGAGTTCGACGACAAGTCCGTCCAGCAGGTCATCTCCAACATTGCTGTACTCCGCGAGCAGCTCGGACCCGCGATTGAGGCTGCTCTGGCGTTCTTCCCGGGCGTCGACCGCACCGTCGGCGGTTATGAGGGCTTGATCCAGGCACAGACTGCGATCGACTCTGACGAGTCCCGTGACGCCTTCGGAGCTGCGTACAGCGTCGTCGCCCAGCTGTGGGAGACCCTGTCCCCGGACCCGATCCTGTCCGAGCGCGAGTCGGAATACCGGTGGCTGACCGACGTATACCAGTCCGTGCAACCCACCGACGTCACCGGCCGGCTGGTCTGGCACACGCTGGGTGCCAAGACCCTTGAGCTCATAAACGAGCACGTCACCGTCGAGGTCCCGCGCACCGACCTGGAGACCATCGTCCTCGATGCGCAGGTCATCGAGGACCTGATGAACGGTAACCGCAAAGACATCGACCCTGTCGAGGTCGAGAAGTGGATCACCGTCCGCATTGCCAAGCATGTCGGCAACCCGGCCTTCATCGAGCTTGGCCAGCGGTTGAATGCTCTGCGGGAGAAGTACTCCCACTCTCAGCAGGCCTCGCTGGAGTTTCTCAAGGAGCTCTTCGCACTCGCGCGAGACACGGTCGCAGCGGAGAAGGCTGCCGCTGAGGTGCCCCGCGAGGAGCGCGGAAAGGCTGCCTTGACAGAGCTCTTCGAGTCACTCAAGGGCGAGGAGACCCCGATCATCGCCGAGAAGGTTGTCGACGAGGTCGACTCCGTCGTCCGTACCGTCCGCTTTGTCGGCTGGCAGGACACCAACGAAGGCGATCGCCTTGTCCAGCAGGCACTTCGCAAGGCGCTCTACATCAAGTTCAAGATCCGCGACCAGGATGTCTTCGGGAGGGCGCTGGGATACATCCGGGAGTACTACTAGAGTCGCCGAAGTCCTGGGAGTCTCAGGCTCCACTGCGGGGAATCTGCAGCGGAGCAGGTCGGGCGGCCTTCACGGTCCGCACCGAGTTGGCAGCGTGCTGACTTTGGTCAGCCGGGGCAGCCGCTATGCCGCTTCAGTGGCAAGCGTCTCGTCGTCCGCAGAGCAGTCTGCGTACGCCTTGTCGACGGCGGCCCGGGTCCGCTCCTCGGAGTCGGGCCACAGGTGGGTGTAGATGTTCAGCGTCATGGCCGCATTGGTGTGACCGAGGCGCTCGGAGACGGTCTTCACCGACTCCCCGTACTTGATCAGCAGGCTGGCGTAGTGGTGCCGCAGGGCATGAGGTCCGGTGCCCTTCGCTATGCCGGCCTTCGCGCAGGCGGGCCGCCAGGACCCGTCCATGAAGTGCGTGTAGACCACGGGCCCGCCCTGCGGCGCCGTGAAGACCCAGCTCTCGGGCCCATCGGCGGGGAAGTCCCCCAGGTGGGCCTTCATTGCGTCCACCGCCACGCGGGGGAGCGGAACCGTGCGGTGCGAGCGGGCGGTCTTGGGCGGGCAGACGTACACGCCGTGCTTGGCGGTCTGCTGGATCTGCTGCTCGACCGAGACCGTGGCATGCAGCAGGTCGAGGTGACGCACCTGGAGGCCGAACAGCTCACCGGGGCGGAGTCCGGTGGCCGCGCCGAGCAGCACGAGGCCCTTGTAGCGGGCGGGAATCTCCTCGGACAGCGTCCGTACCTGCTCGACGGCCAGCGGCACGACCTTCTTCCGGCGCACTGAGGGCAGCTTCGCCTCGGCACACGGGTTGTGAGGGAGCATCCGGTCACGGACGGCCGCCCGGAAGACGGCGTTGACCGTGTTGAAGACCGTCCGTGCGGTGCTGGCGGCCAGCCCGTGCGTGGTGGTCAGGCTGGTGATCCAGCTCTGTACATCGCCGGGCTTGATGGCGCCGAGTGACCGCTTCTCCCAGGCCGGGTAGACGTAGCAGCGCAGGTGCTGGGCCACCGCCTTGGCCGTGGAAGGCCGGTGCGGCTGGATGCCCCGCCACTCCTCCGCGTACTCCTTGAAGGGCTTCTTCGCCGACCGGGGGTCGACGTACTGGCCGGTGACCAGGCTGGCCGTGACCTCGTCGATCCACCGCTGGGCGTCGACCTTGCGGTTGAAGTGGCGGGCGTGCTCCTTGCCGTCGAGGTCGCGGTAGCGGGCCCGCCATTTGCCGTTGGGGCGCTTCTGGATGTTGGCCAAGCGGCTTCTCCTTCGTGTCGGTTGTCAGTAGTGGCCACCGTCCTCGATGTCGCTGCTGAGCGTGCGAGCGTCCCGCTCGTCGCCCATGAGGCGGAGGCACTGCTCGTGGATGGCCCGCGAGCTGTCGGGATGGGCCTTGATGTGGTCGGCGATGGCGACCACGGCGTGATGGAGACGGTCGCGCGCGTCTCGGGCCTCGTAGAACGCTTCGACGGCCTCTTGGACGAGGCGCCGGCTGTCGATGTCGAGCCCCTCCAGACGCGGGGACATCAGCTCTTCGAGGGGGAGCTCGAAGACGCGGGAGAAGGCGAGGGCCTCGTCGAGGTTGATACGTCGGCGCGGGGTGCCGTTCTCAATGCGCCAGACAGCCGTCTGGTTCATCTTCACCCCGGCCCGCGTGACCTGTTCCGCCAGTTCCGTCGTGCTCCATCCCCTGACCTCGCGCTCCAGGGCGACGCGTGCGGCCACGTTCCCCTCGCTGTAGAGCAGCGGCACCTCGCCGGACTCGGGCCTGTCGCCTGCCATCGCACCTCCATCGCAACCATCCTCGCTATGCAGATTGAAACATGGACTTCCCGATTTAGGTAACCGGGGATCGCCAGGTACAGCATTATTCAGATCCGAAACGTCACCTAGTCGAATGGGAATGTATGCGATACCTGACCACCGCCGAGGTCGCCGAGCGCTACCGCACGGCCGAGAGCACCGTCCGCTACTGGCGCCACATCAGGAAGGGGCCGCGCGGCATCAAGGTCGGGAAGCGGGTGCTGTACCCCGAGGCCGAGCTGCTGCGGTACGAGCGAGCGCTGATCGATGGCCAGGACGAGTGGGGTCTGGCCGCGTAGCCACAGACCCGAAGCTGCCGGGGCCCTCCACCCACCGCTGAACGACCAACCGACGAGAAGGCGGACCAGGTCCCGCTCCGCCCCTCGCCAGAAAGGAACGCCTATGGAGGACACCTCCTCCCCCATCCTGTCGACCGCTTCCGCTGCAGGCGGTTGGCCGCCGGTCGCGGTCCCCGGCCAGGGCATCCCGTGGCGCGGTCCGGACCGAGCAAACGTCCGGTCCACCTCTTCGGGGACCGGCGATCGACCGGACCGTGCCGCTGGTCCGGTCGGTCCGGAACCGGACCGACCCGCGACCGAAACCCGGACCGGAGTTCCGGACAACCCGGACCAGGAACCCGGACCGGCGGAGAACGCACAGCTCAGCGGCCTACCGGACCGGACCAACAACCCGGACCACCCGTCCGGTCCGGATGGGGCCGGACCAGATGCTGGGGACCGGGCGGAGAGTTCCGGTCAGTCGCTTGTCGAACCCGGACCGTCGGTCGGGGTTGACCACGGTGCTGCTGGGATGGTCCCGGAACCCGGACCGGGGACTGGGGACCGGGAGCGCGCTGGCCTCAAGGCGGATTGGGACCAGGACGGGACCGTCGTACTGGACGAGCTGCGCGCCGCGATCGGCCGGTACGTCGTACTGCCGAGCGAGGAGGCACTGACTGCGGTCACCCTGTGGGTGGCGGCCTCCCACATTCAGCCCGCCCTCCAGCACGCTCCGCGCCTGGCGGTGGTGGGGCCGACCAAGGGCTGCGGCAAGTCGCGTGTCCTGGACGTGCTCCACGAGACCGTGTCCCGACCGATGATGACGGTGAACACCTCGCCGGCGGTGATCTTCCGGATCATCGGCGAGGACCCGCCGACGCTACTGGTGGACGAGGCCGACACCATCTTCGGCCCCAAGGCCGGGGACAAGGAGGACCTCCGTGGCCTGCTGAACGCCGGACACCAGCGCAACCGCCCCGCGTGGCGGATCTTCGGCCCGGAGCACAAGCCGACCGCGTTCCCGACTTTCGCCATGGCTGCGCTGGCAGGCATCGGCGACCTTCCGGACACGATCATGGACCGCGCCGTCGTGCTCCGCATGCAGAAACGCAAGCCCGGCGAGAAGGTCGCTCCCTTCCGCTCCCGGCACTCCGTCCCGGAACTGAACGCCCTGCGCGACCGGCTGGCCGCGTGGCTGACCCCACTGCGCGGGGCAGCGCACCGGCTGGTGCCACCTATGCCGGTCGAAGACCGGGCCGCAGACACCTGGGAGCCCTTGGTCATCGTCGCCGACCTGGCCGGCGGCCACTGGCCCGCCCATGCCCGTGCCGCCTGCCTGGCGATGACCCGGAACGAGGTGGTCCAGGACGAGCAGACGACACTGAAGACCCGGCTGCTCCGGGACATCCGCCGCGTCTTCGAGCAACAGGGCGACAAGGAGGCGCTGCGCAGCCACGACCTGCTCGCCGCCCTCGTCCAGGACGCGGAGGCGCCCTGGGCCGAGTACGGGACGAAGGGCCTGAACGCCTACCACCTGGCCAACCTGCTCCGCGACTTCGGCATCAGTCCGGCCAACCACCGTTTCGAGAACGGCAGGCAGGCGAAGGCGTACGCCCGTAATCAGTTCCCCGACGCCTGGGCCCGGTACTGCCCCGACCCCGCCCCACCTGTGCCCACAGCCGAGGAGGCCGTGCCCGCACGTCGAGCCTCGGGCAAGCCACCGGCCCCTCCATCCGGAACGCTGCCCATCGGTCCGCCTGGCGGGCCTGCCGGCCCCAGGCTCACTCGCTGACACCAGCTCCGTATCAATCCGTCGCATCCGTCCCCGCGCAGGTCAGCACGGGGACGGAGTTCCTTGCCGATACGGATCAGTCCGTACCTGCGACCGTCTCCGTACCTGTCCTGACCAGCTACGGGACGGATGCAACGGACGTGACGAAGCCCCACCCCACACGACTACCGGAGCATCACCATGCCCGAATCGACCACCGACAACGCCCCCACCCGCCGCCGTAAGGCGTTCTTCGGCCTGACCCGCCGATCAGCAGCAAGCTGGAGCGAACGAGCCTCTAACGAGGCTTCGTCCGTGCTTGCCCCCGCCCCAGGGGTGGCGGAGGAGAAGGCCGAGCGCCAAGGGGCGCCCGAGCCGGAGGAAGGCATAGGCGAGACCAACTGTCCGCCCGCACCCGACTCCGTCGACCCGAGCACTCAGCTGCCGACCGATGTCCAACCGCCTGTCGAGCAGCCGTCCTGGCGGGACCTCGATGCCCCCGTCCTGCCCGCGTTGATGAACCGCAAGCGCACGGTGGAGAAGCGCGACCAGGAGAAGACCATCCGCTTCACGCGGACTGCGGTCCGCGTGATCAGCGCCGCCGCCCACCAGCGCGGTCAGAAGTTCGCCGGATTCGTCGGGGACGCCGCTCTGGCCGTCGCCCTGGGCAAGGCAGGACTGGTCGGCAGCCCGGAGGACGATCCTCTCCGCCCGCTGATCGAGGCCGTCGAGGCACACACAGTCGCGCTGAACCGCATCGGAGGCAACCTCAACCAGATCACCGCAGCCATCCACCGAGGAACAGTGCCCGAGCGTGCCGAGGCGGTGCTGGACCGCGTCGAGCAAGCGGCCGAGAGCAGCTACCGACTGATCGACCAGCTCCTGGCGGCAGGCACTGCGCATGGTTCCTGACGTCTCTACCGGCTCCAACACCCGCGGACTGATCGTCTACCTCTTCGGCGCCGGCCGCCGCGACGAACACACCGACCCGCACATCGTCGCCGCCTGGGACGTGGTCGGCGCCCCCGACCCTGGCCGCGACCCCGAGGCCAGCTACACCCTCCTCGCCAAGCGCCTCGACCACCACGTCGACCTGCGCACCCGCGAGCTGGGCGGTAAGAAGCCGCCTCGGCACGTCTGGCACTGTCCGGTCCGTACCGCGCCCGGCGACCGCTACCTCACCGACGCCGAGTGGGCCGAGGTCGCCCGCCGCATCGTTCACGCTGCCGGCATCGCCCCCGAAGGTGACGAGAAGGCATGCCGGTGGATCGCGGTACGCCACGCTGACGACCACATCCACATCATGGCCACCACCGTCCGCGCCGACGGACGCCGCCCGCGCACCCACCACGACGGACAGCGGGCCCAAGCCGAGTGCCGCAAGATCGAAGCCGAGTTCGGTCTGCGCCGCCTGAAGTCCGGCGACCTCACCGCGCCCCGCACTCCCACCGGCGCCGAACGTGCCAAGGCCGAGCGCCAGGGCCAGACGGCCACGGCACGGCAGTGGCTGCGCGAGCAGGCCTACGCGGTCGCCGCCGCCGTACGCAATGAAGCCGACTACTTCACCGTGCTGCAGTCCCTCGGCATCAAGGTCAAAACACGCCTCGGCCCCGAGACCGGCGACGTGATCGGCTACAGCCTCGCCGCACCTGGCGACACCAACGCGGCCGACGAGCCCGTCTGGTACGGCGGCTCGAAACTCGCCCCCGACCTCTCCATCAACCGCCTACGCGAACGCCTCCTTGACCAGGAGGTAGCCGACCGCCCGCGGTATGCGGCGGACCCCGCCGACCCATGGCGTCACACCACCACCGCCATACAGGTGGCACGCACCGTCCTCGACTCCGGCGACGATGCCGCCGCCCAGGGCCACCTGGCCGCCTTCGGCGACGCCCTGTACAACATCGCAAGCGCCACGACCGGCCCACACCGGGCGGAACTACGGGCGGCGGCGACGGCGTTCAACCGCGCCCGCCGCTCCGCCACCCGCGCCGACCACCAGGCCGCCACCGCCCTGCGCAAGGCCGCCAAGGAACTCGCCTACGCCTCCACCGAGCCGGGCGGACTCGCCATCGCCCTGCTCTTCGCCACCCTGCACCTGGCCCGCGCCGCCGCCAAGTGGCACGAGCAGCGCGGCCACGAACAGCAGGCCGCTGCGGCCGAAGAAGCCCTCCGCCACTTCCAGGCGGGCTACCAGCAGGCCGCCACACCCGTCTTGGCTGACCTGACCCGCCGCGCACCACGAGCCGCAACTGTCCGTCGCTTCGAGCAGGACGTTCGCGCGACCCTCCCCGACCACGCTGACCGGATCCTCGCCGACCCCGCTTGGACCGCCCTGACCACAACCCTCGCCCACGCCGAGACCGCCGGCCACAGCTCCCGTCGTCTCCTGACCGAGGTGGGCACTCAACGAGAGCTCGACAGCGCCGAGCACCCCGCCGAGGTCCTCAACTGGCGCATCACCGCTCAACCGAACCGGCGGGCGCAAGCCGCTCGCAGGCAAAGCACCATCAGCGGCACCTCGGCCAGGTCTGCCCCGCAGCATCCGCTGCTCACACCAGTGGCCACGAGGCCCGAAGACCACAGTCGACACCGCTGACCCCGGCTCGATGCCCCGCCACGCGTCGTGGTGGGGCATCGGGATCAACGGTAGAGCTTCATGCAGTGATCTCCACTGCTCGGGCCTACGCGAGAGCTCATCCAGGTGGCGGACCTTCTGGCAGTCCTTGGCGTCGGGGAATCCCGGGCTTTGCTAGGTCGAGGCCGAGAAGGGGTCAGGGTTGTCGGACCGATCACCTACTGTCAGACCCTGATCGTCTATCAACTGACCTCTTAGGCACGCGACTTGTTTGAGGAGCGCGACATGGATGTTCCGTACGAGGCGCGACTGCGTGACATGCTGGCCAATCGCCTTCCTCTCATCGAGCCGAGTCTTCGGTTGATTGGCACGGAGTACCCGCTTCCCAATGCTCATGGAACGCGCGGGCGTATAGACATCCTCGCCCGAGACGGCCACGGGTCGTGGGTGGTGATCGAATTGAAGCGATCGGACTCGACTTCGGCTCGAGCCCTTCATGAGGTCACGAAGTACGCCGAGCTGTTGCAGCAGGAGATGGGGCTCCGTAAGGACCGCATCCGCGCGATGATCGTCTCCACCACTTGGCGCGAACTGCGCGTCCCGGTGAGCAACATGGCGCGAGACTGGTCCCACGATCTCCGCGGGTACCAGCTGACATTGGACGACAATGGCGTTCCTGTGCGTGCGGACCGGGTGGAATTTCTCGAAGCGGCGGTACCGCCGCGGGTGACCCCGCACCATTTCATCTACTTTTACAACTCTCCGGAGGGGCGAACGCAAGGCTGGCATGAAATTCTGGGCAGAGCCGTCGAGGCCGGAGCGCATGATCTCCTCGCAGCGGACTTCCGTCGCATCTCGCAGAGAGACCTTGTGGTCGCACCGTACGGTCTCTATTTCGCAATCGGGCGTCTGGACCCAGAAGAGGCGCCGGCATGGCTTGATGGCAGTGGGGTGGATTCGTACGAGGAAACCGGGGGGTACCCCTTGGAGTACTCGGCCCTCTGCCACATCACCAAGCATGTCTTCGCGGCTGGCTATGATTCGGCCCGCCCCGGCGTACTCCGGCATCTGGCGGAGAACCCACAATGGGAAATTGAGGGCTATCGGGCGGCTGGTAAATTCGCGAAGCGCACTTCACTGGACGAGCGGGATCTCCTCCGCGAATTGAACGGTGACGAAGAGGGGATCGGTGAAGTCCTCTATACAGGCTCAGCGCGTACCACGGATCGTGGAAGATGGCCGGCTTTCCGGGAGGAGAGCAGGATGTGCTTTGCGGGGAACCCCGATTGGGAGAGGCTCGTGGCGCGGTGGCTGGACGACGTCTCGGCTGATGGAGTGGAGTGCGACGTCATGCTCCATGTGTATAACCCCTGCGACTTGATCCGATCTCTGGTGCACGGGTGGCCTGACAAGCTCTCAAACCTTGTTCCTATGACCTTTGGAACGGCACTTACCCAGGACGGCGTCGATCGCACGATCCATGGCTCGCTCTACTGGGACGGCATTCCTCACGCGGATGTGGCTGGCCGAGCGAGGTTGGTGTATCGCGACGCTATGCACTGGCAGACTCATCGCCTCATGGATGCGGCCTGGGTCACCGATCTTGATCTTCTTGGCCTGCTCGGGCTTCGTTACGTACTCATCGAGCAGATCGGAGGAAATCCATTGAGTCTCTCCGAGGCGCACGAACTCCGACTTCATTTCGTACAAGGCGCGGACCTCTGCACATTACCGATCCCCTGCGATGGGTCGCAGTTGCGCGATGCTGGCTGGAACGGGGTCTACTCGCTCGATACATTCCTGGAGCGGTATGAAGATCAGATCGACGCAATGATTTCTGCATATCGGTCTGGATTTTATTTCGGGCCCTGATGTTCCTCGGTGATCAGTTAGCGGAGCATCTCACGTGATCGCCGGAATCTGCAGGTATTGGGTCAAGTCCCCTGGATGGTTGATAGATGCCAACCAACGGCTATCCCGTTCAGAAACTGAACCGCGCCCAGGTACAGGCAGGGACTACATCGCACCCTGATGCCCTCGCTGCCTGTGGCAGCGAGGGCATCAGTTGTCACGCGACCCGGGCTCTGGGCAGCTGCGAGACCCACGTTGTGACCTCGGTCAGGTGCTCGGGCTGCAGTCCGAGGTGCGGGTCGGGCTGAACGAGGAGAGTCGGCATGCCCTTTGCGGTCCGCTCCGCCGCCCAGGCGTGATCGAGGTCGGTGAAGTCGTCGTCAACCCAGGCGACCGCCGACCCGCCGAGCCACGGTTCGACGTGGTCGCGCTTCCAGAGGTAGCCGTTGGGGTGGCTGGTGGTGATCTCGGGGCGGGGGAGATCGAGGTACGGGAACTCCGGCAGCCCGAGGAGCGGCCCGACGATGGTGGTGGCGTCCTTGCGCCAGCTCGTGCACCACACGGGGGCGAGGCCGCTGGTCAGGAAGCCGGCGAGCAACGGGCCGTGGGCGGGGCTGAGCCAGATCGGTACCGGGTTGTCGGGGTCGCGGCCCGCGGGCAGGACGGTGTGGCGGACGTGGGTGGGTGGGGTGCTGCCGTCGGACGCCGGGAACGATATGAGGACGCCGTCGATGTCGAGCAGGAGGTAGGGCAAGGGCATCGTTGCCTCCGTCGGTCAGCGTTTCCGGGCGGTGATCAGGAGAGTGGTGGGCCACGGGTCGAGACGCGGGTGCCGCAGCTCGATGGCCGAGGTGATCCGCAGGCCGGTCCGGGAGAGATGGGCGGCCCAGCGGTGGGCGTCGTACTCCCAGCGGGCGATGGGCAGCCGGGTGCGGTCGGGCATGGTGACGTAGTCCTCGCGGGGACGGTCGTCCGTCGAAGGATGTCTTCCGGCCCGTGCCGGGTGGGGTACGGAGAAGGCCAGTACGCCGCCGGGCACGAGGTGGCGGGAGATTGCGGCGAGCAGAAGCTCCGGAGCGACCAGGCCGACGGCGCCGAATACCGAGTAGACCGCGTCGAAGGTCTGGCCGGTGGCCTGGAGGTGGTGCAGCGCATGGCCGGCGGAGAAGGTGGCGCCCTTGATGTGGCCGTAGTGCGACCGCGCTCGCCGTACCTGGAGGCCCACCAGGTCGACTCCTGTGGCGTGGGCCCGGTGGTGCTGGGCGAGGTGGGCGACGTTGTGGCCGGGACCGCAGCCCAGCTCCAGGAGGCGCTTGCCGCGCAGGTCCCGGCCGAGGATCTCCGCGCCGGGGCCCAGACCGGGGTGGGTACTCCACTCCATCCGTGCCGGAGGAACGAGCGCGTGGGCCGGTGCGGTGGCGAGACGCTGGGCGGCGTGGGCGTACCAGGGGGAGACCTGGGCGAGCACCTAGACCTCCAGGAGTTGGACCACGTCGTTCAGGTGGCGGCGGACGACGGGGATGTACGCGAAGTCCCTGGTCGGGTCGTTGATCCAGCGGATCGCCTGCTCCATGAACCACTCGACGGCCCACATGCGGTGCCAACCCAGGGCCCATGCCTCGGCGGTCAGGCCGCCCCGGGCGGCGAGGGCGTCCTCGTGCCCTCCGGCGGCGACGTACTGCTCCAGGAACACCCGCAGTCGGACGGGGCTGGGCGTCTCGGTGGTGCCGTGGTAGGAGGCGAGGTCGATCAGGCCGGGGCCGGTGAAGGCGCGGGCGAAGTCGAGGAGGTGCCAGCCCTCCTCCCCGATGTGGACGCTCGTGGGGTGGAACTCGGAGTGCACCCAGCCGAAGGGGTCGAGCGTCGCCCCCTGGGCGCGGGCCTCGGATGCTGCGGAGACCTTCCCCAGCGTGGTCTCGATGTCGTCGCAGTCCGTCCACCGGCTGGCCTTCCGAAGCCGCTGGAGGTGGTCGAGGGCCCGGCCGGGCAGGGCCGCGAGGCCCGCGCCGTCGAGGAAGGGCAGACCGCTGGCCGGGCGGGCGGCGTGGAGCATCACGGCGGCGGCGACGCCGTCGAGGTCGTCGGCGTCCCGTACGGGGGTGCCGAGGTCGTCCATGAGCATCCCGAGCCACTTGTCCTGCATGGCGGTGGCGTGGAGCTCGGGGACCGGCAGCCCGCGGTGGTGGGCGATCCGCAGGGCCTGGGCCTCGCGGTCGAAGGGCTCCTTGGCGTACTTGAAGACGGCCGTGGTGCCGTCGGGGAAGGTGACGCGCTCGACTCCGGACATGCCCCAGACGCGGATCTCCGCGCGTTCGGGGAGGGGCTTGCGGATGAGGGCACACAGGTCGTCCAGCAGGGCGGCGGTCAGGCTCTGGTCCATGGGGGTGTCTCCAGGGGCTGGTGGGCTCCAGGGCGGGCGAACGTGCCGGCCCGCCCTGGAGCCGTAGTGGGGTGGGGCTACTCGGCCGCGGTCACGCGGTGGGCGTAGACCTGCTCGATCCAGCCCGCCTTGAACGCGGCCAGGTCGTCACGGAAGTTGGCCATCGAGGCACCGTAGGGCGCGACGACGCCGCCCGACTGGTCCGGCACGGACTGGCAGCCGTGCACGAGCCGGCCGCCGAGGGCGGCGTGGGCCTTGATGGACTCGATCCGGCGGTGCTCGTTGAACCAGCCGCCGTGGTAGACCTCGTCGAGCATCCCGCCCGTTTCGTCGTTCAGGTCGAAGACGACGGAGGTGGCGGCGGGGAAGAACCAGCACGGGCCGACGTTGGAGATGTGTCCGTCCAGTTCGACCTTGTTGAGCGCCATGAGCGTGGCGGCCTCGTGGAGCATCCGCAGGTGGTCGGTGGTGATCTGCGGCAGACCGAGGCCGGCGAGGTGCTCCTCGCGGAAGAGGTACGCGTACACCTCGTACGCGGTGGCCAGGACGCGGGCGGCGTCAGAGGTGGACTCGCCGTGGTTCTTGATGAAGTCGAGCGCCAGCTGCTCGACCGCGCTCTCGGTCGTCTCGTCCACGTCCAGGAGCTGGGCCTTGACCAGCTCCCAGTCAGCGACGAGCCAGGTGTTGGACTCGAAGCGGAAGAAGTACTCGGCCGGGTCGATGGTGAGGCGCTGGCCGTCCACACGGATGCCGGGCAGGCGGCTCCAGCGCGGGTCGAAGGCGTCGGGCAGCTCGACCGTGATGGTCGCGGTGTCGATGGTGGTCACCGTTTCTCCGTCTCTGATCGTCCGGGCCAGGGCATAGGAATGCCCGAGCCTGGTAGGGCGTACGGAACGTGGGGGCCGCCCGGCCCGAGAGTGGGGCGGCTGTCGATAAGTGAACCGCCCGCTACGCAGAGTGGGTACGGTGTGACCGAGCCCAAGCGGTATACGCGGTTTACAGCTCCGGGACGGAGGAATGTGCCAGCGCCGACCGACGCCAACTCCCGTCTGCGCGAGACGATCCACGCGGCCGGATGTACGTACGAAGCCCTCGCCAAGGACGTCCGCCGCATCGCCGCTGAGAACGGCGAACTCCTCCAGACCAACAAGTCTGCGATTTCCCACTGGGCCAAGGGCGCCCGGGCGCCCTCAGGCCAGGCCGGCCAATACCTCGCCGAAGCCCTCTCCCGCCGGCTGGGCCGCGTCGTCACCCCGACCGAGATCGGCCTCCAGCCCGGTGACGCGGAAGACACCTCGAACGGCGATCCGGTCGTAACCGTCACCGACCTCGGCCGTGCCGACGTCGAACGCCGCCGCTTCCTCGCCATCGCCGCCTTCACCACGGCCGGCGTCGCCATGCCGCTGCTCCACGACCACGAAGCCACCTCCCGGATGCTCCGCGCCCGCACCGGCCGCTCCCTCATCGGTGGCGAGGACATCGACGTCGTACGCCAGATCACCGCGGCCTTCAGCGCCGCCGACGAACGCCTGGGCGGCGGCCACGGCCTGACCACCGTCACCGCGTACCTCGCCGACACCGCCGCCCCAATGCTCCGGGGACGCTTCCCCTCGGAACCGTTACGTCATGCCGCCTTCGGCGCCGTCGCCGAACTCGCTTACCTCGCCGGATGGAAGCACCACGACCTGGGCCATGAAGGCGCCGCCCAGCGCTATTACCAGGTCGGCTATCAACTCGCCTGCGAAGCCGACCCCCACGGCCACGCCGCCTGGATGATGCGCGCCCTCGCCCACCAGGCCCTGAGCCTCAAGCAGCCCCACCACTGCGTCGACCTCGTTGAAGGCGCCCTGCGAAGCGGCCTCGGCCACGTCGACGGCCAGACCGAGGCCCTCCTCCACATCACTCACGCCCGCGCCTACGCCGCCACGGACGCGAGCCCCTCAGCCGCACGTGCCCTCCTCGCCGCCGAAGACGCCCTGCTACGGGACGATGGCCCCCAGCCCAGCTACTCCCGCGTCAGCGGCCCCGCCGCCGGCACCGTGGCCAGCCACACCGCCCGTACCCTGACCGACCTCGCCGACCACATCGGCACCGAACACCAGCACCGCGACGCCCTCACCCGCTGGGACCCCGAGAAGTACAAGCGCGTCCACGCCCTCACCCACGCCGACCTCGGCGACAGCCTCGCCGCCCAGGCCCGCGCTGACGAGGCTGTCGCCGCCTGGACCCAGGCCCTGGTCCTCATGGAGGGCATGACCTCCGACCGCACCCGTAAGGCGATCACTTCGATCCGCTCCACGCTCGCGGTCTACCAGCGCCGCCGCGTTCCTGGCGCCGCCGAGCTCGCCCGCCGCGCCCGCGAGGCCCTCGCCTAACATGCCCAACAACCCGCCCGACGAAGGGAACACCGTGGCCCAGCAGACCGACGACCGCTCTCAAGCCCTCAAGCCGGCGCTCGAATCGATGACCCTGCTGGTCGCGGCCGTCATCGTCCACGACAAGGCCACCAACCGCGTCGTCCTCCTCCAGCGCAGCGAGAACGCGAAGTTCGCTCAGGGCCTGTGGGACCTCCCAGTCGGCAAGAGTGAACCGGGCGAACCGATCACCGAGACGGCAGTCCGCGAGCTCTACGAGGAGACCGGCCTCACGGTGAAGCCCGAGTCCCTCAAGGTCGCCCACATCATCCACGGCGCCTGGGGCGTCGAAGCCCCGAACGGCTTCCTCACGGTCGTCTTCGCCGCCCACGAATGGACCGGCGAACCCGAAAACCGCGAACCCCGCAAGCACGCCCAGGTCTGCTGGGTCGATGCCGACGCCATCCCCGGGGAGTTCGTGGACACCACTTCGAGCGCGCTCTGCTCCTACCTCGCTCATGGCACCCAGGTCTCCCTCGACGGGTGGCATTCACACTGATCAGCTCGACTGACTCGTGGGAGTACCTTGCGTATCCCTGGGGTTGATCAAGAGGTGGCGGTAATCTTCGTGAGACTGGTGTAGCGGCGAGTGGAGGCGGGCGACCATTAAAGAGAACGTGCTGCGAGGACTGTCACTCGGGGCGAGGGTTGCAGAAGAGGAAGCTGACGCGCTGGCGTCATACTTCGTCGAGACTGAGCAATGGAACCAGGTCTGGCAAGACGAGGTAGACATCGTCTATGGACCGAAGGGGTCGGGTAAGAGCGCGATCTATGCCACTCTCGTCGCGCGAGAGTCGCAGCTATTTGACCGTGACATTTTGATCACTGAGCTTCTTCAGCGTTGCAGCTCCAGTGTGAGGACGGCCTTGGCGATTGACGTCATGCGGTTGGGACTGCATCGGGACCTGCGGAAGATCCGCCAGGACTTCAGGCGGGCGACGCCGCGTTCGACGGGTGCCCGTGTGGCGGCCAGGGCACGGTTGCGGGTCTTCTCAGTGGGGGTCAGTTCCTGCAGGGGCCTGCGTTTGATGCCCGTGGTCAGCCACGGACCGGCGCCCTGGTAGGCGAGATCGGCCACGATGGGAACGCCCTGGCGCTCGCAGATGCGGATGATCCGGTGGGTGCGGGCGGCGGTCAGGTCGTGAGTGCGGCCCGGCAGGGCGGGCGAGAGCCACAGCAGCCGGCCGCCGGGATCGGTGACGACCTGCACGTTCACGCCGTGGCGCCGGTGCTTGTGGGAGTAGTCGGCCCGGCCGTCGCCGACCCGGTCGCACTCGGCGAGGGTCCCGTCGAGCAGGACGAAGTCGGGATCATGCTCGCGCAGCGTCCTCAGCAGACCCGGCGCACGCGCGGCGAGCAGGTCGACGACCGCGCTGATGTAGGCATGGGCGGTGGACTCGCTGATCCCGAACCCGGCGGCGATCTTCGCCAAAGTGGTGTGCTCGCGCAGGTACACCAGTGCCACCATCGCGCGCTGGGACGGACGGAGCTTGCAGCGCCGGTCGCCCTCACGGGTGACGATCAGCATGGTGACCCACTCCACGAGTGCGTGCGGCAGGTCGATTGCGGCAGGATGGACGACCAACGAGGCCCCCGAGCAACGTAATTGAGACGTCAGACATCTCGATCAACAGCCCGGGGGCCTCGCTCGTTTCGCTTCACGGACCGTCACCCGATCGGTGGCCACATCGAAGAAGCTCACTCCTGCTGAGTCGCCCCAGGGGGCCGCAGCGTTTGCGAGCCTTGCTGAAAACCCGCCAGCGAATGAAGACGAGTTCGTCAGCCTCTGGAAGCTCTACTTCCTGTCGGTCATCGCCGATACCTTCGAGGATTACAAGCTCGACGGGGAGGATGTCAAGCGCGTAATCCGGACGCTTGCTGACGCGAAAATGCTCCCCGGGAAGGGGACATCTCTTCGTCAGAAGCTTGCAAACGCCAGAGCCTACGTGCGGCACTTCTTCTACCCGACAGAAATCGAGCCTAACTTCTCTCTTGCAGGGATCGTTGATGCGGGAACCCGTATCACTTTTCGTGAGCCTGATATGGCCCAGAGGGACCAGGGTGTGGTTCATGTCGACGACCTGCTTGAAGCCGCTGATAGGGGGCTGAAGCGGGCCGGTATGAAGCTGTGGCTGCTGCTCGATCGTTTGGATGTGGCGTTCGCAGGCAGGCCTGAACTTGAACAGCTAGCGTTGCGCGCACTCTTCAAGGTGTACCTGGATATTGGAAACAATCATCAGATCAGGCTGAAGATTTTCTTGCGGAGCGATATTTGGAAGGCGATCACGGAGAGCGGGTTTCGCGAGGCCAGTCATATCACGCGCGAGCTGACGCTCCAGTGGGACAGGGCCGCGCTGATGCAGCTTGTCACCCAGCGACTCGTGCGCAACCCTGCATTGGCGGGCTTCTATAGCCTCCCGGTTGATGGCGTCACCTCGGTTGCCGGCCAGGAAGCCCTGTTCCGGCGTGTTTATCCGGAGCAAGTAGAAAACGGGCCGAACAAACCCAAGACGTTCGATTGGTGTCTGGGGCGCACGCGTGACGGAAGTAAGCAGACCGCGCCCAGGGAACTGATTCACCTGCTGAGTGAAGCCCGAAACGTGCAGCTCCGACGGCAGGAACTCGGCGAACCTGAGCCCGTAGGTGAATGCCTCTTTGACGGCGGGTCCTTGAAGGCCGCTCTTCCTTCGGTTTCCGCGACCCGACTTACCAAGACGCTGTACGCCGAGCATCCTGATCTCCGTCCGAGGATTAGTTCGCTGGAGGGGCAGAAGACCAACCATAGCGTGCAGAGCCTGGCGGTCATTTGGGAGGTTTCCGAGGAGGAAGCAAAGGTCATCGCTCTGCGGTTGGTGGACGTCGGTTTCTTTGAGAAGCGCGCGTCTCTCGAATTTTGGGTTCCGTTCTTGTACCGCCCGGCATTGCAGCTAGTTCAGGGAAGCGCTGAAGGAGTCGCTGCTCCTGAAGGTGAAGCAATTGAAGGCGATGACGGGCCAGAGGTTGTGGACTGATTTGAATCAATCGGGCAATGCTGCTGGAGGGGCTGGCGGGTAAGGCCCTCTGAAGTCCAGGGCGAGGCTGCTAGCACTCAAGCACCGCTGGACGGGGGAGAGGCGTGGCCACGGATGGACCAAATGCTGGCGAGGTCGCAGTGGAGGTCTATCCAGCGGCGCGTCCTTGGCCAGCGGGCGGACGTACCGCCGGCTGTGCTGGTCGCATGTCCCGCCTGTGTGCCATGGATTTCTCTGCCTCGGCGTACCCGGCCAGTCCGCAGCCAGTCCGCAGGACACCCGTAAACAGCCGTCGGGAGCCAACGCAGCCAACGAGGAAATCCCAGGTCAGGGCCCTGGGCGGGGCTCCGCCGCAGGTCAGGATTGGGTGGCAGACATTCCGCTTCAACGTGTAGTCGTTCTCTTACTGCACGTGAGGCATTGGGTCAAACGCGCAGCTCAGAAGGGGTCGGACTCTGTCGAGTTCGACCCCTTCGCCGTCACCGTGCTGGATGGGTGCTGGATATTCTGACGTATGGTCAGCGGTGGTCAGGTGTCGTAAACGGTGGACCGGTGTCACACGTGAACGACCCCGACCACCAGTTCCCCGTTGCCGATCGTGTAGACGACGCGGTAGTCGCCAATCCGTAGCCGCCGGCGGTCTGGCTGGGACACGAGTGCGGTGGTGTTGAAGCCGAGCGGATCGCTTTCCAGCTCGGTCAGCTTGGCCAGGATGCGCAGCGCCATCTCGCGCGGGATCTTCCGAAGCTCGGCCTGCGCCTCGGGGCGGAAGACGGTTCGGTACTCACTCACCGCGCGCCAGCGTCTCCCTCATGATGTCCTCGATCGGGATGCCGGGTGCGGGGTTGGCCATGCGCTCGTCGATGATCCGATTGATCTCGCGCTCTTCCCACTCCTGGTACTTGCGCAGTACCTCGATGGAGACGACGGCGGCGACTTCCTTGCCGCGGCGCGTGATCACGGTGGGCACGTCGTCGCGATCGGCGCGCTCCACGACCTCCGCCAAATGCGCACGCACGTCGCGGATGGACTCTATGGGCAGCGGCTGTGTCATGCACCCAAGGGTACCGAGTGTCCCATGTGTACACAACAGATAGGGGTGGAGGGTGGGCCTCCTCCGTTGCAGCTGCGCGTGCTGCACGTTGGATAGTTTCATCAAGCGTGCAGGTCAGAAGGGGTCGGACTCCAGGGAGTCCGACCCCTTCTGTATTCCCGTGCTGACTTGGTGCTGACCTGGGGGCGCCTCGCGGTAGGCGCCAATGAGCGCGCCGGTGAGCGTGCGGGTGCAGATTGTTACTTTCATTGGGCGCTTGATATCCTGCGTCCAATGAAAGTATCGCCAAGCCTGCTTCCCATCCTCCGGTCTCGCATGCAAGGCGAGCTCCTCGCGCTGGTGCTCCTGCACCCGGACCGCGAGTACAGCATCACTGAGCTCGCGGCCGAGGTCGGCGTGACGCCCACTGCTGTCCTGCGGGAGGTTGACCGGTTGGCAGGCGGTGGAATCCTGGCCGATCGGCGAGTGGGGCGCAGTCGCCTCGTCAAGGCCCGCACGGATACTCCGCTGTACCGTCCGCTGAGCGAGCTCATGGCCGTCTCCTTCGGCCCCGTGCCCGTGCTCACCGATGCGCTCGCCGGACTCGAAGGCGTGGAGCGCGCCTATATCTATGGCTCGTGGGCCGCTCGGTACAACGGTGAGCCGGGGCTGCCGCCTGCCGATGTGGATGTCCTCGTTGTGGGTGCCCCCGATGCCGACGCGCTCTTCGACCTGGCCGAGGAGGCTTCACGGCGCTTGCGTCGTGAGGTCAACGTTCATCGGGTCTCCGTCGAGTCGTGGGAGGCCCGTACGGACGATCCGTTCCTCACCAGCGTTCGCGAACGTCCTCTGGTACAGCTGAATCCCGACTTGGAGGCGCAATGACGCGCTGGAATCAAGGGCGGTCGACGGTTGACGCGCTCATCGCCGGTGGCGGACTTGAGCGAGTCCCCGCTTCTCGGGAGGCGGCCGAAGCGGAACTGGTCCGGGCGCGTACCCATGTCGGCTCCGCGCGGCAGTTGGCGGCCACGGACCCGGAGGGTGCGTACACGCTGGCCTACGACGCCGCGCGTAGAGCGCTAGCCGCGGTATTGCAGAACCAGGGACTGCGTGCGACCAGTCGTGGCGGCCATACCGTCATCTACGAGGCTGTGCGGGCGCAGCTCGACCCGCCACTCGGTTCCATGCTGCGTCCTTTCAACCGCATGCGAGCCCGGCGAAACGAAGTCGAGTACCGGTCGTCGGAGGCCCCCGCCGTGACGCCGGAGGAGGTCACGGCCGACTTGGCGAAGGTGGAGGCGCTCGTCGAGCTCGCGGAGAAGGCGATCCCGAACATGCCGCGTTACTGAAGGTGGCGACTGCCTTGCCCCGGCGCTTGATCACCGCGGGCACATTGTCGCGATCGGCCCGCTCCACGACCTCCGCCAGGGTGGCGTGAGTTTGTCGAGGTCCACGCTGATCTCGAAGGGCACCGGGCGCTGGAAGATGCCGGCGGGTGCGTGGACCACGGGTGCCCCGCCCTCGTCCTCGATGCACCAGTAGTGCGGGGTACCGGCCTCCGCGTACTTGCGGAGCTTTACTGTGCGATCGCGATGGGCGGACTCGGGTGAGACCGTCTCCACGACGAGCTTCACGTCCTCCAGGTCGTACCAGGTGCGGTCTGGGTCATAGGCCAGGTTCGTCAGCAGGAGGTCCGGCTCGGGCCGGTTGCGGGCATCGAGGCGGCCTCGAAGGTGTCCGACGCCTGCGCCATGAGGGTGGTGGTCAGGGCGGTGACGAGGCGGCCGTGCCAGGACCGCTGGGGCGACGTCATGAAGACGAGGGCTCCGTCGATCAGCTCGGTGTGGCGGGGTGCCTCGGGGAGGTGATCGAGGTCCTCCGCGAACCAGCCTTCCGCGCGCGGCGGGCGCATCCAGTCGGGGAGCGCGGTCATTGGGCAACCCTAGCGATTGCGGCCGTCACGAGGGGGGTGTGCAGCTGATCCACAATGGGCGCATGGACGTCGTCGGGATGCTCGAAAGAGACGGGGGAGCGCCCGAACTGGATCCTGTGCGCCTCTTGATTGAAGACCGTGCCCACTGAACGGAACATCCGCACCAGCTTCGCCTTCTACCCGCCCAAGGGAGATGATGGAGCGTGGCGTGCCACTGCCGAGGCTTTGGAGACGGCTCTGAGGGAGGCCTTCCCCGATTCCGGGTGGAGTATCGAATCTCCGGGATCCACGGTATGCCGGTCCTTGATTTCGAGATCGAGCTGGTGTCGGGCGTATGGATCGACGGGACGGCGTCGATGCCCAAGCCCGACCATGCCTACATCACATTGACCGATGTGACCGCGGACGAAGCCGCTGTCTTCGCGCGGTGGCTCCGGAGCAGCCTTGCCGTGGCGAACGGAGAGCAGGATCCCTGGCCACTGCCGGCCGAGGGCGGCGAGGAGGAGCTCGCGGCGGGGCTGCGCAGGCACCTCGCCTCCGTCGAGACCCTGTAGGTCGGTCCGCAGAGAGTCCGTGGGGCACCCGTAAGCGACCGTCGGAGCCCAATGTAGCCAACGCGGAGATGCCTGTTCAGGGTGTTGAATGCGACTCCGCCGCAGGTCAGGACCAGGCTTCAGGCATTCCGCTTCAACGTCTGAGCGGATAAAGTAACACCACGTCACTGACATGTCAAACATGCAGGTCAGAAGGGGTCGACTCCTCCAGGGGTCGGCCCCTTCGTGTTTCCCGTGCTGGGATGGTGCTGGGAAATCTGGCTAGCCGTCAGCCATTTGACCCGCCCGATGGACGTCGAGAGTGGTACGTTATTAGGTACCACTTGAGGGGAGAGGTCGGCCATGTCCATAACCGCGAGCGAAGCCCGCAAGGAACTCTTTCCGCTGATCAAGAAGGTCAACGAGAATCACGAGGCCATCGAGATCGTCTCCAAGCACGGCAACGCCGTGCTCGTCTCGGCCGAGGACTACGCGGCGCTGCGCGAGGGCTCGTACCTGCTGCGCTCCCCGGCGAACGCCCGCCGGCTGCTCAAGGCGTACGAGAACGCCCTGGCGAGCATCAACGTGTCGGAGCGCGAGCTGATTGATCCGGACTCGGCGGACGCGGGTGCGGGTGCCGCGTGAGGCTTGTCTTTGAGGATCAGGGCTGGGAGGACTACACGTCCTGGCTCAAGAACGACCGCAAGATGCTCGCCCGGATCAACAAGCTCATCGAGGACGTCAGGCGTGACCCGTTCTCAGGGATCGGCAAGCCCGAACCCTTGAAGTACCACCTGCCCGGCGCGTGGTCGCGGCGAATCGACGACGAGCACCGCCTCGTCTACCTGGTGACGGAGAAGGAGGTCATCATCCTCGCGGCTCGGTATCACTACTGACCGCCCGTGCTGGGATGGTGCTGGGAGAGGCCCCTCCGAAACGACGTTTCCGCAGGTCGCAGCTCTGCGCTCGAGTTCCGCTTCAACGTGTAGTCGTCTCATTGCTGCAAGTTAGTCGGTTTCGCCAAGCATGCAGGTAGGAAGGGGTCGAACTCTGTCGAGTCCGACCCCTTCTGTACTCCCGTACTGACTTGGTGCTGACTTTCAGCTGCTTCGGGGTGGCGTGAGTTTGTCGAGGTCCGTGCTGATCTCGAAGGGCACCGGGCGCTGGAGGGTGCCGCGGAAGATGCCGGCGGGTTCGTCGAGCTCGTAGACGTGGACCACGGGCACTCCTCGATGCGCCAGTAGTGCGGGGTACCGGCCTCCGCGTACTTGCGGAGCTTTACTGTGCGATCGCGATGGGCGGACTCGGGTGAGACCGTCTCCACGACGAGCTTCACGTCCTCCAGGGCGTACCAGGTGCGGTCGGGGTCATAGGCCAGGTTCGTCAGCAGGAGGTCCGGCTCGAGCCGGTTGCGGGCATCGAGGCGGATCGTCATCTCACGCTCGACCTCGAAGCCGTCCGGCGCCTGCGCCATGAGGGTGGTGGTCAGAGCGGTGACGAGGCGACCATGCCAGGACCGCTGGGGCGACAGCATGAATACGAGGGCTCCGTCGATCAGCTCGGTGTGGCGGGGTGCCTCGGGGAGGCGGTCGAGGTCCTCGAAGCCGCCTCCTTGCTGGTGCCCGAGGATGCCGCCACGGACCGGGACATCTCCGTATCCGACGTCTGGGACCACCTGGCGCGCGAAGAGTGGGAAGCGGCGCTCGACCTGCTCCAAGAGCTGGGCGACGGATGGGCGGCGCCGGCGGGATTCCGGGCACCCCACCTCGTCCGGTTCGCGAGCAGCCTTGCCGTGGCGAACGGAGAGCAGGATCCCTGGCCACTGCCGTCCGAGGGTGGCGAGGAAGAGCTCGCGACGGAGCTGCGCCGGCACCTCGACTCCGTCGAGACCCCGTAGGCCAGCCCGCATGACACCCGTGAGCGACCGTCGGGACCCGATGCGCGCCAACGGAGAAGCACCTGGTCGGGGCAGTCTGCTGGGCTCCGCCGCAGGCATTCCGCTTCGACGTCCGATGCGTTCGGCGAAAGGTCGCCTGACCTGCGGTGGAGCGGCTGCGTCTTCTCGCCGATTTGTGGCTGGGCATCGGCGGACCGGCGGGTTCGGAACGCTTGCCGGTGCCGCCGAGGCCCATGGGGGTTGTGCGGCAGGTCGGGGCGGCGCAGCGATGGTTGGCTTCGACCGGGAGGTCTCTGCTCAACTGGCGGGCATGCGCGGCAGGTTGCTCGCGCGCTAGGACACGGAGTCTGCAGGTCGGTCGAGAGACGGGTTCGGGGGCGAGGAGCGGGACCAGCCGTTGGCGAAGTCGCATTGGAGGTCCGTCCAGCGGCGACGCTCGACGGGGGTGTAGGCGGGGTGGTCGCGGAGGTGGGCCAGGGCATTGACCCACTGGTCCCAGAGGCCGTCGGGCTGGGTGAAGCGGTCGGCGTGGTTGGTGCCGAGGTGGGCGTCGAGGCGGAGGAGGGCGCCCAAGGCGGCGGGCTGGTCGTAGCGGAGGTCTGTGCGGGGAAGGTAGTGGTCGAGGTAGGCGGTGAGGATCTCGGCGTCCGCGTGGGTGCCGAAGCGGGCCAGGGCGAAGCAGTAGGCGCTGCCGGAGAAGCAGAACTCGCTGGCCAGGAGCAGGTCGCCGATGCGTTCACGGAACGTGGCGCGTCGGCCTACGCCGATCAGCCAGGCGGCGGTGAGGCGTGAGCGCCACTCGTAGCCGAGAAGGGCCTCCAGCTCAACATCGGTGATCGTGGCCGAGTCGTCGATGAGGTGACGGGCGAAATGTTCGGCGTGAGGCCACTCGGGTCGCAGGAATCGACCACTTTTCAGGACGAGGTAGCGGGCGTGGCTTGAGTCCTTCCTCGCCGCGTAGCGCTCGATCACGTAGCCGTAGCCGATCTCCTCGGGGTGCTGGAACGGCATCGGTCACCTCTCTGGGTACAGGTCGGTACGGTCGATCCAGGTGGGGGCGACGAAGATGTTGTCGCCGACAGGGGCTTCGGAGGCCTCCAGAAGCGACCACGTGCGGGCCTCGTCGACCAGGTGCTCCCAGGGCGCGGTCCAGTCGAGTTCCCAGTCCAGGCCGGTGCCAGAGATGCCGTACGTGCGGCCGGCGTCCACCCGCCAGAACTGGGAGTAGAGGATCGCCTGGGCGTGGTCGGCCAGCGGAACTGGACCCCGTCGTCCTCCCAGAAGCAGACGGGGCAGATCTCGTAGGAGCCGGGCATGGCGTCGAGCACGCGGTGCCCGCAGCAGGGACAGGGGTAGCGGTCGCTCACCCGCGCAGTCTCGTTGGAGGTCCGGCCGGTGCGCCACGGGTTTCTCCGCCCCGGTACCCCTGGCCGGTCCGTAGCAGCCGGGCCTCCGGGCACTCGTCTGGTCCCGGCGGACACCGGCGGAGAAACGGCTACTCAAGGGGCCGTGGGCAACCGTGCGGACACGGCCGCTTCGGGTGGGGTGCGTGGGGGCTTCCCGCCCGTCGCGCGTTGCCCGCTGCCGCACCGGCTGTTGGGCAGTGGCGCGCGGGCGGGCGCATCCGGTGGGGGAAGGCCTAGCCTGGGCGGGGCGCGGGGCGCGGGGCGCGGGGCGCGGGGCGCGGGGCGCGGGGCGCGGGGCGCGGGGCGCGGGTGCGGGTGCGGCGGGCGGAGGGGTGGGCGTGGGGCCGGGTGAGCGGGGGGAATGGCCGGGTCGGAGCCTGCTCGGGGTGCTGTCCGCGCCCGCGCGGGCGGAATTGCTCGGGTTGGGTACGGAGTTGACGCTCGGCTCCGGCGGCGTGCTGCTCACCGAAGGCGCCACCGATCGGCATCTGTACGTGATTCTCCGCGGGTTCGCCAAGGTCACCGCGACCGTCGAGAACGGGCAGGAGTCGCTGCTCGCCGTCCGGGTCGGCGGGGACAGCGTGGGTGAGATGGCCGCCCTCGACGGTGCGCCGCGGTCGGCCGGGGTGGTGGCCTGCGGGCCGTTGCGGGCGCGGGTGATCGGGCCCGGGGCCCTGCACGGGCTCATGGTGCGGCGGCCCGAGGTGGCGGTGGCGCTGACCCGGATCGTGGCCGACCGGCTGCGCTGGGCCAACCGGCGGCGGCTGGAGTTCCGCGGGTATCCGGTCAAGGTGCGCCTCGCGCGGCTCCTGGTGGAGCTCGCCGTGGCCTACGGGCGGCCCGGGGCGGCGGGCGGTCACGTGATCGGCTTCCAGCTCACCCAGCCCGAACTCGCCGCGCTCACCGGCGCCGCGGAGACCACCGTGCACAAGGGATTGCGCGAGCTGCGGGACGAGGGGCTGCTCGGCACCGGATACCGGACGACCACCGTGCACGACCTGGCCCGGCTGGCCCGGGTGGCCGAACTCGCCGGGCCCGTGGCGCCGCCCGCGCCGCGCCGGCCCCCGGGGTCAGCCGAGCAGCGGCCGTAACAGCAGGCAGAAGCCGGCGGTGGTACCCATCACCGCGGTGCACACCACGGCGGTGGTGACGCAGCGGTACTTCCGCAGGGCCACGTCGGAGAGGAAGCGGATCATCGCGTGCAACTGCCGCTCGTCCTCGGCGGCGTTGGTGGGCGGCGACGGATCCGAGGCGGCGGCCAGCCAGACGAAGCTGTAGTCGTTGGGGCCGGTGGGCCGCCAGACGCGCGGCCGGATCGCCAGTGCGAGCGAGGCCGCACCGCCGAAGAGACCGCAGGCGAAGAGGACCAGCAGCACCCCCGCCAGAGCACCGACCGGGCCGCCGCGCCGCCAGCCGTCGAGCGCCGCCTCGCTCCATGCGCCCGCCGTCCCCACGAGTGCCGCCTGCACGGCGGAGAGGATGCCGGCCTTGGCGTCGGCGTGTTGGTGCGTCGTCTGCAGGACGGTCAGCATCGTGCGCGGGGCGAGGCCGGGCGCACCCTGGACGGGGGCGGGCACCGCCGTGCGTGCGGTGGGCGGGCTGGATGTCACGGAACCTCCAACGCGGTTCGGATGGACTTCCATTGAGCCGCCCGCCCGCCGGACGAACCAGGCACTTCTACGGGATCGGACGGCTGCGCCCGATCCCGTATGTCCGCCCACGGCGGTCGCGGTGGCCGGTCACCGTCGGATCCGGCCGGGACCTGCCCTTTCGGCGTTGCGGGACGGCGGTGGGAGGATGCGGGGAAACGGAGAGAGAGGCCGGGGCCGGATGGGGCGCAGGGAGCGGGAGGCGGTCGCCGGAGGAGAGCGGCTGTACGCGGCCGCGCAGGCGGTGGCTGGTGACCACCGGCAGGCCGTCGACGCGGTTCGGGAGGCCCTGAAGCCGATCCACGACGCGGCGGCGGAGCAGGCTCTGGCGACCATCCCGGTGGCCCGGCTGAAGGAGGTCACCGAGGGCCGCCTCCGACTCGGGGAGGTCGAACGGAGCGGGCTGCGCTCGGTCGGGCAGGTGCTCGACGCCGGGTCGTACCGGCTGCGCCAGATTCCCGGCGTGGGCCAGCGGACCGCCGAGCAGGTCATCGCGGCGGCACGCCAGATCTCCGATGCCGTCCGGGAGACCATCGCCGTCCACATCGACGTGGACCGGCCGGAGCCCCGGACCACCGCGCTCGTCACGGCCCTGCACGTCCTGGTGGAGGCGGGCCCCGACGTGCAGCGCGCCCTCGACGCGGCCGTGGTGCTCGCGGAGCGGCTGGGCCCGCTGCTCGCCGAGGCCAAGCCGGCCACCGGGCGGTTGCGGATGTTGCTGGTGGGGCAGGCCAAGCGGGACCGGGTGCTCGGCGCCGTCGCCGAGGTCCGCGGCCTGACCGAGGAGGCGGTGCAGGGGGCGGTGCCCGAGCTGCTCGCGCAGGCTTCGGTGGACCTGCTGCGCGGCCCCTCGACCGAAGTGGCGGCCTGGGTCGACTTCGAGCTGCGGTCCGCCGAGTACTACAGCCTCCTCGCGGAGATCTCCAGCCGCAGCCCCGACGCGGCCGCCGCCGAAGGGTTCCTGCCCGACGAGGTGGCCGAGCGGGTCCGCCGCCAGCTGCTCGACGACACGCACCGCAGGGTGTCGCTCCGCGGCTACCAGTCCTTCGGGGCGCGGTTCGCCCTGGCGCAACGCAAGGTGATCCTCGGGGACGAGATGGGGCTCGGAAAGACCATCCAGGCCATCGCCGCCCTGTCCCACCTCGCCGCCGAAGGGCAGAGCCACTTCGTGGTCGTCTGCCCG
Source organism: Streptomyces sp. NBC_01439 (assembly GCF_036227605.1). Classification (GTDB taxonomy): domain Bacteria; phylum Actinomycetota; class Actinomycetes; order Streptomycetales; family Streptomycetaceae; genus Streptomyces. Next base: position 3,758,193 of record NZ_CP109487.1, on the reverse strand, counting down.
GCCAGCGTCCTGATCAACTGGGCGCGGGAGATCGAGGCCCGCAGCAAGCTGCGCGCGATGTGCCTGCACGGCCCGGACCGGCAGGAGGCGTTCGCCGACTGGAAGGGACGGGGCGGGGTCGCGGTGACCACCTTCGACGCCCTGCGCGGATTTCCCGCGCCCGGCGGCGGCGAGATCGGGATGCTGGTCGTGGACGAGGCGCACTACGTGAAGAACCCGAAGACCCGGCGGGCCCAGGCGGTCACCGAATGGTCCGGGCGCTGCGACCGCGTCCTGTTCATGACCGGGACGCCGATGGAGAACCGGGTCTCCGAGTTCCGCAGCCTGGTGCACATCCTCCAGCCCGACCTGGCCGCGGCCGTCGGTGACCGGGACGGCGTGGCCGGCTCCAAAGCCTTCCGGAAGGCCGTCGCCCCGGTCTACCTGCGCCGCAACCAGCAGGACGTGCTGACCGAACTGCCCGCACTGCAGCACACGGACGAGTGGGAGGAGCTGAGCGCCTCCGACGAGTCCGCCTACCGCGAGGCCGTGCGCTCCGGCAACTTCATGGCGATGCGCAGGGCTGCGTACGCGCACCCCGAGGGGTCGGCGAAGCTCAACCGGCTGCGCGAGATCGTCGAGGACGCCGCCGAGAACGGTCTGAAGGTGGTGGTGTTCTCCAACTTCCGGCAGGTCCTGGGGGTGGTGAAGGATTCCCTGGAGGCCGCGCCGGGTCCCGGCGGTGGCCGGGTGTTCGGTCCGCTCTCGGGGAGCGTGCCGCCCGCCCGCCGCCAGCAGGTGGTGGACGAGTTCGCCGCCGCGCCGGGTCACGCGGTGCTGGTGGCGCAGATCGAGGCGGCGGGAGTGGGGCTCAACGTGCAGGCCGCCTCCGTAGTGATCATCTGTGAGCCCCAGGTCAAGCCGACCATCGAGAACCAGGCCGTGGCGCGGGCCCACCGGATGGGGCAGGTGCGCCCGGTCCGGGTGCACCGGCTGCTCGCCCCGCGCGGAGTGGACGAGCGGATGGTGCGGATCCTGAAGAACAAGAGCCGCCTGTTCGACGCGTACGCGCGGCGCAGCGCCGTCGCCGAGTCCACACCGGACGCGGTCGACGTGTCGGACGTCGCGATGGCCCGCCAGATCGTCGAGGAGGAGCAGGCGCGGCTGGGCACGATCGGCCGGTAGGACGCCGGACCGGAGCGACCAGTGTGACCAGCGTGACCAGCGTGCCCGGCGTGAGATTGTCTTGCGGTGCAAGGAAGTTGCTGACTATCTTGTACCGCATGACAAAGGAGCCGACCGCGCCCGCCGACCAACGGCGCAGCCAGCTCCTGCGCGGAGTGCTCGACCTCTGCCTGCTGTCCCTCATCGCCGAACGGCCCAGGTACGGCTTCGAGTTCGCCCAGGCGCTCGCCGATGCCGGCCTCGACCTCGTCAGCGAAGGCAGCATCTATCCGCTGCTCGCACGGATGGAACGGGCGGGGCTCATCTCCTCGTACCGTGCCCCGTCCCCCAGCGGCGGCGCCCCGCGCAAGTACTACCGACCGACCGGGGCCGGGCACGCCGAGCTGGCCGGGGGGCGGGCCGACTGGCAGGCCTTCGCCGGGCCCATCGGCCGGATCCTGAGCACCGGTACGCACTCCACGGGGGAAGACGCGCCATGACGAACGAGCAGATACTCGCGGCCTGCCGCAGCAACTGGGAGTACCGCGGCGTCAGTGACGCCGCCGCGCGGGAGATGCTCGACGAGCTCTCCGCGCACCTGGAGGACGCGGAAGCCGCCGGGCGCACCGCGCAGGACGTCGTCGGCCCGGACGTACGTGCCTTCGCCGCGGCCTGGGCGCGCGAGCGCGCCCCGTTCGCCCAGCGGGCCCTGCGCACGGCGGCCATGGCCTGCTTCATCCTCGGCGTCCTGCCGGTCCTCTCGCACCTGGTCCGGTGGACCGTCCAACTGCCCGTGACCGCCGACTACCTCGCCTTCTGGGTGGCCATGGGCTCGATCACCGTCGCCTGGGAGCTGCGCCGGGGCCGCATGCGCACGCACCAGCATTGGCTGCTCTTCTTTGCCGTCGGCCTGCCCGTGACGCTCCTCACCAAGTGGCTGAGCGGAGACGGGGTGCTGTTCACGCTCCCGCTGTGGGGCGCGATGCTCCTGCTGCTGCCCGGGCTGCCGTACGCATTCGCCGACTTCCGGTCCCACCGCAAGGCCAAGAACGCATCAACTCAGCCGTTCTGAAGACGATGTGACGATGCGTCCGGGCCCGGCGGCCGTTCCGTGCGCCGATCCGCCGGGACCGGGGCCGCCACCGCCATCGCCGTCACCCGCACCCGCTCCCGCACCCTCAGCAGCACCCGCACCGGCACCCGCACCGGCGCCGGTCACAGGCCGCGGACCGCGGCGACCGTGAACGTGGTCGGGGTGCCCGAGCCCGGGGACATGGGGCCGCCCTTGTCGAACTGGGAGCGGACCACCAGCGTGCGGCCCGGGGTGTGCGCGAGGGTCGTGGGGATCTGCAGGGACGGGTCCGCGATCGTGCGCGTCAGGCGGGCGCGGGTGCCGTCCGCGCAGACCTGCCAGCGGGTCAGCGTGTTGGTGACGTTGTGCGCCACGCGCAGGGTGCCGTCGGGGGAGAGGTCGAGGCCGTCGGCCGCCTTCAGGTCGCCGCCGCCGAGGTCGACGCGGCGGACGGCACCGGTGCGCAGGTCCACGCGGTAGAGGTCGCCCTCCGGCATGTCGACGGTGAGGAGGTAGCGGCCCGCCCGGTCGGCAACGATGCCGTTGAGGCTGAAGCCGCCCGCCGGCCGGGGGCGCAGGGCCCCGGAGAGGTCGTAGGCCTCGGTCAGGGTGCCGCTCCCGGCGGCCAACTGCTCGGGGGTCACCCGGTAGATCACGCCGCGGATGCTGTCCGTGAGGTAGGCGGTGCCGTCCGGGGTCAGGGCCAGGTCGTTGACGAAGCGGGCGGGGGCTCCTGCGCCCCGGGCCACCTCGAAGTGGGCCAGCCGGGACCCGCTGGTGGTGTCGTAGACCGCCACGCCCGTGGTGGAGTCGGTGACCCACAGGCGGCCGAGCGCGTCGACGCGCAGGCCGTTCGCCGTGCGGCGGCCGTCGGTTCCGGAGGGCAGGAACACCTCGGCCTCGGACCGGCCGGGGCGGGCCCGGTAGACGGTGCCGTCCGCGTACGAGCCGACGTAGACGGTGCGGGTGCGGGGGTCGGTGGCGATGCCCTCCGGGTAGACCTTCGCGCCGGGCAGGGTGAAGGCCGTGGATATCCGGGCGTCGCCCGCCGGGGCGTGCGCCTGCGCCGGGGCCGCTCCCAGCGTGAGGGTCACGGCCAGGGCGGCGAGAAGAGACGACTTCGTCTTCATGAATGTCCTCTAGTGAGAAGGTGAGATCGAATCTATGTGAGAGCTCTAATGCTTGCAAGGGTGGCCGTAAGATGCGGACATGACCTCCATGGCCCCCGAGGAGCGGATCGGCTCTCACCTCAAGCGTGCTGAGCAGGCGCTTCTCGCGGCGAAGAACACGGCGTGCAAGCCGGCCGCAGTAACGGTTCCGCAATACGCTGCGCTGCTCTGGCTGGCCGAGAAGCCCGGCATCTCCGCCGCTGCGCTCGCCCGCCTGTGCGGGGTGACGCCGCCGACCATGAACACCGTGCTGAAGAACCTCCAGGAGCGCGGGCTCATCGAGCGGACCCCCCACGAATGGCACCGCAACGTGTTGGAGACCCGGCTCACCGACGAGGGGCGCACGGCGATGGAGCTGGCGGACTCCGGCGCGGTGCGGGTGGAGCGGGCGCTCGCCGCCGCATTCACCCGTGAGGAGCGGGAGGTGCTGATCCAGCTGCTCGGGCGGTGTGCGGAGGTGCTCGAAGCCCAGCGCTGAGACGGCCGGCCCGCCGAGACCCACGGCAGGATTTTGCTCCGTCTTGGAACTGTGTTGGGGTTCCTCACATCAGAACAATGGGGGCGCCTTGCCGGTCGGGCCGGATCGGGGAGCGGTGTCCGGCGCGTGCGATCGCAAGGCCGCGGAGGGAGTCGACGCGGAGCGTCGGCGACCGACGAGAACGCGGTGGGCACGCGTGCCGGGCGTCGCGAGCCCGGCCCGGCCGGCAGGACGCCTCCTCGGGGATGCCAGCCGTTCTGCCCTCGGGGGCAGCATGACCGTTCGGAGCGAAGTCCGTGCACCAGTACCCGCAGCGCCCGCGGCCTGACGAGCAGCCGTCGTACCAGGAGTACCCGCCCCAGGAGCCGTACCAGGGGCACCAGGACTTCCCCGGATACCCGGGCCCGGCGCAGCAGCACCCGCCGTACGGCGAGCAGCCCGCCTCCGTCCGGACCCCGCAGCCGAAGCGCTCCCGGCGCCGAATATGGATCGGCGCGGCCCTCGCCCTCGCGCTCCTGCTCGGCGGCGGCGGGTTCGCCTCCTGGAAGCTCGACTGGTTCGCCGGCAACGGCGAGGAGGTGAGCTTCGGGAAGGGCACCCCGCCCCCGGCCACGGGCAAGACGGACCCCAGCGCCCCGGCGACCGCCGCCACGCCCTCGGGCGACCCGGACGTGGCCCTGCCGACCGGCCCCAAGTCCGGCTTCAAGCAGACCACCAAGCTCGACGACGGCACGATCATCGCCAAGACCCGCCTCGCCGGCGCGAAGTCCGGCTTCGAGGGCGACGTATGGGTGTGGGCGCCCAAGGAGTACGACGACCCCAAATACGCCAAGAGCGGCTTCCCGGTCCTTATCGCGCTCCCCGGCGGCAACGGCTTCCCGGACAACTACTGGTCCGACCGCAGCCTCGGCCTCCAGAAGGCCATCAGCGACGGCGCCAAGGCGGGCACCAGCCTGCCGTTCGTCGTGATCATGCCGGTGCTCAACCCGGACGCCAAGTACTACTACGACGGCTCCGACATCCCCGGCCAGGCCAAGATGGGCACGTGGATCGCCGAGGACGTACCGGACTTCGTCAAGGCCAACTTCCGTACGTACAAGTCCCGTGACGGCTGGGCCTTCATGGGCTCCTCCTCCGGCGCCTTCGTCGGCATGAAGACCGTCCTGCAGCACCCGGACCGGTTCAAGGCCGTGATCGCCAGCGGCGGCGAGATCGTTCCGGACTCCCCGCTCTGGAAGGGCCACCAGGTCGAGATGGACGCGAACAACCCGGAGAAGCTCGCCCAGAAGCTGATTGATAGCAAGGGCCCCGAGGTCTACATCAACTTCCAGATCGGCACCAAGGAGAGCGGGAAGGAGCGGATGACGAAGTTCCAGCAGCAGTACGGCAAGGGGCCCGTCAAGATGACCATCCGCGACATCCAGAACGGCGAGCACAACGGCTGGCACTACGTCCGGGGCATGAAGGAAGGCTCCCTGGAGTGGGTCAGCAAGGTCCTGAAGGGGCCGAAGCCCGAAGCCGGCTGACCTGCCCGGCCACGCCGCAGACGCGCGTCCCGGCCGGCCGCGTGGCGCTCGCCACGTCACCCCCGTCCCAGGCAACCCATCCCGTCGTTCATACCTCTGTAAAGGGTGTAAGGGGGACCGATCGGTCCGACCCGCGCTCCTGGTGGGCGCCGGAGAAGGAACGGGACAAGAAACCGTGCAGCAAGACCAGCAAGGCGACGGCAGCCCCATGACCGAGGGCGGCCGTCGCCCCCATCGCCTGCGCATGATCCTGATCAGCGGCGGGCTCGCGCTCACCCTCGCCGCAGGCGGAACCGCCGCGTACAAGTTCGGCCTCTTCTCGGACATAGGGGATCCGGTCTCCTTCGGCCAGGCCCAGGAGAAGGCCGGCGCGACCGCCGAGCTGCCGCCCGAGGTGCAGATGCCGACCGGGCCGAAGGCCTCGTTCGTCCGCACCTCCCGGCTGCCGGACGGAACGCAGATCGGCCGCACCACCCTCACCGGCAAGAAGTCCGGCTTCACGGGTGACGTGTGGGTGTGGGTGCCCAAGGAGTACGACGACCCGCGGTACGCCAAGAGCGGCTTCCCGGTCCTGATCTCCCTGCCGGGCGGTCGCGGCTACCCCACCAACTACTGGGGTACGGGTCCCGGCCTCGGCCTCCAGAAAGCCGTCAGCGACGGCGCCAAGGCCGGCACCAGCCTGCCCTTCATCCTGATCATGCCGGTGCACAACGCGGACACCAAGCACCACTTCGACGCCTCCGACATCCCCGGCCAGCCCAAGATGGGCACCTGGATGGTCGAAGACATCCCGGATTTCACGAAGGCCAATTTCCGGACCTTCACCTCACGCGACGGCTGGGCCTTCATGGGCTCCTCCGCGGGCGGATTCGGCGCCTTCAAGCACGTCCTCAAGCACCCCGACCGGTTCAAGGCGGCCATCGCGAGCGGGGTCGACATCGTCCCCGACTCCCCGCTGTGGCAGGGGAACACGCAGGCCATGGACGCCGACAACCCGGAGAAGCTCGCCGCGAAGCTGATCGCGGCGGGCGGTCCGGACGTCTACATCAACTTCCAGATCGGCACCGCGGAGAGCGGCCGCGACAAGGCCGAGAAGTTCATGAACGACTTCGGGAAGGGCCCCGTGCACACCTCGCTCCAGGTGATCCAGGATGGTGAGCACAACGGAAAGTCGTACGTGCGCGGTATGAGGGAGGGCGCTCTGGAGTGGATCAGCAAGGTGATGAAGGCACCGACACCCGACCCCGGCGTGCGATGAGCACGGTGGTGAAGGGGGCGTCGGCGGCCGCCGCGGCGGGGGTCGCGGCGGTGTTCGCCGTCGCGTTCCTCAAGGTGCCCGGCGAGCGGCTGGTGTTCCCCTTCCCCACCGTCGGAGTACTCATGGCGGGCGGCGAGCACTGGTGCACGGCGAGCGTCGTCGACAGCCCCGGGGGCAACGTCGTCGCCACCGCCGCGCACTGCGTGGCCCCCGCGGGCGAGGACGGGCAGCCGGGCGAGGTGGCCCATGACGGGCTGGCCATCGGCGAGCTCTCCTTCGCCCCGGCCTTCTCCGGCGAGGGCGCCGGCACCCGGCCGCTGGGCGTGTGGAAGGTCAAGTCGATCCACGTGGACGACCGCTGGACGAAATGGGGCGAGGACACCGCCGACTTCGCCTTCCTCACCATCGAGCCGGACGAGGACGGGCGCAGCATCCAGGACGCGGTCGGCGGCGGCGCCGAGGCCCCGAAGCCCGAGTGGACCTCGGGGTACGAGCGGGAGGTGACCGTCGTCGGCTACCCGGAGTCCGAGCACAACCCGCAGAACAAGCCGGTCTCCTGCACCACCCGGACCCGCCACGACGAGGACGACCCCGACATGCTCTACATGAGCTGCGCCGGGTTCTGGACGGGGACCAGCGGCAGCCCCTGGATCGCGGACCGGGGCGGGCCGGACCGGGCCGGTCGGCTGATCGGGGTGCTGAGCGGCGGGGACACGGACGTGGACTCCACGGCCGCGCTGTTCGACGAGCACGCGAAGGCCCTGTACGAGGCGGCCGCGCGGGGCTGAGCCCGCCCGCCCGGGCCGGCACTGCTGCCGCTACTTCTTCCGCTCGGTACTGACGATCACGCCCACCGCCGCCACGACGATCGCACCGCCGACCAGGATCTGCCAGGTCAGGGCCTCGTCGAGGATCAGCGTGCCGAGCGCCACGGCGACGACCGGATTGACGTACGCGTACGTGGACACCAGCGACAGCGGCGCGGCCTGGAGCAGCCACACGTACGCCGTGAAACCGACGAGCGAACCGACGACGGTCAGATACCCGAGGGCCCACCAGGAGGCGGTGGAGAACGCCGTCGGGTCCAGGCCGCGCTGCTCGCCGCGCAGCAGGCCGACGACCACGGCGGCGGCCCCGCCCACGAACATCTGGTAGGCGCTGCCCGTGAGGGGGTTGTCCGGCAGCTTCAGCCGCGGCGCCGAGAACGAGCCCAGCGACCACAGGACCGAAGCCGCCAGGACCATCAGCACCCCCGACAGCCGCACCGAGCCGCTGAGCCCCGGGCTGGTCAGCACCGCGAGCCCGGAGAGGCCCACCAGCACCCCGGCCAGGGTGCGCAGCGGGGGCCGGTCCCCGCTGCTCGCCCGGAGCACCACCACCCACATCGGCACCGCCGCCACCAGCAGCGCGGCGAGGCCCGACGGCACCGAGGTCTCGGCGAGGACCACCAGGCCGTTCCCGCCGAGGATCAGCAGCAGCCCGACCAGGGCCGCCGAGGCGAGCTGTGCGCGGGTGGCCCGCAGCGCGGCCGGACCGTACCGCCAGGCGACGACGGCGGACAGCAGCAGACCGGCGGTGATGAACCGGGCTCCGGCGGAGAGGAAGGGCGGCATGGTCTCGACGACGACCCGGATGCCGAGGTAGGTCGAGCCCCAGACCACGTAGACGAGGGCGAGGGCGGCCCAGACCGCGCCCGAGATCCTGCCGAGGGGGGCGGTGGCCGGCCCGGCGGCCTTGCCGTCGACCGTTGTGGAGGTGCTCATGCCCGGATCCTAAGGTCGTTGGCCCATGCACGCTTCCGGATATCTCAACCCTTGAGGAGGTCGTTCAGCTCGCCGTAGGGGAGGGAGTGCGCGAGTGCTCCGTAGCTGCCCCCCGAGACCAGCTCCTCGGCGGCGCGGCGGACGACGGCGTACGCGGCTTCGGCGACCCAGGAGCCGAGGCTGACGCGGGAGACGCCGAGGGCGCCGAAGGCGGCGACGGTCGGGGCGCCCGGGCCCAGCAGGATGTTGAGGGGCGCGTCGATGCCCTTGGCGAGTTCGGCGACGGTGTCCGGGTCGAGGACGCCGGGCACGAAGACGCCGGTGGCTCCCGCCCGCAGGTACGCGGCGGCGCGGGCGAGGGTGTCGTCCAGGCGGGTGGCGTCCTCGCCGAAGCCCCGCAGGTAGGTGTCGATGCGGGCGTTGACGTAGAGCGGGACCCCGGCGGCGTCGGCCGCGGCGCGGGCCGCGGCCAGGCGCTCGACCTGCTCGGCGGGGTCGCGGTGGCCGTCCTCGATGTTGATGCCGACCGCGCCGGCGGCGAGGACCCCGGTCACGGTCTCGCCCACGGCGGCCGCGTCGGCGCCGAAGCCGCCCTCGATGTCGGCCGTGACGGGCACGGGGACGGCGGCGACCACGCGGGCGATGAGGTCGAGGGCCCGGTCCCGGGCGAGCGCGTCGCCGTCGGGGGACCCGAGGGACCAGGCGACGCCTGCGCTGGTGGTGGCGACGGCGGGGGCGCCGGCGGCCGCGACGATGCGGGCGCTGGCCACGTCCCAGGCGTTGGCGAGGGCGAGCGGGGCGGCGGGGGTGTGCAGGGCCGCGAACGCGGCGGCCTTGGCGGCGAGATCAACATGGGTGGTCATGCGCTCAGTTCACCAGACCGGACGCGTCCGGGCTCGCGGAATTCCGACATGGGCGTGGGCGTGGGCGGGCGGCGTGGCGCGGATGCCGCGCTGCCGCGCCACCTGGCCGTCGGCCCTCCGCCCGTGCACAGTCCGCTGCCTGCCTGCCTGCCTGCCTGCCTGCCTGCCTGCCCGTCGCCTGCCTGCCTGCCCGTCGCCGGCGCGCCCGTCCGTCTATCCGCCCGCGCCGCACAGAGGGAGCACGGCGGTGCGGCCCTGCAGGGGATCCCCGGGGGCCGACGGGCCCACCGCGGCCCAACAGGCCGCGGCGGTCGGCTCCACGGAGAGCCCGCGGCGGGCCAGGTCCCGCTGGGCCTCGTGCAGCCGGTCGTCCGGGACGGTCAGGACGGTGCCGCCGGACTTGCGGACCGCCGCCAGGATCTGGCGGGCGCGGGGCGGCGCCGGGATCGCGATCCCCTCGGCCAGGGTCGGCCGCTGTTCCACCGGAGCGGCTTCCTCGGCGCCGGCCGCGAAGGCCTGCGCCACCGGGGCCACCGCCTCCGCCTGGACCGCGATCAGGGCCGGCGGCCTGACCCCGCGCCGGGCCAGTTCCTCCACGGCCAGGGCGGCCCCGAGCAGCAAGGTGCCGTTGCCCACGGGGACCACCAGGGCCTCCGGGAGCCGGCCGCCCAGCTCCTCCCACACCTCGTACACGTACGTCTTGGTCCCGTGCAGGAAGTACGGGTTGAACACGTGGCTCGCGTAGAAGACCCCGGGTGCGTCCGCCGTCGCCCGGGCGGCCTCGGCGGCGTCCTCGCGGCCACCGGGGATCACCCGGACGGCTGCGCCGTGCGCCCGCATCCGTTCCGTCTTCTTCTCCGAGGTGCCTTCGGGCACGAAGATCTCGCAGTTCAGTCCGGCCCGCGCGCAGTACGCGGCCACCGCCGTCCCGGCGTTGCCGCTGCTGTCCGCCACCACCCGCTGCGGTGCGAGCCGGCGGGCGAGCTCCACGAGCATCACCGCGCCCCGGTCCTTGAAGGACCGCGTGGGCATCAGGAAGTCGAGTTTGGCGTGGATCCGCTCCGCCAGCGGGACCAGCGGGGTGTGCCCCTCGGCCAGCGATACGGAGAACGCTCCCGGCAGCGGCAGCACGGACCCGTACCGCCACAGCGAATTCGGTCCCGCGGCCGGTTCCAGTACCGCGGCCGGGTCCGGCGTGAAGTCGAGGTCCCAGGGTCCGCCGCAGACCGGGCACGCCCAGGGGGCGGTGCGGACGTCCGCGCGGGTGCCGTCCTCGGAACAGATGTAGCCGGGGAGTGCATGCGTCATGTGAGGAACACCTTTGCTCGGTCATGGCCGGTGTACAGCAAGGATGTTACGTGCCGATGATCATGATCGGGGTGAGTGTTGCGCGGCGCCGAGCGGGAGCCGCGGGCACCGGCGGGGCCGTGCGGGGCGGCGGGGGCGACCGTCCTGCCGGGCGCCCCGCTGCGTACTATTTCGCGCATCCGTTCGCGCATTCGTTCGCGCCTTCCGCGGCGCGCCCCGCGATGCCGCCCCGCGATGCCGTCCTGCGACGCCGCCCTGCGATGGAGTCCGCCCCGTGAGCACCCCGCCGAGTCCTCCTCCCGGACCGGGCCACTCCTGGCCCCCGCCGCCCCCGTGGCAGGGCTGGGGTCCGCCCCCCGGTTACGGGCAGCAGCCGCCGGCGCTCAACGGCTTCGCCCTGGCCTCGCTGCTGTCCGGGCTGCTGTGCTTCCCGCCGCTCGGCATGGCCTTCGGCATCGCGGCCCTCGTGCAGATCGCGAAGCGGGGGGACCGGGGCAAGGCCCTGGCGATCGTGGGCCTGGTGGTGTCGGTGGTGATGACCGGCGCTCTGGTCCTCACCGCCGGGCGGGTCCTGAGCGCCGCCGACGACCGGTTCCCGGCGCTGAGCGAGTACGCCGACGTCGAGGGCGACCTCACGGACCTGGGCGATCTGCGGGCGGGCGACTGCTTCAACGTTCCCGGCGGGGACCTGATCGACGAGCGGCCGGTGACGTACCGGATCGACTGCGCGCGCGTGCACCACGGTGAGGTCACCGCGGCCAAGACGCTGGACGTGCCGGACGCCCCCGAATCGCGCGAGGCCGACCGCGCCTCCGAGGACGCGTGCTGGAAGGCCCAGGACGACTACGCGATGGACACCTGGGCGCTGCCCGAGTACGCGGAGATGTTCTACTACGCCCCCTCGCGCCGGTCCTGGCGCGAGGGGGACCGGACGCTGCTCTGCGTGATCGGTACGACCGAGGAGGAGTGGCGGGGCAGTCTGCGCAAGGACGCCGGGATGCTGGCGCCCGAGCAGGTGGCCTTCCTCCGGGCCGCCAACAGCGCCGAGTTCGTCATGAGCCGGCCCCCGGACGGCGAGGTGGAGGACGTGCTGCCCGAGTACCGGGCGTGGGCGCGCGAGGTGCACGCGGCGCTGGGCGCCGAGGCGAAGCTCCTCCAGGGGGACGCGGCCCGGGCGGGGCTGGAGAAGGCCGTTCCGGCGCAGCTGGGGGAAGTGGAGGCGGCGCGCGTGCAGTGGCAGCGCGCCTCGCAGGCCAGGACGCCGGAGGAGTTCGACCAGCAGTGGGACCGGGCCCTGGCCGCGATGTCCTTGGAGACGGAGCGGGCGCTGCGCGGTGCGTACGGGCTTTCGACGGTGATTCCGCAGTGGATGCGGGACAGCAAGAGCGACCCGGAGGGTTCGGACGGCGGGACCGGCGGGGGGCCCTCGTCCGAGTCGGTGTGACGTTGCACAGGTAACGCAGGGTAACGGGTTTGAGTGACCTGGCTTCATCACTTCGAGTGAAACTCTGGCCCTTGCTTGCGGTCTTCAACCGTCGGTTGCCAGGGTGTAGCTGTCTGTCAACCTGATGGGAGTGGCCAGTGACTTTCGGTGAGCAGCCGGCCTATCTGCGCGTGGCCGGGGATCTGCGACGGAAGATCGTCGACGGTTCTCTGCCCCCGCACGCCCGGCTCCCCTCTCAGGCACGCATCCGCGAGGAGTACGGGGTCTCCGACACCGTGGCCCTGGAGGCGCGCAAGGTCCTCATGGCGGAGGGGCTGGTCGAGGGCCGGTCCGGATCCGGCACGTACGTGCGGGAGCAGCCGGTCCCGCGGCGGGTCGCCCGCGCCGGCTACCGCACGGGCGGTGCCTCGACGCCGTTCCGGCAGGAGCAGGCCGACGCCGAGGCGCGCGGCACGTGGGAGTCGAGCAGCGAGCAGACGGGCGCGCCCGCGGAGATCGCGAAGCGGCTCGGCATCGAGCCGGGCGAGCGCGTGATGCGCACGCGGTACGTCTTCCGCGACGCGGGCGAGACGATGATGCTGTCGACCTCATGGGAGCCGCTGGCCGTGACCGGCCGGACCCCCGTGATGCTGCCGGAGGAAGGGCCGCTGGGCGGCTCCGGGGTGGTCGACCGGATGGCCGCGATCGACGTCGTCGTGGACAACGTGGTCGAGGAGGTCGGCGCACGGCCCGGTCTGGCGGAGGAGATCCTGCTCCTCGGCGGGGTGCCGGGACACGTGGTGCTGGTGATCGGCCGCACCTACTACGCCTCCGGCCGCGCCGTGGAGACGGCCGACGTGGTGGTCCCGGCGGACCGGTACCGCCTGGCGTACCACCTCCCGGTGCGGTAGCGGCCCCCGCTGTCGTGCGAACCCCCGGGCGCCGCCCGGGGGTTCGCACGCGCCCGCCGCAACGCCCGCGACCCGGCGGATTTCGGCGCGATGGTGAACGCCCGCGCCCACCCGCCCCCGGCGTCCCCGGACCGTTCGGTCCGCATGTCGGGACCACCGCCTCCGGCGCCCCGGCCGGCGGCGCGCCGGACGCTCCGCCACCCCCCTCGGCGCCACCTGCGCGGATGGCGGCCGAGCGGCGGCGCTGCGGTCCCGCCCGGGCCTCCCGCGCGCCCCGTTCGGACCGGCGCGCACGGCCCGCTCGTACGCATGGCCGGATGCGTACGCCTGTGAGGTACCTCTTCGTGAAAAACCGTATCCGCTCCGTAAAGGTCGGGCGTAAGCTCGGGCATATGCGCAATGCGGTTTCCCGGACAGGTACGTCGGCGGAGGGTGAAACGCAATGAACGACAGCGGTGCCCTGCTTCCGTGGTTGGTCATACGCGAGGACGACAACGGCAACCGCTACCGGGTGGGTCGGTACGCCACCCGGGCCGAAGCCCAGAAGGTTGCCGACAGCCTCGAAGATCGAGGACACAAGCAGCTCTACTGGGTCGAGCGGATCGGTCAGACCGCCACGATGAACTGAGCGTCGCAGCGCCCCGCGACGCTGGCATAGGCTCCGCCCATGACGGTACGAGTGGTCGTGGGCGGAGCCCTTTGTCATGAGGGGCGCCTACTGGCCGCCCGCCGCAGCGCACCGCCCGAGCTCGCCGGCCGCTGGGAGCTGCCGGGCGGGAAGGCCGAACCGGGTGAGTCCGTCCCCGACGCGCTGGTGCGCGAACTGCGCGAGGAGCTCGGCGTGGAGGCCGAGCCGCTGGAGCGGATCCCGGGCGAGTGGCCGCTGCGTCCCGGGCTCGTCCTGCACGTGTGGACGGCCCGGCTGCTCTCCGGAGTGCCCGCCCCGCTGGAGGACCACGACGAGCTGCGCTGGCTCGGGCCGGAGGAGCTGGAATCGGTGGACTGGCTGGACCAGGACCGGCCCGCGGTGGCCGAGGCCGGACGCAGGCTGCGCCACGGCGCCGGCGGGGGCGCGTGACGCTCGCGGTCTAGGCCGTCTGCGCCACAGTGCGCCGGTGGGCGGGGATCGAGTGGTACGACGCCCCGAATATCGGGTATGTCGCTATTAATCCCTATCTCGTCCCCCTTTCGTCCCAGACGAACCGGACTGGGGTCGCTGTTGGCCCGGGAAGTGATCGGCGTGATCGACACAGACGGTGAGTGCGCCGAGTGGGCCTTTCCCGCCGAGCCCGGTGCCGTCCGCACCGCCCGCCACGCCGTCCGCGGCACCTTGCACGACTGGGGCCTGGAGGCCGTGGGCGATGTGACCGTCCTGCTGGTCAGCGAGCTCGTCACCAATTCCCTCCGGTACGCCTCCGGCCCCATCGGAGTCCGCTTGGAACGGCGCAATCCAGCCGCCGGCGGCCCCGCGGGCGGCCCCGCACTGCTCGTGGAGGTTTCGGATCCGCTTCCGGATCCACCCCGCGAACGGGTCGCCGACCACGACGACGAGGGGGGCCGTGGCCTGCACCTCGTCGCCGCCTCCTCGCAGCGCTGGGGGACCCGGCACGGGAAATCGGGCAAGACTGTGTGGTTCGAATTGGCTCTTCCTGGTGAGTAACAAGGAGAACGGTGGCGTGTGACCTTTCGAGAACGCCTCCCGGCGGCAGCTGGGAGAAGGTGCTCGGGAGGGATCGCGCGAGATGGCTCGAAATCATCGAGACCGTGCTGTGATCGTGAACGCCGTGCCGTCCGGGGCCGTGGTGCTGAATACTTCGGTCATGGCCGGTCCGGTTGCGGTGAGCTGGAGGGGACGGTCGCGTGAGCGAGATACCTGCGCAGGCACATCAGACCGACGTGCCGCGAGAGACATGGCACGACGCCCTGTGGCACAGCAGTCCGCCTGGCTCGATATATGACTACATAAAGGTTGCATCCTTCTCGATCGGACCCGACGGGCTCATCGATCAGTGGAGCCTGCGCGCCGAGGAACTGTTCGGGCTGGGCGCCTCCCAGGTCGTGGGCCGCGACCCGGTCGACGCCTTCATGCCGCCCGAGCTGCGTCCTGACGCGCACCGCAAGGTCGCCGAGATCCTCGACGGCAAGGAATGGACGGGCCTGATCCCCTTCCGGATCCCGGGCGGCAACGGCGCGCACGGCGTGGCCGAGATCTATGTGATGCCCACCCAGACCGAGACCTCCGAGCGGGCCGCGCTGTGTGTCGTCGTCGACGTACGCGCGCTGCGCCGGATCGAATCCGACCTCGCGGCGTCACAAGCGATATTCGGCCAATCCCCCTTCGGGTTCCTGCTCTTCGGCACCGACCTCACCGTGCAGCGGGCCAACCGCCGCTTCGCCACCGTCTTCGGGGGCGCCGTCGAGGAGCACCGCGGCCGGACCGTGCACGACTACTTGCCGGCGCACGAGGCCGACCGGATGACCGAAGCCCTGCGCCGGGTACTGGACACCGGGGACTCGGTCACCGATCTGCGGATCACCGGCGCCACCCCGCGCAGCCGGGAGAACCGCCACTGGTCCATCAACCTCTACCGCGTCCACGGCGGCAGCGGCCGCCCCATCGGTGTCGCCGGGATCGGCACCGACGTCACCCGTCGCCACCTCGCCGCCCGCGAGGCCGCCGGGGTCCGGCGCAATCTGGCCCTCCTCAACGAGGCCGGGCACCGCATCGGCAACTCCCTCGACCTGGAGACCACCGCCCGCGAACTCCTCGACGTCACCGTCCCCGGCTTCTGCGACCTGGCCGCCGTCGACCTCTACCAGGGCCTGCTGCTCGGCGACGACGACCGGCCGGCCCGGCCGCAGGGCCCGGGCGTGCCCAGCCTGCCCGGCCAGGGCCCGGCGCGGACGCCCTCGGCCGCCCTGCGCCGGGTGGCCTTCGCCTCCGCCGTCTCCGACGCCCCGCTGTCGGGACCCGGCGCCCTGGTCTCCGTCGGCGACGTCCACCGCTACCCGGCCGCGTCGCCGGGCGCGCTGGCCCTGCGTACGGCGCGACCGCGGCTGATCGAGGGCGGCGGACCGGAAGACCTCGTCCAGTCCACACTGGTCGTGCCGATGGTCGCCCACGACACGGTCGTCGGGCTCGCGCAGTTCTCCCGCACCAAGGGCAGCGAACCCTTCGGCGAACGGGACCGGGCGGTGGCCGGCGAACTGGCCGCACGGGCCGCCGTGTGCATCGACAACGCCCGCCTCTACCGGCGCGAGCACGAGCGGGCGCTGATCCTGCAGCGCAGCCTGCTGCCCCCCGGTGACCCGGAGGCGGCCGGCCTCGACATCGCCTGCCGGTACTTGCCCGGCAACGCGGCCACCGAGGTCGGCGGGGACTGGTTCGACGTCATCGAGCTCCCCGGGCACCGCACCGCGCTGGTCGTCGGCGACGTCATGGGCCGCGGCCTTCGGGCCGCCGTGGCCATGGGAGAACTGCGGACCGCCGTACGGACCCTCGCCCTGCTGGACCTCGAACCGGCGGAGGTACTGACCGCGCTCGACGAGATCGCCCGCGGCCTCGGCGCCCCCGGCGGCTCCCAACAGGCCTCCCGGGCGGCCCTGCACTCGCGGGACGCGGACCGCTCCGAGGTGTACCTGGCCACCTGCGTGTACGCGGTCTACGACCCGGTGACGCGGCGCTGCACGATCGCCAACGCGGGCCACATGCCGCCCGTACTGGTCGAACCCCCGGACGAGGCCGGCGTCCCGCGGCCCGCACTGCTCCTGGAGGTGCCGCCCGGGATGCCGCTGGGCGTGGGCGGCGAACCCTTCGAGGAGGTCGAGGTCGACCTGCCGGAGGGCGCCCTGTTGGCCCTCTACACGGACGGGCTCGTGGAATCCCGCGACCATCCCCTGGAAGAAGGGCTGCGCGGACTGCGAGCGGCCCTCGCCGATCCGGTCCGGCCGCTGGAGGACGTCTGCGACCACGTGCTGAACACCCTCGACACCCGGCACGGCGAGGACGACATCGCCCTGCTCATGGCACGGGTGCAGGGCCTGCCGCTGGACGCGGTCGGCGACTGGCAACTGCCCCGCGAGGCCCGCTCGGTGGGCCGGGCCCGCGAACTGGCCCGGGCCAAACTCCCGGCCTGGGGCCTGGAGGGCCTGCTGGACACGACCGAACTGCTGGTCAGCGAACTGGTCACCAACGCCCTGCGGTACGGGGAGGGCGAGATCCGGCTGCGACTGCTGCTGGACCGCACGCTGGTCTGCGAGGTCTGGGACGCGAACCTGGTCCAGCCCCGCCGCCGGCGCGCCCGCGACACCGACGAGGGCGGCCGCGGCCTCCAGCTGGTCGGCCTGCTGTCGGCGGGCTGGGGCACGCGCCGCACCCACCGCGGCAAGACGGTCTGGTTCGAACTCCCGCTGCCCGGCGCGGCGTCGGAGGCCGTCACCGAACTGTCGGCGGAGCAGCTGCTGAGCATGTACGGATAACGAGTGGCGGCCCCGTACCGCGACGGGGCAGGGTGCGGGGCGATGAGCGACGAAGACGAGATGTTCTACGCCCCCCACGACTGTCTTGAGGGTCTGCTGCAACGCGGCCGGGGCCTGGGCGCCGCGAGGGCGCTGCGGGACCCGGCGGCGGCCGCGCCGTTCGTGTACGACGGGATCCGCCGGGACTGGCGGTGGGACGGGATCGACGAACGCTCCCTCTACCTGGCCCGCCTGGTCCGGGACCTGGAACTGTCCCCGACGCCGATCGTGGACCAGCTGGCGGGGGACGAGGACGCATGCCTGCGGGCCGCCCGCGTGCTGGAACTGCTCGCGCTCTCGGGTTCGGTCGAGGCCCGGGACGGGCTCCGGGCCCACATCCGGGAGGGCGAGCACTGGGCCGACGTACTGGAGTCGGTCGCGGACCGCTGGCCGGCCGACTGGTGGGAGGACCTGGGCGAGGTCGCCCGGGCCCGCACGGGCGGTCAGGCGGAGCCGCCGTGGCCCCGCGAGCCCTGGATCCGGTTCGGCATAGCGACGCGGGGCGTCCCGGCATGGTCGCGCCGGGGCCCGGACGACCGCAGCGACGGAGAACTGCTCTCGCTGCTGGCCGACGTCCGCGCCAGCGACCGGGCGAAGGCGGACGCACTGCGCGAGCTGGCCGACCGGCCGGCCACGGAGGACCTGATCCCGTTCGTGCCGCTGCTCGGCGCCTCCCCCGGCGGACGGCCGCTCGCGCCGCTGCGCCGGGCGGTCGAACGCCTCGGAACCCGGGCCGTGCCCGCCGCCCGCGGGTGGGCGGCGGACGACCGGGAGTGGCTGGCGGAACTCGGGGTGGACGTGCTGGCCGACCACGGGGAGGCCGAGGCACTGCCCGCCCTCGTCCGCCGGCTCGCGGACCAGTGGGAGGTACGCGCCTGGTGCGGCCCCGTCCTGACGGCCGGGCGGCTGGCCCGCTTCGGGCCCGCCGCCGCCCCGGCCGTGCCCCACCTGAGGCTCTATTGGCTGCGCAACCCGCACTCCAGCGAACGGCCCGGCTACCTGGAGGCGCTCGCCGCCATCGACCCGTCCGGCCTGGACTACGTGCACACCGAATCCCTCTGGGACTGCCAACAGCAGGCGCGCCTGCTGGGCACCGCGCACGCTCCGGACGTTCCGGAGGTGCGCGAGCGGCTGGCCGCGCTGCGCGACGACCCGATGGAGGACCCGGAGGTCCGGGCGGCCGCGGCGGAGCGGGCGGCGGGATTCCCGGCTTAGCCGGCCCCGGCGACCCTAGGCGGCCTCGCGGGATTTGAGGGCGGCGAGCCGGGCCTCGATCTCCGAGGTCTTGCCCAGGTCGTCCAGGGCTTCGAACTGGGTGTCCAGGGAGGACGCGGCGAGCTCCTGCCTGCCCAGCGCCCGCGCCTCCTCCCGCCGCACCTTGTCCTCGAAGCGTGCCAGGTCGCTCGTCGGGTCCATGACGTCGATGTTCTTCACCGCGTCCAGCATCGTGTTCTGCGCCTGGGCCGTCTTCGCCCGGGCCACCAGCTCGTCACGCTTCGCCTGCAGCTCCGTCAGCTTGTTCCGCATCGCGTCCAGGCCCGACTTGAGCTTGTCGACGACCTCCGTCTGGGCGGCGATCGTCGGCTCCGCCACGGTCGCCTCCTTCTCGGACTGGATCTGCCGGCCCAGCGCCACCTTCGCGAGGTTGTCGAACGTATCGGCCTCCGCCGTCGCCCCCGACGCCCGCAGCTCGTCCGCCTTCTTGCTCGCCGCCAGGGCCTTGCCGCCCCACTCGGCGGCCGCCTCCACGTCCTCCTTGTGGTCCGCCTCCAGCATCCGCAGGTTGCCGATCGTCGTCGCGACCGCCTGTTCCGCCTCCGAGATGTTGTTCGTGTAGTCGCGGATCAGCTGGTCCAGCATCTTCTGCGGGTCCTCCGCCTGGTCCAGCAGCGCGTTGATGTTCGCCTTGGCGAGCTGGGTGACGCGGCCGAGGATGGTCTGCTTGCTCATGGTGGGTCCCTCCTGGTCAGGGCCGATGTGTGTGCCGTTCAGAAGCGGCCGCCGCCGCCCATGCGGCCGCGCGTCCCGCCGCCGCCGAAGGAGCCGGGACCGCTGCCGCCCCCGCCGCCCCCGAAACCGCCGCCGAAGCCCCCGCCCCGGCCGCCCCGCAGGATCTCGCCGAGGATGATCCCGCCGAGTACCGCGCCGCCCTGGCCGCCGCCATGCCGCCGACCCGCGTACGGGTCCTGGTACGCCCGTACGTCCTGCTCCGCCAGCTGCTGCGCCTGCCGCGCCAGCCCGTCCGCCCGCTGGGCCTCCGCCAGCGCCCCCGCCGGGTCGGCCGCCGCCACCGACACCGCCCGCTTCAGGTGCCGGCCCGCTTCCGCCAGCCGGGTGCGGGCCTGGCTGCCCACCGCGCCCCGGGTGGTGGTGACGTAGTCCGTCGCCGCACCGATCGAGCTGCGCGCCGCCAGCAGGGCCTGGTCGAGCAGGGCCACCGCCCGCTGCCGCCCCGATTCCCGTTCCCGCGCCCCGGCCAGCGCCTCGTCGAGGGCCGCGTCGGCCTCCTCGATCCGGCGCAGGGCGTCGATCGGGTCGTACCGGCCGGCCGCCTCCTGCTGCCGTACGTCGGCCAGTACGGCCTCCGCCCGGCCGATCCGTCCGCGCAGGTCCGCCGTCGAGGTGCCCTCCGCGGTTCCGGTGAGCAGCCCGCGGGCGTCCGCGAGGTCGGTGTCCGTCTCGGTCAGCGCGCCCGGCAGCTTCCCGGCCGCCTCCGCCAGTTCCTGCGCCCGCCGCTCGACCGCGTCCATCAGGGTGGCCGCCTGGTCCACCGCGCCCTCGGCGGACCGTACGTGCACGGCCGCCGTGCCGTTCTCGCCGGCGTCGACGGCCGCGTGGGCCAGGCCCAGGTTGGTCGCCGCGAACAGCAGCCGGTCCTTGGCCTGTTCGGCGTTGGAGGCGACGGGCGCGGACGCCGAATCCGCGTACCGCCGGGCCAGCGCGGTCAGCGTCGCCTCGGCGGTGGTGGTGCGTCCGGTCAGCTCCAGGTAGCGCTCCTCCACGGACGCCAGGACCTGCGGGGCGTTCTTCTCCAGGTCCCGCAGCCGGTCGAAGTCCGCCGACTCGGCGTCGAGGCGCCGGTTCGCCCCGGTGCACCGGGCGACGATCTCGTCCAGCATCCGGCGCCGGGTCGCGTCGTCCTCCGGGTAGGCGTCGTCGAGCTGCTGGCGCAGCCGGAAGGCGTGCGTCAGCTCGTCCTTGGCGTACGCGACGGCCGCGACGAACGGGCGGGCCGCCTCCTCGCCGAACTGGGCGGACGCGAAACCGAGTTCCTCGGTGCTGGTGCGGACCGCGTCGTCGGTCTCCACCAGCAGGGCCTTGGCCGTGGCGTCCAGCTCCGGCAGCGGGAGCCGGTCGGGCGCCCCTTCGGGCCAGCCCGGCCCGGTCGTCGTACCGCGCCCGCCGGCGGCCGCGTCCTTGCGCTTGCGGCGGGTGTACGCGTACGCGGCGAGCGCCCCGGCCGCGCCGACGGCGACCACCGGGAGCACGAAGTCCCCGGCCCCGCTCTCGCCGCTCCCCGTGCCGCCGGGGTTCGCCGGGCCGGGGGTGATGGTGGGCACCGGGACCGGCTGACCACCGAGGACGGCGTTGTAGCCGTTGGCCGCGCCGATGGCGGCGCCCGCCCAGTCGTTCTGCTTCAGGGCGGGCTCGATGGCGGTCTGCGCGACCGTGGCCAGCTGCTGCTCGGTGAAACCGGAGTCGACATCGGCCGAATAGGCGTACTGGCGGTCCCCGGTCGCCACGGCCAGCAGGACGTCGTTCTGGCCGAGGCCGTTGCGCTGCGCGGTGGCGTCGGCCCAGCTCTGGGCGGAGCGGCCGGAGAAGTCCCGTACGTAGACGACGAAGAGCTGGATCTTCCGGTCGGCGTACAGCTCGTCGAGCGCGGCGGTGACGGCGCCCTGCCGGTCGCCCAGGGCACCCACGAGGTCGGTGATCTGCCCCTGCTGGGACAGGGCGACGGGATCCTCGGCCCGCGCGGGCGTCGCCCCGGCCGCACCCCAGCCGCTGATCGCGAGCAGCCCGGCCGCCAGGGCGAGCCCGGCCCGTACGGACCTCCTGCGGCGGGGCCTGCTTCTCGGCGGAATCACAATTGGGAGGTTATGGGGGGTTTCCCGGACCCGCATGCGGAGTCGTTCCGGTGACCGTCCCGCTCCCGCCTCGTTGGCAGGGCATGAAGAAGATCATCTCCGCCGCCGCGCTCGCCGTGGCCGCGCTCGCCCTCGCCACGCCCGCCCACGCCGACGACGACAGCAACTTCGGCGGCGGGGTCAACGCGGCCAACAACTGGAACTTCACCGCGGCCGCCGTCTGCCTCCAGGAGGTGGCCGTGGTCCCGGTGGCGGGAGACTGGGTGGGCGACCACACCAACAACTGCTCCAACGGCAACGTCATCGACCACTCCGGGCGCTGACCCCGCCGGGGGACGCCGCCGCCCGCACCCACGACGGCACGATCGCCGTGGGCGCGGGCGGCGGGACGTCCGGGATGTCCGGCACGTCCGGGACTACCGGGGGTCGGCGGACCGGCGGGCGATCTTGTTGCCCAGCCACACCAGCGGGTCGTACTTGCGGTCCACCGCCCGCTCCTTCAGCGGGATCAGCGCATTGTCGGTGATCTTGATGCCCTCCGGGCAGACCTCCGTACAGCACTTGGTGATGTTGCAGTAGCCGAGCCCGTGCTCCTCCTGCGCGGTGCGCTTGCGGTCCAGGCCCGCCCCCTGCGCCGCGTCCAGCGGGTGCATGTCCAGCTCCGCCACCCGCATCAGGAAGCGCGGGCCGGCGAAGGCGCCCTTGTTCTCCTCGTGGTCGCGCACCACGTGACAGGTGTCCTGGCACAAGAAGCACTCGATGCACTTCCTGAACTCCTGCGAGCGCTCCACGTCGATCTGCTGCATCCGGTACGCGCCCGGGGCCACCCCCTCCGGCGGTACGAAGGCCGGGACCTCCCGCGCCTTCGCGTAGTTGAAGGACACGTCCGTCACCAGGTCCCGGACGATCGGGAAGGCGCGCAGCGGGGTGACGGTGATCGTCTCGGACCGCTCGAAGGTCGACATGCGCGTCATGCACATCAGCCGCGGCCGGCCGTTGACCTCCGCACTGCACGAGCCGCACTTGCCCGCCTTGCAGTTCCAGCGCACCGCCAGGTCCGAGGCCTGGGTGGCCTGGAGCCGGTGGACGATGTCCAGGACCACCTCCCCGTCGTGCACCTCGACGGTGAAGTCCCGCAGTTCCCCGCCCTCCGCGTTGCCCCGCCAGATCCGGAAGCTCGCGTCGTACGCACTCATTGGTACAGCTCCTCTTCGGCGAGGTACTTGACCAGCTCTTCCTTCTCGAAGAGCGCGAGCAGGTCGGGACGGATGGGCTCGGTACGGGTCCGTTCGAGGGCGATCTTGTCGGCGGCCGGATCCGCCGGCACCGGGTCGACCGGCCGGCACAGCAGGTTCACCGGGCGCCAGCTGCGCTCCATCGACGGACAGTCCTCGCGGGTGTGCCCGCCCCGGCTCTCGGTGCGCTCCAGGGCCGCGCGGGCCACGCACTCGCTGACCAGCAGCATGTTCCGCAGGTCCAGGGCGAGGTGCCAGCCGGGGTTGAACTGCCGGTGCCCCTCGACACCGGCCCGGGAGGCCCGTACGCGCAGGGTCGCGAGCTTCTCCAACGCCTCGGTCATCTCGCCCGCGCGCCGGATGATGCCGACGAGGTCGTTCATCGTCGTCTGCAGTTCCTGGTGGAGCGTGTACGGGTTCTCCGCGCCCTCGGCGGCGTGGAAGGGGGCCAGCGCCTCCGTCGCCGCCGCGTCGACCTCCGACTGGGCGACCGCCGGGCGTCCGGCGGCGGCGGCGTACTGCGCCGCGTGCAGCCCGGCCCGCCGTCCGAAGACCAGCAGGTCGGAGAGGGAGTTGCCGCCGAGCCGGTTCGAGCCGTGCATCCCGCCCGCGACCTCGCCCGCCGCGAACAGCCCCGGCACCCCGACGGTGGCGGCGGACTCCGAGTCGACCGCGATCCCGCCCATCACGTAGTGGCAGGTCGGACCCACCTCCATCGGCTCCGCCGTGATGTCCACGTCCGCCAGCTCCTTGAACTGGTGGTACATCGACGGCAGCCGCCGCTTGATCCGCTCGGCCGGCATCCGGGTGGACACGTCGAGGAAGACCCCGCCGTGCGGTGAGCCGCGGCCCGCCTTCACCTCGGAGTTGATGGCCCGCGCCACCTCGTCGCGCGGCAGCAGCTCGGGCGGGCGCCGGTTGTGGTCCGGGTCCTCGTACCAGCGGTCGCCCTCCGCCTCCGACTCGGCGTACTTCTCCTTGAAGACGTCGGGGACGTAGTCGAACATGAACCGCTTGCCCTCGGAGTTGCGCAGCACTCCGCCGTCACCGCGCACGGACTCGGTGACGAGGATGCCCTTGACCGACGGCGGCCAGACCATGCCGGTCGGGTGGAACTGCACGAACTCCATGTTGAGCAGGGGCGCGCCCGCGAGCAGGGCCAGCGCGTGGCCGTCGCCCGTGTACTCCCAGGAGTTGGAGGTGGTCTTGAAGGACTTGCCGATCCCGCCCGTGGCCAGGACGACCGCCGGGGCCTCCAACACGAAGAACCGGCCGGACTCGCGCTCGTAGCAGAAGGCCCCCGAGACCCTCTCCCCGTCCTTCGGACCGTGATCCTTCAGAACCCTGGTGACCGTGCACTCCTGGAAGACCTTGAGCCGGGCCTCGTAGTCCCCGCACTCCTTGAAGTCCTCCTGCTGGAGGGCGACGATCTTCTGCTGGAGGGTGCGGATCAGTTCCAGGCCGGTACGGTCGCCGACGTGCGCGAGGCGCGGGTACTCGTGCCCGCCGAAGTTGCGCTGGGAGATCTTCCCGTCGGGCGTCCGGTCGAAGAGCGCGCCCCAGGTCTCCAGCTCCCAGACCCGGTCGGGGGCCTCCTTCGCGTGGAGTTCCGCCATCCGCCACTGGTTGAGGAACTTGCCCCCGCGCATGGTGTCGCGGAAGTGCACCTGCCAGTTGTCGCCCTCGTTGACGTTGCCCATGGAGGCAGCGATCCCGCCCTCCGCCATCACCGTATGGGCCTTGCCGAACAGGGACTTGCAGATCACGGCCGTACGGGCGCCGCGCTCACGGGCCTCGATCGCGGCCCGCAGCCCGGCGCCCCCGGCGCCGACCACGACCACGTCCCACTGCTGCCGTTCCACTTGAGCCATCTCAAAAGATCCTCGGGTCGGTGAAGGCGCCGCTGGCCAGCAGGTACACGTAGAAGTCGCACAGGGCCACGCTGATCAGGGAGGCCCACGCCAGTTGCATGTGGCGGGCGTTGAGCCGGCTGATCCAGCCCCAGAGCCGGTAGCGCACCGGGTGCTTCGAGAAGTGCTTGAGCCGGCCGCCCATGATGTGCCGGCAGGAGTGGCAGGACAGGGTGTAGGCCCAGATCAGCGTGATGTTGACCAGGAACAGCAGGGTCCCGAGGCCCATGTGGCCCCAGTCGTAGTGCTCGTCGCGGAAGGTCAGCACCGTGTCGTACGTGAGGATGCCCGCGACCGGGACCGCCGCGTAGAAGAAGTACCGGTGCGCGTTCTGGAGGATCAGCGGGAAGCGGGTTTCGCCGGTGTACCTCGTGTGCGGTTCGGCGACCGCACAGGCGGGCGGCGAGGCCCAGAAGCCCCGGTAGTAGGCCTTGCGGTAGTAGTAGCAGGTCAGCCGGAAGCCGAGCGGGAAGATCAGGATCAGCAGGGCGGGGGAGAGGCCCCACCAGCTGCCGAAGACCTCCCAGTTGGGCCCGCCCTTCATCGGGACGCAGTTCTCCGCGAGACACGGGGAGTAGAAGGGGGAGACGTACGGGGCCGCGTAGTAGTCGGCGTTCGCGAAGGCCCGCCAGGTCGAATAGACGATGAAGGCGAACAGCCCGGCCGCGGTGCCGGCGGGGGCCAGCCACCACCGGTCGGTCCGCAGGTGCCGGGCCGCGATCGCGGCCCGTGAGGCGTCGTGGACGCCGCCGGGCCGCTGCTGGGGTCGTTCCGTGCCTGTGGCCAAAGAAGACTCCGGGAGGAGTGGTGAAGGGTGCCCCGTCCGGCCCGGACGCGAACGGCCGGACCGGACGGGGCGCGGGTGGATGCGGGTCCGGGACAGGCTGCCTCAGGGGGCGCGGCGGTCGCGGGCGCCCAGGCCCTCGTCGTCGGAGTCCGTCCACAGGGAGCTGTCGTACGGGGTGTCCGGGACCGTCACCATCCGGGACGGGTCCGGACCCGTCGCCGTCGTCGACGGCTTCTGCCGGGCGGCCTGCTGCTCCAGCCGCTCGACCTTGCGCGTCAGCTCGTCCAGGTTGCGCCGTACGGCACTCAGATCGTCTTGCAGGGACATGACTTGCCCTCACTTCCGCCAGGTGCGGTGGCAACGCTCATGTGCGCCTGCGAGTGTCGCGCTTCCCGTCCCCCGTTGTGAAGGGACGTGCAGCGATTGCGGGCGCGCAGGCGTGAACCGTGCGCCCCTCCCTGCCCCCATTCTCATCCCTCTCCCGGGGGAACGCCTCCTGCGGCGCAAGCGGGATTGGTCCGCACGGGTGGGGTTCGCGGCGTGGCGAGAGGCGGCTGCGAGGGGTGCGGCGGACCGTCTATTTCAGTGGGTTCCGGCAACCGGTGTGATCAGCTCCATATACCGCCGAACGTGATCATGCTTCCCCCACGCCCCGCCCCGGAGGTACCACCCATGTCCCAGAGAAGGCGCAGGTCCTTGGCGCTCCTGACCTCGGGAGTCCTCGCACTGCCGCTGCTCACGGGCTGCGGCGCGGGTGACGACGAGGGCGGCCAGGCCGCCGCGGAACAGGACATCGCCACGACCACCCGCGACAAGGTCGCGGACGGGGGTGTGTTGCGCTGGGCGGTCGACGCGCTGCCGGACACCTTCAACACCTTCCAGGCCGACGCGGACGCCACCACCAACAGGATCGCCGGCGCCGTGCTGCCGCAGCTGTTCGTGCTGGACGCCAAGGGGCGGCCGGTGGTCAACCCGGACTACCTGGAGAAGGCCGAGGTCATCGAGCGGGAGCCGAAGCAGGTCGTCCAGTACAAGCTGAACCAGAAGGCGGTGTGGAGCGACGGGCGCGAGATCGGCGCCGCCGACTTCGTGGCGCAGTGGCGGGCCCTGAACGGCAAGGACTCGGCGTACTGGACGGCGCGCAACGCCGGCTACGACCGGATCGAGAAGATCGAGAAGGGCAAGACCGACCTGGAGGTCAGGGTCACCTTCAACAAGCCGTACGCCGACTGGCGCTCCCTCTTCACCCCGCTCTACCCCAAGCAGGTCACCGGCACCCCGGAGGCCTTCAACGAGGGCGTCCGCGGCGCCCTGAAGATCACCGCCGGACCCTTCGGGCTGAGCACGATCGACAAGAAGGCCGGGACCGCCGCCCTGACCCGCAACGCGCGCTGGTGGGGCCGTCCGGCCAAGCTGGACACGCTGGTCCTGACGGCGGTCCCGCGGGCCGAGCGCCCGGCGGCGCTGGCCGCCGGGAAGCTCGATCTGGCGGAGATCGACCGGGCCGGGGCCGACCGGATCGCACTGGCCCGCCGGGACGCGGCCGCCAAGAACGGCCCGGGCACGGGCGGCGCCCCGGCCCACGGCCCGGAGGCCGCGCTGACGCCGGCGCAGGCCACGCTGTCCTGGGCGACCGCCTTCGGGGCGGACGAGGACAAGGCCGCGGCGGAGACGGAGAGCCGCCAGAAGCACCTCGCCTCGGTCAAGCAGTACGCGGCCGAGCAGACGGCGCTGAAGGCCTTCACCGTGCGGAAGTCCCTGGAGCCGGCCTACACGCAGCTCGCGATGAACGGGGCCTCCGGCCCGTTGGCGGACGAGCGGGTGCGCCGGGCGGTGGCCCGGGCCCTGGACCGCAAGGCGCTGGCCGAAGTCGTGCTGGCGCCGCTCGGCCTGCCCGCGAAGCCGGTCGGCAGCCACCTGGCCCTGGCGGGGCAACGGGCGTACGCCGACAACAGCGACGCGCTCGGCGGCCTGGACCCCCGGGCGGCCCAGGCCCTGTTCGCGGACGCGGGCTGGCGCAAGGGCGGCAAGATCACCGAGCCCGCGGGCGCCAAGGCCGGCCCGGAGAGCGCGCCGCAGGACGACTCGAAGACCCCGTCGGGCCCGGGCACCGGGAACGACGGGCTCTACATCGTGGGCCAGGACGACGGGGCGGGCGGCGAGCCGCGGCCGGCGACCGCCGACCGCCCGAAGAGCGACACCGGTCCGGCGCAGGCCCAGGACGGGCCGTCCCCGGTGCTCGCCCCCGCCCCCTTCGGGGCCCAGCAGCAGGCGTCCCTGCTCGCCCAGGCGGCCCGGGTCGCCCGCACCGCCCGGGCGGAGGACGCCGACGACGGCAAGGGGGCCCCGGCCCGCGACGGAGACGGGGCCGACCCCGCCAAGGCCTCCCCGGCCCCGGCCCCCGCCAAGCAGCCCGTCCGCACCTCCGGCAACATGCTCGCCAAGGACGGCAAGGCGCTCAGCCTGCGCTTCGTCCTCCCGGCGGGCCCCGGCTCGGAGTCCTTGCGCGCGGTCGGCGAGCGGATCGCCGGGATGCTCCGCAAGGTCGGCGTGAACACCGAGACGATCAAGGTGGCCGACGCCAGCTTCTTCAAGGACCACATCGCCTCCGGCCAGTACGACCTGGCCCTGTACTCCTGGCCCGCGACGGCCTACCCGGCCACCGACGCCCGGCCCATCTTCGCCAAGCCGGAGCCGGCCGCGGACGGCTCGCTCCTCGTCGAACAGAACTACACGCGGGTCGGCACCGACCACATCGACCAGCTCTTCGACCAGGCGGTCGGTGAACTGGACGAGGAGCAGTCCCGTGAGCTGATGCGCAAGGCGGACGCCCGGATCTGGGCCGCGGCCGGCTCCATCCCCCTCTTCCAGCGCCCGGAGCTGGTGGCGGTCAAGCCGAGCCTCGCCAACGCCGGCGCCTTCGGCCTCGGCGCCCCCCGCTACCAGGACATCGGCTGGAAGAAGGCCCTGACCGCGAAGGACAAGAAGAAGTAGCGCGGGAGAAGAAGTGGTGAAAAAGCGGTGCCTGTCTGGTTGACCGCGGGGTCACAAGCTCAGATGTGACTCAAGTCCCTTGCCCGCCGGATCCCCCGGCGGGCAAGGTCGTGCGTACCCGTTGACCCGTGTGTTCACCAGCAGGAACGGCGGTCGAGGCACCCCACGCAGCGCTCGGCCGCACTCATTCATCCGGCCTCTTGACAGACCCCCCGGCGGGCGGTTCCCGCCGCGCGACGTACCATGGGGTAAGGCCGTGGCAGGTTTTCGCCCGGCCGAGGCGCGCGTGCCGGACCGTACGCGACGCCATCCACGATCCCGGGAGAAGCGCCGAAGTGCCCACGCGCCACGACATCCGTAACGTCGCCATCGTCGCCCACGTCGACCATGGCAAGACGACCATCGTCGATGCCATGCTCAAGCAGGCCGGTGCCTTCGCCGCCCACCAGCAGCTCGACGACCGCATGATGGACTCGAACGACCTGGAGCGTGAGAAGGGCATCACGATCCTCGCCAAGAACACGGCGGTGAAGTATCACCCCAAGGACGGCGGGGCCCCGATCACGATCAACATCATCGACACCCCCGGCCACGCCGACTTCGGTGGTGAGGTCGAGCGCGGTCTGTCGATGGTGGACGCCGTCGTTCTGCTGGTGGACGCCTCCGAGGGTCCGCTGCCCCAGACCCGCTTCGTCCTGCGCAAGGCCCTGCAGGCGAACATGCCGGTCATCCTCTGCATCAACAAGACGGACCGCCCGGACTCCCGGATCGACGAGGTCGTCAACGACACCTACGACCTGTTCCTGGACCTGGACGCCACCGAGGACCAGATCGAGTTCCCGATCGTCTACGCCTGCGGCCGTGACGGCATCGCCTCGCTGACCAAGCCGGAGGACGGCACCGTCCCCGCGGACAGCGACAGCCTGGAGCCGTTCTTCTCCACGATCCTGGAGCACGTCCCGGCCCCGACGTTCGACGAAGAGGCCCCGCTGCAGGCCCACGTCACCAACCTCGACGCCGACAACTTCCTCGGCCGCATCGCGCTGCTCCGCGTCGAGCAGGGCGAGCTGCGCAAGGGCCAGACGGTCGCGTGGATCAAGCGCGACGGCTCGATCTCCAACGTGCGCATCACCGAGCTGATGATGACCGAGGCGCTCACCCGCAAGCCGGCCGAGGTGGCGGGCCCGGGTGACATCTGCGCGGTCGCCGGTATCCCCGACATCATGATCGGTGAGACCCTGGCCGACCCGGAGAACCCGATCGCGCTCCCGCTGATCTCGGTCGACGAGCCGGCGATCTCCATGACCATCGGTACGAACACCTCCCCGATGGTCGGCCGCGGCGGCACCGGCAAGGGCGCGGACGCCAAGTCCGCGGTCAAGGACCGCAAGGTCACCGCCCGCCAGGTCAAGGACCGCCTGGACCGCGAGCTGATCGGTAACGTCTCGCTCCGCGTCCTCGAGACCGAGCGTCCGGACGCCTGGGAGGTCCAGGGCCGCGGTGAGCTCGCGCTCGCCATTCTGGTCGAGCAGATGCGCCGCGAGGGCTTCGAGCTCACCATCGGCAAGCCGCAGGTCGTCACGCAGGAGATCGACGGCAAGGTGCACGAGCCGGTCGAGCGCATGACGGTCGACGTCCCCGAGGAGCACATGGGCGCGGTCACGCAGCTCATGGGCGTCCGCAAGGGCCGCATGGACAACATGTCGAACCACGGCTCCGGCTGGGTCCGCATGGAGTTCGTCGTCCCGTCGCGCGGCCTCATCGGCTTCCGTACGGAGTTCCTGACGAACACCCGCGGTACGGGCATCGCCCACTCGATCCACGAGGGCCACGAGCCGTGGTTCGGCCAGCTGGTGACCCGTAACAACGGCTCCCTGGTCGCCGACCGCTCCGGTGCGGTCACGCCGTTCGCCATGATCAACCTGCAGGAGCGCGGCGTCCTGTTCACCGAGCCCGGTACCGAGGTGTACGAGGGCATGATCGTCGGCGAGAACTCGCGCTCCGACGACATGGACGTGAACATCACCAAGGAGAAGAAGCTCACCAACATGCGTGCGGCTTCCGCGGACAACACGGAGAACGTGATCCCGCCGCGCAAGCTGTCGCTGGAGCAGTCCCTGGAGTTCTGCCGCGACGACGAGTGCGTCGAGGTGACCCCCGAGGCCGTCCGCATCCGCAAGGTCGTCCTGGACCAGAAGGAGCGCTCGCGCACCGCGTCGCGCGCCAAGTCCGCCAAGTAGGCCAAGTAGCAACAGCCGTACGGCCGTTCGCCCGGGTTTGCTCGGGCCGCGGCCACGGCGGGCACAGCCGGCCGCAGGGCCCTGGTCGTGCAACAGCCCCTCCCTTCACGGAGTCCGTGAAGGGAGGGGCTGTTCGCTTGTGTCAAGCGGATTTTTGCGTTCAGGTGTCCGCATACCGACCGTGACGCTCCGGAAGATGAGCCAACCGTCCGTTTCGCACGTGTCTGTCTCCTATCCGTTTGTCCGGATTTCGGGTTTCTGACGCGGATCGATGTTGTGAAAACGAGACCACTTAAGTGTGGTTTACGGCCTGACCGTCCCTGAGGATGGCTCCATTGAGCTCGGGTCAATGGGTCACGCGATGTGGGGATCGCGCCGACTCACGAGCACACTATGGGCACGGAAATGCTCGCCGTCAGGGGTGTCGGCGAGGTTTTTTTGCCCCTCAAGTCGATCAGTGGACTCATGAGGAGGAAACCCATGCGCGGTGCCAAGAGCGCCAAGTGGGTCGTGGGCGCGGTTGTCGTCGCCCTGGCCGCTACCGCCTGTGGCGGCGGTGACGGTGACAAGGACAAGGGCAGCGCCGACGGTGGCGTGTTCCGGCTCGGTAGCACGGAGCCGGACACCATCGACCCGGGGCGTGCCCACGAGTCCACCGGCGTCCTGCTGGCCAACGCCCTGTTCACCGGCCTGTACGGCAACACGCCGGACGGCCTGGCCGAGCCCGCGCTCGCCGAGTCGGCGACGTCGGACGAGGGTTGCCTGTCCTGGACCTTCAAGATCAAGCCGGACACCAAGTTCTCCAACGGCGAGGTCGTCGACGCCGAGTCGTTCGCCCGTGGTTGGGCCCGTGCCGCGCACAAGGCCGCCGCGTCCGACGTGGCGTACCACTTCGCCGGCATCAAGGGTTACGAGCAGCTGCAGGACGGCTCCGCCAAGACCTTCTCCGGTGTCACCACGCCGGACCCGACCACCATCAAGGTGGACCTGGCCAAGGCGGACTGCGAGTTCGTCCTGAAGACGGCGCACAACGCCTACAGCCCGGTCCCGAAGGTCGCCAAGGTCGGCGAAGAGGACAAGGCGTTCGGCGAGGCCCCCATCGGTAACGGTCCGTTCAAGATGGACGGCACGTGGGAGCACAACAAGGCGATCAACCTCGTCCGTAACGACACCTACGGGCTGGAGAAGGCGTCCCTGGGCAAGGTCCAGGTCACCCTCCTCAACGACAAGACCGCGCACCAGCTCGAGTACGACGGC